>JBMOEW010000006.1:0-98252 GCA_049314555.1 Caulobacterales bacterium
TCCAGAAGGCCGACTTTCAAGCAAGTTTTGGTCCGAAATTCCGGGGGCAGGTCAGGACCAAAAAGCCATTGGCGAACCGGAAGTCACCCAACCGCACAATGTTGGAAGCGCCTCTTGCGCCTACAAAAACACACGTCCGGTCAGTCGCGCAGGCGCTGCACGATCCAATCGCGCATCTGATCCTTTTCGTCGCGGCGATGGCGCAGCGCGCTGACGTGAAAGGGGCGAATAGCAACAGGCGGGTCAGCTGTGATCAGTCCGAAGCGACGCGCATGGGCCTCCAGCAAGCGTTTGGGCGCGGTGATCAAGGCACCGGCTTGGCTGGCAATGGCAAGCGCGGGAAAAAACAGCGGTGCCGCGGCGATCACGGTGCGCGTCAGCCCCTTTTGCGCCAGGGCCTGATCGACCACGCCGCTCAACTCCCCCGCCGGCGCCATGACAACGGGCTTTGCCAATTCCGAAGAAGCCTTCGCCGACAGTTTCGTCGGCAAAAAGATCCAACCATTCTGGATCGAAGACGAAGCGCGCAAACTGCCCGACACTCATTTCGTCGTCGACAGCCGGTTCAAGGCCTTCGCCGTGCGCGATGGTAATCTGATCACCGCCCAGCAGCAGTATTCCGACGCTGCGGCGGCTGCGCTGGTGATTGAAGCACTTGGGAAATGAGGGCTAAAGACAGGAGGCTAGCAATGGATGTGAAGCCCGACGAACCCATCGCCCCTGCAAAAACGCCAGAACCGGAGCGAAACTGGTGGCGAGACATTTTGGCAGCGACCCAAGGGTTGCAACCGCGCTTAAAGTGAAGCGCTGGGATGCCCTCGACCAGCTAAGTGCCGGTGTGATAAAGCCAATCAAGCGGAGATGAATTTCGGATGGCCCGCAAGAACGCCAACGGGATCAAACCCACCAAATCCAACCTGCCGCAAAAGACCTGCGCGGCCTGCGCGCGCCTATTTACCTGGCGCAAGAAATGGGCGCGCGACTGGGATCACGTGAAGTTCTGCTCAGACAAGTGCCGCACCGCAGGCACCAAAGGCTAGATCAGCGCACGCACACCGAGCCCGCAAGACAAGCGTAGCCCATCATCGATCGGTGCCGTGCGTATCGAGATGATCAAGAAAGGCCTGCGCTTGGGCGTGCAGCGCCGCGCGATGATCGGGCGCGAGCTTGTCGTAGGTGCGATACATCTGCGCCATCCGGGGATTGGCCGCAAACCGTTCGCGGTGGCGCGCAAGAAAATCCCAGTAAAGCGCGTTAAACGGGCAAGCGTCTGGCCCGGTCTTTTGCTTCACGTCATAACGGCAACCGGCGCAATAATCGCTCATCCGGTTGATATAGGCGCCACTCGCGGCATAGGGCTTCGACCCCAAAATGCCACCATCGGCGCACTGGCTCATCCCGATCGTGTTCGGGGCCTCCACCCACTCATAGGCATCCGCGTACACAGCCAGATACCATTCATGCACCGCATACGGATCAATGCCCGCGAGCAACGCGAAATTGCCCGTCACCATGAGGCGCTGGATATGGTGCGCGTAAGCTTCTTCCTTGGTCTGAGCAATCGCAGCCGCCATGCAGGCCATGTCGGTTTCACCGCTCCAATACAGCCAAGGCAAGCCACGCTTGGCCTCCAACCGGTTCGAAGTCAGATAGTCCGGCCCCTTCCGCCAATAGATGCCGCGCACAAATTCACGCCACCCAAGGATTTGGCGAATGAAGCCTTCGACGGCATTGAGTGGCGCACGCCCGGCGCGAAACTCCTCCTCCGCCTGCTGACAAAGCGTGCGTGGGTCCAACAGCCCAACGTTGATCATCGGCGACAGCACGCTGTGGAACAAGAACTTCTCCCCGCTCAGCATCGCATCCTGATAATCCCCAAAATGCGGCAACGCCTCCCGCATGAAATAAGCCGCGGCAGCTTCCGCATCGCTTCGGGTGACGGCAAACCAGAACGGCTCCAGGTCACCAAAGTGATCGGCGAAACGCGCTTGGACCAGATGCAGCACCGCGCGTGTTTCGAAGTCCGGCGCAAAGCGCAACGGCTGCGGCATGAACAGATCGCGCTTGGCGGGCTTGCGATTTTCCGCATCGAGATTCCAATGCCCGCCGGCAGGCTGATCGCCCTCCATCAGCAATCTGGTGCGCCGGCGCATGTCGCGATAGAAAAACTCCATACGCAGACTTTTGCGGCCAGAAGCCCAAGTGGCGAAGTCCTCCTTCGTACATATAAATCGATCGTCCGAAAACAGATCGACCGGAATCTTGAACGCCTCAGACCACTCCGTCTGCATCGCCAGCACCCGATGTTCGCTGGCTTCGGTGGTCGCAATGCGCGCGGGGCTATGCCGGTGAAACGCCCGCGCCAATTCGCCGGCGAACGAGCCGCTGTTTGCTGGATCATCAAGCTTCACATAATCAACGCGCCAGCCGTTCGCGCGCAGTTCCTGCGCAAACGCGCGCATCGCCGCCAAGATGAAGGCGATCTTCTTTTTGTGATGACGCACATAGGTTGTCTCCGCCGTGACCTCCATCATCAGCACAACGTCGCGGGATTTGTCCGCGCCGCGAAGGGCAGACAAGCCGGGCGTCAACTGATCGCCCAGAACCACGCATAGCGTTGCTCCACTCATGCCACCATCGCCTCTTTTTGCCGCGGGTCCGCATAAAGCGCCGCACCCGTGACGCCGGCGATACCACCGGCCAATTTTAGGATCGTGATCATACGCGTTATACGCCGGCACGACACATTGGGATGACCCTGCCAACGGCACTGTCTGCGATCGCACTGTGCGGCATGGCTATCGTGTTGGGATTACCACGCCAAGATGGTGGCACGCCACGCGTTATGATAGCCGTCGCCCCCACACAAACAACCAGCAGCGTGAATCCGGACCGCCATAAGTTCACTTTAGGGGTCGTTAAGGCAAATCAAGGTCGAATTCCCGGCAGAATGCCGAGGAACAATCGTGAAAACCGAGACCGCGAACTCTAACGCCACACCGAAAGCTGACCTCATCCATCGCCCCTCACCTGGGCGGATCAAGCCCGCCTCGCTCGTCGTAAAGCTCGGTATGTGCTTGGCAGCATTCGTTCCGGGTCAAGTGTATGCCGAAGCCAGCAGCGCGGGAATCGCCGTCCAACAAAGCGATTCGAGCAGCGGCGCGGACGGCGACATCGGCACCACACCGCCCAGCCCCATCGGCAGCGCAATGGCAGGCAACAACACCCAGCAACTCGCTCCGGTCGCTATGTTGCGCGGCAGACTGCCCGGCACGTTCGTGGTGCCATCCGCAGCAGCCAGCATCCAGCTGTCGCCGCCGTCGCCTCCAGGATCTGCGCCAGACGTGCTGCTGACGCCCCCGATTGCCAACGCGCCACCCGGGCCGCTGCCCGTCACACCACCTCCCACAACATCGCCGCCAGCCCCGCCGCCGGGACCGCCGCCTGAAACGCTCCCAGCAGATCCTCCCCCAGCCCCACCAACCCCGCCGCCGCAGCAGCCGCAGCCGCCGGTGTCACCGCTATTGCCAACTGTCAGCCAAACCGCGCTTATCGCGCCCCCCTCGACGATCAACAGCCAAGCGCTGGCCGCAAGCCAAGCAGGCTTCGCCTTCCTGCAATCCATGGCCTTGGATCGCCCCTCGCTGCGCGAAGGCGAAGGCTGGTGGGGCGACGTGTTTGGGGCGCAAAGCGCACGCGACGGCGATGGCCAATCCTTGGGCTACGAGCATCAAAGCCAAGGCGCGACGATGGGCTTGATAAGGCAAACCAGCGAGCCCAATTGGCGGGTCGGCCTCGCCTTGGGCTGGGCGCACACGGATTTGTCGCTGGACGCCGGCGCAGGCGCAGGCGAAGGCGAAGGCGACCAGGACGTGCTCCTGGCCGCGCTCTTTGTGAACTGGTCCAAGGGCGCAAGCACCCTAGGCGGTGGCATCAAACTGGGCCATGCTGATCAAACGATGCACCGCACTGTGACGTTCAACACCGCAACCAGTGCCATCGAAAGCGAGACCACATCGCTGTTGGCCGGCGCGTTCGTCTCCGCAACCCAGTTTTTGGCGGAGTTCAAGGACTGGCACCTCGACGGCCACGTAGATCTTGCCGTCATGCGCCAAATGCAGGATGGCTTTAGCGAGCGCGGGTCCAACCCATTGCGCCTCGCGGTGGAAGACCTCACCCTCGACACCGGAGAAATCTCCGCCGGGTTCACCCTCGAACGCACCTTCGACATCTCGGATCGAAACAATGCGCTGCTCGTGCGCTTTGGTATTGGCGCGTCACATCAAGATGCCTTGGACGATCGCCAAATTCAGGTGCGCTTCATCGACAGCAATGCCAGCGCCCAGCTGCATGGCGACACCAGCGCCCTCACGCGCGGGCATATCACGAGTGATTTGGCCTGGACGATCAAGAACGGGGTGTATGCGTCCTTTAACTACCAGGGCGAATTCGCAGATGTGGAAAGCTCCCAAGCGCGCCTTGGCATCGTTACGAAGTTTTAGCAGCGCTTCGCTGGCCCGGTCTGCAGGCAAATACGCCTGACCCCGGCCTTGACTCTATCGCCCCTCAAGACCGCTCGCACGACGGCGTGTGCCGCAGCGACTGTCCGAAATACGCATTGCCAGCAACCGCGCGCTGAACGCCACAACCAATCAAGCCCTCAAACGTCAAACACGCCGCCTGCGACCTCGCGGATAAGGCCGCGCACCCACGCCAAAACGGGATCAGATCCCCGCACGCCAGACCAGACCAACGTCATATCGAGGCTGATGTCTTCAAATGGCGGCTTGCGAAGACACAGATCGAACGTTGCGGCAAATCGCTTAGCAAACGTGCGCGAAACCGTTGTGACCAGATCGCTGGAAGATACAGCCGCCAGCGCCGCCGCAAAATGCGGCGTCACAAGCGCAATCCGACGCCGAACCCCCGCCGCCGCAAGAATGGTATCAAGGTCCGATTGGCCATCCCCCAGGATCGCGATGCCTACGTGGTCCCAGAGCCCATAGTCTTGAAGTGTCCAGGTTTTGGCCGCGGCTGGATGGGCTTTACGCATCACAAGTGCGAGCTCATCGCGCGCAATTGGTTCACTCAACGCGCCCGCAGGCAAAGGCGTTGTGCTGATCGCGAAGACCAAATCCAGCGACCCATTTTCCATCCGCCCGATCAAGTCCGCACCATAAGGCTCCAAGCGCAGCGAAATCCCAGGGGCATCCACCGCCAGACGCGCCATCAGCGCCGGCGCGATCAGAATGGTCTGGGTATCCGTGGCTGCAATCCGCACGATCCGTTCGGCTTTCAGAGGGTCGAAGGCACGCTCCTGCAAAACGCCGCGAACCTGCTCCAGCGCGCCGTGCAGGCGTGGCACAAGGCTTTGTGCCCGCTGCGTCAACACAAAGCCATGCGCGGTGCGCACAAGCAGCGGGTCCCCCAGCAGATCCCGAAGCCGGGCCAGCGCCCGGCTCATCGCGGGTTGGCTGAGGCCCACATCGCCGGCCGCCTTGGTGACGCTGCGCCGCCGCAGCAACGCCTCCAAAGCCGGAAGAAGATTGAGATCGATACCATTCAAATTCACTTCGCGCATATCGATGATCATAACTATGCATTTTTCGCATAGTCAAATTCTGGCTAGAGTGCGATCTCCAAAAGGAGATCCATCATGAGCAAATTGGTTGTGGTGTTTGGCTATGGGGCCGTTGGACGCGCAAGCGTTGTGCAGTTGCTGCAGGCCGGGCGCAACGTGCGGGTCGCTCAACGCACGCGCCCCACAGAACTGCCCGCAGGCGCATCCTTTCAGGCCTGCGATGTGCTCGATGCCGACGCAGTTATAGCAGCAGCCAGCGGGGCAGATGAAATTCTCTTCGCGGTTGGTTTTCCCTACGTGGGAAAAACCTGGGCAAGAGCCTGGCCGCAGGCGATGCGCAACCTCCTGGCCGCTGCAGAAGCCACCGGCGCGCGCACGGTCTTCATCGATAATCTCTACATGTACGGCCCACAACGCGAAGCGCTGCGCGAAGACATGCCGCTCACCACCTATGGTGCAAAGCCAGCGGCGCGCGCGGTCGCAACCCGCCTTTGGCAGGCAGCTGCAGAAGCGGGCCGCGTAAAGTTTGCAGCCCTGCGGGCTCCAGACTTTTATGGGCCCGGCGTTGGCCTTTCCCATTTGGGCGAGATCGCCTTTGGAGCTTTGGCAAAGGGTAAGGCTGCAACCCTGCTCGCGCCCCTAGATACGCCCCACGACTTCGCTTACGTGCCCGATATTGCCCGCGCAGCACTCACTCTGTTCGACGCGCCAGACGACGCATTCGGACAATCCTGGCACGTACCATGCGCGCCGATCCAAACCCCACGCGCTCTTCTGGAGCTTGGCGCAAAAATCCTGCAGGTAAAGCCGCGGATTTCGGCTTTACCTCTGTGGTCGCTGCGGCCTATGGGTGCCTTTGTCCCGTTCCTGCGGGAGATAGCGGAGATGAAATTCCAATGGGATCGTCCTTATGCGGTCGATAGCCGGAAGTTCGCCCGCAGGTTTTGGTCTGATCCAACCCGGTTTGAGGTGGGCATTCCGTTGACCGCCCTGTCCTTCAAATGAGGAAGAGCGGAAATCGTATGCATGTGCGAGGGCTTCAGACGGCTTCCATCGCCGCCAATAGTCGGGCCGTCTCCATCGTCGCGATACAGCAGTACGAATCCGAAAGTGCATAAGGCAAAACAATACCGTCACCGTGACGCAGCCCGCCACACGAATAAACCACGTTCGGCACGTACCCCTCCCGCTCCGAAGGGGCCGGCCGCACCAGAGGCTCGCGCAGACGCGCAATGACCCGCGACGGATCGTGCTTGTCTAACAGCGCAGCCCCAATCGTGTACCGCCGCACCGCCCCAACTCCGTGTGTGAACAGCAGCCACCCCTCATCCAATTCAATCGGCGCACCGCACGTGCCAAGCTGCACAAACTCCCAAGGAAAGGCCGGCTGCAATATCACGTTCGCCCCCTCCCAGTGGTAAAGATCATGCGAGTACAGAACATGCAGGTTTTCGTTGTCCTGGCGCGCCACCATCGCATAGCGCCCATCAAACTTGCGCGGAAACAGCGCCATGCCTTTGTTTTCCGCCGCATCCCCGGTTAATGGCCGCAACCGAAACGATACGAAATCGGTGGTCTCGATCATCTCTGAACGGATCGATCGACCGTTGAACGCGGTATAGGTGGCGCAATACTTCGAGTTCGGACCATCCTCCAGATACACAAAGCGCGCATCCTCAATGCCATTGGATTGGGCCTCGGTAACAGGAAAGATCACGCGCTCGCTGATATCGCCAACAGACTGGAATGCCACTGTTACAGCCTCACCACCACGCTCGGCCTGCCTGGAGACGATGTTCGCAGCGGTCGCCAGGCGTGCGGTCTGGTCGATACTCACAACGCCCGCAGCGTCGATCATGCCAGACCGAAACGTCAAGGTAGAAAGGTGCCCCTCCCCAACGGCCCGCAAGCTCAGGATAAAGCGTATCCCGCCGCTGGGCGCACCCGTTTGATCCGGGTGCGGCACAATGCTGGGATTAAAAAGGGCCGCCGCTTCAAACGAAAACTCGTGCAGGAAATACGCTCCCACCAGCCGCTTTTGCGTCAAGCTGACGGGCCCCCTTCGATCGAGAATGTCTTGCATGTCTTCCGCGCGCCGTTCGCATGTAGCAATCAGATTGCGGTGGCGCCCATCAAAGCTGTCGAGCACATCTTTCAAGATTTGGGCAGCGTGCTCGGCGTCAAGCGCCAGGATCCGCTTCACAATCCGATCCGTCCGGCTTCCATCGGGCAGGTTAAGGTGGCGCGGCTCCACAGCCATCCGAAACGGTCGCACAACAACGCGCGTTGGGTCCGGGCGCAAATGCAGCACCGGGCGGTTCAAAAAGGCTAAGTCTGTCAAAGGGACCTCAGTTCCGCCACGCCCACGGCCACTCCTGCCTTCAGGCGCGATCAGAAGCATCACCCGCTAAAGCCAGCGGCGGCGACAACGCGAGCGCGTCCATATCACATGCCGCAAGCAAATAGCACAAAACAGACTCAGCCCCCCGGTTTTCGTTGGCTCGATCCGCATGCAGCCCATCTCGACACGCCCCGTCCTCTGGATCGACAAGCGAAAGGCCGAGCACGTTGCCGCCGTGATACCACGCAAACACAGTCTTGGCCGCCGCCTGCCAATCGAAAGTCGTATCGACTTGCGCCGCTTGCCGGCACGCTGCGATCATCGCCGCCGCTTCGATGGGCTGCTGATCAAAAACATGCGTGATGGCACGCACGGCGCTAAATCCTTCCGACCCAACCGGAGAAAACACGCCCGACGTGGTAAACTGCCGGTCGAGTGCAAACCGCAACGTGCGAAGGCCCGCAGCAATCATGGCCGGCGCGCGCAGCTTTCGGCCGGTAACGATCAGCGCCTCGCAGAACCGGCCGTTGTCATAGGCCAACCCCTCTTCCACCCAAACCCAGTCAGCCTGCTCCACCTGTTCTAGGAGCCGCATCAACCGTGCGCCAAGCTCCAACATCAAAGGGGCGTGGCGCATACAACCCGGTTCACCGCCCCCGATTTCGACCATCCCAAGCAGCGCAAACGCCCATGCCCGCGGCGACGCGAAATGAACCGTCTCCGGAGCAGATGCATCAAACAAGGCCCGCGCCCACGCCCGCTTGGCCCCCGTAGGTGCAGTGCGCGCACACGCCCCAAGTGCCCAAAGTGTGCGCCCATGGCTGTCTTCTGACCCCACCTCTTCCAGCCACTTGCGCTCAAAGCTCATGAAATTGCGAAACCGCTTTCGATCGCCATTCCAAGCATGCTCCACAAAAGCGCAACACCGCTCCAGGATCAAATCCAACGCTGGGTCCTGCATGTTTGGCATCAGCCGCAGGCACAAAAGCACCGCGCGCGCGTTGTCATCTACGCAGTATCCATGCCTGCGGTCCGCTACGCCGAACACGGAATGTTGGAGCATCCCCGTGTCGTCGCAGAGCGTACGAAAATGGCCGATGTTCAAGACACAGCCAACTTTGGCGAAGCGCTTGCGTGAACCACACTTTCGAAGACCTCCAGATAGCGACGCCCCACTTCGCTCCAAACGCTTGACCGCGAGGCCCGGTAAGCGCGCACTTGCATGGCGTTGCGCGCTGCGTGGTCGCACATCAGGTCGCCGACAGCGTCGGCGGTCGCAGAAACGTCCCCAAAGGGAACAAGTCTGCCAAGGCCATTCGCCAACAATTCGGCCGCATGCCAATAGGGCGTAGACACGATCGCCTTGCCCAACGCAAAACTGTAGGCCAGTGTGCCAGACGTCATTTGCTCTTTGGTGAGATAGGGCGTCACGTAGACGTCCGCCGCCGCGATGTAGCGCAGCAAAAGCGCTTGATCCACAAACTGATCAACAAACCGAACGTGGCCGCCAAGGCCAAGCTCTTGCACGCGCGCCTCAAGATGGCGGCGATAGCGTTCTCCCTCGTGGCGCACCAGGCTCGGATGGGTGGCCCCTACCACCAGATAAACGGCGTTTGGCACGCGCCGCACGATCTGCGCCATCGCGTCGATCATCACTTCGATCCCCTTGTTGGGCGACAGCAAACCGAACGTCAGTGCAACGCTGCGACCGGATAGTCCGAATACGGCCTTTTGGGACTCAGGTGCCACCAAGGCCCTGTCGGGCGCACCATGCGCGATCACTTGGATCTTCTCGCCAGGCACGCGGTAGACAGAGCGGAGCACCTCGCGCCCGCGCTCCGCCATCACCACAACTTTGCTCGACTGTCGGATGATGGCCTCAAACACCGCACGTTTCGCCGCATCCGGAGCAGATAGAACGGTGTGCAGCGTACTGACCACCGGCACACGCAATCGGCCAAGTAGCCCGAGTATGTGGCCGCCGGCCTCGCCGCCGAAAATGCCGAACTCGTGCTGCAGCGAAACAACGTCAAACCGCCCCGCATTGATCCGGTTTGCGCTCACCGCGTAATCGCCCGCGCACGCATCTTCGATCTCGCCAGCAACGCACCGCGGATAACGATAGGTGCCCCGTCGTTCGCTCATCGCAAAGATCGCCCCCAGCGGCGGATTGGCGCGGGTAATCACCGCACTGTGCAAGTCGGAGGTGAACGTCGCGATCCCGCACAGCCGCGGTGGCGCATTCCCGATGAAGGCAACACTTAAGCTCACGCCACACTCCTGTTCAGGTTGTCTTGGCCCCTCACTTGGCGGGCTTTTTCGGTGTCTGCGAAAACGCTTGCGCCACCGCCGACGCGCCAGCATCGGACTGCGGCTTTGCCTTTGGTTTTGCCGCTTGCTTGGGCTTGCGTGTTTCGCGATTGCCGCGCACTGGCTTTTTGCTCATCAAGACCCTCCTGTTTGGTGCGGCAAGTAGCGCCGAGAGGACAAGCCTGCACCAGATCGAGCGCGAAAAAGAGCGCAGCTCTCATTAGGGATGTCGGGATGGGTGCGCCTAATTACAATACATGATAAATATAATGTATTTTTTTCAATCTACAAATTCTGGAATTCAATTTCATAGGATGGCGTTTGTTTGAGAAAATACCACATCTGTATTTCAGTTATCACAAAATCATAACGCAAATTATTTCTTGGGGTTGAGCAACACTTTCGCCTTACGCCTAAAGCCCACCTCCGATTGCAAGCCCCCTTGCGCGCAAGCGCCACATCCGCCACTCACCAATGCAGCAAAGGCCGCAGCGGTCGCGCAGACCCGAGCCCAAAGCGCCGCCAAGCCCCAGGAGGCACCTCTTTTGGTCGCAGCAATGACGGATAGCGCACCAGCCCCTCCCGCAGGCCCCTCGCGGTATCGCGCGTTCTTGAGCTATTCGTGGCAAGACAAAGTCTGGGGCAATCGGCTGCACCGGTGGCTCGAACACTACCAAATCCCCCCGGACGTGCCGGTTGAGCTCGGACCAACCCGCCGGCTTGGCAAAGTGTTCCGCGACGACGAAGACATGGCCGCAGCGGGCGATATTGGCTCCATTGTGCGCAACGCGTTGAACGCATCCGATCATATGGTGGTGGTGTGCTCGCCGCGATCGGCGCAATCCAAATGGGTCCAGTCTGAAATCGAACACTTCAAACACGCCAACCCCGATCGCCAAATCTTTGCAGTGATCATCGACGGCGAACCCAACGCCCGCGATCCGTCCAAGGAGTGTTTTCCGCCCGCTTTGCGCGTTACCTATGGCGAAGACGGCACCATGCCAATTGAGCCCGTGGGGTTAGATGTCCGCAGGGACTCCCGCGACCGCGTGTGCGCTCGCCTCGCCGCCGGCATGCTGGGGATAGACTTTGACGATCTCTGGCAACGCGATCGCCGAAGGGCGGAACAACAAAGCCGTCTACGGACGATCGCGCTCTCCAGCCTCACTGCCCTCTTCGCCGTTTTGACCGTCATCGCGGTCATCAACGCTAATCGCGCCCATTTGGCCCTAAGCCGCTTTTTCGCCGAGCGCGCCTGGCAGCAATTGCAAATGGGCGATCCGCTGGCGGCCGCACGCTATGCCCTCGCAGGTCAACAATTGGCCCCCCAAAACGAGCGGCTTTACTTGGGTGCCCTGGGTGCGATTTCCCATGCCAGCGCCCAAAGCCTGCCCCCGCTCGCGCACGATGCGGCCATCACCAGCGCCTATTTCTCAAGTGACGGCGCGCGCGCAGTCACCACCGGCCGCGATCGGGTGGCAAAAATCTGGGACGCCCACACCGGCAGGCTTTTGGCCACGCTGCAGGGCCACGAGGCCGATGTCACAAGTTCCGCTTTCTCCCCAGATAATCGCCGCCTCATCACCGCAGACGCAACAGGCCACATCAAGCTCTGGAACGCCCAAGACGCCACCCAAATCAAAAGCTTCCAACCAAGCCAAGCCGAGATTGTCAGTCTCGCGTTCTTTCGAAACGGCACCCGCATCCTCAGCCTAGACACAAACAGCAATGTCCACATCATCGATCCAGCGACAGCCGAGGTTTGGACAATCGCGCCACCCCCATCGCAAATAATTTGGAGTGTTGCTGCATCCCCAGACGGACAGCGCATCGTCACCGCGGCCGAAGACGGCATCGCGCGCCTGTACAACGCCAACACCCGTTCCGAAATCGACCAGCTGTTAGGCCACCAGGACGCGATCCTCAGCGTCGCGTTTTCCCCAGACAGCACCCACATCGTCACCGCGAGCGCAGATGGCAGCGCCATCATCTGGAACGCCGCCAACGGCACGCAAATCCACCCCCTGATCGGACACGACCTTGAAGTCTATACCGCGGTCTTTTCCCCGGATGGTCAGCAAGTTGTCACCGCGAGTGTGGATCTGACGGCAAAGATCTGGAACGCCCGAACCGGTGCCGAGATCCACACCCTCTCCGGCCATACCAACTTCGTCACCCGCGCATCGTTCTCGCCCGATGGGCGCGCTGTCGTCACCGCCAGCAAAGATGGATCAGCCCGCGCCTGGGACGTCGATACCGGCGCACAATTCAACGTGCTGCGCGGCCATGCTGAGGAATTGACGCAAGCCGTCTTTCACCCAGACAATGCAATGGTTTTGACCGCCAGCACCGACGGCACCGCCCGCCTCTGGCCGGTACCACAGAACCGCCTGTTGAGCGCGCTCGCGTCTGAAAGCGGGGCGATCAGTTCCATCGAGGTCGCCCTCGAAGGCCCTAAGGTCTTGGCCTCCACCGAACAGGGCGAGATCATGGTGTGGGATCGCCAGGCGCCGGCAGAGGTTCGCCGCCTCAACCCAGGCCAAGGCCCCGTCCGCACGGCCACCTTCGCCCACAACGGGCAGCGCTTCGTCACCGGCGGCGATAATGCCATTTTACAAGTCTGGGACCTGCAAACCACAGCGCCGATGTTCACCGTTGACGACGGCGAAGGCAAAATCTTCGCCGCCGTTTTCTCCCCAGACGATCGCTTCGTCGTGACCGCGACCAATAGCGGCATGATCCATCTGCGCGATGCCGAAACCGGTGCCTTGGCCAGAGCCTGGCAAGGCCACGACGCCATCGTGCGCAGCGTGGCTTATGCCCCGAATGGCGCGTTCATTGTCAGCGGCAGCGAAGACATGACCGCAAAGGTCTGGATCACGGCCACCGGCGAGGAACTGGCAACCTTGCAAGGGCATCAACTGGGCGTTGGCGGGGTCGCTGTGTCCCGCGACCAGCGCACCATCTTGACCGCAAGCGACGACGGCACCGTGCGGCTGTGGGATGCGCAAACGTTTGAGCTCCGCACCACCCTGGAAGGACATGGCGGCGGGGTTTATAGCGCTGTCTTTTCTCCAGATGGGCACCGTGTCGCCACCGCCAGCGACGACCGCACCGCCCGCATCTGGGACGCCGCAGACGGGCGTCAGTTGGCCGTCATCGAAGGTCACGACGGAGCGGTTTTCGGCGTGGCGTTCTCTGCCGATGCCGAACAACTCCTGACCGCCAGCGACGATGGGTTTGTGCGGGTTTGGGACGTGAGCCGTCTCACGCATCCTTGGCGCGCCCTCGCCCTGGAGGCGTGCCTCAACGTCCTGGGGAACCGGGCCCGGCGCTTCTCGCAAGCAGAGATTGCCTCCGATGCGCTCTTGGGCAGCGAATGGGAAGATCCAAACCGCGACGTCTGCGCCCGCGTGCCGGATGCCCCGCCACTCTCAACAGGCAGAAGGCGCTAGTCGTTAGCGGCTCGGCGGTGGTGGGGGCGGCCGGGGGCGACGCGACACCCGCGCCCCGCCAGAGCCCAACTCATCGGCCCGAACATCGCGACCTTGCTCCGCCGCTTCCTGATATTCGCCCCGCGCGTCCCGCACCAACCAATCGACCGCCTCGTAGCAGGCCGTGATCTGGCGGGTTGACGGGCGATAGCGAAATTCCGCAGCCCCCGCCCCGCAACTTTGCCCCACAATCCGCACCTCGTTGGGCAGGCGAATAAACTGAGAAATGTCTTCAGCCGCTTCCTCAAGCACGCCGCTTTCCATCAGATAGTCCCGCGCTTCTGCAAGCGCGCCACCCGCCGGCCCATAAGCAACGGTCACCAGCGCACCGTCAGCCTCTGCCGGCGGAATCATCGATCCCTCAAACCAGGTTTGCAGATCCTCCTGCAAAATCTCCACTTCCTCTTCGCAATTCACCGAGTTGATGGAATTGGGGAACATCTGCGCAATCGAGCCATACTGGCTTGGGTTCGAGCCATAGACATAGCACGCAATCCGCGCGGCCCGTTCAGCATCGTCGGGATAGTGTGGGCTTTGCCCAACCCCGTCCTGCAGCGTGCTGCTTCGCATCCAGCCCCGCATCGCGGCCACCAAATCAGCATCAAACGGCGGCTCGTCTGGATCAGGCAGCAATAGCCAGGTGGCGATGTCGTCGGCGATTTCCTCAGACGCGCGCCGATCCGCTATCTGATCTTCGTTCAACACCTGATCCATGATCATGTGGCCCACTTCGTGGTAGGCTAGAAAGTACAGATTGCCATCCACATACGCCTCTTGTTCACTGTCCAGGCCGGCAACATTTTGTGCCTGCGCCTGGACTTGCGCCTCCGCTATGAAAGCAAAGAGGAGTGCCGCCGCGGCCGCCCATGTGCGCATGATCATCACTCCAAATGGCTGATCTGTAACTATGATCAGACACGCCAATCCCGCGCAAGGAGCGATTTCAATCGCGCCAATTTGATGACCTTTTGGCTAGAAATGGGTTTCTACAAGCGCACGCTCAGCCAGCGGCGGCTTTGAAGTTCACGTTCAGCTCAAACAGCCCCAGCATGATCCCCGGCTGATGCGCAAAACTATTGCCGGGCGCGTACTCGATGGTCTCAATCCGGTCCATCAAATGGTTCCAGGCAATCGTTTGCTCCATCCGTGAGATGCCAGAGCCAGGGCAGCTCCGTGAGCCTTGCGAGAACGTCAAATGGCGCGTCACGCCTTTGCGATCGAGCTGCAACTCGTGCGGGCATTCAAACTCGCCAGGATCGCGGTTCGCCGCCGCCCAGCGCAGGTGCAGAAGCGATCCCGCCGGCACCGCAACGCCTTGGAATACCTCGTCTTGCGTAGTGGTGCGGGTTGACAGCCCCTGCGTCGGGGAGCGCAGCCGCAGGCTTTCTTCAATAAACGGCCGCAACTTGCTGCGGTCCTGGCGCACTTGGGCATAGAGCGCCGGGTCTTCGCAAAACAGCTGCGCCTGTTCCGCCATAGCGTACTGCGTGGTCTCCAGCCCGCCGATCATCATCGCGTAGACGATGCCGCAAATCTCCACATCCGTGAGCTTGCGGTCCAGTGGGCTGTAGCTGACCTGCGTCAGCCACGAGATCATATCCTCTTTGGGATCCTGGCGCTTGGCCTTGACCCAATCCGCCACATACGCCCCAAAATCCGCCAGGATGCGGCCCTGCTCGGCCATTTGCTCGCCGGTCAAAATGTTGCGATGGCCCGCCCCATAGACGAACGCCATCACCTGCGCCCCGCCCCACACTTCCATGCGCGGAATATCCTCGACCGGAAAGCCCAAAACTTTGGCCATCACGATCTGCGGCAACGGACGGGCGAACGCGCCCACAAAATCAACGCTGCCCTTGTCGATCCAGGTATCGATCAGCTTGGTCGCAGCAGCGCTGATCATCTCTTGGTGGCGCACAGCCCCCGTGCCCACCCATGGATCGGTGAGCTCCGACTTGTGCGCCCGCCACAGCTCCTCATTCGGCCGCAGCGTCTGGATCGAGACCATCATCGCATTCAGGCGCGGCATCGTGCCGTCTGGATTGGGCTTTGGCGGCGTAGTCAGCCCCGGCGGGAAACGCTCCGGATCCCGCACAACACGAAGAATGTCTTCATACTTGGTCAAAACGAAGCCATCGGTGCCCGGCTCTGCGCCTTCGCCGGGCAGTCGCAGCACAGGCGCCTCGGCGTGCAAAATCGGATAGGCCTCGTACCAGTGTTCCTGCGCCCCCGTTGAAAACAGATCAACGTCCTCAAGACGCACAGGACATTTCATCGCGTTGGGTGCGGTTCTTGGTTCTGTCCGGGCCATGTTCGATCTCTTGTGTTCGCCAACAGTTTGAGCGACGGTGGAAACGCCGCCACTGAAAGCCCCCAACGGTCGAGGTTTTGCCGGCAGCAGGGAAGCCTTCGCGCGCCCGCGAACTTTCCCCCCTTCAGGCGCGCCGCGCAACCTCACAAATGCGCCCCCTTCGCCTTGGGCCATAAATGCGAAAAGGCCTCGGTGCAGTCTTGCCAAAACTGGCAACACCACACCGAGGCCCTATTCACGACCTGAAGGCCGCTAGCCCTCAAGGGCGCTGCTTAGGCCAGATCGAACCGGTCCAGGTTCATCACCTTGGTCCAGGCCGCCACGAAGTCGCGCACAAACGCCGCCTGCCCATCGCTCGCCGCATAGACTTCAGCGATCGCCCGCAGCTGCGAGTTCGACCCGAACACCAGATCCACCACAGTGCCGCGCCACTTGAGCGCGCCGGTTGCCCGGTCATGGCCCTCCATCACGCCATCGGCAGCGGCGGATTTCTTCCACTGCGTGCTGATGTCGAGGAGGTTCACGAACACATCGTTGGTCAACGTGTCGGTGTGCTTGGTGAACACGCCGATTTCAGACGTGCCAACCCGCAGCGCCCGCAGGCCACCGATCAGCACCGTCATCTCCGGTGCGCTCAGCGTCAGCAACTGCGCCCGGTCAACCAGCATCTCAGCCGCCGTGGCATGCTGGCCGTTGCCCACATAGTTGCGGAACCCGTCAGCGGCTGGCTCCAGCACCGCAAAGGAATGCACATCCGTCTGGGCTTGCGTGGCATCGGTCCGGCCTGGGGTGAACGCAACACTCACCTCATGGCCAGCCTTTTTCGCCGCCGCTTCCACAGCAGCACAGCCGCCGAGCACGATCAAATCCGCCAGCGAGATCTTCTTGCCCCCCGTTTGGGCGGCGTTGAAGTCAGCCTGGATTTTTTCCAGAACCGGCAGAACCTTGGCGAGCTCGCCTGGTTGGTTCACCGCCCAATCCTTCTGCGGTGCCAGCCGGATGCGCGCCCCATTGGCCCCGCCCCGCTTGTCGCTGTTGCGGTAGGTGGAGGCAGAAGCCCAAGCCGTGGTTGCAAGCTGCGAGATCGAAAGACCAGAGGCAAGCAGGCTAGCCTTCAGCGTGGCGATTTCGGCCGGCCCCACCAGCGCATGATCGACGGCGGGAACCGGGTCCTGCCAAATCAGTTCTTCTTTAGGCACCAACGGCCCCAAATACCGCGTGACGGGGCCCATATCGCGGTGGGTCAGCTTGAACCAAGCCCGCGCGAAGGCATCGGCAAACAGCGCCGGGTTTTGGTGATAGCGCCGCGAGATCGGCTCGTAGATCGGGTCAAAACGCAGCGACATGTCCGCCGTCGTCATCATCGGGCGATGCTTGATCGACGGATCATGCGCATCCACCACCATGTGCTCTGGCTTCACGTCCTTTGCCCGCCACTGATGGGCACCAGCAGGGCTCTTTTCCAGCTCCCACTCATAGCCAAACAGCACGTCAAAATAGCCCATGTCCCATTTGGTCGGGTTGGGCTTCCAAGCCCCTTCGATGCCTGAAGTGATGGTGTCGCCCGCTTTGCCAGACCGGAAGCTGGACAACCAGCCAAGGCCTTGCGCTTCCACCGGAGCGCCCTCTGGCTCTGGGCCCACGTGGCTTTCCGGGCCAGCGCCGTGCGCTTTGCCGAAGGTGTGGCCACCTGCAACGAGGGCCACGGTTTCTTCGTCGTTCATCGCCATGCGGGCAAAGGTTTCGCGCACATCCCGCCCAGAAAGCACCGGATCAGGATTGCCGTTTGGCCCTTGGGGGTTGACGTAGATCAGCCCCATTTGCACTGCGCCAAGCGGTTGAGCCAACTGGCGATCGCCAGAATAACGCTTGTCGCCTAGCCATTCGGTCTCAGGGCCCCAATAGATATCGTCCTCTGGCCCCCACACGTCTTCGCGGCCGCCCGCAAAGCCGAAGATCTTGAAGCCCATCGATTGCAGCGCCACGTCGCCCGCCAGGATCATCAGATCCGCCCACGACAGTTTCGCCCCATACTTCTGCTTGATCGGCCACAACAGCCGCCGCGCTTTGTCCAGGTTGCCGTTATCCGGCCAGCTGTTCAGCGGCGCAAACCGCTGCGTGCCCGAACCTGCTCCGCCGCGACCGTCAGCAATCCGGTAAGTGCCGGCGCTGTGCCATGCCATCCGGATAAACAGCGGGCCATAGTGGCCGTAGTCCGCGGGCCACCAGTCCTGCGACGTGGTCATCAGGGCGGTCAGGTCTGCCACCACCGCGTGCAGATCCAGCGTCTTGAACGCGGCCGCGTAATTGAAGCTGCCGCCCATCGGATCGGACTTCGGCGAATGCTGGTGCAAAATCTTCAAGTTGAGCTGATCTGGCCACCAATCTGAATTAGACGGCGTGCCGGCCAGCGCGTTCTTGCGAGCACCAGCCGATACGGGACATTGCGATTCTGAGGACATGTTTGCTCCATCCAAGGTGTGTGAGCCGAAACGTGGCGCTTTGGTAGCGCGACAAGCGCGCCCGGCCAAATCGGTTCTAACCCGACCTGAGATAGACCGGCTCTATGGGAGGCCAAATGCCAATCTGCCGCAGCCATCCCTAAGGGGCTGTCCACCCCAAAAACGACAACGCGCGCCCCCTGCAAAGGAACGCGCGCTGCAAGCTTTAGAGCTTCGAGCTTGGCTTAGGACTCGGTCTGCTCCGAGAACAATTCGCCTCGGTCAGAAATGTCCGGATTGAAGAGCACGCAGCTTTGGTCGTGCACACTGGACGCGAAACACATCAGCGGCAGTTTGAGGGCCTTCAGCCCAGCGTATTCGGCAGCCGGAAACGGCGAAGACACGCTGCCATCAGCGGTCAACTCCGGCGCGCGTTCGGTGGAAACCACTTCGATCGAAGACAGCCAGGTTTGCAAAAACTCACCCAGCTGGGCAGGCGTCAGCGCCAAGGTGTGTACATCCATGCCCTGCAGCGGCCGGGCATAGGTATAGAGCAAGCCGCCAAACGCCTGACCGTGCACGGTCAACACCAGCGTCGCATTGTTGCACAGCTCGCCGTTCATTGACGTATCGCCCGCCTGCGCCGCAGTGGACAACGCCGGGCTGGCCAGGGAATGCACCGTAACGGTGTCCTGCGCCTCAGGGCCGGTCAGGGGCATCGTCGCCGAATGGGATTGCGTGCAGGTCAATGCCTCTGCCGCAGCATCAGCCGTTGCGACCGGCGGCGCAGACGGTGCGCATCCAGCCATCATCGCCGCCGCTAACACCGACAAGCACACCATTTTGAATTGCATGACAGCCCCCAATTACAAGGAGTTTAAGTCTGGCGCTCAGGCCAAAGAACGTCAATCGATAAGTTCGGCCCCCATCAATCAAGGCCAAGCACCCTTGCATTCCAAACCAAGCTCCGCTTGGGTTCGCGACGCCCCGGCAAAGCATCGACTTAGGCAAACGACATGGAAGCTGTTTATTGGGTCTTGAGCTGGGCCTGCCATCGCAAGTGCGCCCATTGCTACGACGACCGCTTCCGCCCTTATGTCCGCCAAGACCTCGCTCAAGTGGTGGGGGAAGGCAAAGCCTCTTATCAGCGCATCATCGATAATTTGCCCGACGATATGAGCTACCTGGATCCGCGCCAGCCCACGGCCGATGGCACCCCCAGCCGCAAGCGCACGTTGTTGGTGATGGCTGGCGGTGAACTGTTGATCGATGGCGTGCGTGAAGAGCTGTTCTATCCCGCCCTCGATGCCATCAAGCACCGCTGGGGCGCTAGCGGCCCAGCGATTTCCATCCAAACCACCGGCGATATCCTAACGCCCCGCCACATCGAACAAATGCTCGCGCGCGGCGTGCGCACTATCGCCATCGCCTCCATTGACGATTTCCACGTTGGCCTGGAAGGCGACAAGAAATTTGCCCTGATGGACAAAATCCGCACCATGATGGCTCCCTTTGGGGCCCGCGAAATCGGCCTTGGCGAGCCCCGAGACCCTCGCTTAAAAACGCCGCCGCAGCGGCCCACGCCAAACGACAACGGCCCGTTCTATTTGTTCTTCGGTGCCCAACCGGACCTTTGGATCGGGGAGCTTTGGCCCCGTGGGCGCGCATGGCTGAACGGCCTTTCCAACGCAACCTATGAAACAAACTTCTGCGCCCGCTGGAGCGGCGGCAAGAACTTCCTCAATTATGGCCTTGCCGGCTCAGAGGTGGCCATCGAGCCAGACGGCTCGGTTTATCCGTGCTGCCTCAAAACCAAGGCCGCGCTGGGCAACCTGACGCAAGAGCGCCTCACCGACATCCTCGACAGCCTCAAGGGGCACCCGGCGTTTGAGGCGATCAACGCCGGCGACCCAGAAGCCATGGGGCTGCAAATGGGCTGGACCCGAAAGGACTATCGCCAAGCGTCACAGACCACAGACCCAAAAGGGCGAAACGTAGCTAACGTTTGCATTGGCTGCGACGCGTTCTTCAAAGAGCGCCTCAATGCCGAAATCGAACGCATCCGGGCTGCCCGCCAGAGCCGCTCAGCCGCAGCCTTGACCTAAGGCGCCCACACCCCAAAGGGAGCACTCAATCCCCGCCGCAGCACCCAACTGGGAATGTCAACTTACTTCCATTTACGGTTTTGCTAAACAGTCGGCGCATTCCTGAGTGCCCCCGTTTTCGCAAAGCCGCCTGCCCCCATGCCGTCTCTGACCATGCCTCAAGACACCCGCCAGGCCCTGGCGACCGCGGGGGTTATTGTTCTGGCGGTGTTTGCAGCCACCACCATCGCCCACGCGACTCATGTGCCGGCCATGCTTCTCGCGGCGGTCGCAGGCTTGTGTCTTGCCGGGGCCCCACCGATGCTGCGGCATGCCAAAACGCTGGGATTTATGGCGCGCACCCTGCTGCGCCTGGGCGTGGCGCTGCTCGGCGCCAAAGTCAGCGTTCAGCAATTCACCGCATTGGGGTTGGATTACGCAAGCGGGGTCGCAGCCCTCGTCGCTTGCGTCCTCGCAGCCGGGTGGTTCTTGGCCAAGCCCCTGAAGGTGGATAGCCACGGCGCGCTAGTGGCGGCAGCCTCGGTGGCGATTTGTGGGGCCTCCGCCGCCGCAGCGGTCGCGGCCGCGCTGCCCCAGCGCCCGCAAACCGAACGCCTGCTTGTGCCGGTGATTTTATTCACCACCCTTCTGTCCACCATCGTGATGTTCATCTACCCCGCGATCGGGGTGGTCTTGCATCTTCCCCCAAGTGTCTTGGGAGGATTTTTGGGTGCGGCGATCCATGACGTGGCCCAGGTGGCCGGTGCCGGATTTGCCGTCTCGCAAGAGGTGGGCGAGACCGCCATGATCGTCAAACTCTGGCGCGTGGCGCTTTTGTTGCCGGCGGTGTTGGTTGTGGCCCTGCTGTTTTCCGCCCAAGCGCAGCACACCCAAGCGAAGGGCAGTGGCCCGGCCTGGGGCGCGATCTTGCCCTGGTTCCTGATTGTCTTTGTGATCCTGGCTGCGGCGAACTCAATGAATTACATCCCGCCACATATCAAAGGCCTGGCAGCGCAGGCCACGACCTGGCTGCTGGCGATCGCCATTGTGGCGATGGGGGCAAAAACCTCGATCCGCGACATTCGCGGCGTAGGCAGTGGGGTTATTACCATGATCCTGGCCTTGTCCGCCTTGATCGCGGTCGGCGCGCTGGCGTTGGCGAAAGTGTTCTTGGCCTAACAACCCATCCAACCACAATTGCCGCGCGTAACACTCACATGCAGCAATGACCAATCCCTCCCCACTTCCCTCACTTACAGACGGCTACCGCGCCTTGGTCTTCGGCGCGAGCGGCGGCATTGGCTCTGCCTTTGTGCAGGCTTTGGCCGGCGATGACCGCTGCGCCAGCGTGCATGCCACGTCTCGCCAGGGCCTGCCTGAAACCGCAAAAACCATCCCCCTGCTGTGCGACATCACCGACGAAGCAAACATCAAGGCGGCCATCGCACAGGCCTGCACGCAAAGCCCGCCAGACCTCGTCATCGTGGCCACGGGCATGCTCCATGACGCCACCCAAAACCCAGAAAAAACCTTCCGCACCTTGGACCCAACAGCCCTTGCAAAGGCCTATGCGATCAACGCCATCGGGCCAGCCCTGATCGCCAAACACGTTCTGCCCCGCCTCCCGCGGGACCGCAAAACCGTGTTCGCCGCCCTATCCGCGCGGGTCAGCTCCCTCAGCGACAATCACACCGGCGGCTGGCATGCCTACCGTGCCTCGAAGGCCGCCTTGAACATGCTGGTGCGCAATTGCGCCATCGAACTGGCCATGCGCAACAAGCCCTCCGTGTGCGTCACGCTGCACCCCGGCACGGTGGATACCGCCCTCTCAAAGCCGTTCCAGTCTGGCTTGCCTGCCAAGCAGCTTTTCACGCCCGCCCAAAGCGCCAGCCATCTGTTGAGGGTGATCGACCAGCTCACCCCTAACCACACCGGCCAGCTCTTCGCTTGGGATGGCAAGCCGATCCCCTTTTGAGGCAAACCTCAGTCTTCCACAGCGAAGGTCAGGCCCGCATTTGCCACAAGGCGCTTGATCAAGGCGTCCCCCATCACGGGCGCAGCGGTGAAAATCCCGCCCCCCGCAGCAACGCCGTCCTTCGCCAAACACACCGCCGCTTCCGCGATCATCTTGGACGTAGAGCCATAGCCCGGGTCCATGTCGCCGGTCACGCCCACCTTGATCCAGCGTCCGTCGCTGGTTTCGCCCAGAAACAACACATCATAGTGGCCGCTCTCGCGCTCTTCCTTGGAAGGGCCTTCGCCGGGCTTGGGGCCACCGTCGCTCATCAAAGAGCGATCCCCCGCCACGTGCTTGGCGATCGCCTCGCCCTGCGCGCCTAGCCCGGTAATCAGCATCTCGTCATACACAAAGTCGCGGCCATACATGTGCTGCAGCAGCGCGTTGGAACGGTGCACGTTTTTCGTGTTGATCGGGGCCATGATGAACGGTGCCACCCATAGCCCATCAAGCGCGTCGTCTTGCATGGGGCTCATGCCGTGCGGCTGTTCTGGCCCTTCAAAACCGGGCGTCAACGCGAACGGCGAGCGCAAGAGGGTGATCACGTTCGGATCGGTCATGGCCGCAGCCATGGTCGCCTTGAGGCTGGCCGCCGTGCCGCCTGAAAACGTGCCAGCCATTTTGCGCACCCGTCCGCGCACCCGTCCACACCCCTGACCGAAACGCGCTTTGGCCTGCTGCTGCAGAAAATACACGCCAAGGTCGAACGGGATGGAATCAAACCCGCACGAAAACACGATCCGCGCCCCAGACGCTTTGGCCGCCCCCTCGTGCGCATCGATCATTTGGCGCATCCATGCGGGCTCACCGCACAGATCCACATAGTCCGTGCCCGTCTTCGCGCATGCTTCCACAAGCTTGCTGCCATAAAGCTGATAGGGCCCGACCGTGGTGAGCACCACTTTGGCCCGTTGCGCCATCGCAAGCAGGCTTGCCTCATCATCGCCGTCAGCCGCCACCAGCGCCACAGTCGCCGGCGCACCGACCGCACCGCGCACGGCCGCGAGCTTGTCCAAGTTGCGCCCAGCCAGCGCCCAGCTCACCCCGCTGCCGGCCCCGTATCGGCGCGCCATGACCTCCGCGACCAGCTGGCCCGTATAACCGCTCGCCCCATAGACGATCACGTCAAATTCGCCAGCCTGTCCCATGTTCGCTCCTACCATCACCACGCCACAACTTACTTAAACGACCTAACCCGCCCTCAGCGATCGTGCCAATCCAGAAATCACCCCCGCTGCGCTGATCCAGCAGACCAGCAGGCCCGTATCAACGCTCGCCTTGCTGAGTAGTGAATCCTGATGTAATTGTTCAGCGCTAATATGTGCGCGGCCTGGGGACGGTCGCAACAGGGGGAGCTCTCATGCGATTAGGCAACCAAAACGGGCGATCAGCGGTCCCCGCGATGCTTTTCGCCGCCAGCGTCCTGGCCGCCTGTGGCAGCGCCAGCGCCCCCCCGGCAGCCAGCGTCCGGGCTCCCATCGTCGGGGTCATCGAGGCCGCCCCCACCACCGCACAGGGCACCGTCAGCGCCAGCGGGCTAGTGCTTTACAAGCGCGAAACGGCCCTGTCGTTCAATGTGCCAGGCGTGATCGCAAGCATTGCGGTCGATGAGGGCCAAACCGTCCGGGCCGGCCAACAGCTGGCAGCCCTTCGCCTCACGGCAGTTCAGGCAGGGGCCACCGAAGCCAGCGCAGCCCTTGAAACCGCCGAACGCAATTTGACCCGCCAGCGCACCCTGTTTGAGCGCGGGATCGTCTCCCAGGCCCGCCTGGACGACGCCGAACTGCAAGTGCGCCGTGCCCGCGCCGCAAGCGACGCCGCCGGCTACAACCGCGAAACCGCGGTTTTGGTGGCCACCGCCAGCGGCGTCATTTTGCGCAGGCAAGCAGAGCCCGCCCAGGTGGTGGGCGCTGGCCAACCCATCCTGGTGCTGGGCGAAACCGCACAAGGCTTGATCGTGCGCGCCAACGTCACCTCACGCCAGGCCGCACAGATCAGCCGCGGTGCCGCCGCCCAAGTGCGCCTGGACGGCGACCCAACGGTACGCGTCGGGCGCGTAGAGCAGATCGCCGCCAAAAGCGATAGCGCCACCGGCGTCTATGATGTGGAAATCCGCATCGACCGCCCCGCCGGCATGCTCAGCGGCATGGTCGCCAGGGTGGAGATCACCGGGCAAGACCAGTCCACGCAGGCCCCCAGCTTGCGCGTGCCACTTCTGGCCCTGCTCGATGCGCGCGCCGATCAAGGCGTCGTGTATGTGGTCGATGACCAGTCCATCGCGCGCAGAAGGGCCATCCGCACCGGCGGCGTGATCGATGATGAAGTCATTGTGCTGGAAGGATTGCAGCCGGGCGAGCGCGTGATCGCCACTGGTGCCGCCTTTGTGCGCGATGGTGAGCCTGTCAGCCTCGCCCCAGCCGCGACGGCCACCCCATGAGCGCCATCACCTCGTTCTTCGTCGAACGCTGGCAGGTCACGCTGGTCGCGTTCACGCTTTTGGTGGCCCTTGGGGTCAACGCCGTGATCGGTATTCCGAAATCGGAAGATCCCATCGCACGGTTTCCGATCACGCTTGTGTCAGTCGTTTTGCCGGGTGCTGACGCGTCCGAGATGGAACAACTCGTGGCGATCCCCATTGAGGAAGCGATCAACAGGATCGAAGACGTCGCCGAAATCGAGTCCAACATTTCGGCTGGCTTTGTTTCCGTGCGCGCAGAATTCGTCTGGGGCGTTGATCCAGACCGCAAGTTTGATGAGGTCGTGCGCGAAGTAAATCGCATTCGCCCAGACCTTCCCACCGGCGTGCGCGATGTGCGCCTGGACCGCGCATCCACCGCCAACGCCAACGTCGTACAAATGGCGCTGGTCAGCCAAAACGCATCGATGCGCCAGATGCTCGCCTATGCCGAAGCGCTGGAAGATCTGATTGAACGCCAACAAGGCGTGCAACAGGCAGAGATTTGGGGCGCGCCTCCTCCAGAGGTGCGCGTCACCCTCAACCTCGACCGCATGGCCCAATACCGCGTGCCGGCAAACCTTGTGGTGCAGGCCCTGCAGGCCGAAGGTATCTCCAGCCCCATCGGCGCAGTAGAAGCCGGCGGCAGGCGCTTCACCGTCGCCGCCACCGGGGCCTACGACAGCCTGGAAGAGATCGCCGCCGTCCCCTTGCGCAGCACCGATGGCCGCACCCTCACCGTGGGCGATGTGGCAGCCGTGGCCTGGGCCGACGACGAACAACGCCACATGACCCGCTTCAACGGCGAGCGCGCGATATTCGTCACCGCCCGCGCTGGCATCGGCGAAAATGTGTTCACCGTCACCAACGCGATCCACACCGCTGTGGATGCCTTTGAACAACAGCTGCCCGAAGGCGTGCGGCTGGAGCGCGGCTTTGACCAATCAAAAACCGTCTCCGACCGCCTGTTAAAGCTCGGCCGCGACTTCCTGATCGCGATTTTTCTGGTGCTGCTGACGCTTTTACCGCTGGGTTTCCGCGCCTCGATTGTGGTGATGGTGTCGATCCCATTGTCTCTGGCGATGGGCGTTACTGCGCTGTCGATCCTGGGCTATTCGATGAACCAGCTGTCGATCGCCGGCTTCATCATCGCCCTTGGCTTGCTGGTAGACGACAGCATCGTGGTCACCGAAAACATTGCCCGCCGCTTGCGCGAAGGTCTCACGCCGCGCCAGGCAGCGGTTGCCGGTGTTGAAGAAATCAACGTGGCCGTGATCGGCTGCACGGCCACGCTCTTGCTGGCCTTTCTGCCATTGCTGGCGCTTCCTGAAGGCTCCGGCCAATTCATCCGGTCCCTGCCAATGGCAGTGATCATGACGATCATCGCCTCGCTGATCGTGTCCTTGACGGTGATCCCATTTTTGGCGGCCCACCTCCTGCCAAAGTCCCATCAGGGCCATTCCAATCCCCTGCTCGATGGGGTGATGGGCGTGATCCACAACGTCTACCGACCGGTGCTGCATTGGGCTTTGGCACGCCCGATCTACACCGTGGTTGCGGGCCTTGCCTGCTTTGCCCTGTCCTTGACGTTGATCCCACGGCTGGGCTTTAGCCTGTTTCCAGAAAACGACAGCCCCTATTTCATGGTGGATATTGAGCTGCCAGAGGGCGCAGCGATCAGCGAAACGGATAAGGCGGTGCGCTTTGCTGAAGGCGTGCTTGCCCAGCATGAAGAGGTCGTGTGGCGCATGGCCAACGTCGGGCGCGGCAACCCTTTCGTTTATTATAACGACAGCCCAGCCCCGCAACAGTCCAACATCGGATCATTGTACGTCAGCCTGAAAAAGTATGAGGCCGAAGACACGCGCGCCCTGCTGCAAGAGATCCGCGCCCAGCTGAACACCTATCCCGGCGCACAGATCAGTGTGCGTCGCTTTGAAAACGGCCCCCCGATCGATGCCCCGATCGCGGTTCGCATCCAAGGCCCTGACATCGCAGCGCTCGAAGCTCTGGCCGCCGACGCCGAACGCATCATCACCACAACGCCCGGCACCCGCGACGTCCGCAACCCGCTCTCTGCCCGCCTCATCGAGTTGGACTTGAACGTCGATGCCAACAAGGCAGCGCTGCTAGGCGTTCCTGCCGGCGGTGTTGACGACGCGGTACGGATCGCCCTGGGCGGTGCTACAGTGGCAGCCTTCCGCGATCCCAAGGGCGATTCCTACCCCGTCGTCGTCCGCAGCCCCCGCGACGGAGATAGCGCCCCCGCCCTGGCCTCGATTGACGGGCTTTATGTTTGGACATCCACCGGCGGCGCGGTTCCCCTGGCCGAAATCGCAAGCCCCAGCTTCACCTCCGCCGCCGCCCGCATCGACCGCTACCAACGCGAACGCAGCGTTACCATCACAGCCTTTGCCGCCGACGGGTTCTTGACCTCCGATGTCACCGCAGACGCGGCCTCTCGCCTGCAAGACCTTCGCCTTCCCCCCGGTTACACGATTGAGCTGGGCGGCCAGGCGGCGGCCAGTGCGGAAAGTTTCTCCGGGCTTGGCACTGCGATCTTGGTGGCAATCTTTGGCGTGATGGTGGTGCTGCTGTTGGAGTTCCGCACCTTCGCTGTCACCGCGGTGGTGGCTTTCGTCATACCGTTTGGTATCATGGGTGGCTTGATCGCCCTGTGGATCACCGGCAACTCGCTGTCGTTCACCGCCGTGATTGGCTTTGTCGCTTTGATCGGTATAGAGATCAAAAACTCGATCTTGTTGGTGGAGTTTGCAACCCAGGAGCGCGCCCGCGGCACACCTCTGCGCGAGGCCATCGAAAAGGCCGGCGAAGTGCGCTTCCTGCCGGTGTTGCTCACCTCAGTCACAGCGATCGGCGGGCTCACCCCGCTGGTGTTGGAGAATTCGCCTCTGTTTACCCCGCTGGCGATCGTCATCATCGGCGGCTTGGTCAGCTCAACCTTGGTGGCGCGGATTGTCACCCCGGCGATGTATCTACTGCTCGCACCAAACGACGATCAGTACGCGGCGCAACTGGCGCGTGACGGGACTAAATCCGCGCACTGATCACACCCGGCGGAACACCAGCACTTTCGTCAAAAACGCAAGCTCTGTTGCTTCATGGCGCAAGCCCACGCTGTCAAACATGCCGATCAGGTCTTCTTTCAAATAAGACCCGTAATACGGCTCATGAAAGCCATGCGGGAAGTATTCCAGCATCTGGTCCAGGTCTGGCGCGTCGCCCATCTGCAGGCTGTCTGCAAACACCAGTACCCCGCCAGGCGGCATAACCCGCGCGATTTCCTGCGCCACCAGCGGGCGCACCCGCGGCGGCAGTTCGTGGAACAGATAGATGCAGGAGGCAGACTGAAACCGTCCGTCTTCAAACGGCAATTGCTCGCCAGCCCCAGACACAAGCTCCACATGCGGCCACGCAGCCAGCCGTGCCTTGGCCTTGGCCAGATACGCCGGTGACAGATCAATCCCCACCGCCGGCAAACGCGGCAACGCGCTGAGCGTTTGCTCCAAAAACCGCCCGTTGCCGCACGCCATATCAAGGTGCTTCACCCGCCGTTGGTCTGCCCCTCGCAGGGCCTTCACCAAGGCACCGAGCACAATCCGTCGCATCGCGTCTGCAGCGCCCCCAAACAACACCTCGACCTGGGTATCGTACAGCTCTGCGCTTTCCTCGCTCAGCCATCCTCCAGACTGATAGTGGAAGTTCTGAAGGTAGTAGGTGGGATAGCGCCCGCGCTCCGCCATCGTGCGCACCTCGACGCCATTCTTTGCAACCCGGCGCTGATCCACCTTCGGCAAATCTCGAAAAAAGCGCGCGCTGTGCATCAAGCCGGCGGCGGTCTGTTGCAGGCCAAAGTCGTCCGGAGCCGGATAAAGCCCCGCCTCGATGTTGGCACGATCCTTGGCAAACAGCCCCAAAAACGCGGCCCTTATGCGCTTTTCGTCCCCCGGCTGGCTTTGCGGCCGAAACTTCGGTTCGCCCGGTCGGTCAAACGGCTGCGACAACCGGCGCGCAGCCAGATAGTGCCCAAGATACCAGGCAACCCGCGTTCCCTGCGCCGCCACATACCGCGCCCGCCCGATCCGATCAGCAAAGCTTGCCATCAAACTCCCCCTTTTGGGCATGCTGCAATGAGCATGTAAAAAGGAGGTGCCCCGCTTCGCACGGAATTCAAGCCTCCCATTGTGTGATCCGCCGGATCAAATGGCGGGTTTTCACGGTGGTTTCACTTTGCACTTTGCCCCGCACCGAAACATTGGCTTCGTGCACCGTTTCACTGGAGCCAGAGATCAGCGGGTGCCATGCAAACAGCTCGCGCCCCTCATTCACCAGCCGGTAGGCGCACGAGCGCGGCAACCAACCAAGCTCCGGCACGTTTTCCGGCGTCAGCTTCACGCAATCCGGCACGTGGCTCTTGCGGTTGGGATAATCCTTGCAGCGGCAGGTTGCGCCATCAAACATCTTGCAGGCCACGTCGGTGAGATAGATTTCCCCCGTGTCCTCGTCCTCAAGCCCAATCAGGCAGCACTTCCCGCACCCATCGCACAGGCTTTCCCATTCCTGGTCTGTCATTTCGCCAAGGGTCTTGGCTTTCCAGAACGGCACCTCCGGCGCACTCATCGCTCAAACGCCCCCACCACTTCAACGTGCGCAGACCAGTGGAATTGATCCACCGGGCTCACGCGGCTCAAAGTGAACCCGGCATCCACAAGCACCCGCGCATCACGCGCAAACGTTGCCGGATCACACGAAACTGCCGCAACCCGGCTGGCCCCGCTGGCGGCGATTTGCTCGGCCTGGAGGCGCGCCCCACAGCGTGGCGGATCAAACACCACCGCATCGATCTTCTTCATTTCCAACCCGGAAACCGGCTGGCGCAACAGGTCCCGCCGTGTGGTGGTGATCGTTTTGATCGCCCCGCCAGCGCCGTCGCCGCCGGCCTTCAACGCGGCCAACATCGCCGCTTCGCCGTCCACCGCCCAAACTTCGGCGGTTTGCGCAAGCCGCAGCGCAAACGTGCCAACCCCACAAAACAAATCAGCCACCCGCTTGGGCCCTTCCCCAATGGCCGCAAGCGTAAGCGCCACCAGGGTTTCTTCCCCCAGCACGGTCGGTTGCGTGAAACACCCCGGCGGTGGACGCACCCGCGCGAGCCCCATGCTCAACATCGGCGTGCGCCGCTCCACCAGCACCTCCCCCGCAATCGACAGGCGCGCCACATCCGCCACTTCCGCAGCCTGCGCCGCCGCCACAAAGCCAGAGCGGTCAAACGCCTCCGCCCCGCCCGCGCCCTTGATATCCACATCAAGCCCGGTTTCGGTTTCCAGCACCTGCAAAATGGCTTCACCCCGTTGCGGCGCATAGCCAAGCGCTAGCGTTTTTAAAGCCCCAAGCTTTGCCGCCAATCCGGGCGTCATGGCCGGACACATCGAAATCGGTGAAATCCGCGCGGTGCCGCGCTCCACAAAGCCAAACCGCACATCGCGACCATCGCGCGCAACATGCAGCCCGATCCGCCGCCGCCCCGCCCCCCAGGCCGCAATCGTTTCGTCCACTTGGGCCTCCAGACCACGCTTGGCCAAAGCGGCCACCACTTGCTGGCGCTTCCAAGACAGCGTTGCTTGATCGTCCCAGTGCTGCAGCTGGCAGCCCCCACAAACCCCGAAATGCGAACAGGGCGCACCAACCCGCTCCTGGCTGGCGCGCTCGATGGACAATAACCGCCCGCGCTCGCCAATTACCGCCGCCCGCACGGTTTCACCTGGAAGCCCGTAGGCCACATAGATTGGCCCGCTTTCGCCCGCGGCCACCGCATCGCCGCGCGTGCCCATTTCGACAAGCTCCAGCGTTTGCTCCTGCGCGGCAGGCGGAGCAGAACCGGCTCGCGCCATCGCTGGCTTGCCCCTGGCATATCGTTGTGCACGCTTCATCGAAATCGCTTCATGTGGGATTCAGCTAGACCCTGATTGTATGGCGGTACGCAAAGACGCAACGCCAGAAGGAGGCACCCATGCGCGCCACTGCTCTTATTGTCGCCGGCCTGACCACACTTGTCATGGCCCTGGGTGCAGCAGCACCGGCTCAAGCCCAAGCCTATGGCGTTGATCCGCACTGCGCGCAACAACGCCAAAACCGGATGGTTGCCGGTGCCCTGATTGGCGGCGTCGCCGGTGCCGTTCTTGGCAACAACGTCGCTGCCCGCAACGCCCAAACTGAGGGCACCGTGCTTGGTGGCGCGGTTGGGGCAGCTGCTGGCGCAGCGATCGGACGCCAATCCGCCCGCTGCGACAACAACGCCTACAGCCAATACCAGCAACGCGCCCCAGACCCCTACTACAATCCGTCGGGCCTTTACGGCGCGCCCCCACAAAATGGCTACTATGGCACCAGCAATGCCGGCGGCTATGGCTACGGTTCCCCCCAACAAGAATGCCGCTGGGGCGAGCAGCGCATCCGTGATCGCAATGGACGCTGGCAATCCCAGGACGTCTACCTCTGCCAAGGCCCCGATGGCGTCTGGCGTGCCCAGTAACCAATAGGCTTAACCCTCCCGGCGGGCGTGTAGGAGAAATTCCAAAGCGCCCGCCCCTCCCCGGATCGGGCTTTCGATCAGCCCGCGCACGGTGAACCGTTCCACCCCTTCAAGACCACTAGCGGCCTGCGCAGCGATCGCGCGGGCCGCATCGTCTTGAGGCACCCCGGTCGAGCCCCGCCGCTCCGGTCCGCTTTCAAACTGCGGTTTGACAAGAGCCACAAGATCGCATGCCTGGGCCACGAGCCCCAAAGCCGCTGGCAGCGCTTTGGCCAACCCGATGAAGCTGACATCGGCAACAAGCAAACTGACGCCCTCTGGCACCTGCGCCCGCGTCAAAGCGCGCGCATCAAGCCCTTCGTAGCTGGTCACGCCAGGATCTGCCCGCACCTGCGGGTCAAGCTGATCACGCCCCACATCCACCGTGATCACATGCGCAGCACCCTGCGCCCGCAACACCTGCGTGAAACCGCCGGTGGAAGCCCCAACGTCCAGGCAAACCCGGCCTGCCGGATCCACCTGAAAAACCTGCAGCCCATGCGCAAGCTTCACGCCCCCCCGCGACACCCAAGGGTGCGGCGATTGCGCACTGATCGCGGCGGTCAGCGCCACCAGCGCACCCGGCTTTTCGATCACCTCTCCGTCCACAATCACCAACCCGGCGTTGATCGCCTCCTGGGCCTTCGCGCGTGACGAAAACAGCCTCCGCTGCACCAACACCTGATCGATCCTGCCCCGCATTGAACAATCGCCCTTGCCGTATGCCCTACCTTACGCAAGGGTTTAGGCGAACCACCACCCCAGCGGGAGAGCCTTGATGAACCAGACCCTGTCGCGTCGTTCGCTGCTGAGTGCAGCTGCCGTCACCAGCGTTGCCGCTTGCGCCAGCACGCCCGCACCTTCCCCGGCGTCTGGCCCCTCAGACGTGATGGGTGAATTGGACGGTGTTGGCATAGCGGCCCTGATCCGTTCGCGCGACATCACGGCAAGGGAGGCGGTGGAGGCAGCCATCGCCCGCGCTGAACGCATGGAACCGCGGGTCAATGCCATTGCCACCGCCTGTTTTGAACGCGCCCTCGAAACCGCAGGCACCCCGCAAACCGGGCCGTTTGCCGGCGTTCCCACGTTGGTCAAGGATTTGACGGCCCTGGCTGGCGTAAAGCTGATGTTTGGCTGTCGCGCCTATGCTGAAAACGTCGCCCAAGACACAGCCCCCTATGTGCGGGCGATGCTGGCTGCCGGCCTCACCCCAATCGGCAAATCCACCACCCCCGAGTTTGGCCTCACCGCCACCACAGAACCCCTGCTCACAGGCACCACCCGCAACCCCTGGAATGTCGACCACTCCTCCGGCGGCTCGTCTGGCGGCGCGGCTGCGGCCGTTGCCTGCGGCATTGTGCCCGTGGCCCACGCTTCCGACGGCGGCGGCTCGATCCGCATCCCGGCTTCTTGCTGTGGCCTTGTGGGTCTCAAACCGTCCCGCGGCCGGACCGCCGCCGGCATCAATCGCGAAATCCCGATCGACCTGAGCGTACATGGCGTTGTCAGCCGGTCCGTGCGCGACACCGCCGCCTGGTTTGCCGCCACCGAAGCCACCGGCACCGGCGCGCCCTTAACCCCCATTGGATTGGTCACAGGCCCCAGCCAAAGACGCCTGCGCATCGGCCTTGGCATCACCGACGCATCAGGCAACCAACCAACGCCAGAAGTCGCAGCCGCGATCACGGCCATCGCCGCCCAGTGCGAAGCGCTCGGCCACCGCGTCACAGAGCTTTCACCGATGTTGGACGGCGAAGCCTTCAAAAACGCGTTCATCCTCTATTGGGCCTCCGGCGCGGCACAAAGCATCGGCCAGATCCAAGCGCAAAGACCGGGCGTGCCCCTCGACACCCTGGTCGAGCCCCTGACCCAACAATTGGCGGCCCTCTGGCAGCGCCAGCCCGCAGGCACCCTTGCGCGCATCGTGGCAACGATGCGGGCAGCGGAATCGTCCTATGCCGCCGCCTTTAGCACCATCGACGTGATGCTAACCCCGGTAGTCACTCGCCCCGCCCCGCGCATCGGCGAACTGGCCCCCACTTTGCCCTTCGAGCAAGGCTTTGCCGAAGTCACTGAACGCTATGTCACCTACACGCCCATCGAAAACGTCACTGGCGCACCCGCCATCTCCCTGCCGTTGGCGATGAGCAGCGACGGTCTGCCCATCGGCGCCCACTTCACCGCTGGGCTGGGCAATGAACGCACGCTGCTGGAACTGGCCTATGAGCTTGAACTTGCAATGCCCTGGTCGGCCAGAAAACCACCGCTCTGGATTAGCTAACCTGCGCACGCGGCCGAGGGTCGCGCTTGCGAGGGACGCCACGCCCAGCTAGGCCAGAGCGATGAACGCCGAACAATCCATTCGTGTCCTGGACGTCCCCACCGAACTGCGCGTTGGCGTATCTGATAAAGAGCGTGCCCATCCCCAATCGGTGCGCATCAGCGTTGTGCTCACGCTCCACGAACCGCCCAACTTCGCCGATCACGATCGCCTCTGCGACACGATCGACTATGATCATATCATCCGGTTCATCCAACACACCCTTCCCGCCGAAGGGCCAACGCGCCTCATCGAAACCCTGGCAGACCGCACCGCCAAGCACTGCCTTTCCCTGTCCGCGCGGGTGGCAGGCGCGCAGGTGTCCGTTGCCAAGCCCTCCGTGTTGGGCACGCAAGGCGAAGTCAGCGTGGTGATCATGCGCCTTGCCGACCACGCCGAGCAACACCACACCAAGTCTATCGCCGAGGCCAACCGATGACCCAATCGCCGATGGGTTGGGTGCTGATCACCGGCGCTGGCAAAAGGCTTGGCCGCGCTGTCGCAGAACACCTTAGTGATCATGGCTGGGCCATCGCGCTCCACTACAACAGCGCTCGCAGCGAAGCAGAAGCCCTCACCGCCGCGATCATCGCCAAGGGCGCAGCAGCGATTGCCATCGGTGCCGACCTCGCCGATCCTGCCGCCGCCCAAGGCCTGTGCCAACAGGCATCAGCTGCGTCCGGTTCCCCCTTGAGCGGGCTAGTCAACTGCGCCTCAATCTTCGAGCATGATACCATCGACACCCTCACCCCGGCCCTGTTTGAACAGCACATGCGCGTCAACACACTGGCCCCGATGCTGCTGTGTCAGGCCTTCGCGCATGCCTTGCCGGAGGGGCACACCGGGGCCATCGTCAACTTCCTGGATTTCAAGCTCGCGCAACCGTATCCAGACCATCTCTCCTACACCCTCTCAAAATACGCATTGATGGGCGGTTGCGAAATGCTGGCGCGGGGCTTGGCCCCGCGTGTCCGCGTCAACGCTGTGGCCCCTGGCTATGTGTTGCCCTCGCCGGGCCAACCGCAGGAAGACTTTGAACGCCTGCACGCCAACACCCCGCTCGCCCGCGGAGCCACCCCTTCAGACATAGCCAGCGCTGTGCGCTATTTGCTCGAAAGCCCCGCCATCACCGGCCAGACCATCTATGTCGATGCCGGCCTTCGCTTTCGCAGCTTTGACCGCGATCTGGCATTCATGTAGCGCCAAATTGTTCTTTATTTGTTCTTTTTTGGCGGTAGGGTTTCTGCATGCCGCCGCGCCCGATTGCCCTGAACCCAGAAAACAGCGCCACGCACCGCGGTCGCGGCGCGCTAACAAACATCACCGGGCGCTATGAAAAGACAAGCCGCGAAAAAGAAGCCGATGGCTGGGATAGCGCGCCAGAGCCGCAAAGCCTTGCCACCTCGATCACGGAAGAAGTCGCCAAGTCGGCCATCTCCTATAACACCAGCCCAGATATCAGCTTCGATCGAACCGTAAACCCGTATCGCGGCTGCGAGCATGGCTGTGTGTACTGCTACGCCAGACCCAACCACGCCTATGTGGGCCTTTCACCCGGCCTGGATTTTGAATCCCGCCTGTTCGTCAAATCCAACGCCATCGAAAAGCTGAGCGAAGAACTGGCCCAACCCGGCTACAAGCCGGCTACGCTGATGCTCTCTGGCGTTACCGATTGCTATCAACCCATCGAACGAACCCATCGCCTCACGCGCCGCGTGCTGGAAACGATGCTCGCCTGGCACCACCCCGTGGCAATCACCACGAAATCCGCTTTGGTCCTGCGCGACATCGATGTTCTGCAGGAGTTGGCGAAACTGCGGCTTGTGAAAATTGCCCTGTCGATCACCACGCTTGATCCAAGGCTCGCCCGCCGTTTGGAACCCCGCGCCACCACCCCCGCAAAACGCCTCGCCGCCATCGAGGGCCTCGCCAAGGCCGGCGTGCCAACCTCGGTCATGGTCGCACCGATCATTCCGGGCCTGACGGACACCGAAATCGAAGCGATTATCTCCGCTGCTGCCACAGCAGGGGCCCGCAGTGCCGGCTACGTGCTGTTGCGCTTGCCGCTAGAACTCAAAGCGCTGATGCAGGAGTGGCTACACACCCACACACCCGCCCGCGCAAGCCACGTCTGGCGCCTCCTCACCGACACCCACAACGGCGCGGTTTATCAATCGCAATTCGGCCTGCGCCAGCGGGGATCAGGGCCCTATGCGCAACTGATCGCGCAACGTTTTCGCATGGCCCTGCGTCGCAATCATTTGCAAGCCCCGCGCTTCGACCTGGACACTACCCTCTTCCGAAAACCACCAACCGCAGGTGATCAACTGCCGCTGTTTTGATTGACGGCTGGCGCGCGTCCATTAGGCGGAGTATGAAACCTTAAGGAACGGGGAGGAGTGGCCGATGCGCCTCGACAATCAGCGACGCAGTGACAACATCGAGGATCGCCGCGGCATGCGCGGTCCACGCGGTGGCGGCGGCGGCGGCCTTCCGGTGCGCACCGGCGGTCTTGGCATCGGTGGGCTCATCATCATCGGCCTGATCATGCTGTTTTTCCCGGGCGCGCGCGATCTGCTGGGCGGGCTATTGACGGGCGGTGCCGGTGGCTTGAGCGCCCCAGGTGCCGTTGAAGGCGATGCCTCCGCCCCAGCTGAAGGGGCCCGCACCGGTTGCCCACAAGGCGATCAGGCCTGCGATTTTCTGGCAGCCGTGCTCGGCTCCACAGAAGACAAATGGACCCAGGCCTTCGCTGCAGGCCAACTTCCCAACTACGGCCGCAACCCTGGCGCTTACGTCCCCCCAACTCTGGTGCTGTATGACAGCCCTGTGGTGGAAACCGGCGGCTGCGGCGACGTCCCCAATTCGGCCGGCCCCTTCTACTGCCCGGGCGATCAAAAGCTATACATCGACCTGAGCTTCTTTGACGTCCTGTCGCGGCGCTTGAATTCGCCGGGCGATTTCGCCCAGGCTTACGTTGTCGCCCATGAAGTGGGCCACCACGTGCAAAACCTGATCGGTGCTACAGAAATTCGCCAGGAAGCGGCCATGCGCGGCGGCGCCGGGGCCAACCAAATGTCCGTTCGCCTGGAACTGCAGGCAGACTGCCTGGCCGGCACCTGGGCAAGCTTTGCCAATCGCGGCGGCCAGTTGGCCCCCGGCGATCTGGATGAAGCATTGAACGCCGCGCACAACATCGGCGACGACACGCTTCAACAGGGCCAGCAAGGCTATGCCCGCCCCGAAACCTTCACCCATGGGTCTTCCGAACAGCGCCGTCGGTGGTTCCAACGCGGTGCCCAATCAGGTGACCCGCGCCAGTGTGACACCTTCGCCGTCCGCGACTACAGCCAACTCTAAGCCGGCCCAAACAACGCCAGAAGACAACGCCGCCAGAATCGCGCCACCGCTTTGCCCATGATCCTATGCGGCGTGGATGAAGCGGGGCGCGGCCCCTGGGCGGGTCCAGTGGTGGCAGCCGCCGTGATCTTGCCCCCCGCCGGCGCGCCTGCCGGGGCCGGCGACAGCAAAACCCTCACCGCCCAAAAGCGCGCGCGCCTGGAAACTCTGATCCAACAGTCCTGCGTGTGGGCAATCGGTGAAGCCAGCGTCGAAGAGATCGACCGCCTCAACATCCGCCAAGCCACCCACCTCGCCATGCGCCGCGCGGTTGAAGGCCTGGCCACATCACCAGCGCTGGCGCTGGTCGACGGCAACGATGCACCGCGCTTGCCATGCCCGGTGCGCACGATTATCGGCGGCGATGCCACCGAACCGGCCATCGCCTGCGCTTCAATCCTGGCGAAGGAACACCGCGACCGCCTCATGGTTGCCGCCTGCGCTCTCTATCCCGGCTACGGCTTCGCCCGCCACAAAGGCTACGGCTCCCCCGAGCATCAGCGCGCCCTCGCCGAGATCGGCCCCTGCCCGCTACATCGCCTGACGTTCAAGCCGGTTGCCGCTTCCCAGAGATCAGCCGCGTCGCCAAAATGAGCGGCGCGATCGCCAACGGTGCCCACCGCGCCAAATCCCCACGACCGGCCTGAATAAGCACAATCACCACCACAAACACCAAGCCCGGCGTGGCACCCCGGATCGCGGCCACCCACTACGCGCGCACCGTGTCAATACCGCTCGTCAACCGGCCACGCCCCCAGCTGACCGCAGTCCACAGCGCAACCTGCGCCACACTCGCCGCAATCATCACGCCGCCATCCACCTCCAACGACACCGGGTTGGACAAGTGCGCGCCGAGCAGCGCCGAGATGTAAGGGATTAGCGCGATCGAAAACAAAAAGAACAGATTGATGACGGCAAACCACCAATCAAACACCCGCAAATTGCGCATGATCCGCATGTGCGCCGCCCAAAACACGGAAACGAGCGCGAAACTCACAGTGAACGCAAAAAAGGTTTGCGAATCCGCCAGCACCGCATGCCACAGCGCATCGCCCGATAGGTTTTCCCCTTCAGGCGGGCGCAGCTCCAAAATCAGCAATGTCAGCACGATCGCAAACACGGCATCGCGAAAAAACACCATGCGATCGATGAGGCGTCCACCAGCCCCTTCTCCAACGCTTTCGGGATGCAACATGGTCTGCCCCGCTCCAATGCCCGCAATTATGCCCGCGCCCTGGACCGTCACAACCAGAAGCCAAACCCGCAAAGCCCCCACACACAGCGAATCGTACCGCTGGGGATTCTCAAGCGTGAATCCTTTGTTTACTGTGACACGCGATGGTGCAGCCTTGACACCAACGGGGACTCAATGACCGCCAAATTGCGCGACCAGATCATCGAGGGCGATTGCATCGAAGCCATGCGCGGCCTTCCCAAGGGCTGCGCCGACCTCGTGTTTGCCGATCCGCCCTACAATCTGCAGCTGGGCGGCAACCTCACAAGGCCAGACAACTCCCGTGTCGATGGGGTTGACAACGAGTGGGACAAGTTCAGCGATTTCGCGGCCTATGATGCCTTCACCCGCGCCTGGATGGGGGCCGCCCGCGATTGCCTGAAGGACGATGGCGCGTTGTGGGTCATCGGTGCCTATCACAACATTTTCCGCGTCGGCGCGATCCTGCAGGACCTTGGCTTCTGGATTTTGAATGACGTGGTGTGGCGCAAGTCCAACCCGATGCCAAACTTCAAAGGCACCCGGCTGACCAACGCCCACGAAACCCTGATTTGGGCGGCCAAATCGCCAAAGGCCAAATACACGTTTCACTATGACGCCCTGAAAATGCTCAATGACGACGTGCAGATGCGCTCCGATTGGACGATCCCACTGTGCACCGGCCAAGAACGCATCAAGGCCCAAGATGGCAAAAAGGCCCACCCCACCCAAAAGCCAGAAGCCCTGCTGCACCGGATTGTGTTGGCCACCACCCGCCCCGGCGATTTGATCCTCGATCCCTTCTTCGGCACCGGCACCACGGGTGCCTCCGCCAAGCGGCTCGGCCGGCATTATCTTGGCATTGAAAGAGACCCCGCCTACGCCAAAGTCGCCCGCGCGCGCCTGAAAGACATCGCGGCTGTGCCCGCGCAGGATTTGGCGATTACAGGCTCCAAAAAGCAGGAACCCCGCGTGCCCTTTGGCCAAGTGATCGAGGCCGGCTATTTAAGCCCCGGTGATCTTCTGGTATCGCCAGACGGCCGCTGGCGGGCCCGCGTGCGCGCCGATGGCAGCCTTGCGGTTGGCGATCAAACCGGCTCCATCCACCGCATGGGCGCTCACGTCACCGAAGCCCCCGCCTGCAATGGCTGGACCTTCTGGCATGTCGAAACCGACACCGGCCTCAAGCCGATCGACATCTACCGCCGCGAAATCCGCCAAACCCTTTACGGCTGAGCCGCCATCGCCAGGCGGGCAGCCTTCGCAAACACGCTGGGCAGGCCGGCAGCCTCGACGCCCGCCACCGGCACCCACCACCCCTCACCCCGGGGCGCGCCGCCATGCGCCACCTGCACCGTGAGCGTCAGCGAAAAATGCGTGAACACGTGCTGCACGACGCCCACCTGCTGCCATAGCCCAGAAGCGGGCGCGTGCTCGGCGAGCGTCACAGAATCAACAGCCTGCCCCGTCCACGGCGTTGAGGGCAAGCCAGCCATCCCCCCAAGCAACCCCCGCCCCGGCCGACGCACCAGCCAAACCCCGGCCTCACTTTGCAACCAAAACGCGGCCCCATGTCGCTCGGGCTTGGCCTCCTTGGCCAGCTTGCGCGGATAGGTCTCGGGGGCACCTTGAGCCCGCGCCGCACACGCCCGCGAAATCGGACACAACAAGCACTTGGGCGACCGCGGCGCACACACCGTTGCCCCCAAATCCATCATGGCCTGGGCAAAATCCCCCGGTCGTTCGCCTTGAAACACAATGCCCGCAAGCGAGCGCAAGGCCGGCTTCGACACCGGCAATGGCGCTTCGACCGCAAACAGCCGGGAAATCACCCGCTCGACATTGCCGTCTACCACCACCGCTGGGCGATCAAACGCAATCGCTGCGATCGCCGCCGCCGTGTAGGGGCCAATCCCCGGCAAAGCCCGCCACCCCTCTTCGGTTTCTGGAAACTGCCCGCCCGCCGCGGCAATCACTTGGGCTGCGGCATGCAGGCTGCGCGCACGACTGTAATACCCAAGCCCAGCCCAAAGCCGCATCACCTCGGCCTCCGGCGCGTCCGCCAAGTCCTGGACCGTGGCAAACGCGTCCATGAACCGCGCGAAATACCCCACCACCGCCGCCACGGTGGTTTGTTGCAGCATCACCTCAGACACCCACACCCGATACGGATCAGGTCGCACGCCGCGACGGCGGTCAGACGGCGAAACGCGCCAGGCCAACACCCGCGCCTGCCCATCATACCACCCCAAAAGCGCCGCCCGCAGGCTAGCCACATCCAAAGCGTTAACGTTGTTAACCATTCGTTAGGGTCTTCCCAGCGTCATACTGCCCGATGGTGATGTTTGCTCGATTCCGCGCGCAGGAAGCGCGCCGCACGCACGAAGAACGCGAAGCCGTGGCCGAAGCCCGCCTCGCCTCGGTGCAAGCGCGCCCCCCCGCAAAAGCCGCACCAATGGCTGCGGGCCATGCCGCAAAGGTGCTGCGCCCGTTGATGAAGGGTGTGGGCGGCGGCCTGTCAGACCTCAAGCGCGGCTGGACCGAGATCATCGGCGCCAGCATGGCCCGCGCGACAGCCCCAGAAAAGTTCGCCGGCGGCGTCTTGACCATTAGGGCAGCCTCCGCGGTTGCCCCATTCGTCCAACACCAGCAGGCCCTAATCATGGAGCGCTGCGCCCTCGCGGGCGTCACCGTTACCGCGGTCAAGATCGTCCAAGGCCCACTGCCCAAAGTCGAAGGCACAAATCTGCGCCCCGTGGCCCGCAAGTTGACCCCGCAGGAGGAAGCAGCCCTCGCCGCCGATGTTAGCGAAATTCCCCCCGGTCGCCTGCGCGACGCCCTCACCCGCTTGGGCCGCGCCGTCCGCAGCCGCTGACCAAACCGCATCCCGCCTGCCGCCCCCGCTTGGCGACATGACAAACCTGGACTAGGAACCTCGCATAAACGCCTGTGTGAGGAGCCGTCCATGTCCCTGTCCCGCCGCTCAATTCTGGCCGCGTCCGCCGGCATGGCTGTCTTGGGCTCGATTGGGCTTGCTGGTTGCGAAAAAAAGGCCTTCACCCCGACAGACGGCGATATGGCTCTAGGCGCAGAAACGGCCAAGGTCACGCTGATCGAGTATTTCTCCGCCACCTGTGGTCATTGCGCCCACTTTCACATGAATGTGTATCCGCAAATCAAGACCAATTACGTGGATACCGGCCGCATCCGCTACGTGTTCCGCGAACTGCTGACGCCGCCCGCCGCGGTCTCCTTGGCCGGCTTCCAGGTCGCCCGCTGTGGCGGCGCCACCACAGAACAGTATATGTCGCGGCTGGGCGTCATGTTTGAGAATCAAAGTTCAATTCTGTCGGGCTCGCCCGCGGCGATTCGTGAGCGCCTGATCGAGATTGGGCGCGCCGCAGGCCTTTCCGAAGATCAAGTGACCGCCTGCATTTCCGACGAAACAGGCCCCACCCGCACCCGCGCGTTTGAAGAGCAAGCCGCCAAAGACGGTGCCACCGGCACCCCCACGTTCCTGATCAACGGCACGGTTTGGACACCACCGCCCGGCACGCCCAATGCCACCTATGAACAGATTTCTGCAGCGCTTGACGAAGCCCTGACGGCCGCAGGCTGAGTCAGAACGGCAATAAACACTTGGTTTGCTTGACACGTCAGAAGCGGCGCCTATTGTCCGCGCCGGTCGCGGGGGCAGTCCATGCCAGATGAGCGGATGCCTGAGGAAGGGTCTGAACCACGCGATCGCCTCGAAGCGTCGAATCGCGCCGTCACTGATGCGCTCGATCGTCGTGAAGCCGAGGCGCGCAAATCCGCCGAGCGCGAAGCGCAGGTGCGGGTGGCGCGACGCGAGGGTGCAGCCTGGCGGGTGGTGACGGATCTGATCGCCGCCACCGCTGTCGGGTCCCTGATCGGCTTCGTCTTGGACAGAACCATCGATTCAACGCCCTTCGGGCTGATCGTTGGGCTGTTTGCGGGGTTTGGCTTGGGCATGTGGCGCGCGGCAAAGTCAGCTGCGCGCTTGCAAGCGCAGGCAAATAGCGATCAACACCCCATGGCTCCGCCGCCGGCGGCCGCCCCTGGGGCTGGCGACGCGGACAAAGAGTAGTTTCGAGAGGCAGCAAGCGTGTTCTTCGTCGAATCCGATCCCATGCACCAGTTCCAGCTGAAGAAGCTGTTTGAACTGCAACTGCCCAACGGTATCGACGTGTCCTTCACCAACTCCTCGCTGTGGATGGCGGCGGCGGTGGCGATTATCGCAGCCCTGTTGTGGTTTGGCACCAGCGGCGCGCGATTGATCCCCAGCCGGGTGCAATCGGTGGTGGAACTGTTTTACACGTTCGTGCGCGACATGGTCAAAAGCATCATCGGCGAAGACGGCCTGCCGTATTTTCCGATCGTCTTCACGCTGTTCGCCTTCATCCTGACGTGCAACCTGATCGGCATGTTCCCCTATGCCTTTACGGTCACCAGCCACATCTCCGTGACGATCGCACTGGGTCTGCTGGTGTTCGCCATCGTCGTGATCGTGGGCCTCATTAACAAAGGCCCGATTGGCTTTTTGGCAAAGTTCCTGCCCCCCGGCACGCCCCTCGTATTGGCCCCGGTGGTCTATATCCTGGAGGTGATTTCCTTTCTGATCCGTCCAGGCACGCTCGCGGTTCGTTTGTTCGCCAACATGCTGGCCGGACACTCGCTCTTGAAAGTGCTGGCGGGCTTTATTCCAGCTGGCCTTGCCGCTGGCGGTGTTGGTCTCTTGGCAGCGCTGGGGTCGGCACTGGGCGTGGTGTCGGTCACCGCGTTGGAGTTTTTGGTGGCGTTCCTGCAGGCGTATGTGTTTGCGATCCTCACCTGTGTCTATTTGTCTGAAGTGGTCGGCGAAGGTCACCACTAAGGGCACTCGGTTGCGCCGTCTGGAGCGTTCCAGCGGCGAGTGGTTATGAGTTCAAAGGAGTAAGACAATGGCCGCGACCCCAGCAGAAGTGATCCCCCTGGTTGAAATGGGCCAAGCGATTGGCGCGGGCTTGGCATGCTTTGCCCTGCTCGGCGCGGCAATCGGCGTGGGCAACATCTTCGCGAGCTATCTGGAAGGCGCGATGCGCAACCCCAGCGCCGCTGCCAGCCAAACCGGCAACCTGTTCGTCGGTGCAGCCCTTGCAGAAGCCGCGGGCCTGTTCGGTCTCGTGGTCGCGCTGCTCCTGTTGTTCGTGCTCTAAGCGCGGATTTCCGCGCCCCTCACACAACACCATCCCCTCACGGGCAGGCCCATAACGGGCAGGCCTATAACGGGTAGGCCCACAACGGGTAGGAGCGTCCATGGCTGGCGAAAGCCACGCGGGTGAAGCTGGACATGAAGCCGCCTCAGGCGGCCTCCCCCAGTTCGACCCCACCTATTTCCCAAGTCAGCTGTTCTGGCTGACGATCTTCTTTGTGCTGCTCTATCTGCTGCTGGACCGCGTGCTTCTGCCGCGGGTTGGCGGCGTGATCGAGGCCCGCGCCAAGAAGATCCAGGGCGATATTGACGCCGCCGCGAAGGCCAATGCCGACGCGCAGGCGGCCCTCGACAGCTACGACGCCACAATCGCCGCGAGCCGCGCCAAAGCCCGCGCAGAGATGGACACCGCCCGCGCAGAAGCCGCCGACGTCCGTGCCAAGCAAACCGCCGAAGCCGACGCCACCCACCGCGCTGCCCTCGACGCCGCCGAAGCACGCCTGATGGCCCGCCGCGCCCAAGGCCTCGAAGCCGCCCGCGAAGCCGCCGAAGATGTCGCCCGCGACATCGTGCGCAAAATTGCCGGCCAAGGAGCCTAATCGCGATGGTCGAATTCTTCGCCGACGCCAAAAACTGGGTCCTGCTGGGCCTGTTGGCCTTCTTGGGAATCTTGGCCTATTTCGGCATCCATAAGCTTCTGTTGAAAGCCTTGGACGATCGCGCGAGCGCCATCCAGGCAGAACTCGCGCACGCCGAAGCCCTGCGCAAAGAGGCCGACGCGCTTCTCAAACAATACGCCGGGCGCAAAGAGGCCGCAGAAGCCGAAGCGAAAACGATCGTGGCCCAGGCCAAGGCAGACGCTGAAAGCCTGCGTCAAGCCGCAGAAAAGCAGCTGGCCCAGGACCTCTCCCGCCGCGAACGCCAAATGGAAGAGCGCATCGCGCGCGCCGAAAGCCAGGCCCAGTCAGAGCTGCGCAATGTGGCCGCCGAAGCAGCCATCGCTGCCGCCGAGCGCCTTCTGCGCGGTGAAGATGGCGCAACCGCCCACGCCGGCCTGATGCGCCAGGGCGTGCGCGAGCTGGCAGACCGCTTCGGCTGATCTGGCGAAAGCCAGAACGGCCAGCTGGTGCTTTGAAAAGTCGCCAGGTGACCGCTTAGCTCAGCATCGGCGCGTAGGCCAAACGCAACAAATTGGTAGACCCCGGCGTGCCAAACGGCACCCCCGCCACGATCACCATCCGCTGCCCAGGCTGCGCCAGCCCAAGCTGCACCGCCAACGTGCACGCCCGCGTGGTCATGTCATCGAGATCGGCCGGATGTTCCACCACCCGTGGCTCCAACCCCCAGCCGAGCACCAGCCGCCGCGCCACATCTAGGCTGGGTGTCAGCGCCAGCACGGGTTGCAACGGCCGCTCCCGCGCCAACCGCCGCGCGCTCGCGCCCGTGCTGGTGAACGCCACCAAACAGCCAGCCTTGATCACCTCCGCCGCCCGACGCGCCGCCGCCGATAAGGCGTCCGCGTTCGCCTCGCTCGCCACCACGTGATCGGCGTCCATCAAGCTCGGCCACATCGGATCGCGCTCCACCCGCGCAATGATCCGCGCCATCATCGACACGCTCTCCACCGGAAACTGGCCTGCCGCCGTCTCCCCAGACAGCATCAACGCGTCCGCCCCCTCATAGACGGCATTGGCCACATCAGAGGCCTCCGCCCGCGTCGGCACCGGCGCTGCCACCATCGAGTCTAGCATTTGCGTGGCCACGATCACCGGGATCCCGCGCCCCCGCGCCGCCCGCAGGATCATCTTCTGCGCCACCGGCACTTCCTCAGGCTCAAGCTCCACCCCAAGGTCGCCGCGCGCCACCATCACCCCGTCGCAATAGTCGAGGATTTCCTCCAGATCGCGCACCGCCGATGGCTTTTCGATCTTGGCCAAAGCCGCAGCCCGGCCATTTAACAAGCGCTTCAAGCCGGCCATGTCCGCGGCGCGCTGCACAAACGACAGCGCCACCCAGTCGACCCCGATTTCCAACGCCGCCGCAAGGTCGGCGTAGTCCTTCTCGCTCATCGCAGAAAGCGCCAGCACCGCCCCCGGCACATTGACCCCCTTGCGATCGGAAACCGGCCCGCCCTGCTCCACCCGCGTATCCAGAAAATCGCTGCCAACCCGCGTCACCCGTAGCCGCAGACGCCCATCGTCCACCAGCAACAGCGCGCCTGCCCCCACAGCCTGATAGATCTCTGGATGCAGCATCGGCGCGCGCTGCTCGTCGCCCGGTGTCGGGTCCATATCCAGCCGAAACATCGCGCCAATTTCCAGCAACTCGCGCCCGGCCAAAAACCGCCCGAGCCGCAGCTTCGGACCCTGCAAATCGGCCAAGATCGCGAGCGGACGCTCCAACACCTCTTCCGCCGCACGCACCGCCAAAGCCGCAGCCTCGTGGTCGGCCCGTTCCCCATGGCTAAAGTTCAGCCGAAAAACGTCCACCCCCGCTTGAGCGAGCTGCAGTACGCGATTGGTGCTGGCCGGCCCAAGCGTGGCGACGATGCGTGTGCGTCGAGTGCGAATCAAGCGAGCCCCCTGGCGATATCAGAGCGAAGGTCTAGCCCTTCGCCCCGCAATCGTCGACTAGGCAGCCTATTCCGCCGCTTCGCTCATCGGGTTGCTCGCCACCCACCGCAGCTTCGGCTTGCGCGCCGCGGTCGTCTCGTCAAGCCGCCGCACCGGTGCCAACCGAGGCGCACCCTTGAAGTGCTCCCGGTCCCCCGCCGCCGCCCGTTGCGCCAAGCTCATCATCACCTCGGCAAAGCGATCAAGCTCTGCCTTGGGTTCGGTTTCGGTTGGCTCAATCAGCATCGCCCCATGCACGACCAGCGGGAAATAGGTCGTGAACGGATGATATCCCTCATCGATCAGCGCCTTCGCCAAATCGATGGTTTCAAGGTCGTTGGCCCGCAGTCGGCTGTCGTCGAGCAGCACTTCGTGCATGCACGGCCCAGAACCAAATGGCGCATCAAAATGTGGCTTCAACAGCGCCAGCAAATAATTGGCGTTCAACACCGCATCTTCCGCCACTTGCCGCAGGCCGTCCGCGCCATGGCTCATCATGTAGGAAAGCGCCCGCACAAACATGCCCATTTGACCGTGGAACGCGCACATCCGGCCAAACGGTTGGCCGTCGCCATCGCGGGCCTGCTCGATCAAGTCGAGCGACCCATCCTCCTTGCGCACCATATGCGGGATCGGCGCAAACGCTGCCAGCGCCTCAGACAAAACCGTCGGCCCAGAACCAGGACCGCCCCCGCCGTGCGGCGTTGAAAAGGTCTTGTGCAAATTGATGTGCATCGCGTCGATGCCGAGGTCCCCCGGCCGCACGCGCCCCACGATGGCGTTGTAGTTGGCCCCGTCGCAATAGAAATAACCACCCGCCTCGTGCACCAGATCGGCGATCACTTTGATGTCGCGCTCAAACAGCCCGCAGGTGTTGGGGTTGGTCAGCATCACTGCCGCCACATCCGGACCAAGCTTTTCTTTGAACTGCACCAGATCCACCCGACCATCTGCAGTGGCATCGATTTCGTCCACGATGAACCCGCACGCCGCCGCCGTTGCCGGATTGGTGCCATGCGCGCTGGCGGGCACCAAGACGCGCTTGCGGGTTTCGCCATCACCGCGCGCGATCAAGGCCTCGCGGATCGCAAGCATCCCGCACAACTCGCCGTGCGCGCCCGCCTTGGGCGACAACGCCACCGCGTCCATCCCGGTCAGTTCCAGCAGCCAGTGCGCAAGCTCCCCCATCAACTCCAGCGCGCCCTGCACCGTGGAGGTTGGCTGCAATGGGTGAATATCGGCAAAGCCTGGCAACCGCGCCATTTTCTCGTTCAAGCGCGGGTTGTGCTTCATCGTGCACGACCCCAGCGGAAACAAGCCAAGATCGATCGCATAGTTGCGCTGGGAAAGCCGCACGTAGTGGCGCACAGCCTGCGGCTCCGATAGGCCCGGCAAACCAAGCGGCATCGTCCGCGTCAACCCGCCGAGCCGGTCGGCCACACCTTCCGGCTCCGGAAGATCCACACCGGTTCGATCCGGTGCCCCCACTTCAAAAATCAGCCCCTCTGCCTGCAAAAGGCCCCGCGAGCCGGAAACGCTGGCCTCAGACGCTTGCACGCCCTCGCCTCGTGTCGAACGCAATTGGGTCATGCGAGCACCTCTTGGAGCGCATCGGCAAACTGCGCGATGTCTTCGTCTGTGTTGGTTTCTGTGGCGGCAACCAGGAGCACGTCGTCCATGCCCGCAAGCGGGTCCAGGCGCGAAAAGGCGACCCCGCCCATCACCCCGTGATCGAGCAGAGCTTCCACGACTTCAGCTGCCGGTTTTGGCAACCGCACGGCAAACTCGTTGAAGAACCGCGGCGTCAAAACTTCAACGCCCGCAATCCCCGCCAAGGTATCCGCCGTGGCCATCGCCGTTTCGTGATTGATCCGTGCAAGGCGCATCAATCCGGCTTCGCCCAGCAGCGTCATGTGGATCGTCCAGGCCAACGAACACAGGCCCGAGTTGGTACAGATGTTGGACGTAGCCTTTTCGCGCCGGATGTGTTGTTCCCGGGTCGACAGCGTCAATACAAAGCCGCGCCGGCCCTGCGCGTCTGTGGTTTCCCCCGCCAGCCGTCCGGGCATTTGGCGCATGTATTTTTCGCGCGTTGCAAACAGCCCCACATACGGCCCGCCGAAGTTCAGTGCGTTGCCGATCGATTGGCCCTCACCCACAACGATATCCACCCCATAGGCCCCTGGCGGTTCAATCATCCCAAGCGCCACGCACTCGGTAAACACCGAAACCACCAACGCCCCCTTGGCGTGCGCCGCCGTCACGATCGCTGAAAGATCGCTCACCGTGCCAAATACGTTGGGCGACTGCACAATCACGCAGGCGGTATCTTCGTCGATCAACGACAGCACCAGGGCTTCGCCGTCCACCGCCGTTGGCGCCACCGCCACCTTTAGCCCAAGCGCTCCGCACACGGTTTGTGTGGTGCTCACATAGTGCGGATGCACCCCGCCAGAAAACACCACCCGTCCGCGCTTGGTGATCCGCGCAGCCATCACCGCCGCTTCCGCGCACCCCGTGGAGCCGTCATACATCGAGGCGTTGGCCACCTCCATGCCGGTCAGCATGCACACCTGGCTTTGGAACTCGAACAGCGCCTGCAGCGTGCCCTGCGCTATCTCAGGCTGATAGGGCGTGTAGGTCGTCAGGAACTCGCTGCGCTGGATCAGGTGGTCCACCGAAGCTGGAACATGGTGCCTGTAAGCCCCCGCCCCCACAAAGAACGCAGCATCTCCGGCAGCAATATTGCGTTCCGCAAGATCTTTCAGGAACCGCTCCACCGCCATTTCGCTTTGATGGAACGGTAAATCCACCGGACCATCAAGGCGCGCCGCAACCGGAACGTCCGCATAAAGATCATCAATCGAGGCGGCCCCGATTGTGGCAAGCATGCTTGCCCGATCAGCTCCATTCAATGGCAGATATCGCATCCCCTCATCCTTCCCTGTGCAACGCGCGCATGGCCTGGGCCAGCGTATGGTCTCTGGGCGCTTCGCGCGCCCCCAAATCAGCCATCACCCCGGCGAAATCCTTCACCGATTTGTTCTGGCTCAACTTCCATTTGCCCTGCGCTTGGCTCACCATGATCCGAACACCAACGATCGAGGCCACCATCCGATCTGTGTACGCCGCCGGCGCGTCATCCACAGACCACGGGGCGGGCCTGCAACGCTCCATCACGTCGGTCAATTGGCGCACGACCTCCAGCAGGCTTGTCCGGTCGCTGAACAAATCCACCTCGCCCGCCACTTCTGCCCGCACATAGTTCCACGTCGGCACAACTTCACCGTGCACCGCCTTGGACGGATACGCAGACGGGCTCACGTATGCGTCTGGCCCAACAAAAACCGCCGTGCACTTGGCCCCAGGCGCAAGCGCAGCAAACGGATTGGCCCGCGCCACGTGCCCCACCAGCGACACGATCGCCCCGCCACCGCCGCGCTCCACCAGCAGTGGCGCATGCGCGATCACCACGCTGTCGTGCCCTTGCGCCGCAAGCACAGCCAGCGGATAAGCAGCGATCATCCCGGCGATGGCATCGGCATCGTCAACCAAGAAGTGCGCAGGTCCGTACACGGCAGATCAGCCCCCTGTATGGGCTTTGTAGGCGGAAGCATCCATCAACGCGTCCAATTCGGCCACATTCGCGGGCTTGAATTTCGCAAACCAGCCAGCCCCTTCAGGGCCGTCGTTCACGAGTTGTGGGTTAGCCACGATCGCCTCGTTTACCGCCACAACCTCGCCAGAGATTGGTGCGTACACGTCTGAAGCGGCCTTGGCGCTTTCCACCACCGCCATGTCCTTACCCTTGGCGAAACTTTTGCCAACGCTGGGCAGTTCCACATAAACCACGTCGCCCAACTGGGTCGCTGCAAAACTGGTGATGCCCACAACGGCAACATCGCCCTCCAGGCGCACCCATTCGTGATCTTGCGTGAATTTCGTTGTCATGGTCGTGGTCCCTTATTGGCCTTTGCGAACATAGCGATGCGGGGTGAATGGCAGGGCGACAACCTCGCCGGGGCGCGGCTGGCCCCGCACCATGAGGTCGATCAACGTTCCGGGGGCAGAAAATCCGGTTTCCACATATCCCATCGAAACTGGCGCACCAAAAGTGGGGCCAAACCCGCCAGACGTCACCACGCCAATTTTTCGTCCGTCCTTGAACACCTCAACGCCTTCGCGCGCCGGTGCCGGGGTCAATGGCTTGATGCCGACCCGCTTTTTGGTCGGCCCATCGGCAAGCTCGCGCAGGATGCGCGCAGCCCCCGGAAAATCCCCAAGCATCCGCCGGCGCTTTTGAATGATCCAAGCCAGATCAGCCTCAATGGGCGAAATCGTTGCGTCCAGGTCATGCCCATACAGGCAAAGCCCCGCCTCCAACCGCAGCGAATCCCGTGCCCCAAGCCCAACCGGCTTCACCGGCGCATGTCCAAGCAAAGCATTGGCGAACGCCAGCGCGTGCTCGGCCCGCACCAACACCTCAAACCCGTCTTCACCGGTATATCCAGACCGCGAAATCGTCAGCCGGCCGAAGTATTCGGTCTCAAACCGGGCATAGGTCATAAAGCTCATGGCACCGGTGCCGGGCACCACATGGTCAAGCACCCGAAACGCTTCAGGCCCCTGCAGCGCCAAAAGTGCACGGTCATCGGCGCGAACCACCTGCGCCTCGCCCTTGGCGACGTTGGCAAGCAGTGCCCAATCGCCCTCCTTGCACCCTGCGTTCACCACCACATAGAGATCGCCCTGCGCCCCTGGCTCAACTGGTCGTGCGATCATCAGATCGTCTTCGATACCACCGGCCTCGTTCAGCAAAACCGAATAGCGGATCTGGCCCGGTTTCAGGCCTTGGATATCGCCCGGCACAACCCGCTCGATGATGGCCGCCACCGCCCGATGCGCATCATCGCCGGTCAAGCCGTGACCCTTTGCGAGGCCAAAGAACGACGGTCCCATATGGCTAACGTCAAACAGCCCCGCCTGCGACCGCGTCCAGGCGTGCTCTGCCATCAGGCCTTCAAAGGTGATCGGCATGTCGTAGCCGGCAAAACCGCCGAACTTGGCACCGCGCCCGCGCCAAACCGCGTCCAGGGTCAATGCCTTCAAGGGGGTGTGGGTCTCGGCCAAGGCATGCTCCAGGTGCGGTTGCTCACGCGCCGCCAAAGCGACCCGTGCGCCCCCGCTGTCCTGTTGGCCTGAGAGATTCACCGCCCCCGCGATGAGGAAAGCAGCTTACTCCGTCGGCGGCGACCAAACCGAAGACGCCTTCAGTCCGTCGCGCTTTCCAGCGTGTTCATCCCCCCGCGGTCCTTTTCCCTGAGCGTTTCCGGGGCGGTTGCGCCTTCGGGGCGACGCCAAGCCCCCTGGGGCCAAGCGAAGTCTCTTCCGCGGGGTTCATGTGTTTGACCGAGCCATGGCGATTCCATCGGCAAGACCCGTTGCGCTCACACTGGCGACAAGCCCGAACAGAGTCAAACCCGATCCGTCAGGAGCCGCGGCGCTTCACCCGCAGCGTCGACCCTTCAACCCGAACGATGTCCACCGCGTCGCCAGAAGCAATCGCGTCTTCGCTCTCGGCGCGCCATTCGCTGTCGCCCAGCCGCACCCGGCCAACGCCGCCCTCAAAGCCGCTGCTGGCCACGCCCCGCGCCCCTTCAAGCTGCAGGCCGCGCTCGTTCAAAGCGCTGTCACCGCCCGAAAGCAGCCGGTTGCGCGCCAAAGGCCGCCCAAACATCAGCAACACCAGCACCGCCACCGCGAAGATGGCGAGCTGCACCGGCCAGCCGATCGGCAAGGCCATGACCAGCAGGCCCGTGAGCCATGCAGCGACCGCCGGCCACAGCAAATAGGTCGAACCCGTCACGAGTTCCAAAAGCAACAGCAAAAGCCCTAGCGCCAGCCAGTGCCAGAACTCAAGGCCAGAGAGAAACGACGAAAGCCAGTCCATGCGCCATAAGTGCCCATCATTGGCTTCAGGTTCAAGAGCGTTAGCCGCCGGTGTTGGGTCCAGTGCCGCCGTCACCGCGCCGCGGCACGCCATCCGTCAGGGTCCGCAAGCCCTCCAACAGCCCCGAAAGGCTGGACAGCTCCGCCGGCACAATCACGGTGCGCTGCTGTGGGCTGCTCGCCAGCGCCGCAAACGCTTCGATATACTTTTGCCCAAGGAAGTAATTGACGGCCTTCACGTCACCCGCTGCAATCGCCTGAGACACCAGCGTGGTGGCCGTTGCTTCGGCTTCCGCCGCCCGCTCCCGGGCTTCCGCGTCCCGGAACGCCGCATCCCGTCGCCCTTCGGACTCCAGAATGGCCCCCTGCTTGGCCCCTTCCGCCCGCAAAATCGCAGCCTGCTTTTCGCCCTCGGCTTCCAGGATCAAGGCGCGGCGCTCGCGCTCCGCCTTCATCTGGCGCGCCATCGACGCGGTGATGTCGGCCGGCGGCGTCAAATCCTTGATCTCGATCCGGGTGACCTTGACGCCCCAGGGGCTGGTCGCCGCGTCGATTACGCCCAGCAACCGCGCATTGATCGAGTCCCGCTGCGACAGCACTTCGTCCAGGTCCATAGACCCCACAACCGTGCGCAAATTGGTTTGGCTGAGGTTGATGATCGCCAAGTTCAGGTTTTCGACCTCATAGGCGGCCTTAGGCGCATCGATCACCTGCGTGAACACCACCGCATCGCAGGTAACGATTGCATTGTCCTTGGTGATCACCTCTTGGCGCGGCACATCCAGCACGGTTTCCATCATCGAAAGACGCCGCCCAACCCGATCCGCAAACGGGGTAATGAAGGCAATGCCGGGCTTCAATGTGTGGGTGTAGCGCCCAAACCGCTCAACCGTGAACTGCTTGCCTTGCGGCACGATCTTGATGGCGCTGGAGGTGAGCATCAGCGCCAGCACCACAAACACCACAATGACGATTTCGCCGCCCATCTCGGTCTCTCCAAATTTCACAGGTCAAAATATGACCCAAAACGAACGAAAACCAGTTTGCCCGCGTAAAGCGACCAAACCTTTAAGGTAGAACGCGTGCGAGGCGAAACTGGTTCTCGTATTCGTTGAAATTAAGACCGCTTAATGGATCATATCTGTCCAAGGAGATACTCGGCGCTGGAAACTTTGTATTCACCACCTTCTTCAACGTTGAGGCTTTCCACCACCCCGTTCTTTACCAGCATCGAATAGCGCTGCGACCGCAGGCCCATGCCAAACTTCGAGCCGTCCAGTTCAAGGCCAATCGCCTTGGTGAACGCGCCATTGCCGTCGCCCAGCATCAACATGCTGTCGCCCACGTGCTGGTCCGCGCCCCACGCCTTCATCACAAACGCGTCGTTCACCGCCACACAGGCAATCGCGTCAACGCCCTTGGCGGAAAGGTCGCCCGCCTTGTCGCGAAAGCTCGGCAAGTGTTTGGCCGAGCAGGTTGGCGTGAACGCGCCAGGCACCGCAAACAGCGCCACAGTCTTGCCCGCAAACACCTCGTCCGTGGTCATGGGCTTTGGGCCTTCCGCGGTCCCGGCCATGAACGTCACGCTCGGCAGCTTTTCGCCAACTTTAATCATCACTCTCTCCTGCAGCGGTGCCAACGACAACACATAGCCCCGTCGTGTGGCATGGAAATGAAGTTTGGTCCTGTCGATAGCGATGTGGGGCGACTTGCCCTTTGCGCAAGAACCGGCGAGCATCTTGCAAGCGAACGATTTTGGCCAAGGCCAAGTGATGGGCCAAAGCCAAAGGAAAGGAAGCGCGCGTGGCGAGCGGACTGGTCGGCAAACTTTTGGTAGCCATGCCCGGGATCGGCGATCCCCGGTTCGAGCGCGCGGTGATTTTCATGTGCGCCCACACCACCGAACAGGCGATGGGCTTGATGATCAACAAGCCCAAGGACGAAATGACCGTAGGCGACGTGCTCGATCACCTGGGTATCGCCGCCGAACCACGTTTTGGCCCGATGGCGGTGCTGGACGGCGGGCCCGTTGGCCAAGACCGCGGCTTTGTGCTGCATTCCCACGACTTCGCCGTAGCTGACGCCACCCAACCCCTCACCAGCGATGTCTCCCTCACCACCACCCGCGACGTGTTGGAAGCCATGGCCGGCCCCACCGCCCCCGAACACGCCGTCCTGGCGCTGGGCTTTGCGGGCTGGGGCGCGGGGCAGTTGGAAGAGGAATTGCGCGGAAACGCCTGGCTGGTGGTGGAAACCGATGGCCAGATCGTCTTCAGCGGCGATCATCATGCAAAGTGGGACCGCGCGATCCGCAAATTGGGCATCGATCCAGCGCATTTGGCCGGCGAAACCGGGCGCGCATAGGAAGGGCGCTGCCGCCTACGCCGTGCGCACCAGCTCTTCGGTGGCCATCCCAAACAAGCGTCCCTGGCCCTTCCCGCAGCCCAGCTCCATCAGCGCTGCCCGCTGGCTTACCGTTTCGATCCCCTCGGCCACAAAGCTAAGGCCCAACTCCCGCGCGAGGCCTATCGCGTGCGTGGCCACTGCCCGCGCTGGCCCTGCGACCTCCACACCGTTGGCAAACGCGCGGTCCAGCTTGATCCCGTCCAACGGCAGGCACAGCAGCCAAGACAACGTGGCAAACCCCGCGCCAAAATCATCCACCGCCACCCGCACCCCGGCCGCCCGCAAATGCCCCAGAGCACGGATCACACCGGCGGCATCGTCCAGCGGCGCATCTTCGGTAATCTCCAGCCACAGCCGGTTGGGCGCGATCCCAAACAGCGCAGCCTGACCCAAAAACGCCGCCGCAAAGCTAGGTTCCGCGATATCGGGGCACCCGGCGTTGACAGACAATTCCAACCCATAAGACCAGCGCGCGGCCGCAAACGTGCCCATCGCTTGCGCCGCCATCGCCCCGCACAGCGCCGCCCGCACATCGATTGCCGCCGCAGCCGACCACACCGCGTCCGCAGAAAGGACAACCCCGTCGTCCCCGCGCCACCGCGCAAGCGCCTCAACGCCAACCACTTTGGCATCAACCATTTGCGCGATCGGCTGAAAGTGCGCGACCAACGCGCCAGGACCCAGGATCTGAGCAAGGTCAGCACAAAGCGCGTCGTTCATGCGCTGGTCCCGATCGGGTCCGTCGACAGGATGGCAAACAGCAAATGATCGCGCCAATCGCCATTGATGCGCAGATAAGCACGCGCAAAACCCTCCGGCTGGAAGCCCGCCTTTTCCAACACCCGCCGCGACCCCGGGTTGTTGGGCTGGCAGGCAGCCTCCACCCGGTGCAAGGCAAGATCACTGAAGGCAAACCCAACCACCGCCCGCACCGCAGCCGTCGTATAGCCCTGCCCTGCAAACGCCGCCCCGGCCCAATAGCCAAGCGCGCACATCTGGCCAACGCCGCGCTGCACCCGGCTCAAGGTCACCCCACCAGTTAGGCTGTCATCGCTGGTTCGAAACACCAAAAACGAATACGCCCGGCCCTCGCGGATATCGTCCGCATACCTGCGCAATCGGTAGCGAAACGACGCCCGCGACAGCTCGTCCTCCGCCCAGGTCGGCTCCCACGGCGTCAAATACCCCCGCGAGGCACCGCGCAACGCCGCCCACGGCTCATGATCGCGCAATTCCGGCGGACGCAGATAAACCCCCACGCCATCCACCCGTCGCGCACTCATCCCCAAACCGTCCAACCGCAAAAACGACACGGGACCAAAACTCCGCTCATCCGCGCCCCCCTTTTGGCCCCTTCGGTCCAACTTGCGCGCAAGCGACCGGCCCTGCAAGCGCGCGCGCCGCCACCCGCGCCACATCTTCCCCCGGCACCGCTTCAAAGCGCGCCGCCAGGCTTTCAAAGTCCATCAACTCGCCACGCAGAAAAACCTGGCTTGCCCGCGCATCAGCCCGCGCCGCAGGCGCCTCTGCTCCCATCAAAATGCTGGCCCGCAGCACTGCTTTCGCCCGCGCGAGCTCGGCCTCCGTTGGCCCATGGAGCGCCAGATCCTCAAGCCCCGCCGTGCTCAACCGGATCACTTCGTCGGCGTCCTTGGGCGCGCAGCCGGCATAAACCCCCATCCGCCCCACATCGTCGTAACCTTCCGCGAAGGCATCGATGGCGTAAACCAGGCCCCGCTTTTCCCGCACCTCTTGGAACAGGCGCGACGCCATGCCCCCGCCCAGGATCTCCGCCAAAACCCGCATCGTATAGGCGTCCGCGTGGCCCGTAGCCACCCCTGGCCAAGACAGCGTCAAATGGGTCTGCTCAAGCTTGCGAGCCTCCCGCACCACCCCGCCATGCGCTACCGCCGGCATCGGCGTAACATCGCGCCTTGAGGCCAAACCGCCAAAGCGCGCCTGCGCCGCAGCCAATAGCCGGTCACGGTCAAAGGCACCCGCAGCAGCCACCACCAAGCTCGGACCAGACAGATGCTTGTCGCGAAACGCCTGCAGCGTGCCAACGTTGATGCCAGCCAACGTATCGGCCTGCCCCAGGATCGGCCGGCCAAGGGGCTGATCGGGAAACACCACGCCCTGCTGCAGCTCAAACACCCGATCATCCGCCTGATCGAACGCCTCGCCCATCTCCTGCAGCACCACCGATTTTTCTTTTTCCAGGTCCTCAGGATCCCAATGCGGCGCAAGCACGATGTCGCTCAACAGGTCCAGCGCAAAGCACGCATGCTCCTGCGTTACCCGCGCATAATACCCAGTCCGCTCATACCCGGTTGAGGCATTGACCATGCCGCCGACAGACTCGATGGCCTCCGCAAAGGTCTTGGCATCGCGTCCGCCTGCGCCCTTGAACGCCATGTGCTCAAACAGGTGCGCAACCCCGTTTTCCACCGCCGCCTCAAACCGCGTCCCCACCCGCACATAAACCCCAACCGCCGTGGTGGCTAAGCCCGGCATTGGATCGAGCGCCACGCGCACCCCATTGGTCAGCGTGATCAGTTCTGCCATGCACGGCTCCGTTCGCGGATAAAGGCTTTCACAGCCGTGACGTCGTTGGCGATGGGCATAATGGCCTCTGGGCGGGTCATCAGATCCGCGCAGTGCCCAGGCAACGCGGGCACTTGTCCGCAAGCCGTCGAAACGGTCTCTGGGAATTTCGCCGGATGCGCTGTCGCCAAGGTGACCCGCTGCCCCCCACGGGCCTCCAAGGCAGGCCACGCAGCCAACCCAACCGCCGTATGCGGACAAACCAGATACGGTGCCGGCCCGCCCGCAAATCGCGCCATCGTGGCGGAAGTGGTGGCATCATCCACAGCGGTCGCAACAAAAGTTTCGCGCAGCCGCGCCAACGCAGAGGCTGGGATTTCAAACGCGCCGGTTTGTGCAAATTGCGCATACAGGCGCCCCACCTGCGCCCCATCGCGATCCAGCGCCTCAAACAGCATCCGCTCAAAATTGCTGGCCACCTGGATGTCCATCGCCGGCGACAACGTGGCGTGCGATGCATGCGCGCGGGCATAAAGCCCGGTGGTCAATGCCCGTGCCAAGATGTCGTTGGCGTTGGTGGCAATCACGATCCGCCCGATGGCAGCCCCCATGCGTTTGGCCACATAGCCCGAAAACGCATCGCCAAAATTGCCCGTGGGCACCGCAAAATCCACCGGACCCGCAGCCCGCAGCGCCGCTGCTGCCAGTTGGTAATACACACTCTGCGCCAAAATCCGCGCCCAGTTGATCGAATTCACCCCAGACAAATGCGCCCGCTCGGCAAAGCCGCGGTCCGCAAACATCGCCTTCACCAAGGCTTGGCAATCGTCAAAATCGCCGTCCACCGAAAGGGCGAACACATTGCCCGCGCCAGAAGCGGTCATGAACCGCCGCTGCACCTCAGAAACCCGCCCCGCCGGCAACAGCACAAACAGGTCCACCCGCGCGCTGGCCTTGAACGCCTCCACCGCCGCCCCGCCCGTATCGCCAGACGTGGCACACACCACACTCAATCGCTGCCCGCTGCGCGCCAGCGCCGCATCATAGAGCTGCGCGATCAACTGCATCGCCACGTCTTTGAACGAAAGCGACGGGCCATGAAACAGCTCAAGGGCAAATTCGCCCGCCCCGATCTGCACCAGAGGCGTCACCGCGGCGGGCCAATGCCCCGCAACCCTAGCCTGCCGGCCGGCCCCAAGATAAGCCCGCTCAACGCATCCCGCATCGGTGTCAAACCGCGACCCTTGCAGCGCCTCCAGCACCTGCAACGCCATGTCGCTAAAGCTATCGGTCCCCGCACCGTCAATCGCGCCCAAAGCCGGATAGCGCTCGGGCACATACAGTCCGCCATCAGGCGCAAGACCCGCCAAAATCGCGTCGGTGAAGGAAACCGCAGGGGCCTGCCCCCGCGTCGAGATATAGCGCATCACCTACCGCTTTAGGCCCTCGGCCCCCCAAAGCGCAACCGCCCGCTGGAGGCGTGATAGGCGAAGTAAACCCCCACAAGAACAAGCGCCAGGCCCCACCAGGTGATCGCATAGCCCAAATGCTGCGCCGGCGGCGTGGAATCGACACGCGCCTGCGCGAACGGGTTGGGCGAAGCGCGCCCATCTTCTCCAACATAGGCGATGGCGATAATCCGGGACGTATCCACCGGACCATCGAGCCCCGCCGCTGCAGCCATTGCCGCCGGATCAACGCTGAACCACACCCGCGCCGTTGGATCGTTGGCAGGGGCCAGCGGTCCAACAGGCTTGACCGGCTTGGCCACCCCAGAAAGCTGTGCCCCAAACCGCAACGCGCCCGGATACTCCACCCCTTGCCAGTCCGGCGGCTGTGGGCCAGCGATGTAGGCGGCGTCCACGAAAGTGATCAATTCACCGAGCTTCACGGGTGCCAAAACGCGCCACCCAGGCCCGCCTTCGGCCACCCCATACAAAAGCTGCACCCCATCCTGTACAGGGGTATAGTCCTGCAGCGCGACCTCCAGCACCGGAGCCTCCGCAGCGGCGCTTTCGTGGACATATTTGTCCCACTGCCAGCGGCCAAACATCAGCAGAACCAACAGCGCGAGCAGCGCCAAACCACTCAGAACGGGCAGCGGTCGAAAGCGCATCACAGCGCCCTCCAACACGCGCAAAACCGATCATTCGTCATGCTGGTCCATCCCCGGCGTTCTCGCCTCGCCCGCTTTATGGTGCCACTGCAGCGCAAACAAGACGGCCTTGAAAATCGGCAAAAGCGCCAGGGACAAGGCAAGCGTCAGGCCAAACGCAACCCCAAGCACCACAAAGCTCGGCGCATGCAAACCAAGCTGCAAGACCACCGCCACCGGCACAACGATGGCCCCCACCACAAACATCACGAACACCGCCGGCCCATCGCCCGCGTCCGCAATACGGAAATCGGCGTGGCAAACGCCACACCGATCCGCAAACGTCAGATACTTCGAAAACACCTTACCCTTGCCACATGCCGGACAGGTCTGCGTCAGGCCCGCGACGATGGGGGAAACGACGCTCAAGCGTCTATCTCCCCTCCGCCAGATAAGGCACGACATACACGAACGCGAACAGGAACAACCAAACCACGTCCACGAAGTGCCAATACCAAGCCGCCGCTTCAAACCCGAAGTGTTTTTGCGGCGTGAACCCGCCAGACAGCAGCCGCAACAGGCACACCGCCAGGAAGATCGTGCCAATCACCACGTGCGCGCCGTGAAAGCCCGTCGCCATGAAGAACGACGCCCCATATAGGCTCGCACCCTCGTTGGGGTTGCCGTAAATGAAGGCCGCGTGGCTGTATTCATAGATCTGTAGCGCCGTGAACGCCAAGCCGAGCACAACCGTCAAGGCCAACCCAAGCTTTGCCCCAGACCGATCGCCCTGCTGCAGCGCATGGTGCGCCCAGGTGACGGTGGTGCCAGACAACAACAGCACCAGCGTGTTCATCAGCGGCAGATAGAACGGGTCAAACTGCTCGACCCGCGGTGGCGGCCAGTTGGCCCAGGCAGCCGCGGTCGCCGCGTCCCACGTCGGCACATACCACGAGGCGCGCACCTCGTGGAAAATCGCCATCTCAAAGAACACCCAGAACCAGGCCACAAAGAACATGACCTCAGACGCGATGAACAAGATCATGCCGTAACGCAGGCCAATATCCACCACCGGCTTGTGATCGCCTTGCCGGCTTTCCTTGATCACGTCGCTCCACCAGGCAGCAGCCGTCGCCACCAACCCGACCGCCCCGACCGCAAAGATCCAAGGAGCGCCTTTGCCAAAGATGATTTGCATTAGGCTGCGGGCTTGTCCTTCCGGGGGCGCCTCCACCAACCCATGCATCATCGTGATAAAGCCAAGCGCCACCAGAAACAGCGAGAGCGAGGCCACGAACGGCCACGGGCTCGGGTTCACCAAGTGAAAGTCGTGCTTAACTTCGCTACCGTGCGCCATGATCGCCCGTTCCCTCGCCAGTCTTGCGGCCTAGGGGCAAACCGTGCCCCAAGACTCAACCTATCCATGCTCAAGCCAGAGCCTGTAACTCAGCCCGCGTCTCCCGCCAAGGCACGCGGTGCCGCAGCGGTGTCCAACGCGTCTTCAGCAGCGTCATCCATCGAGCGGTGCATCGTGTAACTGAGCGTCACAGTGCGAACTTCTTCCACATTGATGTCGTCCGCCAATTCCGGCGCCACATAGAAAATCACGGGGAATTCTTTGGTTTCCCCCGGTTGGATCACCTGCTCCTGAAAACAGAAGCACTGCATTTTGTGGAAATAAATCCCCGTTTTGTGGGGCGTGACATTGTAGCTCGCCACCGTCGTCACCGGCCGGTCCGAGGGATTGTGCATGGTAAAATATACCAGCGCCGTTTCCCCAAGGCGCACAACGCTCGGCGTGGCCGGCCCGTTCAGCTCCAGCGGTAAACCGACGGCCACATTGGTATCGAAACGCACTTCCATCGTGCGTGCCAGCACCGCCGTGGGGGCCGCTTGCGCCACCTGGGTTGTGCCGCCGTACCCGGTCACTTGGCAAAACAAGCGGTAAAGCGGAACAGCCGCAAACGACAGCCCCACCATGCCCGCCACCAAAGCCACGCAGGCCGCAGCGCTCACCGCCATGCGCCGCTGCTTGGCACGATCAAGCCCGTTGTGCCCATAGGGGTTCATCAGCAGGTCCTCACAATGGCCGGTCCAGCACAGCCGCGCCAAGCTGGCTGACCGTGACGCCGAACACTAAAAGCATCAACACAAACAACAGCCAGCCCAGCACTGCATTGCGCCGCTTGCGGGCCTGCAGCTGGTCTGGGGTCAAGCGCACACCGTCGCTCATGCGCCACCGCCCGCCAACGCTGGCATCACAAACGGCGTAGCCCAATGCAGGCCCGCGCCGTGTTCCACCAGCAACGCGGCAAACAGGCAAAACAAATAGCCAATCGAAAACGCAAACAGGTCCCGCGCGGCCTTGTCCCCGCGTTGCACGGCGTAAAGATCGGCATCGCCCACCGCACCGCTCTCCCCGGCCCGCGAGGCAAACACCCGAACCGCCAAAAGCACGAACAACGCGCCCCCAAGCCCGGCCGCCACCGCATAGAGCCCGCCGCCAAGCCCCGTTAGCACCGGCACAAAACCGAGCGGTGCCATGACCAAGGCATAAAGCAGGATCTGCAGCCGCGCAGCCTTCGGCCCGCGCGTCACCGGCAGCATCGGCACCCCGGCAGCCGCATAGTCACCCTTCTGATAAAGGCAGAGCGCCCAAAAGTGCGGCGGCGTCCAAAAGAAGATGATCGCCACCAGAATTGCTGGGTCAAGCGACAGCCCGCCGGTCTTGGCAGCCCATGCCACCGCCGGTGGCAAGGCCCCGGCCAAGCCCCCGATCACGATGTTCTGCGCGGTCCGCCGCTTCAGCCACATCGTGTAAACCACCGCATAAAACCAGATGGTGAAGGCAAGCAGCACCGCCGCGAACGTGCCGCCGGCCAGCGCCATCATCAGCACCGACAGGCCAGACACCATCAGCCCCAGCATTAGGGCTTCGTCCTTTGGCACGCGGCCAGCGGGAACCGGACGCCCCCGGGTCCGCACCATTTTCGCGTCGATGTCGGCGTCGTACCACATGTTGAGCGCGCCGGCCGCGCCGGCCCCGCACGCGATCGCCAGGATCGACACAAACCCCAGCACCAGATCGCCTGCCCCCGGTGCCGCAACGTAGCCCGCAAGCGCCGTAAACACGACCAGGCTCATTACCCGCGGCTTCATCAGCGCAAGATAGTCGCCTGGCAGCGCCGCCAAAGAATCCGCCGGCGGCCGTGGCCGGTTCGCCGGCTCAGGATTGTCCTGAAGAGCTGTATCGCTCACGAAAACACCTCACTGTCCGGCGAGGCAAGAGGCGCAGACGACCGTCAGCGCCCCCGGACACTTGCAAAAAACGTCACCTCGCCCCTGAGACAAAGGCCCCAAGGGCGAGGCAGGCGACATCCATTGCCGCAACAGATCCGACCGATCAGTGGTGCTTATCGGCCGTGATCACAGGCAGTTCGTTGAACTGGTGGAATGGCGGCGGCGAAGACAGCGTCCATTCAAGGGTTGTTGCCCCTTCACCCCAGGGGTTGTTCCCTGCCTTGCGGCGAACAAGGAACATCTCCGCAAGCACCAGCAGGAAGATCAAAGTCCCCACAGCCGTGATCACATACCCGATCGATGAAACGCCGTTCCAATAGGCAAACGCGTCTGGATAGTCAATGTAGCGGCGCGGCATCCCCTGCAGCCCAAGGAAGTGTTGCGGGAAGAAGATGATGTTCACGCCCACGAACGTGATCCAGAAATGCAGCCCCGCCAGGAACCCGTTGTAGCGATAGCCGCTCATCTTCGGGATCCAGTAATAGAAGCCCGCAAAGATCGCAAACACCGCCCCAAGGCTCAGCACATAGTGGAAGTGCGCCACCACATAGTAGGTGTCGTGCAGAACGGTATCGATGCCAGAATTGGCGAGAACCACGCCGGTAACCCCGCCCACGGTGAACAGGAAGATAAACCCGATCGCCCACAGCATCGGCACTTTGAAGTCCAACGAGCCGCCCCACATCGTGGCGACCCAGCTGAAAATCTTGATCCCAGTCGGCACCGCAATCACCATCGTCGCGGCCACGAAATAGGCTTCCAAATCAAAGCCCATCCCCACCGTATACATGTGGTGCGCCCAAACGATGAAGCCGATGAACCCGATCGACACCATGGCGTACGCCATGCCGAGATAGCCAAACACCGGCTTGCGCGAGAACGTCGAGACGATGTGGCTGATCATCCCGAACCCGGGCAGGATCAGAATGTACACTTCCGGATGTCCGAAGAACCAGAACAAGTGCTGGTACATTACCGGATCGCCACCACCCGCCGGGTTGAAGAACGTGGTTTGGAACAACCGGTCTGTCAAAAGCATGGTCAATGCGCCAGCCAGCACCGGCAGCGACAGCAGCAGCAAGAAGGCCGTCACCAACACCGACCACACAAACAACGGCATCCGGTGCATGGTCATGCCCGGCGCGCGCATATTGAAGATCGTGGTGATGAAGTTGATCGCGCCCAAAATCGAACTGATCCCAGCAATGTGCAGCGAAAGGATCAGCAGGTCCATCGACGGACCCGTATGATAAATGTTCGTGGACAGCGGCGGATACAGCGTCCAGCCGCCGCCAAAGCCCGGCCCCGCCGGCCCCCCCGGTACCAGCATCGAAATCACCGCCAGCGTGAAGCTGAACGGCAACAGCCAGAACGAGATGTTGTTCATCCGCGGGAAGGCCATGTCCGGCGCACCGATCATGATCGGCACAAACCAGTTCCCAAAGCCCCCGATCATCGCCGGCATGACCATGAAGAAGATCATGATCAAGGCGTGATAGGTGATCAGCACGTTATAGAAGTGCTTGGCTTGGTCCACGCGCCAGTCCCAGAACTGGGCCGCGTTCATCGCCCCAGAGGCGACCTGCGCCTTGATGCTCTCTGGCACCTGCACGAAATGCGGCAACACGGTCACGCCCGGCTCCGCCAACTCCCAGCGGATCATCCCAGACATGATCCCGCCGATCAGCCCCGCGATGATCGCGAAGATCAGATACATCGTGCCGATGTCTTTGTGGTTCGTCGAATAAACCCAGCGCTTCCAATCCAGAAGCTTGGGCCGGTGATCATCGTGGACCACGTCGTGGGCCACATTTTCCGCGGTCTGCGCGCTCATCCCCGTCTCCTCAGAATATCAGCGGGCCGGAGCCGCAGCGGGGGTCGCCGCTGCGCTGGCCTGGATGGCGGTGCCACCTTGCGATTCAATCCAGCGGTTAAACTCCGCCCGGCTTACGGCCCGAACCTCGATCGGCATGTAGGCGTGGTTCTTGCCGCACAACTCAGAGCACTGGCCATAGAAAATGCCTTCTTGGTTCACGTTGAACCACCCCTCGTTGATGCGTCCGGGGATCGCATCCTCCTTCACCCCGAACGCGGGCATCGCCCACGAATGGATGACATCGTTCGAGGTCACCTGGATCCGCACCACGGTGTCCACTGGCACGTAAATCGGGTTATCCACTGCCAACAACGCCGGCCGGCCTTCCGCCCGGGCTTGGTCCTCTGGCAGCATGTTGGAATAGACTTGCACGGCACCGTTGTCGGGATACTCGTATTGCCAGTTCCAGCTGTTGCCGATCGCCTTGATCGTCAGCTCCGCCGGCGGCACCCGCTCTTCTTCATACAAAAGCGGGAACGATTTCCACGCGATCGCCACCAGGATGAACACCGGGATCACGGTCCACAGCACTTCCACGGCGACATTATGGGTGAACGTCTTTGGCGTTGGATTGGCGCGCCGGTTATAGCGCACCACAACCCAGATCAGCAGCGCCAACACAAACAAAGTGATCACAGTGATGATCACCAACACGAAATTGTGAAAGTCGGCGATATCTTGCTTCACCTCAGTCGCGGCTGGCTGGAAATCGATCGCGCCGGGCGTTGGTTGGCCCATCAAGTCCGCGTTCGCCATCGCTTGGCCAGCAAAGCTCCAGCCCCCAAGCACCCCCGCCAGCATCAAGCCTGCCCGACCCTGCATCTTCTTTGCCCAGTTCCCCACGTGTGGGTCTCCCTCACGTTTGCATTCTTACCGACACGCGCAGTAGCGCGCTTCGCAACCAAAGCATATACTTCTGATCGCATTCAAAGCGACAGACGCACGCCGTTTTGTCGCACTTTAACCACATACAAGACCCAACTGGCCCAAGCAGGCCAACCGCGGTCGCAACGAGGGTATTTGCATGAGCCGAAGCGCCACACCAACACGCGTTTTCGGCTACAGCCTTGCCACGCTTTGCGCAACCGTAGTCATGGCAGCGCTTGCAGTTGCCCAGCCCAACAACCCAGAAAACCGCAACAGGGACTCCACCGCCCGCACCTCCGTCGGCGCGCCCTATGCCACCTTGTGCGCCGAAGCCGCCGCCGCCGGCCGCACCGACGATGAAGCCGCCGCCGCCTGCGACCGTGCCGTCCAGTCCGAGCGGCTCAACCGCACCAATATGATTGCGACACAAATCAACCGCGGCGCTGTGTATCTGCGCCGGCGCGACGGCCGCAACGCCCTAGACGCCTACCAATCGGTGCTCCGCCTGGACGACGATCACGCCCAGGCGCTGCTTTCCAGTGGCATTGCCTACGACATGGTAGGCCAACCAGGCCCCGCTGTCGCATCGATCACCAGGGCCCTCACCCTTGGCATCGACCGGCCCTACACGGCTTATTACTACCGCGCCCGCGCCCGTGAAGCCCTGGGCGATGTCCGCGGCGCCTACGAAGACTACCGCACCGCCATCGAGATCGAACCGAACTGGGAGCCAGCCTTCGAGGAATTGGCCCGGTTCGCCCGCGTCCGTCGCGACCAACTGGCCGAGCTCGTCGCCGAAGGCGATGGCGAGGTCAATTCTGATCCCCCCGCGTCCCCAGGCGGACAAAGATGACCAGGAGGACAAAAATGAAAAGCCTTTTTGCCTGCGCGACCCTGGCCGTTATCGCCGCCCTCGCCACCCCGGCTTCGGCGTCGGTCACTGTGCTCGGCAATGGAGCAGCCCGCATGTGCTATCAGGCCGCCCGCGACGGCCCCGCCAGCATGTTTGCCATTCGCGAGTGTGATGCAGCCATCGAAGCTGGCCAGCTCTCCAATGCCGATCGCGCCGCCACCTTCGTCAACCGCGGCGTGATCCACCTGCAGCGCCGCAACGCCAGCGAAGCCTTGGCCGATTTTGATGCAGCCCTCGCCATTAACCCCACCATTGGCGAAGCCCACGTCAACCGCGGCGCAGCCCTGATCCTCTTGAACCGCGCCCAGGAAGCGATCCAGGAAATCAGCCGCGGCCTGGAACTGGGTACACAAGACCCCCACGAAGCGCACTTCAACCGCGCTGTCGCCTATGAAATTCAAGGCGATCTGGCGGCGGCCTTCCGGGACTACTCCCGCGCCCAGGAACTCAAGCCAGATTGGGCGCTCCCCCAGGTCGAACTGGCACGGTTTAGCGTCGCAAGGCGCTAAACCCCTTCCCTCAGCGCCGTCCACCCCCATACTAATACCCTCAAGCAGCACAGGATTCCCCCATGGCCGACGGCGCAAGCGGTGCATTTTCAGGCGTCGCAATCGACTGGAAGAAGGCCGAAAAGCAAATCGCAACGGCGGCCAAAGGGGCCGACGATGGCGAACTCTTCGTCGAAGATAGCGTCTCTGAAAGCTTCGCCTGGGACGATGGCCGCCTGAAGTCCGCCAGCTATGACGCAACCCAAGGCTTTGGCCTGCGGATCGTCACTGGCGAAACCACGGGGTACGCCCATTCAAGCCTGGTGGACGACGCAGCCATCGGCCGCGCCGCCGAGGCCGCAGCCAGCGCCAAGCGCGGCCGCGAAGGCACCTTGGCAGAGGGTCCCCGCCGCACCAATCGCCACCGCTACGAAGACATCAACCCCTTGGACGCCCCAAGCTTCGTCGCCAAGACAGAGCTGCTTGCCGAAATCGATGCCTACTGCCGCGCCAAAGATCCAAGCGTGGTGCAGGTCTCGGCTTCCCTGGCCGCCAACCGCCGCGCCATTGCGATCCTGCGCCCAGACGGCGCCAGATACGAAGACAATCGCCCCCTGGTACGCATCAATGTTGCGGTCACAGTGGAGCGCGACGGTCGCCGCGAAACCGGCTCCGCCGGTGCCGGTGGCAGGCGCGCCTACGAAGCCTTCCTCACCCCAAAGCGCTGGAGAGCCCTGGCGGACGAAGCCCTGCGCATCGCCCTGGTCAACCTGGACGCGATCCCTGCCCCGGTCGGCGAGATGGATGTGGTTTTGGGCCCCGGCTGGCCCGGCGTTCTGCTCCACGAGGCGGTCGGTCACGGCCTGGAAGGCGATTTCAACCGCAAGGGCACGTCGGCCTTCGCCGGCAAGCTCGGCGAGCGCGTGGCCGCCAAAGGCGTAACGGTGGTGGACGACGGCACCTTCATGCACCGCCGCGGCTCCCTCACGATTGACGACGAAGGCACCCCGACTGGCCGCACGGTGTTGATCGAAGACGGCATCCTGAAGGGCTATCTCCAGGATCGGCTCAACGCCCGGCTCATGGGCGTCAAACCCACAGGCAACGGCCGGCGCGAAAGCTACGCCAGCCAACCCATGCCCCGCATGACCAACACCTTCATGACCGCCGGCGACAAGAAGCCAGAAGAAATCCTCGCCAAGCTCAAACGCGGCATCTACGCCGTGAACTTTGGCGGCGGCCAGGTCGATATCACCAGCGGCAAGTTCGTGTTCCAATGCACCGAAGCCTATCTGGTGGAGAAGGGCAAAATCGTTGCCCCGGTCAAGAACGCTACCCTGATCGGCGATGGCCCCTCCGCCCTCACCCGTGTGACAATGGTGGGCGACGATCTCAAGCTAGACGACGGCGTCGGCACCTGCGGCAAGGGCGGCCAAAGCGTGCCGGTCGGCGTCGGCCAACCCACGCTGTACATCAAGGGATTGACCGTCGGCGGCGCTGGCTAACCAACCACGCCCCACAGCTATCGGCTCAAAGCTGCAAAGACGTCGCAGGCGCTTGCATCCAAACCGGCAGGCGCCTGCATCCCCTGATCGTCACACAAAAACAAAAGCCTTGATTTCATCGTTTTTCGATAAGAGAAGGGGCGCTACTCAGAAGGGGTGGAACGATGTTTCGCAAGGCGGCATTTCTGTTTGGCCTGATCTCGGCCGCAACGCCCGCCTTCGCCAACGAGGCCCCACAACCAGCCCCCACCGAGCCCACGACCAACGAAGCTGGCAGCACCATTTATCCGCCGGACTTCTTCGCCCAATATGCACCGCAAAACGCCCTCGACATGGTGGCCCGCGTACCAGGCTTTTCGGTCCGCGGCGGCGATGACCGTCGCGGCTTCGGTGCCGGCGGCAATGTGCTGATCGACGGCGAACGCCCCTCCTCCAAAAGCCAGGGCCTGCGCTCCATCCTCTCGCGCATCCCCGCCGGCAACGTGGAACGCCTGGAACTGATCCGCGGCGCCTCCGGCACGGATGCCTCCGGCCAGGGCCTGATCTTGAACGTGGTGCGCCGGGATGGCGGCGGCCAAGGCCTCTACGAAGTCAGCCTCGAACACACAGAAAACGGCCGCATTTCCCCCCGCGGCGAGGCCTCTTATGCCGGCTCCTTCGGCAGCACCGAATTCACCCTGGGTGTAGACCGCTACCTTGAAATGCGCCCGCAAGCTGGCGGCCGAATTCTGCGCGACGCGCGAAACAACCTCACCGGCACCCGCTACGACGACACCCCCCGCACCTATCGCGAAACGGAAGTCAACGCGTCGCTGGAAACCCCAGCTTTCGGCGGCACGCTGCGCTTGAACGCCCAAGGCGGGCGCTGGCGCTTTGCCACCGATCTCGAATCCACCGGCTTCACCGCCGCCGGCGCACGCCGCGACGACTTCACCCTGTCCATCGAAGACCGCGAACGCGGCCGCGAGTTCGGCGGCGATTGGGAACGCGATCTTGGCCCTATCACCCTTAAGCTCGTGGGCTTGGACCGCGCGCACCGGTTCGCCTCCGATCAGTCCACCACCAACCGCGACGCCAACCGCCGCTTCACCGAACGCACCGAACAGTTCAACCGAACCCTAAAAACCGAGCGCATTGGAAGGATCACACTGAGCGGCTCGCCTTCCAGCACGCTCGATCTCGAAGCCGGCTTTGAAACCGCTTACAACAGCCTGGATCAAGCCCTGCGCCTATCAGAAGATTCCGGCGCTGGGTCCGTCGCCATCGCTTTGCCCTCCGCCAGCGTGCTGGTGGAAGAGGACCGCAGCGAGGCTTTCGCCCGATCAGTTTGGCGCCCGGCCCCCGCCTGGACAGTCGAAGCAGCCCTCAACGTTGAAACCTCCACCCTCACCCAATCCGGCGATACCACCCAAAGCACGGAACTCACCTATTGGAAGCCCTCGCTCCAGGTGTCGCGCACCTTCGGCGAACGCAACCAGCTGCGCCTTCGCGTTTATCGCGACGTCAGCCAGCTCGATTTTGGCGACTTTGTTTCCGTCAGTGAACTGAACGACGACCGCGTCGCTGCCGGCAACCCGGACCTGCGCCCCCAGGCCGATTGGCGCGTCGATGGCAAGCTGGAATTGCGCTGGGCAGAGCGCGGGGCCATGACCCTGGAGGTCAGCCGTCGCTTCATCGAAGACGCCTCAGACTCCGTCCCCGTTGGCGGCTTCGACGCCCCCGGCAACATCGGCGATGCCGACGTGCTCGAAATCGACCTGGAAACCCAATTCCCCCTTGATGGCTTCATGCCCAATGCCCTCTTGGAGATTCAAGCTGGCTGGACAAAGACCGAAGTCACCGATCCCGTCACCCGCCTCACCCGCTCGCTGTCCGGCTTCAGCGACACCTGGTGGGAAGTGGAATTCAGCCAAGAACTTCCCCAGCACCGCCTGTCCTGGGGGGCCTCCATGTTCGCGCAGTCTGAAAATGAGCAGTTCCGGGTCGCGGAGCGCGAAACCTTCGAAGAAACCGGCTGGCTATCGGCCTACCTGGAAACCACCGCGATTGACGGCGTCAAGCTGCGGTTTTGGGGCGAAAACCTGCTGAACTTTGAAGTCCAACGCGAACGGCGATTCTTTACCCCAAATCGCAACGGCAGCTTTGTGCGAAGCGAACAGCGCCAACGCCAGTTCGGCCCGCTTTTTGGCGTGACCCTGTCTGGAACGTTCTAAACAAGAACACAGTAAGCCTTAGTAATCGAACAGCTTCTTGTCGCGCTCAGACCGTCGTTTGGCCGCCGCCACGATCTGATCGGTGAGGCTCACCACATCGCCTGTCTTTGCTTTGCCGGCCGCATCCAGGTTGTGCTCCGCGATCAGCGCCTCGAGTGCCGCGGCCGACAGCCCCGCGACCGCAGCGCGCAATCCCCCTTCGCCATCCTTGGCAAACACCGCGTGCGGATTGAGCCCGCTTGGCGCAACCTCTGGTGCTGCATCGAACACGCTAGGCTCCGCCGGTTGCGTGCTTTCGGCCTCCACCTCCGCCAGCAGCCCCTCGTCCACCGCACGTCCAGACGCATGCACCCGAAACACCGCATCAAGCCGCTCGGCAAAGGCCGGGTTGCGTTTGGCCTCCCGGCGCACCTCCGCCAGAAACCGGTCGAGGGTGCGCGAAACGCTCATGCCGGTTGCGCCGCAAACGCCATTTTGGCCAGGAACTCTTCGCCAAGGCGAGCAACGATGCCCGCCATCGCCCCATATTTGCGATCAAACGACCGCGGTGTATCGGACCATTCCGCCGCCAGCGCGATATCCACATGCTGCGGGATCCGCACCCGAAACATTTCGTCGCCCAGATTGTCGGCCAACAGGTCCGCTTCCGATCGGTGGAGGCTCATGGTTTCATCATACTTGGTCGCCAGCACAAACAGGCGCGAGTCATCCCCCCGGCGCTCGTTGATCAAACGCAGCGCGCGCTTGCGGAAGGTGATCAAACCCAACCGCGACACATAATCCGGGATCGTCGGCACCAAGATCGCGTCCGCCGCAATCAATGCCGCCTCTGCGAACAAGGAAATCCCCGGCGGGCAGTCGATCAAGATCACGTCGTAGTCGTTGATCACCATCCGCAGGCCCTGCGCAAACCGCTCGCAGATCCACTTTTGGATGGCGTCGATGTGAAACCCGCGCTTCACGAAGCTTTCGATCATGTCGCGCTCGACGATGCGAAACTCCGGCGCGGCCGCCACCAGATCCACATCCGGCTTGCCAATCAGATCCGAAACCCGCTTGTCCACAAGGCTCTTGAACGGCTTGGGCTTCAGCTGAAGGGCATAGGCCTCGAAATAGAAATCGAGGGTGCGTTCGCTTTCCCGCAGGCCATCCCAGCGCTCCGGGCCGCCCACCATGATCGAGGCGTTCGTCTGTGGATCAAGGTCAATCACCAACACTCGCTTGCGGTGGTGCAGCGCCAACGTTTCAGCGAGGCTCACCGTGGTGGTGGACTTGCCCACCCCGCCCTTCATGTTGATGACCGAAATCAGCTGCGCGGCCATTCTGGCAACCCTTCTCAAACCCACCCGTTAAGGGTCTGGAAACTGAGATGAGACCGTGACTTTTTGGTTAAAGTGAGGAGGGCGCGCACCACAAACATGTGTGCCGATCGCCGCGACTAGGCAAATTGACACAGCCCCGTCGCATACCGCTGCTACGTCCGCCCAACAAACGGTCACGGGCGGGCACCACGCATGAGCACCCAAAACATCCGGTCAGGCATCCTCAAAGCGGTGATCGCGGGCATTGCTGGCCTGATGGCGATGGCGGCCACCCCCGCCCTGGCTCACGGCCCAGAAGACGGGCACGCCCACGCTATTCCCCCCTGGCAGGACGCCTCCCCCTGGCCAGATCGCATCGTTGCCACCTTGACCGCAGATCCCGCCCACGCGATCGCCGTCACCTGGCGCACTGACGCGAGCGCCCCTAACGCTCAAGCCCAAATCGCCCGCGCCACCCCCGATGCCCGCTTCGACCAGTTCGCCGAAACCTACATGGCCCTGTCAGAGCCCCTGGATCTCACCCAAGTGCCCAACGCCGGCAGCCTGTTTGCCATCACGGACAATGCGGGCCTGGAGCCGGTGGTTTATCACAGCGTCACCTTCACCGATTTGGAACCGAACACGCTCTATGCCTACCGCGTACGCGGCGCTGAAAACGTCTGGAGCGAGTGGTTCCAGATCCGCACCGCCCCCACCGACGGCCCGGTGAGCTTCATCTACCTTGGCGATGCGCAAAACGGCATCCTCACCCATTGGGCGCGCACCGTGCGCCAGGCCTACGCCACCGCCCCCCACGCAGGCTTCATCCTGCACGCCGGCGATCTGGTAGACCGCGGCTCGCGCGACTTTGAATGGGCTCAGTGGTTCCGCGCTGTTGGCTTTATCCACGCCATGGTTCCCGCCGCACCTGTGGCGGGCAATCACGAGTATTTCCGGGTTGGTTTGCCTGAAGCAGAGGCCCAGCGCCTCCTGTCGATCCTCTGGCGCCCACAATGGACGCTACCCCAAACGCCAGCCCTGCAAGCCAACCTCCAAGAGACAGTTTACGAGGTTCGCTACACACGCGACCTCCACATTTTTGTCCTGGACACCCAAGGCCCAGACCTGGAAGCCCAGGCCGCCTGGCTCAACACCCGCCTGCAAGCCAGCGATGCCCGCTGGCGCGTGGTGTCGTTTCACCATCCGGTGTTTTCCTCCGGCCGTGATCGCGACGACGTGCGCCGCCGCGAGATCCTGTTGCCCGTGCTGCGGGCCAACAACGTAGACCTCGTGCTCCAGGGCCATGACCACACCTACGCGCGCGGTGCCCTTGCCCCCCAAACGCCGCAGCGCACCGCAGAGGTCGGCACCGAGGGCGGGATCGGCCCGATGTTTGTGAACTCAGTGTCTGGCGCGAAGATGTACAACTGGCGCGAAAATCGCTGGGACGATTACGCCGACGAAGGCGTCACCCTGGACCGGTTGGCCGAAAACACCCAGTTCTATCAGGTGATCGACATCGACGGCCCGCGCCTCACCTACCGCGCGTTCACCGCCGATGGGCAACTCTATGATGCCTTCATGATGGAAAAGGACGCCGCCGGCGCGCGCCGCCTGCTGCAAGGCCCCGTCAGCACGATGGGCGAACGGCGCTTTGAAAACACCTTCCCCTACCCCGGCACCGACGGCTTAAACAACTAACAGGACCATTGACCAACGGCGATCTAACGAGGCCGAAAAAAAACGCTAGCTTTCGCCACCTTGGAAACGGGCACCCGCCAGAAAAGAGCGCCACGTCGGTTAATCGTGGCGTCCGCGGCTGGTCCGAAATTTCAGAAATCGCCGTTCGACGAAAATGGAACGCAAGGTAAGCGACCGGTAAACCAGCAATAAAAAAAGATTATGTCGTCTTGTTTCTTCAAAAAAAACTCCAAAGCAAGACCGGAAAACTCAAGTGTTATTGTAGCCCAATCTCTGATCCCAAACCTGGATTTTGGGTTAATTTACCTTAACCTCAAACAGAAATGCAGCCAGCTCAAGCTTAGAACTCACTTTAACTTTATGGTTACCGTTGAGGAACCAAAACGACTGCCGGAAAGCCGGAGTACACAGTCATGGCGAAGTCGATTCGATCGTTAGTGGTTTGGGCCGGAGCGGCAAGTGTTTCGATTTCCGCCGTGATCGCAGCGATCGGAATACAGCAGATCAGCACGCTTTCGGGTGCCCTGTCGGAATCGACAAAGACGCTGGAAGCGCTCCGTCGGCACGTCGAAGGCGACATGTTGCACGACGGCTTGCGCGCCGATGTTCTGGCCGCGCTGTCCAATCCCGCTGAAACAGGCCTGCCCCTCGAGCAGGTGGCAGCCGATACCGCCGAGCACGCCGCCTGGTTCCGTCGCCTTGTGGAAGAGAATCGCACTGCCGGCCTTTCTCCGGAGATTCAATCAGCCCTTGCGGGCGTCGAGCCCGCCCTCGACGCCTACATCGAAGCAGCAACTGAGATCGTCCGCCTTGCCGGCACGGATCGGGCCGCAGCGGTGGCTGCATTGCCGCGGTTCCAAGAGAGGTTCGAGGCGCTTGAAGTCAGCATGGAGGCGACCTCCGATCAGATCCAGCTGACCGCCAATCAAGATGCAGAGGCCGCCCATCAGGTTTCGGCCTGGGCACCGATTATCCTCATCGCGGCACTGGCAGGTGCGATCGCCCTGTTGATCACGCTGCTCGCCCTGGCCAACAAACATGTGATCCGCCCCATTTCAGATCTCACAGACACCATGGCGCAACTTTCCAACGACAAGCTTGATATCGAGCTGCCACACCAGGGCCGGCAAGATGAACTCGGACATATGGCACGGGCCCTCGCCCACTTCCGGGATGCAGCCCTCGATCGCCGCGCGCTCCAGGCGCAAAACCAATCCGCCACCATTGAGTTGGAGCGCGCAAACCGAACCGCGTCCCTCATTCAGACCTTTGAAGCGGAACTGGCGGGCGTCCTATCGGTGCTCGACACCACCTTCCGCGACATGGAAAACAGCGCGAACGCCCTGGTGTCTGTGAACGCATCCGCGCAATCACAGGCCAGCGACTCGAGCTCTTCGGCCAATGCCGCCGCCACCAACGTTCAAAACATCGCAGCCGCAGCCGAAGAGCTGACGGCCTCGATCAACGACATCTCGCGCTCTATGACGCAGTCGTGCCGCATCGCCGGCGACGCCTTCCAACTGGGCCAGGACGCTGACGAGTCCGTGCAAAGCTTGGCGCAAGCGGCCGACGCAATCGGACAAGTGGTCTCGATGATTGGCGACATCGCTGCCCAAACAAATCTGCTTGCGTTGAACGCCACCATCGAAGCGGCGCGCGCCGGCGAAAGCGGGCGCGGATTCGCCGTTGTCGCAGCGGAAGTGAAAACCCTGGCCAGCCAGACCGCTTCAGCCACCGAAAACATCACCAAGCGCATCGCCGAAGTGCAAGCCGGCACCCAACGCACGGTTCAAGCCGTGCGAACGGTCGTTGGCATGATCGAAAGGGTCCAGGCCCTCAGCGATGAAACCGCCACCTCCGCCAACCAGCAGGCGGCAGCGACACAGGGCATATCCGTCGACGTCGCCATCGCCGCTGAATCAGTGGCGAGCGCCGCCTCCAGCGCCGAGAGCGTACACAGCGCAACAAGCAAAGCCGGCACCCTTGGCACTCAAGTCATGGAGCGCGCCCACAGTGTGCAAAATCAGTCCGAACGCCTGCGTGAAGCTGCCGCCGGCTTCTTCCGTGCTTTGAAGGTCGCCTGATGCAAAATTCTGGAAAACTTGCCGCCGCCGCCGCTGCAGTCGTTGCCGCCGCAACCCCCGCTTTCGCGCAAACGCCGCTAGCCACGGTATCTGCCGAATACACCGCTGAAGTGATCGGCCCCGTCGATGGCGCATCAACACAGCGCGGTCGGTTTTTGGACAACCTATCCATCGAAGCAGGCCTAAACTTAGAACGCGCCATCGGCTGGCAAGGGGCTGCGCTAAACCTGCACCTGCTCAATAATTCCGGTGGCGAACCCAACCAAGACGTGGGTTCCCTGGAAGGCGTTTCCAACATCGAAGTGGCTCGCCATCGCGCCAAGGTTTTCGAGTTCTGGCTCGAACAGCAGGCAGGCAGGCACAACTTCGTCGTTGGCTTCTACGACCTCAACCGAGACTTCTACGCCACGGAATCTGCGGGCCTTTTGCTGGCTCCGCCATTCGGCATCGGCTCAGAAATTGCCGCAACCGGCACCAACGGCCCGTCGATCTTCCCTTCCAGCGCCTTAGGAGCCCGTTGGCACGTCGCACCTTCCTCTAGCACCTATGTGCAAACGGCCGTCTTTGACGCCAGCGCAGGTGTCTTGGGCGACCCAGACGACATCTCAGGCAGCTTTGAAAACGGAGCTCTGCTGATTGGCGAAGCTGGCATCACAAAAAGCGGCAAACTGGCGCTAGGCCTGTGGAGCTCCACGCAGGCGCAACCCGATATCCGCGACCTGACCTCAACCGGCGACCCGGCCGATGCAGACGCCCGCGGTGCCTATCTTTTGGCAGAGCACGATGTCTTGGACCGTGCACCCGGCACGATCACTGCCTTTGTCCGCGCGGGCCTGTCCGACGGCGATACCACTGACTTTGAAGGTGGCTGGCAAACCGGCTTCAATTGGTCTGGCTTTTCAGCCTCCCGCCCCGATGCCGTGGCAGCCCTGGGTCTGCGACATGGCGCGATTTCACCCAAGGCTCGCGACAACATGCGCGATGCCGGGATGGATCCAAGCACAGGTGAGTATGGCTTGGAGCTGACCTTCGCCGATCAAATCACGCCGTGGCTGTCGGTCCAACCGGATCTTCAGCTGATCTGGAACCCCGGCGCAGACGATCAGGCAGACACCATCACCGTGCTTGGCGTGCGTGCCGCGATCGCGCTAGACCGCACCTGGGACTAAACCGCGTTAGGTCGCAAAACCCCGCCGCTGCTCTAACCGGCAAGCGGCGGCGCTTTTTCCCGCAATGTCACCAGCTCTTCTGCCGCTGTCGGGTGCAACGCGCAGGTGTCGTCCCATTGCTGCTTGGTGAGGCCCGCCTTCACCGCAATCGCCGCAAGCTGGATCATTTCCGCCGCATCGGGCCCGGCGATATGGACGCCAACAACTTTCTGCGTTGCCTCTTCCACCACCAGCTTCATGAGCATCCGCTCCTGATTGTCAGGCAAGATGTATTTCATCGGCCGAAATTGCGTCCGGTAGATATCCACCGCGCCAAACTTTTGCCGCGCCTGCGCTTCGCTCAACCCCACCACGCCAACCTGCGGGCGAGTAAACACGGCGGAAGGCACATCGGCATGATCAAACGCCGTTGGTCGGTTGTTGAACACCGTGTCGGCAAACGCCTGCCCCTCCCGGATCGCCACGGGCGTCAACGCGATCCGATCGGTCACATCGCCCACGGCATAGATCGTTGCCACATTGGTTTGCGAATAGGCGTTCACCGGGATCGCGCCGCGCTTGCCGGTCTTCACTCCCGCCGTTTCCAGGCCCAACCCTTCCGTGTAAGGCGTCCGGCCGATCGCGTGCATCACAAGATCGGTTTCAATCCGCATGCCGTTGGTCAAGCTCACCTGATAGCCATCGCCCGCCGAGGTAATCTCTTTCAGCACGGTGCCGGTCACCACCGACACCCCTTGGCGCTTCAACTCGCTATGCACATGCACGCGGATATCGTCGTCAAAGCCGTTCAGAACAGTTTCGCCGCGATAGACCAAGCAAACCTGCGCCCCAAGGCCTAGAAAGATGTTGGCAAACTCCACCGCGATATAGCCGCCCCCCAAGATCGTCACGTGCTTGGGCAAATGCGGCAGGTTAAACGCATCGTCTGAGGTGATCGCCAACTCCTGGCCTTTCACCTCCACCGGCCGATACGGCCGCCCGCCGGTGGCAATCAGCAGCGTGCGGGCCGTGACGGTCTCGTTGGCATGCACCAGGCGCACCGTGTTGGTGCCCACCAGTTCAGCCCGGTCATGCACCACCGTAACGCCGGCGTTGTTGAGGTTGCGCAAATAGATGCCAGACAGCCGGTCTACTTCCCGCGCGACGTTGTCCCGCAGGGTTGACCAATCAAACCGCGCCCACTCCACCGTCCAGCCATAGCCCTTGGCGTCCTGGAAGGACTTGGCAAACTCGCTGCCATACACAAGCAGCTTCTTTGGCACACACCCGCGCACGACGCAGGTGCCCCCCACCCGAAACTCCTCGACCACCGCCACCTTGGCCCCAGACCCCGCAGCGATCCGCGCGGCGCGAACGCCCCCAGAGCCCGCCCCGATCACCAATAGGTCGTAGTCATAATTTGCCATGCAGGCCTCCGGTGGGTCAGGCAAACGACCGAGCTAGGCCCACACCGCCTGAATTGCAAGGAACGATTGGCCGCGCTGCGTCTGGCCCGCTGGCGCGCAAAACAAGCTGAAGATGGCCCTCACACCACGATGGCTTCGTGCGCCAGGCCAATAAACAGGCCATGCTCCACAACGCCAGGAATGGCTTTCAAGAGCTGCCCGAGCAGCGCCGGATCAGGGATCTCGCCTGCCTGGGCATCAAGGATAAAATTGCCCCCATCCGTCACGAATGGTGCCCCATCCCGTTGCCGCAGAGATAGAAAATCGCGCGCGCACCCCGCCGCGCGCAGCGCCTCCGCCACCTGCCGCGCGGTCAAGGCCCATGCAAACGGCGTGACCTCCACAGGCAACGCAAACCGCCCCAACCGCGCCACCCGCTTGCCACTGTCGGCGATCACCACAAACCGCAAGGCGGCTGCAGCCACAATCTTTTCCCGCAAGAGCGCCCCGCCACCGCCCTTGATCAGGGTCAGGGCGGGATCGATTTCGTCGGCCCCGTCCACCGCCAGATCAAACCGCGTGTTAGGCCCCGGCTCAATCAGCGGAACACCGTGCGCCAGCGCCAAATCAGCCGTGGCCTGCGATGTCGGAACAGCCCCCGCAATCAGCAGCCCCGCCTCAATCCGCGCCCCAAGCGCCCGCACAAAATGCGCAGCCGTAGAGCCCGTGCCGAGCCCCAACGTCATGCCCGGCTGCACCAACTCCAAGGCTTGGAGCGCGGCCGCCTTTTTCGCCTCGTCCGCGGTCATGCCTCGCCCTTTTTTCTGTTCGCCAGCTTGCGCGCGCGAAACTTGGCGGCCCACCCAGGGATCATCCGCAGCTCACCGCGGGCCACCGCCAGCGCATCGTCTGGCACATCCTTCGTGATCACAGAGCCAGACCCCGTATACGCCCCCGCCCCCACCGTCACCGGTGCCACCAGGGCGGTATCAGAGCCAATAAACGCACCCGCGCCGATCACTGTGCGGTGCTTGTCAAACCCGTCGTAATTGCAGGTGATGGTGCCAGCCCCCAGATTGGCACCGGCCCCCACATCCGCATCGCCAACATACGTGAGGTGGCTTGCTTGCGCCTTTTCGCCAAAGACGGCGTTCTTCACCTCCACAAAATTGCCAATCTTGACCGCGCGACCAAGCTCGGTTCCTGGCCGCAACCGGGCAAACGGCCCAACCTTTGCCCCTGGCCCGATGTGTGCCCCCGCAATGTGGCTATAGGCATGGATCACAGCCCCCGTCTCCATCCGCACGCCCGGCCCAAACACCACCCCCGGCTCGATCGTCACATCCTGGGCAATCTGGGTATCGTGACTGAAATAAACCGTATCCGGATCAATCATCGTGACCCCAGCTTCAAGCGCCGCGCGCCGCGCCCGCGCCTGAAACACAGCCTCCGCACCCGCCAGGTCCACCCGCGAATTCACCCCAAGCACCTCGTTTTCGGGGCAGCGGATCAAGTGCGTGAAAAACCCGGACGAGCGCCCAAGGCCAACGATATCGGTGAGGTAGTATTCGCCCTTGGCGTTATCGTTGCGCACCATCGACAACAGGTTGAACAAAATCGCAGCGTCCGCCACGAACACCCCGGAATTACACACCTTCACCGCCCGCTCGTCGTCGGTAGCGTCCTTTTCTTCCACGATCCGCGCAACCCGGCCCTGCTCATCCAGGATCAACCGCCCATATCCGGTTGGCACGCCCGCCTCAAAGCCAAGCACCACGATCCCGCCCTTTTCGGCCCGCAGCGCAAACATCAGCGCCACGGTTTCCGCCTGGATCAGCGGCGTATCGCCATACAGCACCGCCACCGCGCCCTCGTGCCCCGCCAGCGCCTCCTTGGCCGCCAACACGGCATGCCCGGTGCCCTTGGGCTCATGCTGCAACGCAAGGCCAGCCGCCCCCGCCAACGCCACCGCCCGCGCCTTCACGTCCTCCATTGCCGGATTGGCCACAATCACCAGCCGCTCGCACAGGGCCGCGCGCGCCATCGCCACAGACCAATCCAACATGGCCCTGCCGCCCACCGCATGCAGCACCTTCGGCAAGCCAGACCGCATCCGCGAGCCCTGCCCGGCCGCCAGAATGACCGCGGCGCGCTTCTCACTCATGGTATCTCTCCTGGCATGCACCCACGCTTGCGGGCGCCTTTTATCGCAGGCCGCATCATCAAGCGAGCACGAAGCGACCAATCGCGCTAACATGGTGAAGTTGAGGGGATTCGGCGATGCCGGCGGATATGCAGTTTTCTCCAAACCTAACCGGCACCACGGTGGTCTTTGACCTAGACGGCACCCTGGTCGATACCGCGCCAGATCTGCTGCGCGCCCTTAACTTGACCCTCGACCTCGAAGGACTGCCCCACGCGCCGACTCAAGCCATGCGGGTACTGGTTGGTCAGGGCGCGCGCGCTATGATCGAGCGGGCGGCAGGCATGGCAGGTGCCCGCTTTTCGCAACCCCGGTTGGATCAACTCACCGAAGCCTTCGTCGCCTATTATCGCCAGGATATTGCGGCTGAAAGCCTGCCCTTCCCCGGCGTGGAAGAAACCTTGACGATCCTGGCGGAGGCAGGCGCCCGCCTCGCCGTCTGCACCAACAAGCGCACCGATCTGTCCATTCAGTTGCTGCGCGCTTTGGATCTGGAACTCCGATTTTCAGCCATTGTCGGTGCCGATTCCGTCACCCACAAAAAACCCCACCCCGATCATTTCCGCGAGACCGTCGCCCGTGCCGGCGGCGTGGTGCGCGCTTCCGTGATGGTCGGCGATTCCGCCCCCGATGTGGCGTCGGCAAAGGCCGCAGGCGCGCCCGCCGTGGTGGTCACGTTTGGCTACAGCGAAGTGCCGGTGGAAAAGCTGGGGGCGGATGCGATCCTGGAGGACTACGCAGACGCGGTGCCAATTTTGACACGCCTGCTGCGGCCCGCGGGCTAACCAGCACACAGTTAAACCGCACTGCTCGGCATGCAAACGAAACCGCGCCAGACCCTAAAGCCTGGCGCGCTGCGCTGTGTGCCCTTCAGGCCCCTTACGCTAAGGCCATCCGGTCGTCCTGCTCGAACTCCACCTCGTCGCGCCGCTTTGGCATGCCGTTGGTCATATCGCTGCGCACGTCGGTCCGTGCCGAGCGCATGGCAGGCATGAACCCGGCCTCCACGAGGCGCACTTCGACATTATAGCCGCGCTCGCGCCAGTATTCTTCGATCCGCTGCTTCAACCGACGCGCCCCGTCTTGTGTGCAGAAATCGTAGTCCATAATTTCTTCCTCCACCTCCGGCCACACCGCAATGCGGTCGGTGAAGCGCGTGGCGCTCACCACGCAAACAATCCTCGCTCGCCCAGGACGGCAACAACATCCCACCTGAGAGCGGCAGGCTTTTGACGCTTTTGTGGAAAGGACGCAAGGGAATCCTTACCACGTCTCATTCGCGCCACTATTTGGTAACATTACAAAAACTATAGAAAGTCAAATTTTAGAATAATTTGCCCCATTTCATTTCGGCGATCACGTTCGTTGAACCTATTCTAGGGGAAACTACCCATAAGCTGCGGAATAGCTTTTCTTACTAACGTCACAATACGTGATCTGAGCCAAGCCCGGATCAACCCTGTAGCCAAAAAAATTTTAAATCCCCCGGATTTGGCCCCGCGCTTGAAAAACGCCGGCCAATCAACAAGGTGCGCGGTTAGTGCCGCATTGCGGCCCACGATGCAACGCCGCGACTGCTTTTGGTGTGGCGCGCCGGGCGACGCGGCTCGTGGTTTGCCGCCACGCCGCGCGACCCGATAGGCCCGATCGTGGTCGCATTTGCCTTTGCCGGCTGGCGGGCATTACCCTGCCCCACGCAGACTTAAGGGGAGAGCCCAAGTGGTTGGAAGCGTGAGGGTAAATGTCCGCGGGCGCGACGGCAGCGTGACCTACACCGAAGCTCCGCACCGCGCCATTGACGGCCATTTCGAGTTTGGCGGCACCGATGTCGTCGCCATCATCGCGATGGGCTCCGAAAGTGACTGGCGCCGCGATCACGCCTGGGCGGTGCAAGAACGCGAAGCCATCCTGCGCTTCATCGGCGAAGCGCTGATCCGCCAGCAAGCGCCAAACAGCAAGGCAGAGATCGATCTCGATCGCGGGCACATCCTTTTGCGCGGCGGCGTTGGAGGCCCGCCCAAAGCGGCCGACAGTCGCACCAAAGCTGCCGCCTTTTTCTGGCGACTAAACCGGCTGAAGGCGCTGGCTGCCGTCTTGGTTATGGCCCTGGCGGTTGGGGGTGGGGCCATCGCATTATTGGGGCGGGAGGCTTTTTCTGTGGCGCAACCATTGGGCTCACCGCTGAACGACAGCCTCCGCTATGAAAGCGGCGTGGCCACGCTCATCACGCGCACAGACCCCCGCCCCCCGCGATGGAGCGGCCGAGGCGGCAACGACACCGTAACCCTAAGCCTTTTGCTGCTGCCGTTTGATGGCGAGGCCCGCCTAGTGCGTGTTGCGCAAGGCCTAGCGGCAAACAACCTGTCGCTCGCGCGCGTGCTTGGCAGCGATCGGCAGACCATCTGGTTTGAAGGCGCTGGGCTTTCTGGGGTGCGGCTTGCCGATGGCCGTCTCATCACGCCGGAAGATTTGCGCCGCGCCAATCCCGGTCTTGCCCCCGCTTTGTTTGACGATCCCAGGGGAATGGCGGCGAATAGAGGGCGACTGCACATCATCGCCCCCGACCGGAGCGCAGCGTTTGACGTGGACCCGTCGAGCCTGGTTGCAACGCCCACCGCGCCGCGCTTGTCGCCACCCCGGTTAAGTCCGCCGTCCCAGGATGTGTTCATGGCCACTGGTTTTGTGACAAACGCTGGCGGCTGGCTTGGCCTTCAGACCACGGAGGATTTACAAGACGCATTCCGACCGGGGCGCTGGGTGCGGCCAATACAGGGTGCGCAAGCAGCGAACACGCAGCGCTTCTTGACCCGGGCGGTGCTGGAGCCGTCGTCAGACCGCGCGCGCTATCGCATCCTATCGATTGAAACCATTAGCGACGCGCCGTTCCTGAATGCAGGTTTTCTGCGCACGGACGACGGCTCAGAACCCCTACGCCTGCAGGACCAGCCGGGCGCGTTGATGATCCATACCCGGCCACCGGTCTTGACGGGCACGCTACTTGTCTCGCGGGTGACCGAAGATGGGCAAGTAGCGTGGACCGCTGACACAGGGCTTGACCGCTTCGCCCTGCGCCAAATCCTACCAGGCGACGGCATGAGCGTGTTCATCGGCACGCGCCTTGCTGAACCAGGCCGGGTCAGCGAGCCCCTCGCGGTGTTTATCAAAAACGACACCGGCGCAGTCACCCTCCATTCCCTGTGGCGTTAGCCGTTCAAGTCCTGGCAATTGTTCCATCGGCCAGACACGTGTCAAATTGAGCTTGCATCCGGTGCGCACTGCGCTCGGCTGCGCTGCCGTTGCGGCCTATTTGTGGGTGATGATCTAAGGCAGCCAGCAAGAACCTTTGCACTGACCAATGCCTTCCTCGGAGCAACGCCTCGCCGGTTCGCAGGGCGGTAATCCTGCCCTTCACGTTTCCGCTTCCGGGCTCGCCCGGCGGGGGCCACCGCGTTTACAAGTTTGGGGATGCCACCGACATTCAGAGCCTGCGGATCGGTCGATGCGTTGAAGGATCACCCGAGCCGCGCCTTGAGGAAGTCGATCATAACGCGCACTTTGTTCGGCAGGTACGCGCGGCTGGGATAGATCGCCCAAGCCCCGGTATCAAACGTCGTGGCTGTGGCGCGCAGCTTGGGAAACACGTCGATCAAGCGGCCCGCGCGCAAGTCATCGGCCACAACAAGATCAGACAGAAGCGTTGGGCCAGCCCCGCCAAGTGCCGCGGCGCGCAAGGCAAGCGGCGTCGACATCACCACATCCCCGTCCACCGCGATCTCCAAGATTTCGCCTTTCGCGTTCTGAAATTTCCAGGCCGAACGAAACGCCCGCAGCGCAAGCAGCAAACAGCGATGCCGCGCCAGATCAGCAGGTGTCTTGAGCGGCGGGGCACGCTGCAGATAGTCCGGGCTCGCCACAACATGATAACGCGTGGACATCAGCTTCACCGCGATCAGATCGCCTTCGATGGCGGGTGCCAGACGGATCGCAAGGTCGATCCTTTCCGCGACAAGATCGAGATTGGCGTCTGTGAAGAGACAATCCACTTTCAGCCTGGGATAAAGCGCAGAAAACGCCCCGATCAATGGCGCAATCTGCAGGGTCCCGAACGCCATAGACGCCGTCACCCGCAAAACGCCGCGCGGCTCGGCATTGATGTTGGCGGCTTCCGCCCCGGCGCGGCGCATTTCTTCCAGCAACGGCTCCATCCGCGCCTGATAAAGGCCGCCGGCTTCCGTGAGGCTCAACGCACGCGTGGACCGCTGGAAGAGCCGCACGCCAAGCTCTTCTTCCAAGCTGGCAACGACCCGCGACACTGTCGATGGATCGAGGTCACGCTCCTTCGCAACAGCAGCGAAGCTGCCCGCTTGGGCGACCGCAAGAAACAGATCCAACGCCTCAATGTCCATTCATGCAAAATACGCATGACAGACGTTCGCGTCCACCGATTTATTGCGCCAAATGCGCGGTGCACACAGACGGCCGTGGACGGCGCAGCGCCGCCCGCGCAGCAAAGGATCATTCCGATGACACAGTTTACCGTCCACACCATCGAAACCGCCCCGGCTGCCTCCAAGCCGCTTTTGGAGGGCGTCCAAAGGGCCTGGGGTTTCACCCCGCAACTGCAAGGCACACTGGCGGAAAGCCCGCTTGCGCTGAGCGCCTATGACGGCCTGTTCAACCGCGTCGCAGCGGAAACCACGTTCACGCCGGCAGAGCTGCAGGTGGTCTACCTCGCCATCAATGTTTTGCATGAATGCGAATACTGCACGATGGGCCACACCTGGCTGGCGCGCAACGCCAAGCTGGATGAGGCTGCCATCCAGGCGCTGCGCAACGAAGCGCCGATCCCGGATCAACGGCTGCAGGCGTTGCGCATGTTCGCGGAAACCGTTGTGCGCGAACGCGGCTTTACCGGCGACGCCGCAGTGGATGCCTTCATCGCCGCCGGTTTCACCAAAGCGCAGGTCCTGGAAGTCGTCACCATCATCGCCGTGAAGACGATTTCCAACTACACCAACCATCTGACCCACACGCCGAAGGAAAGCTTCATGAGCGATCCCGCTTTCGCCTGGGTTTCCCCGCGCCATCGCAAAGCGCATGCGGCCTAAATGGATGTGCGGGGCGCTTCCCGCAGCGAGCGCCCCGCGTATTTGCACGAACAAGGATCGGCTTCATGACCAGCATTGCTTTTCTCGCCCTTGGCGCGATGGGATCGCGTATCGCCGACAATCTTCTCGACGCCGGTTTCGGTCTCACGGTCTGGAACCGCGATACAACGAAAACCGCACCGCTGGCAGACAAAGGCGCCAATGTAGCGTCTTCGCCGCGCGCCGCGGCCACGTCCGCAGACATCGTCTTCGCGATGGTGCGCGATGACGTCGCGTCCCGCGCCGTTTGGCTGGATCCGCACACCGGGGCGTTGGCCGCGATGCGCACCGGCGCGATCGCCATCGAAAGCTCCACGCTGACGCTCGACTTCACGCGCACGCTCGCCAAGAGCGCCCAAGTCGCAGGCATTGGGTTTTGGGACGCGCCCGTCGCAGGGTCTCGTCCGCAAGCGCAAGCCAAGCAACTGATCCATCTCGTTGGCGGCGATGCGGTGACCTTGTCGAGGGCGGAACCAGCGCTGAAAGCCATCGGCGCGGCCATCCATCATTTGGGCCCCGCCGGCTCTGGCATGGCGATGAAGCTTGCGGTCAACGCGCTGTTCGGCATTCAAGTCGCGGCCGTCGCGGAACTCTTGGGCGCGCTGGCCAAGCAAGGTGTCGATGGCGCCAAGGCCGCGGAAATCATTGGCGCTACGCCGGTAGCGAGCCCCGCCGCCAAAGCCGCAATGGCATCGATGATCGACGGCACCTATGCGCCACTCTTTCCGGTCGATCTGGTTGCGAAGGATTTTGATTGCGCAGCCACGAGCGCCACCGTAGTCGGATCTGAAACCCCGGTGTCGCGCGCTGCGGGCGCAGTCTTCATGGAGGCTATTGCCCATGGTCTCGGAGCGGAGCATCTCACAGCGGTGCGCAAGCTCTATTGAGCGCATAAGGTTCGGGATTGCCGTTAGGTTTTGACTGACCCTGTGCGACGCGGCGGTTACAGAAAGACATAACCAGGAAGACCTGATGGCCGTGGACTATGCAATGCGCCCTGCACGGCGGGAGGATGTTTCAGCGATCAGGCCGATCGTCGATTCAACCCTGTTTCCCGGGGAAATGTTGGACGCGATGATAGCGCCCTATCTCGACGCGCCCTACAATACGGACATTTGGTTTGTCTGCGAACGCGATGGAGTCGTGCGCGGCGTGGGCTTTTGCGAAGCCGAGCGAATGACAGTGGGAACGTGGAACCTTTTGGCCATCGCGGTTGAACCCGCGATGCAAAGCCAAGGGGCCGGAGCCGCCATGATGGCGTGGCTCGAAGCGAGGTTGGCCAAGCGGGGCGAACGTGTGCTCATTGTTGAGACATCCGGTCTGCCGGAATATGCGCGCACACGGGACTTTTACGCGCGCATTGGCTACACCGGAGAGGCTCGCATCCGGGACTTTTATCAACACGGTGAAGACAAGATCGTTTTCTGGAAAGCCTTACAGGCCGACCAAGACTCTTCCTCGACGTAAAAAGCCGTCTCGCAAGGTCGTCCTGGCAACAGGCGAAACGGCTCTTCGGCTGCGATCGGCGTGCTTGCCGCGAGCCTGAACAAACCGCCCCAGAGCTGGGGATGCTTGGGCTTTGCGCAGGATCCGCTTTGGGCGATACCCCGCCTTTCCCGGCAGCCGCGGCAAGCGTCAAGGTTAAGCCGCAACGCGCCGGCCCCCGCCTCGCCGGTCGCTCCCAAAGCACGACAGTGGCACCGTCAGGCCCGAAGCTGTGAGCAAATCCAACGCCGCCAGCCAGTCGCACGCCGCGACACTTGCAGGACCAGTTGGGCGATACAGACCGCAGCTGCGTGCCTGTAAAAGCTGCGTACCTATAGACATGGTGGGCGCGACAGGGATTGAACCTGTGACCCCCTGCGTGTGAAGCAGTCGACAGGCCTCTGTTCTGGCCTGCTGAAATTGGACAAAATCATACATATTGCTCACAATTTCAATGGACTATTAGGTTCCTGAATTATTACCGAATGGGCAGAAACAGACCAAAACCGACCAAAACCGACGCTGAACTGGGGCACTGGTGGGGCACGGGTTTACGGTGTAGACGTTCTGACGGTCGAACAACGCACTTTGCCTAGGACCCGTCCCGTGCCCCAGTCGAGACAAGCCAATTCACCGCAAAAATCTGAAAATAAAGAAGAAAATGCCCCCAGCCGTGCCCCAAGTGCGTCGAAGGATCGACTGACGCAAAAGGTTGTCAGCGATCTAGCTCCGGCAGCCACCAAGCTTCGATTGCCTGATCATGAGGTGAGAGGGCTGTTTCTGCGGGTCACACCCTCAGGGGCCAAGAGCTACGTGCTGCGCTATTCGGCAAACGGTCGTCGAGGCGAGGCAGCCATCGGGGACGCCCGATCGATTACGCTTGTCGCGGCCAGGGCCAAAGCCATCGCCCTTTTGAATAAACTGGCGGTGCAAGACATTGACCCCGTCGCCGCTAAGCGCAAGGCAGTCGCCGCCGAACGCCAGAAGAAGCAGGAGACGTTTGCCGCCCTTACCGAGGCCTACCGGAAAGACAGCGAACGGCGAAAGCGGCCAAAGACCCTAAGCTTGGAAGCCTGGCTTCTCGATCGCCATATCCTTCCGCGGCTTGGGGCCCGGCGTTATGCTGACCTGCGCCGGGGCGAAATCATTGCCTTCGTTGAGCAAGTCGGCGAAGCAGCAGGCGCGGTCACTGGCAATCGCGCGCATGGCGTTGTGCGGCAAGTTCTAAACTTCGCCCTTAAGCGCGACTTGATTGCCGCCAATCCGGCATTGGGCATTGAGCGGGTTTTTCCGGAGGCCTCCCGCGAGCGCGTTTTAAGCGAAGAAGAACTCCGCAAACTCTGGGCTTTCCTGGAAGCCGCGCGCGGCAATCTGGGCCAAGCGCTCCTGCCAGGCACGCCAAAGGGCCAGCGACCCGTGAACGGCCTGTCTTGGCAGGCAGCCACGGCCCTCCAGCTTTGCTTGATCACGCTGCAGCGGGCTGGTGAAGTGGTTGGCGCTAAGGCCGAAGAGTTTTCCTGGACGGACAAGCTCTGGATCATCCCGGCCAACCGGATGAAGGGCAAGCGCGCCCATGCAGTGCCCTTGTCGGACTTGGCGATGCAGCGTTTCCAGGCGGCGTTTGCTCGGTCAGACAGTGCGTTTGCGTTCCTAGACCGCAGCGGCGAGGCAAGTCTCGACCCCAAACGCCTCACACGGGCCATGGCGCGCTGCTGTAAGCTTCTGGCGTTCCCGTCGGCCGGGGCGCACGACCTGCGCCGAACGGGGCGGACCATGATCACGAGCGAGCGCGTTGGGGTGAGTTACGAGACCGCAGAACGCATCATCTCCCACCTCGTAGGATCCTCAGTCAGCCGGGTTTATGACCGGAACGAATATCTGCGCGAAAAGCGGGCGGCGCTGGAGGCCTGGGCAAGGGAGCTGCAGCGGGTGACGGCCCTTCCAAATGGCCCCTAGGGCAGATGGCGCACCGCTCAAAAAGCGGCAAAACAACTTAAGTTGATGCGTTCGTCGCTCTATTTGATCCCCCAGATCAAATCGCGGCTTTGCCGCTGCTTCTCAGGGTAATCGGCTTGATTTTCAAAAGGGATTACCAGTCTCAGTGTTACAAGTCGGCTTGCGTCTTAGGTACGCGACCATGTCCTCAAAGGATCCCCATTCAGGCATTGAGATGTTGCTCACGAACGTGAGTTGCGCGCCGCCAATTCGCGCAAGACTAGCGCGCACTTCATCTCGGCTGGATGGCCACCACCCTTCAAAGGGGTGCCCTCGTAAAGCCTCCGCGGCGGCACGGCTCAAAATCGTCCAGCCGACTTGCGTCACCACGTCCCATTCTCCTGCGTTTCCGCTGACTGGGCCGACGCAAAGGACGTTGGTTGACATGCCGGGCCAAAGCAGAGCACGCGGATCAATACCCAGTTCGTCGTAAAGCGCGCGCTCTCCTCGCGACTGCGCTTCCAGAATTGCAGCCTGTGCTGGGTCCACGCGATCTCCAAACGTGACCAGGTTCTGGGTGGATGTGTGATGAAAAGCGACCACAGCACCCTCTTCAACCACAACGCGCGTGGCCGGCAAGAAAAGGAAGTGTGCGCAACCTGACATGCAAACGAGCCGTACACGGAGAATGGCGCCTCGCTCCTCCAAAAAGCGCAACAAGCGGATGGCTGGTAGGGGCATGCCCCCCTCACTCGAGATGATGAGCGATTGCGTGTGAGGGCTCCACGCCGCTTGAATAGCATCGACGCTTCCGTCGTTGAGCGTCCCGCAGTACCAGAGCGTTTCAAAATCAACGCGAACGAGCCGATCCGCGCAGTCCTGACCGAGCCTTCGCATCTCATCTTCGATGCTTGGGGGCACCGTCTCCAACGATTGCGCGATAGACGCGGCCGGCGCACAGCCCACCGCGCATATCATCGTGAAAAGGGCAGTAGACATCCGTCCTGTCAAATTCATTGCCATATTGCCACCGCCCCTGAGCCTTTCAGCGGGTAAACAGCCGCAAATACATCCGCTAGGTTCTCACCATCCGGTCGCCAACGATGACCATTCGGCCCCGTCCGATCAGCTGGGGCAAGCGGTACGCGACGCATTCAGGATCGTCAGCACACACATCGCCTTCGAATCTCAACCCCATCAAATCTCGCAACTGTATGGACGTTGGAAGCCACATCTCGGTTGGACCATATTGGCCAACGGTTGCACACCCAGGCGAATTGAATTGTCCTGGGATAATTGCCAATGTGTTCTTCGGCATGCGGATCCACATTTCGCGCCAAAAATCAATATTCAGTCCGGACTCAGCATATAATTGACGCATTAGCGACACGCTCGGCAACTTGCAGGTGTCTGGCCCAGTCTCGGGTTTCGTTTGTCGAAATGCTTCGAACATCTCGGGGTTGCCGTGAAACCCGATGACAGCGTGATCGAGAACGATCGAAGTCGCCCCTGCCAGCAAAAGATCAGCACACGCGGAAATGCACCGAGCGCGCACTACAACAGAGTAGCCGCGTTGTCGCAGGACGCGGGCAGCTTCAAGCCCGGCCATTTCTTCGCCGCCGGGACTATTCACTTCAACCGTCGCCCCAGGCGAAAACCTTTCAAGGTTCTTTACGAACGCGTTATCTATTCGCCCCTGCACCAGCCCTGACATTGACGGGCCGCAGCCCGCCAATATCATCGCCATTACTACAGCGGTCGCGCCACGAAGGCTATTCCATCTTGGCATTGTCGTAGATGCTCAAGTCGCTGCTGGGCATCTATCTAGCCCTTGATTTGTCCCAATGACCAAGCCTAGCCATGCGCCAATTAAGCCCCCTAATCAAGGCCGGCTGCATCCAACTCAAACCGCGGTGCTCGGCGGATGGCTACCAGCCAAGCACAAGCAACGACGCAATCAATGACGAAGTGATAGAGCGAAACCAAGATGGCAAAAGACCCGCCAAGGGTACTCCCCCCAAAAACACTGAGTGGACCCGCGAAACCTCAAGGCGCTAACGGAGGGGAGCAAAGCGGCATCGCCATGTGCCGAGCGATCACTGCTTGTTCTTGTTCTGGCCGGCGTTCTGACGCAAACCTGATTGAAGATGTAGGTATGTACATGCCGACCGCAACCAACCGTGACTGCAGCTCTCCCACGTTTTCGGGCACTTCGCCCTCAAACGTCAAGCCAAACGAGGCCAGCGCGCGTGTTGATCCGGTCCATGCGGCGGACATTCGCCTCCGAACGCGTAGATCGACAACACTGCCTTGCGCATCAAAGATCAACGTCCCGCAAATGTCCTCCAGTGCCGCAAGTGGCAGGACCAGTAAGGCCGGGTCCACATTTGATTCTTTGTACAGAACAGATTCACGTTCCAATCCTGCCAGGTAGGTTTCGAGCGTCGCATCGGGCGTGTGATTGCGCATCATGGCGATCAGGCCGGAATCGGTCTGATGGAAGAGCAGAAAGGCACCGTCCTCGATGTAGCGTCGACGGCCCGCGACCAGCACAAAGTGCGCACAGCCAGACAAGCAGAAGTCATAGACACTGACAGACCAGTTCCGAGCACGGACCAAGTCGGCGAGGTCAAGCCCAGCTAGCCTCGGCCCGCCATGACTTCGGATGCGGAGCGTGGTCACGGTTTGGGGGGCGGTTTGCGCCACCAGTTGGACGGCATCCGGCGTGATCGGGCCGGAGAGCTGAACAACGGATGGCGACAGCAAGGTCACCTGCGGTTCCGTCAGATTGTAGCGCAGGGGCGGCGTTACAGGCTGTGCAGTCGGACTGCCTGTGGCACCGCAGGCAACGACGAACAGGGCGCAGAGCGCGCAGATCAAAAGTTGCAAGCGGACCACTGGTGTTCGCTTTGAATTCGATACCGGTCCCACCGTCTTTAATCCATTTGCAGATGATTTGTGCATCACCGGCCCGGCCCTCCCCTATCGGACCACGATATCGCGCGTGTACTGGTCTGACGATCCCGGAATTTCGCGCAGCACCTCTTGGCACTGAGTTGGACGACTTTCGCCGCTTAATCGTGCTGTGAACTGCGCGATAGGCAAGGCGACGCTGCAGGTATCTGTTTCGAGTGTGTGATCGTCTTTGACCTCCGAAAACTGGACGTCCGTAAAGTGGGCGCGATAGCCACTGAGATCGAAGTCGTCGTGGATGCCCCTGACAACCAAGGTTGGTATGTCTACGCGCCCGAATTCGCGCGGCTGCTCAAGGAAGTCCTTCATGATCAGAAAATTGGCTTCATCACTGAAGCCATCGCGATCCCACCGCGCACGTTGGGCGCGGGGCAGAAGGCGATCACTCAAAGGCTGGCTCCACAAGCCAAGCCAGGCGGCGATATAGGTCAAGCGCGGCACGCCGATGCCTTGGGTCCGATGCTCCTGTTCGCGCAGCAAGGGGCCAGGTGCCAACAAAATCAAACCGACAACGCGCTCGGGGTGTTTCCAACTGTAATGGGAAGCCAAAGTGGCTCCCCAACTTGAACCGACCAATACAACTTCTGAATATGCCTGCTTGGACAGGAAGGCATCCAAGTACGCGATCTGTCGATCGAGGGTATAGTCCACCGATGCCAAGCGCGTGGAGTCCCCGGAACCGGGTTGCTCAAAGAGAACCGTGTTCCGATTGGGGAAGAGCCTGCGCATATTGGCTTTATGGAGAAGTGTGATCCGCCCCCCAGGTCCGCCGGTCAAATATACATACACCCGCCTGTCTGGAGAGGTTCCGTGTTCAGACCAAAAGTAGGTCTCCACAGCATCTTCCAAAGCAATTCGGCGACCGTCCTCCGGTATTGGCGGCGTCCAGCAGCCTGTTGGACAGGGCAGCAGAACGATCACCGCCAAGTATGCGAAAATGAGCCCGAATGTAAGGAGGCCGCCTACGCGCATGACCATGGGCCAGTGCTTGCGATCATTTGCGCGTCGTGGTCCCCTACTCATAAGGATCTACCGAGCACCAAATCGGAACGACCACTCGCCGGTTGACGAACGGCACGCAAGAAGTGGGTCTCTGTTGGCATTTCTGATCGGATTTCCATTGCTATCAGGCAACTCTGCGCTTGGCGAGCGACTGAAATGTATTGCGCTTAGGCAGGAGGACGGCCCTCAAAGCTCTCACCGGCACTCAGGCTCAACTCCAGCCCAAGGCTGCCCGCACCACAAGCACGACCCCAGCAATTGCTGACATCGCAAGGAATCGTGGGTCCAGCTTTCGCATCCACCACAGCCACAAGGCATTCCAAACTGCGGCGATCGCGATGTTGAGAAGATCCCAGCCAAAATCTTCAAGCATAGACGGCGTGAAGGTTTCTTTCACCAAGCGACAAATGGTGCCGATGGCAAAATAAACGCCGAACGCTTTCACGCCATCCCAAGGCGATGTCATGCGCCACATGGGGTTAAGTCGGAGCCCTGGTTAAAGGTAAGCAAACGAGCTTCAAGCCCATCCACTGCGCTACCAAATCGGTTTTTCCAGACACGACACCTATGAGAAATGACACAAAGCAGTTCATGCCCGACTCGTCCAAAAGCGGCATTTGAGGAGCGAGCATCAACGTTCCCAAAACAGATATGATTGCCAAACTATGTAATTGGCAACGGGCCACAATATTACTGCCAAAAGAACGCGCGACTTGACGGCCGTAGCGGTCAACACGTTCTCCGCGTCAAGTTTTACGAACACTCCGTTCAGCAGGCAAAAAGCAATAAAGCCAAAGAACACAAGGTAGGGAAAAAACAAAGCTATCCATGCGCTTTGTATGGGAGCGCCGGTGGCTAACCAGAGATAACAACAAAAGTTCGACACGTATGCGGTGACGAGCCCGGCGGACGGCCAAAAAGTGACGAGCTTGTCGGTGGTGACCCACATCGGTGCTGGGCCCACTGGAGGCAATGAACCCAAGAGCGTCAGGATCCGCATTGTCTTTTGGTCAGCCACGGGACTCCTCAGCTTGTTCGTGCAGATTGATTAACCCAAGCAGCAAAGCCCGCAGTAATCCCGAACCCAATGCCCGACGCAACCCCTGCTACCGCCAATCCTGGGACAAAAGCGACGCCTGCAGCAACGATAACACCCATGCCTGCCAGCTTGGCCAATTCGTCAATAGGGTCTGAGGTGCCCCTTTCGGGGCCCGCACCCGATCATTGCGTTCTTGACGAAACATGAGGTTTGGGTGTCGACGCCGGATCTCTGCCGCCAGCATGGGGGGCCAGCGCGAGCTCTTATGCCTAGTGAAGCAACGGTCACTGCCCAATGCCGATGAATGCTCAGAGCTTTGCACAAGCTCAACGAGAGGTTTCACGGTCGGCGAAATCGGGAGCCCAAAAAGGCATGTTACCGGCGAAGAAATGAGATGATCATCTCGCGTGTTTCGGCTGGCGCGACCACCAATTCGTGGGTCACTCTTGGCACAACTGAAACGGTGGCATTGCCTGTCCGCAGGCAGCTTGTCAGGTCGGCGGGTTGAGACTTAGGATCAATCTCTGCAAGCACGAAAAGTGTTGGCGGAAACGCTGAGCAGTCTTGGTATAGACCGGAGAAGTAGGCATTCCATGGTGAGCTTGGGTTGTTGATGCGCGATCCAAAGACAGCCACTTCGTGAGCCCTCGCCTCCATGACCCGCGCCTTTTGCCCGGGTGATAGCGCTTCTGGATTTCGCCCAAGCGGGTCAACCCACTCAGACGGATCGCGATAATGGGTCCAGGGGACGAGGAGAACCATGGATGAAAGGCTTCCCTCAAGTTGCTGAGCAAGCTCTTGGGCCATCAATGCGCCAAAGCTATCCGCCAGGATGTGCGTTTGCCCATAGCCATAGTGCTGCGCAATACCTTGGCTGAGCTGTGCGAGGGCACCTGCGTCTTCGGCGAGTCCGGTCGGCCCGCGCAAGCGCAAGCCATTGGCACCCAATGGCGTCGCCCCTGCCGACCCGCCATAGTCCACGATCAGCACTGCAAAACCAGCGCGGAGCAAATCCGCTTCGAGCGTACCCCCGATTTGCCGCGTCGCCTGCGCGCCCGGCCCCCCAACCACAATGATGACCAGTTCTCGATCGCCATCCAAGGGTGAAAGAAGCACCCCAGCGACTGTGTGCGCACCCTCTGGCGTGACCGCAGCCAACGTAACCGGTGGCAGCGGCACGGCTGCTTCTTCCAAGATGGTAATCCCGCTGTGCGGTCCGGGGCGCTGGTGGCGGCCAACTTGCGGATTGCGGCAGTCAATCTTCCAATTGTGTTCGTCTGGCGAGGTCACGCGAACGGTCGTGTTTCGACGCAGATGGTCCGTGTGCAGAGCAATCATTGCGCCGCGATTTCCTCGAACCTGCAGGGCTGGCCACTCCGAAACTGGGAGTGAGGTTTCGATTCTGGCATCCTCAACCAGCTGCATGCGCGGGTGCCAACCAACCGTGCTTTGGCCTGTGCTTTCATCAAGCAAGGGCGCAGCGAACGAGTCGACGGCAAGGTGGCGTTCCATTAGGTCCTCGAAAGCTGGCTCGCGCTCGACAAACCATCGACTGTTCACGCTGCTAAACATCACGCCAACGCGAGTCGGCAGGACACGAAAGGTTGTGAGGAACGGGTTCGGCGGCCCGAGGAAAACTTCGCCACCATGATTGTCGTGGATGATCACCCTTTGCGGCGAAGCAACACCAACCAGCGCCAATTCGCCGTTATGAATCGTCAGCGACGTGTGTTGATTCGGACGTTGCGTATCTCGATCTAACTGCCCAACAATTTGAGTAAGTCTCGTGACTTCTTGTTGAAGAGTAGTTGAAGGGGTGGCACCTGTTACTGTAAGCCCTTGGAGAAGATCTATGCCAAGGGCTTCGATGCGGACTGGTGTCGACAATTGATCAGGGGTCGCCACCATTACCTGTCGAAGCGACCCCAACAGATCGATCAAAAAAAACGACTTACCGTCTTGGGAGAAATATGCCGCGCGGAAGCCAACGGGTGTCAAAAAATGCCAGAGCGACGGTGACAAATCCGTTGTGGGGCCCAAGAGAAACGCTGGTCCTGCGCCTGATTCGCCAAAGGTGCTAAACAGAAAGACCTCCCCACTTGGGGACTGCGACGCCCAGTTCGCGGAACAAAGTGCTGTTGGTTCCGCGCGCTCCGAAATTGCTGGGAGCAGCCGCGCGGTTGCCGCGCCGCCGCCGCCGAGCAGCACTGCCGCAAGAACACCGAGAGTTTTGCAGAAATGGGCTAGCCGCTGAGTCATATCAATCGCCGTCTACTGCTTCTGCCAGCACCCTTAGCGCTCCGCAAAATCGCGCATTTGTTGCCTCACCCATGGAAAACTTAACTCCATGCCATGGAATGCGGGCTGTACGTCGAATACCGATCCTGGCCCGGCGCATCTTTCAAAGTACTCCCGAGTCAGCGCAACATTGGACCGATCTTCGTGCTGCGCAATAAACACGATCGTATTCTGTTCAATTGCGCCGCAGGCCCCTGCGCGTAGCCCTTCAAGGTATCGCTCGCCAGGCGATGACCCATTCATCTCAGCCGAAAGTTCAAAGTAGTCGCGATAAAGTTCAACCACGTCCTTGCGTAACAATTCCCGATCATTGGGTGAAGCCAGTATCAGCCGGTCCGATGTATAGCTGATCGGCTGATCGATGGAATCGTTGATCGAAAGCGGAAAAAGCCAAGGAGAAGCTAGTATCAACGCATCTGTTTCGTCGCCCAATTCAGACGCCAAACGCAAAGCCGGAACAGCACCAAAACTACTACCTACCAGAACGATCTGTAGATCTTGAATGCTATCTCTTTGCATGGATCGGATGTATTGGGCCACAAGAAGCACATCTTGCTCAATCGCATCGAAATGGTGCTGTCGCAACCGTCGGGTTCCGTCGAAGTTTGGCAGCTCGGTGCCTGAATATGCAACACTTGCGATGAGAGTCGTTTCATCGCCGAAAACATCGATCAAATCTTGCAGTACGCTCTGGTTTATGAAGGGCACCCTCGGACCACCGTGAAAATAGACAACCACACGATTGAAATCCAGGGCAGTGGTGTGGCCGGCCCCATAAGATTGTAAGATACCGACTGACCAAGTTCTACGTGGTGACGATGTAAGGTCGCTGATGTCGTCCACCACTTCGAGCTGTGCTGCATCGCAAATTCTTAGCGATTCTGAACAGGAAAAACCCTGCACGTCTTCAACGATACGCGAATTTGGGTGATTGCACCCCACCATCAAAACAAGACCGGCAAAGATGAAAGATTTTGCTGTGGTGCTCATACAAATCTGCCGGGTCATTGGTACGCCCAACCGAAGCAAGCAGTCGCCAAAACGGCAACTGGTTAACCCACTTCCGTCATTCAAAGCTTTTAGCAAGCCGTTGAAGAACCCGCCACGGTTCGCAGACGAAGCGAAACCCGGTGACGAAACATCGATAAGCAGACCCCCTCAATCGACGAATAAACGACAGCTTACGACCCGCTTCGCGCTTTCGATTGACGTATATTGTCCCACGCACCTCCACCAAAAAACGCTAAGCCGAGCGGAGCGATAATTGCAATCGACCAATGACTGCCCAAGTGGAGTAGGCCGACGGCCATGCTGTTGCTAAGCACAGCAATGACAACCCAAACCCAAGTCCGCACTGGGTTTTTGTGCGTTTTGAGAGCGGCGGCACCAAACAGCAGCGACGCAAAACAGTCCCCCACTGATACAAAACAAATTGACAAAAAAACGGGCAAAAACAAAGCAACAAATAGCCCGGACAAAATTAGTCTAGTTTCGATCGTGATGTAAACTGCATTCGAAACTGTGATTAGAAGCACCCAAAATCCGAGTATTGTCGCAATGGGGTTGAAGCGTTCCATTTGCTCACCTTGCTCAATCTACAACTGCTTCTACGATCTGGTGCTCAGCAAATCCCGCCAATGCGCCTGTGGCAGCTCCTAAAAAGGCACCACTGAAGGCGGCGGCCCCGACCCCAACTGGGCCCCCTAGCGACCCAAACGGCGCAAATTGAAGTGCCAAAGTAGTGGCTCCAATAGCGGCTCCCACTGCCATGCTTGTGCCGAGATCGCCACCGGGATCGGCAAGTTCATAGTGTGTGATTATGTATTCATCACCATTCTTGACAAAATACCAAAGGTCGTTTCCTTGGCGATATAATTCGCCGCCTTCAACTTCCGCGAAAACATCTGGATTGCCCTCTTTATCATACAAGCAAGGTGTCGAAAATCCGACGTCAGTGGAACGATAGATGCTCTTTAGGTTGATTCCGCCGCC
>JBMOEW010000007.1:0-95017 GCA_049314555.1 Caulobacterales bacterium
CGCGCTTCAACAAGATGAAGGGGATGGGCCAGATCGTCAGCTGGAGCGTGCGCGATGAAAGCCTGCACTGCGAAGGCATGATCAAGCTGTTCCATGCGTTCGCTGCGGAAACCGGCGCGCTGACCCAAAGCGTCAAGGACGACATCGTGGACTGCTGCAAGACTGTGGTGGGCCTTGAGGACCGGTTCATTGAACTGGCTTTTGAGATGGGGCCTGTGCAGGGCATGACGGAAAAAGACATAAAGCAATACATCCGCTATATCGCGGATTGGCGCTTGGGTCAGCTTGGTTTGCCCAAGATTTATGGGGTCTCGGAGCACCCGATTCCTTGGCTCACTTCCATCCTAAACGGGGTGGAACACGCGAACTTCTTTGAAGCGCGCGCGACCGAGTATTCCAAGGCCGCAACCCGGGGCGATTGGCACGGCGATAGCGGCGTGTGGGGCACGTTCGACGCGATGATGGGAAAGCGCGCCGGGGCGGATAGCGGCAGCTAAGCACGCGGTCCGCGGTTTGAGCCTTTTGTAGGTGCCTTTCAAATCTCGTTGCCAAGGCCCCTGTTGATCAGGGGCCTTGGTCGTATTTGAGCCAGGCTGTCGGATTGCCTCACCGCGCCGGGGTTTGGCTCTTGCGGCCGCCCTTTTTGGCCGCCGGCTTGGCCGGTGCTTTGGCGGGAGCTTCTTCGTCGTAGGCCTCAAACATCGGGTTTGGATCCCAATGCCCTTTGAAGGGGGCATCTTCCAAATAATCTGGCAGGCGCGCGCTTAGGGCCTTATCGCCAGAGATGGCGATGACTTGGCGGTCCTTGGGCATGGCACGCAACGTATCGGCGTCAATGTCGCCGATCAGTTCTGAGCTTTCCTTGGCCATTAAATGGTTGGCCACACCGAACAGTTGGAAGACGCCGGCGTTGTTGAAGATTGTGCGCCAATCCTTGGGATAGAGCCGCTGAAGTTGGCTCAGGTCCTGGAAGAAGGGCCAGACTTGCAGGCCGTAACCGCGCAGCAAGGTCATGGATTGGCGCAAGGGGCCAAACTCGCCGAGCTGGGCGCATTCGTCCAAAAGAAACAGCGTGGAGCGCTTGGGGCGGCGTTTGCGCCCCATGACGGTGAGCATCAGCGCGCCCACCCACAGGCGCAGCAAGGCGCCGTGGCTTTCCAGTTTATCGGGCGGCACGACGATGTAGATCGTCATGGGATCGCCCTTGCGGACGGCCTCCAGGCTGATCGTGGAGCGTGACAGCGTGCGCAGGGCGGAATCGGAGTTCACCACTTTCAAATAGCTTTGGGTGGTGGACAGGATGCCGGAGCGGGTTTGTTCGGTGATCGGCAGGAAGCTTGAAATGTTCTGCTTGGACAAGCGGTTGAGGTTGTCGTGGCTTTCGATCATGGCAGCCAGATTGTAGACCGCATCGTCGCTCATCAGGATTTCGCGGACGCGTCCGAAATGGCGATCGTCGGGGCCGGCGGTTTCGGCCACGGCCGCAATCACGCCCGACATCAGCGAGCGGCCCCAATTGTCCCAGAAGGGTTCCTTATGGAAGCCTTGGTCGCCGGCCAGGAGCGAGGCCAGCATTTCTGCATCGGCGTCCAGCAGGGCACCGGGCCGGTCGAACAGGTCAAAGGGATTGAGGCTGTCGGTGCGCTTGGAGACCGCGCCGAATGGGTCCAGCAGGCGCACTTCCTGGCCCATTTCCTTGCGACGGCGGTGGGTGACGTGCCAGGTCTCCCCTTTGGGGTCGATGACGATCACCGACCCCTCAAAGCGCAGCAGATTCGGGATGATCACGCCGCGGCCCTTGCCGGCACCGGTGGGCGCGATCGTCACAAGGTGGCGATCCTCGCTGTAGAACAGCGCCTCTTCCTTGATTTTTGCGGGAGCTGCTTTGGTGGGGGCAGAGAACCCGATTGGGCCTTTATCGTCCTCGGTGTGCTTCCAGCCCAAAAGCAGATCCAGACCACCTTCTGCGCCGACATTGGCGGCATTGGTGCTGGCGGCTTTGACATTGGCCGCGCCGACCTTGGCCACAGCAGCGCTGGCCGGAGCCTTTGATTTAGGCGTGCGTGGTCGTTTCATAATGAGGCCTCCCCGCCTGCGATTCGCCCGGGTGGCGAACCGCGTCCCCCTTTATGTAGCGACCGATAAGGGCCGCACGGCGCCCGAACGGGGCTGCCGCACGGCGAATCTGAGTCCAACGATGACGTATTGGTTAATGGGAGAGGTTCAACGCGAGCCATGCGATAGCTTGTGGAGGAACGGACTTGCGATCGCCAGCAAAATCCCCACTCCGATTGCAAACAATCCAATCGATTGAAAAACGTCCACATATGTGGCCAGGGCCTGCTGTGGATTAAGCACACGGCCGCCCACAGTATCGGCTTGGGTGGCTGAAGCGACGATCGCGCCGATCCATTGCGCCCAAGCAGAAGACAGGAACCAGATGGCCATCATGGTGGACACGACGGCTGCCGGCGACAGCTTAGTGACCATGGACAGACCCACGGGGCTCAAAAACAGTTCGCCGGTGGTGTGCAGCAGGTAAGCGAGCGCCAAAAACACCAGGGGCACCCGGAAATCTGGACCCGCGAAGTTTGCCCCCCAAACCAAAACCAAGAAGCCAGCGCCCACTTGAAGCAGCGCGAGGGCAAACTTCATCGGGTCGTTGGGGTCCAGCTTGCGCTTTTCGAGCCAGGCCCAAAGGGCTGCAAACATCGGCGCAAACAACAGGATAAAGCCAGAGTTGAAGCTTTGGGCCTGACCGGCGGCGAACGATCCGTCGATGAAGATGACGCTCGATTTCGCAAGGCCCGCGGCCGCCAATTGTGCTTCCGTGCCCACAAACAACGGCCCCAGCTGAATGGCAGCCGGCACGATTGTGAGGTCTGTGGCGCGTTCGGCAAACTGGTTCAAGGAAGAGCCGGCCTGTTCAAACAGGGTCCAGAACACCACCGAGGCGGCAATCAAGATCAAGGCCAGCAACAGGCGATCGCTTTCCTGCTTGGTGCATTTGGCGGCCATGAAGCGGCCGATGTAGCCCAGCACAACGATTGATCCGACCAGTAGCAACACCCCGACCACGGCAAAAAAGTCTGCCAGGGCAAGGCCAATGGGCAAGGTGGCGTCTGGCCCGCCCTCTGCCTTAACCGTGTCGATCATGGCGTCCAAGGCGGTGCGGGCGGCTGCGTTGGCCTGCAGCAGGCCCCACACGGCAAACACGCCAAGCACGCCAAGCAGATAGATCAGGTTTTCTTTGCCGAGGCCAAACAGGCCGGGCTCGCGCAGCGTTTGGGGATTGGGCGGTTCGCCGTTGCCTTCCAGGGAGGCTTTGCCCATGACGAACACAATAAAGCCAAGCGCCATGCCGATCCCAGCCAAGCCAAAGCCAGCCCACCAGCCCACCTGAACGCCCAGCCAGGCGCACAAGATGCCCGCCCAGAAGGCCCCGAGGTTGATGCCGTAATAGTAGAGCGTGAAGCCGGAGTCGCGGCGGGGGTCTTCGCCCGGATAGAGCTGGCCGACGATGCTGGAGATGTTGGGTTTGAGAAAGCCCACGCCGGTCGCGATCAGGGCCAACGCCAAGAACATGATGGCTTCAAACATCGGCAAGCGGCCGGTGACGCCGAGCTGATAGCTGCCCTCTTCCAAGAATGCGGGCAGCGGGGCATCGGCCGGCAGGCCGTTGATCTGGATGCCTGATACTTCCTGGCCGGCGGCGTTAACGACCGTTGCGCCCGTAAAGTCATAGGTTTGGCCGTTGACGTCCAGCTGGACCTCGCGGCGCTCCATGCGGCCTTCGGAGGCAAACTCGTAGGTGGCACCTTGATAGGTGAGGGTTTGGACGGCCGGCTGCTGTTCTACCGCCATCAGCAAATGGCCAGCCACCAACAGCAAGGCCCCAAAGGCGATCGATTTGCGGGTGCCGAGGTAACGATCGGCGACGAAGCCGCCAATCAACGGCAAAAGATAAACCAGAGAGGTATAGGCACCGTACATGCCTTGGGCATAACCGTCCTGGTATAGGAAATGTTGGGTGAGGTAGAAAATCAGTATTCCGCGCATGCCGTAGTAGGAGAAGCGCTCCCACATCTCAGCAAAGAACAAAACCACGAGGCCGCGAGGGTGGGTACGCAACTGCCCGATCACGGGAATGAGCGTGAATACCGTGATCAAGATCCCGGCCAAGATGACTATATTCATGCGCGTGACGCCTCCCGCAACCACAGCGCGACTGTTTATGCGTCGCGGCTATGCCCTTGAGACACAAGCACACACGCAGTAGGGGCATCAAGCGGATCGCACTGTGGAAACGCAGGCGTATTTGCCGCGGGGCCGTTTGCGGGCGGGGCTTGCAAGGTCGATATTAAGCCTGAAACAGGGAGTCGAGCTGCTCGCGCAGGGCACGGGCGGTGACTGGTCCGCGCAGGAAACGGTCCGCCGGATTGGCCTGGGTGCTGCCGGCTGGTGTGGGCGGCAGGCTGGCGTTAACCAGGATGATGGGTACCGTTGCTGCGCGCGGCTGGGGGCAAGCCCGGATCTCTGCGACCGTGGCGAGGGCGCTATCCAGACTGAGGGAGGCCGCGACGATGATTACATCGACCGTGCCGTCCTTCAGACAATCGGCGATTTGAGGCATGTCGTGGGCCTCGAATGCTTGGTAGCCATCGATGCCGGAAAGCAAACTGCCAATCAAACTGCGCATGGCGGGGCGCGCATCGAAGATGAGAACTTTACGAGCGGTCATGACGGCAAATCCGAGTCTTTCGGGCTAGTTGGCACCCGTCGAATGGCTTTACACGTCATTTGGCCAGACACACCGGTGTTTTCGGAATTACCTTCCCAACCGGGCCCTGCAATTGGCCTGTGCTGCTTTAATAGGCACAGGCTTCGTAAACGCGGCGCATGTCCCTGCCCCATTCGGTATGGTAGCGCTCCAAGAGCCGCTCGGCTGGGGTCACGCCGGTGTGAGCGATGTCTTCCAACTCCGCCAAGAAGCCGGTTTCGTCGTCACCGGCATCGTTGAGTTTGGCGCGCGACTTTAGCCCCTGACGCGCGATGGCTACGGCCTGACGGGCAATGTCTTGGGCGGTATGGCCGCGAATGGGGGCTTTCAAGCCAAGCACGGGCACGGCGCGGCGCAGGGCCTCGCGGTCTTCTGCCGTCCAGGGCTCCACCAGGCGCCAGGCCGCTTCCAGCGCCGCGTCACAGTAATAGATGCCGGCCCAAAAGGCTGGCAGGGCACAGAGCCTGCTCCAGGGGCCAGAATCTGCGCCGCGCATCTCGAGATAGGTCTTGAGGCGCACTTCTGGGAAAATCGTGGTGAGGTGATCTTCCCAATCCTTGATGTTGGGGCGCTCACCCGGCAGCGCGGGAAGTTTTCCGTTCATGAAGGCGCGGAAGCTTTGGCCGGAGGCGTCGATATACTTGCCATTGCGATAGACAAAGTACATCGGCACGTCGAGGGCATATTTGGCATAGGCCTCAAAGCCAAACCCAGGCTCGAAGGCGAAGGGCAGCATGCCGGTGCGATCGGGGTCTGTATCGGTCCAGACGTGGGCGCGGTAGCTCAAGAAGCCGTTGGTGCGCCCTTCGGCGAAGGGGGAGTTGGCGAACAGGGCGGTGGCGATCGGCTGCAGGGCCAAGCCGACCCGCAGTTTTTTCACCATGTCGGCTTCGGAGGCGAAGTCGAGGTTGGTTTGCACGGTGCAGGACCGGAACATCATCTGGCGCCCAAGCCTACCGACCTTCGCCATATAGTTCCGCATGATCTGATAGCGGCCCTTGGGCATGATTGGGGTATCTTCCAGCGACCAGACCGGCGAAAACCCAAGCCCCAAAAAGCCAAGGCCCAAGTCCGTGGCAACGTCGCGCACCACGCTCAAGTGGGTGCCAACTTCGCGACAGGTTTGGTGAAGGTGCTCCAACGGGGCGCCAGACAGTTCAAACTGGCCGCCTGGCTCCAGGCTGATAGAAGCGCCGGTGTCGTCCTTAAGGGCGATCACGCGCCCCTCTTCGAGCACGCGTTCCCAGCCGGTGCGCGCGGCCACCCCTTCCAGCAGCGCTTCGATGCCGCTTGGACCGCCATACGGGACGGGCGTTTGATCCTTCAGATTGAAGCCAAACTTCTCGTGTTCGGTGCCTATGCGCCAGGTGCTGCGATCGGGTTTGCTGCCGCTGGCGAAGTGGGCGACCAGCTCTTCAAAGCGCTCGATCGGGGCCAATTGCTGCTTTGTCTCGGCCATGAGCATGATCCCGTTTTGTCCACCACTTGGGCGGAGATGGCGCAATCAGCTGCCAATCGCAAGGGGCATCGCCTAACTAGCGGCTTCGCCAGGCGCTTTGCACCAGCGCCAAAGCGGCAATCGCTGCGGTTTCGGCGCGCAGGATCAGAGGGCCAAGGCTGATGGGATGGACCGGGGCAAAGGCCGCCAGGGCCGCCTGTTCTTGGGCGTCAAACCCGCCCTCGGGGCCAATCAACACAGCAAGGGCTGCGGCGGTCGGCAATTTTTGTCCTAACACATCGGGAATGGAGGACGCATCGCTGCGCTCGGCCGCCCAGAGCACTGGCACGGCCGTGTCCCAGGCGGACAGAACCTCGCTCAAGGGGCTGGCCGGGGCGATGGTTGGCGCGTCGAGGCGTTCGCACTGTTCAGCAGCTTCGCGGGCAATGGCGGCCAGGCGATCGAGGCGGACTGTTTCCGCCACGGTGCGCTTTGTGAACACTGGCACGATCCGGCGCACGCCCAATTCGGTTGCCTTTTCAATGACAAGGTCGGTGGCCTGTCGCTTCAGGGGCGAAAACAGGAGCGTCAAATCGCGGGTGGGCGCGGGCGTGCGGATCTGTGATTGCACCGTCAGGGTCAGGCCGCGCTTGGCGACCGCTGCGACGCTCGCGCGCCATTCACCGTCTTTGGCGTTGAACACGCGCAGGGTTTGACCAACACCAATGCGCATCACCGCGCCCACATAGCGGGCCTGATCTTCCTCCAAAACCACGCTTGCGGCTTCATGGAGCGGCGCATCAATCAGCAATCGAGGTTCAGACATTTGGCCAAGCTGCCAAGCCCAGCACCGCTTGTCCATGGCGTATCGGCTTGACGGGGCAAGGGGTGGGCTTCCACGATGGGGGCCTTGCTTGGGGCTTTGCAATGGCCAAACCGATTGTGCTTGAAATCATCAGCGGGCTCGTGACGAACGTTGAGTTTGTGACCGAAACGGTCGCTGCAGCCCCGCCCCGCCGGGGCCAGGCCAGCCAACCCGCGCGCACGGTGAACGCGATGAAGCTCTTGTTGCGCGATCCCAGCGCCCAGCGGGAGCGGGACTATACCGTACGCAACAGCACGGTTGGGGTGCAGAACGGGCACCGGCTGGTGTTGATCCGCACCAAAACCCGTGGCCACCGCGAGCCGCTGCTTTTGGCCGTGGTGAACCAATCGACCGGGCAATCAGAGGAGCGCACGCGCGCGGTGGAGGCGGCCGGCTCGCCCAAATTGTTGTTTGGGGCGCGGTGGAAAGCGGCGGGGGCGAGTGTTGGCATCTGGGCGATCAGTGCGCTGGTGAGCCATTATTTGATGGCGGGCGGCTATCAGGGATGGGGCTCTGTGATGGTTGGGGCGATCTGGGGCTTGGTGAGCTTTCCCCTGTTTTGGCTGTTGTTTGACGTGTTGGGCCGGTTTGGGGCAAAGGCGCATCGCCGCCAGACACGGGCGCTGGTGAAGGCGGAAGTCGACCACCAAATTGCCATTGCCAAGGCCGTGGCCACCGGCGCGTGAGACCATCGCGATCCAAGGCTGAACGAAGGTAACCGTTTCGGTCGCGAATCGGATCATTGTGGGGGGATGTCTGCTGATCGTTCGCTTTCCCCGGTCGCCGGCCCCAACGGATCGGCTCCCCTTGAGGCTGCGCCTCACAACATCGCCGCTGAACAGGGGCTGTTGGGCGCAATCCTGTTCGACAACGAGTTGTTCCACAAAGTAGCCGATCGGCTGCGGGAACATCACTTTTACGACCCCGTGCACGGGCGGGTGTTCACTGCGATTGCGCAAATCATCGGGCGCAACAAGCTTGCCGACGCCATCACGCTGAATGAACAGTTCAAGAAAGATGGCACGCTCAGCGAAATTGGCGGTGCCAGCTATCTCGTGACGTTGATCGAGCGGGCCGCGCGACTAACGGCGCACGCGCGTGAGTATGCAGACCTCATCTATGACCTCTCGCTTCGCCGGGAGTTGATCATGGTGGGCCAGGAGATCACCAACCTCGCGTTAGACCCCCCGCTTGGGGCAGCGGCCAGCGACATCATTGAGGAAGCGGAAAAGACGCTGTTTTCGCTGGCGGAAAGTGGAACGGGGTCGTCCGGGTTTAGCCCGTTTTCAGACGCGCTGGCGGCGTCTATTGAAACCGCCACAGCGGCCTATGAGCGCAAGTCGGATGTGTCTGGGTTGTCCACGGGGTTTGCGGACCTCGACAAGAACCTTGGCGGGCTGCACGGGTCTGATCTGTTGATCCTGGCGGGCCGACCGTCGATGGGCAAAACCGCCCTTGCCCTGAACCTTGCCTTCAACATCGCCCACGCCCGGCTGAAGGCCCAGCGCGCCGGCAACATCGAAACGGCGGTTAACCCCGGCGGCACGGTCGCGTTCTTTTCTTTGGAAATGAGCGGCGAGCAGCTGGCCACGCGTTTGCTGTCTGACTTTGCCTCGATCGAAAGCGACAAGATCCGGCGCGGCAAAATCAACAAGGAAGAATATGAGCGGCTGCGGGATGCCGCGGGCGACCTGCAGGTTTTGCCGCTGCACATTGACGAGACCGGGGGCATCTCGATTGCCCAGCTGCAGGCACGGGCGCGGCGCTTACAGCGACTGCACGGCTTGGACCTGATCGTGGTGGACTATCTGCAGCTTGTGACCAGCTCCAATCGCAAGTCCGATGGGCGGGTGCAGGAGGTGTCTGAAATCACCCAAGGCCTCAAGGCCTTGGCCAAGGATCTGAAGGTGCCGCTGATCGCATTGTCGCAGCTTTCGCGCCAAGTGGAGCAGCGCGAAGACAAGCGCCCGCAGCTGTCGGATCTGCGGGAATCGGGCTCGATCGAGCAGGACGCCGATATTGTGATGTTTGTCTTCCGCGAAGAGTATTATTTGCGGCGCACGGAGCCTAAAGAGGGCACGGACGAGCACTTCGCTTGGCAGCGTGAGGTGTCGGCCATTGCCAATCACGCTGAAGTCATTATCGGCAAGAACCGCCACGGGCCCATCGAAAAGGTCAAACTCTTCTTTGACAGTCGCTACACCCGCTTCGGAAACCTCGCTGATCGGCGCGGACCGGACGCCCTCCCCTCTGAGTGAGCTGCCCGCGCGGGGGCCGCAGGCTGTCATCGCGCTTGAAGCCATCGTTGCCAACTGGCGGGCGTTTCAACGCCTGGCTGGTGGTGCGGAGTGCGCGGCTGTGGTCAAAGCGGATGCTTATGGTTTTGGAGCGCAGGCGGTGGCACCGGCGCTGGCCAAGGCCGGGGCGCGCACGCTCTTCACCGCGACCCTTGCCGAAGCGCTTGCTGTGCGGCGGTCTCTAGGCGATGGCCCCACGATCATTGCCCTGAATGGACCGGCGGCGGGCGAGATACCGGTCTATCATCAGGCGTCACTGACGGCGTGTTTGAACAGTTTGGAGCAGGCAGCGCTTTGGGCAGCAAACCCCGGCCCCGCGCCCGTGATCCACATCGATACCGGCATGAATAGGCTTGGCTTGCGGCCAGACGAAGTTGGAGAAGTCTCGTCGATCTTGGGCGGTGCCCGGCCCTCGCTGGTGATGAGCCATCTGGCTTGTGCTTCTGATCCAAGTCACGCCAAGAACGCGCTTCAACGCGCTTTGTTTGTTGAGGCCGCGGCCAGCTTTGGTGGGGTGCGGCGCAGCCTATCGGCCAGTGCTGGCGCGCAGCTGGGGTCAAGCTTCGCATTTGACATGATCCGCCCCGGCATCGGCCTTTATGGATGGGATGGGATGGATCGCGCGGCGATGGCGCTCGCGTCTGCCGCCAGGGTTACGGCCCCTGTGTTGCAGCGGCGGCGCATTTTGGCGGGCGAAACCGCAGGCTATGGCGCGACGTTTACCGCACGCCAGGACCTAGACGCGGTGATCGTAGCGTGCGGCTATGCGGACGGTTTTTTCCGCAGCGCGTCTGGCTCTGCGTTTGCGTGCGTTGGGCATCAGGGGGTGCGGCTTGCTGCGCTTGGACGGGTTTCGATGGACCTTCTGATCGTAGACGCCAGCGCGGCACCAGGCATTCAGGCCGGCGACCGGGTGGAGCTGCTGGGGCCAACGATTGCGGCCACGCAGATCGCTGCGGCTGCCGGCACCCTGCCCTATGAAGTGTTCACGACCTTTGTCGGGCGCTCGGCGCGCAGCTATACGGGCGGGCCATGAACCCTTTCCAAGCCATTGGGCGCGCCACCCTCGATATCCTGCACGAAACCGGGCGGTTTTCAGTGTTTGCAGGACGGGCAGCGGGCAGCGTGTTTTCGCCGCCGTTCTACCCGCGCGAACTGGTCCGGCAGGTGGCGCAGATTGGCTATTTCTCGCTGCCGGTGATCGGCTTGACGGCGGTGTTCATTGGCGCGGCGCTGGCCTTGAACATCTACACCGGCGGCCAACGGTTTAATGCCGAACAGTTCTTGCCGAACATCGTGGCGCTTGGGATTACGCGGGAGCTGGGGCCGGTGCTGGCGGGCCTGATGCTGGCGGGGCGGGTTTCGGCGGGGATCGCTGCGGAAATCGGCACCATGCGGGTGACCGAGCAGATCGATGCGATGACCACGCTGTCCACCGATCCGTTCCGGTTCCTGGTGGCACCACGGGTGATCGCGGCGGTAGTGACGCTGCCCATCCTGGTTTTGGTGGCCGACATTATTGGCATCATGGGGGGCTATCTGGTGGCCACCAACGCGCTGGGGTTCAACGGCCAAGTTTACCTGCGCAACACGGCGGATTTCCTACAGGTCTGTGATGTGGTGTTGGGTCTGATCAAGGCGGGTGTGTTTGGCTTTATCATCGCGGTGATGGGGGCCTATCAGGGCTATCAATCGAAGGGGGGCGCGCTGGGGGTTGGCCGGGCTGCGACCCAGGCGGTGGTGGGGGCGATCGTGTTGATCCTTGCGTCTAACTATCTGATCACGGCGTTTTTTGTGTCATGAGCGAACCAGCCAAGCTTGCCCTTGTGGGGCTGAAGAAGCGCCTGCGGGACCGCCAGGTGCTGGACGGTTTGACGCTGCATGTGGCGGCGGGCCAATCGGTGGTGATTATCGGTGGGTCTGGGGTTGGAAAATCGGTGACGCTGAAGTGCGCGCTGGGGCTGATGGCACCGGACGAAGGCGAAGTGTTCGTGGACGGGCGCAATTTGCTTGGTCTGTCGGCCAGCGACCATGCCAAAGCGATGCGCGCGTTTGGCATGTTGTTTCAGGGGGCTGCGCTGTTTGACAGCCTGCCGATTTGGGAAAACGTCGCGTTTCGGCTGCTCTACGCAGACCGCATGGGCCGCAAGGAAGCCCGCGAGCGGGCAATTGAGGCCATGCGGCAGGTGCGACTTGCCCCTGAAACCGCAGACTTGCGCCCGATCGAACTTTCCGGCGGAATGCAGAAGCGGGCCGGGTTGGCCCGCGCGATCATCGCCAAGCCGGACATATTGTTCTTTGACGAGCCCACCACTGGCCTTGACCCGATCACTGCCGATGCGATCAACGATCTGATCGTGGAAATGGTCAAAGACCTTGGATGCGCCGCGATCAGCATCACCCATGACATGGCGTCTGCCCGCAAGATCGCAGACGATGTGGCGATGCTGCACGCCGGCAAGATCATTTGGCGGGGGAAAGCGTCGCAGATCGATGCGTGCGAAAACCCCTACGTGGCGCAGTTCGTGGCCGGGCGCTCCGAGGGGCCGATCCAGTCCGTGATTTAAATGACGCAGTGTGACTGCAATTGCTGCCTGCGACGCCCTGCCATCGTTTCATCGCCGAAATATGCGTAGACGATGTGGCCATAGTCACGGAAACTGAAGACTTCCCAGCTATACTCCCTCATTAGCGGAGGACAGGGACAATGGCTTTAGCCAAAAAGTTCGCACCCGATGTTTCGGAATTGCAGGAACATTATCCAAACCGCTTTGAGCACGCGGCGGACTTCGCTGTCCATATCATTGGTCTTGCTTTTGCCGTCATTGGCGGCGCGATTTTGTTTACCATGTCCTTTGGCAAGGGCCTGTCTCTTACAACCGCGACTTCGCTTTATGCTGTCAGCTTGATCGCGATGCTGGCGTGTTCGGCGATTTACAACCTGACCCGCCCCTCTAAGGCGCGCCGTTTATTTCGTCGGATGGACGAAGCGGCGATCTTCCTGCTGATCGCTGGCAGCTACACACCGTTCACGCTCTCCCTATTGCCACCGACGCTCGGGCTGGCTGCCACGTGCTTTGTGTGGGTGGCGGCGATCGCGGGGGCGGCGGGCAAAGTGTTTGCGGGCAACCTCGGCGACAAGTTCTGGTGCGGGGTTTATATCGCCTTTGGCTGGCTCGCGGTGTTTCTGCTGGGGCCGATCACCGACAAGCTGCCTTTGGCGTCAATCATTTTGCTGGTCGCGGGCGGCGCGCTTTATACTGCGGGCGTTCCCATCTATCTCAATCACGCCATCGCATTTCGGCGGGCGATTTGGCACTGCTTTGTGGTGTGCGCCGCGACCATGCACTTCAGCGCCATCGTGACGGGGCTGGTGCTGGCTTAACGCGCCAATTCAGGCACACTGGGCGCTTCTCGCGGTTTCGAGTCGTGTGCCGATGGCCAAGCCTGATGTTGTCTTTATCTGCCAGACCTGCGGGGCTGTGCATCCCAAATGGGCCGGCCGGTGCGAAGCATGTGGGGCCTGGAACGCCTTGGTGGAGGAAAGCGCGAAGGCCAGCGCGCCGGGCGGTCTTGCGCCGGCGGCGGGCGCCCGCAAGGGCCGGGGCGTTTCGTTTTCGACCCTTTCGGCCAGTTCCGACGCCCCCCAGCGCTTCCCGACCGGCATTGGCGAGTTCAACCGCGTGCTGGGTGGCGGACTTGTGCCTGCCTCCGCGGTGCTCGTGGGGGGCGATCCGGGCGTTGGCAAATCTACGCTTTTGCTGCAAGCGGCTGCGGGCTTAGCGAACGCTGGGGTGACGGTGGCCTATATCACGGGGGAAGAGGCCGAAGCGCAGGTGCAAGATCGTGCGCGGCGGCTCGGCTTTGCCGACGCACCGGTGCATCTGGCGGCGGGCTCGGATCTGCGCCAAATCCTAGAGGGGCTGAAGGCGCTCAAGCCCGCGGCGGCGGTGATCGATTCCATTCAAACGCTTTGGTCTGATCAGGTGGATGCGGCACCAGGCACCGTCACGCAGGTGCGGGCCTGTGCGCATGAGCTTGTGCGATATGCCAAAAAGTCCGGCTGCGCGATCTTGCTGGTGGGCCACGTAACGAAGGACGGCCAGATCGCCGGGCCGCGGGTGGTGGAGCACCTTGTGGACGCAGTGATCTACTTCGAAGGCGAGCGCGGCCTGCCGTTTCGAATCCTGCGGGCGGTGAAAAACCGCTTCGGCGCGACAGACGAAATCGGCGTTTTCGAAATGACCGAACGCGGTCTTGCCGAAACCACCAATCCTTCGGCTCTTTTTTTGGGGCAATCGGGGGCACGGGCCAGCGGGGCTGCGGTGTTTGCCGGGGTGGAGGGGTCGCGCCCGGTTCTTGTGGAAATTCAAGCGCTTGTAGCACCCGCGGCGTATGGGACTGCGCGGCGGGCGGTGGTCGGGTGGGATTCTGGGCGCTTGGCGATGATCTTGGCTGTACTTGAGACGCGCTGCGGACTTGGCTTTGGTGGGCGCGACGTATACCTAAGCGTGGCCGGGGGCTTACGGATCACGGAGCCGGCTGCGGATTTGGCCGTGGCGGCTGCGCTGATTTCGGCACTCGGCGACGAAGCCCTGCCAAAGAACTGCGTTGCCTTTGGAGAAGTGGCACTTTCGGGCGACGTGCGGCCGGTGGGTCGGACGGACATGCGCCTGAAAGAAGCCGCCAAGCTAGGGTTCGCCGCCGCGTTCGCTCCTGTCGGTGCGGAAGGGGGCGGGATCAAGGTTCGGCATACGCCGCGGATCGGCGACCTTGCTGCGCTGCTTGACCCCGCTACAACATCTGGGAGGCGATGATGGAAGCGTTGGGGTTGACTTGGTTTGATGCCGCCGCACTGGCGATCATCGTGTTTTCGGGGATCATGGGGTTGGCCCGCGGGCTGATCCGCGAAGTGTTCACGATTGTGGGCGTGGTGGCGGCGGTGGTCGCTGCCTACTATTTCGCGGGCCCTGTTGCCCCGCTTGCGCAGCAGATGCTGGGCCTGGACGAGCTCTGGGCAAGGGTGGTCGGCGGATTCGCGGTGTTCTTGGTGGTGTTCATCGTGATCACCTTCTTGACGATGGTGATTGCCAGATCGGTGCACCGTTCGACCGAGATCGGCAGCGTGGACCGGGCGGCGGGCCTTGCTTTTGGGGTTGCCCGCGGGGTGTTGATCATCGGGTTGTTGATTGCGCTGATCACGCAGGGGCGCCCGTCTTCTGATACGGCGGCTGCCCCCGAGGGCTCTGCACGGGCCGGTTTTGAATTGCCGCGCGAAATCACCGAAGCCAAGCTTTATCCGATTTTTGCGGCCACCGCCGGGGTGTTGCGGTCCATCCTGCCAAAGATCGTGGACGAAAGCCGGACGCTGATTGAAGAAAATCGCGAAGGCGCGCAAAGCGCAGCGCGCGAACTGGCCGACGAAGCCGTGGAGCGGCAAAAGGCCCGCGAAGCGCAAGCCGCGCAGCAACAGCCCGTGCAACAGCCTGCCCAACAACCTAAACAGTGAGCTTGGCATGATGGTGTCTCCCGCCCCCCTCTGGACGCGATGGTTCGACACCCAGCCAGAGGACCCAGCGGCAGACCGCCTGCACGACGAATGCGGCGTGTTTGGCGTGTTTGGCGCTCAGGGCGATGCCAGCGTTTATGTGGCGCTTGGCTTGCACGCTCTGCAGCACCGCGGGCAGGAAGGCTGCGGGATCATCTCGTTCAACGGGAAGCGGTTTCACCACGAGCGCCATCTGGGGCTCGTGGGCGATCACTTCGCGGGGGGGGATTTGCCAAGCCGCCTGCCCGGCCCGTCCGCGATTGGGCATACGCGCTATGCCACGCAGGGCGGCAACGAGCTGCGCAACGTGCAGCCGCTGTATGCCGACATCGATCAGCGCGGATTTGCCATCGCCCACAACGGCAACCTGACCAATGCGCGCTATCTGCGCGACAAGTTGTGTGAAAGCGGCTCGCTGTTTCACTCTACCTCTGACACCGAGTGCATCCCGCAGCTGATGGCGCGGGAGGTGAAAAAGGACATGGTGGACCGGTTCATCTCTTCACTGCGGGAGGTGGAAGGGGCTTACGCTTTGGTCTGTTTGACCGAGCAGCACATGATCGGTGCCCGTGATCCGCTTGGCATTCGGCCGCTCGTGCTTGGGCAGTTGGACGATGCCTATGTGTTGGCGTCTGAGACCTGCGCGCTGGACATGGTGGGGGCGAAGTTCATCCGCTCCATCGAGAACGGCGAAGTGATCGTGATCGCGCGGGCGGTGGACGGCAAAGTCACGCTGCAAAGCTATTTCCCGTTCTCGCGGGTGCGGGCGCGGCCGTGCGTGTTTGAGTTTGTGTATTTCGCGCGGCCAGATTCCGTGATCGACGGGCGTTCGGTGTATGACGTGCGCAAGCGCATGGGCGTTCGCCTGGCGCAGGAAACGCGGGTGGATGCTGATGTGATCGTGCCGGTGCCTGACTCTGGGGTGCCGGCCGGGCTTGGGTTTGCGGCGGAAAGCGGGATCCCGTTTGAGCTTGGCATCATCCGCAACCAGAACGTGGGCCGCACCTTCATTCAGCCGCAGCAGGAAATTCGCGCCCTATCGGTGCGGTTGAAGCATTCCGCCAACAAGGCCGTGATCCGCGGCAAGCGCGTGATCTTGGTGGACGACTCGATCGTGCGGGGCACAACCTCAAAGAAAATCGTACAGATTATCCGCGAGGCCGGGGCCGCTGAGGTGCACTTCCGTTCCGCCAGCCCGCCGATCCGCTGGCCTGATTTCTACGGCATCGACATGCCGGATGAAAAAGACCTGATGGCTGCCCAGCTGACGCTTTTGGAAATGAAAAAGACGTTGGCGGTGGATAGCCTGGGCTTTTTGTCTGTAGACGGACTTTACTGGGCAATGGGGGAAAGCGAGCGCAACGCCAGCTATCCTCAGTATTCGGACCATTGCTTTACGCGCAGCTACCCAACCAGGCTTGTGGACCACGACGCGCAGCGCGCTTCGAAGGAATTCCAAGCGTCTTTGCTGGCCTAAGGGAGCGGACAGTGACGGGGTCTTCGACACTGCCTATCGCTGTGGTCACTGGGGCGTCCCGGGGCATTGGGCGGGCTGTGGCTGCCCATCTGGGCGCTGCGGGCTGGCATGTGGTGGGCGTAGCGCGCAGCCAGAAAGCGCTTGAGGCCCTTGATGATGCCATCCAGGCCGCCGGCGGTGAGGCCGCAACCTTGGTGCCGCTTGACCTGAAAGACGGGCCAGGGATCGACCGGCTGGGGCATGCGCTTTACGAGCGGTTTGGCCGGATTGATGGCTTGGTGGCGTGCGGGGGGGTGCTTGGGGCTTTGTCGCCCGCGTTCAACGCCACGCCCCGCGTGATGGAAGAGGTGATTGCCGTAAACCTGATCGCCAATCATCGGCTGATCCGCTCCTTTCATCCGCTGTTGCGGGCTTCGGCGGCGGGTCGCGCGGTGTTTGTGACGTCCAATGCGGCGCGCCATCCCAAGGCTTATTGGGGGCCTTATGCGGCCTCCAAGGCCGGCCTTGAGGCGCTGGTGATGTCTTATGCGCAGGAAATCGAGATCACGCCGATCAAGGCCAATCTGTTCAATCCTGGGCCTGTGCGCACGGCGATGCGGGCCAAGGCCTATCCCGGCGAAGACCCGGCGAGCCTTGTAACGCCAGAGGCGGTCGCGCCGGCCATCGCTGCGCTGTTGGCACCAAGCTTTATGGACAACGGCACGCTGGTCAGTTTTCGTTGAACGGCCCGCCGCTGACGATGCGGTTGTTGAGGCTGCGGGTTTGGCCTTAAGGTGAGGCCTTACGGCGGAGGATGACGGATGCGGGCGATTGGAGCGATTTTAGCGCTTGGGGTGTTGGTGGGCGCGTGCGGCACGATATCGGGCGTGCTGGGGCGGGATGGCGAGCAGCACTCCCCGGCCGCCGCGCCGTTGGTGGCGATGGATACGCCGCTGCCGGCCTTCGCGTTCCCACCGTTGTCGCCGCCGGCGATCCTGGCGCATGTGGAAGAATTGGCATCGGATGGCTATGTGGGTCGTGCGCCTGCAGAGGACGGAGAAGAGCAGACCCTTGCGTATCTTGAAGCCGCGTTTTACCAGGCGGGCCTGCAACCAGGGGTGCGGGAGGCCGACGGCACGATGGGATGGCGCCAGCTGACGCCGCTGGTTTCAGCCACCGTCGAAGGCGCGCCGCGCATGACGATCGCCAGCGCCACCGAAGCCCAGGACTATGCCTATCGCAGCGAACAGGTGATTTGGACCAAGCGGCTTGAGCCGCACATCAGCCTTGTGGGCGCCCCTTTGGTGTTTGTGGGCTACGGGGTTGTGGCGCCAGAGCTTGGCTGGAACGACTATGCCGGGATCGACATGACCGGCAAGATCGCCGTGATCTTGATCAATGATCCAGACTTTGAAACCGGCGACGACCGCGGGTTTGGCGGGCGCGCCATGACCTATTACGGGCGCTGGACGTACAAGTTTGAAGAAGCCGCCCGCCAAGGTGCTGCCGGCGCTTTGATCATCCATGAAACCGCCCCGGCGGCGTATCCCTGGCCGGTGGTGATGTCGTCATGGACGGGGCCGCAGCTTGATACCGTGCGGGGCTCGGACGCGCCGCAGCGGGTGCAGGTGGAAGGTTGGATTTCGGCGTCGATGGCGAGTTCGTTGTTTACGCGGGCGGGGCTTGATTTTGGCGCGCTCAAGACGCGCGCGCGAAGCCGCGGGGCACCACCGGTGGAGATGGGGCTAGCGGCAACGGTATCTTTGGACACCGTGATCTCCTCCAGCCAGTCTTATAACGTGGTTGGGATTTTGCCGGGGCGGGCGCGGCCGGATGAAGCCGTGCTTTATACCGCGCACTGGGATCACTTGGGACGCTGCACGCCGGTTGATGGCGATGACATTTGCAACGGGGCGCAAGATAACGCGACGGGCACAGCCGGCCTTATCGAAATCGCCAGGCGGCATGTGGCGGCGGGGCGGCCAGAGCGCAGCGTGGTGTTTGTGGCGTTCACGGCGGAGGAACAGGGGCTGTTGGGCTCGATCTATTATGCGAACCACCCGATCGTGCCGGCTGCGCAGACGGTCGCTGCGATCAACATGGACGGGCTCAATGTGTTTGGCGCGACCCATGATGTGACCATCACTGGGTTTGGCAAATCAGACCTTGATGCGCTGTTGACCCGCGAAGCGGCAACCCAGAACCGGCGGGTGGAACCAGAGCCCTTCCCGGAGCGCGGCGGCTTTTACCGGTCAGACCATTTCCCGTTGGCCAACGTGGGCATCCCCGTTCTTTACGCGCGCAGTGGCCTCGACATGGTGATCGGCGGTCGCGAGCGCGGCGAGGCGCTCTCCAACCAATACGTGGCGGAGCGCTACCACAAGCCCAACGACGAAGTGACGCCAGATTGGGACCTGACCGGGGCCAGCCAAGACCTGCAACTGTTTTATCACGTGGGGCGTGATCTGGCGTCGGGCACGTTGTGGCCGGAATGGTCGGCAACGGCGGAGTTCCGCGCGCGGCGGGAAGCGAGCCTTGCGGGCCGCTAAGGCGTAACGTTAGGACAAGTGGGGCCAGTGCTTTGCTTTGCCATCAGGCGATGGCGTAGTGGCTCCACTCCACCTGCTTCAGGGCCTTGGCATAATCCTGGGTGGACCGTGGCCAGTTGTTGGTGATTTTTCCGGTTTCGGTCTTGTACCAGCTGTTGCAGGCGGTGGCCCAGGGCGAGGCTTTGAGTTCGGCCTGGATGAGGCGGTTGAAGCGGGCCTGCGCATCGGCGCGAACCTCCAACCGCGATGCTCCGGTTTCGGACATAGGTGCCAGCAGCTTCAAGGCGTATTCGATCTGGCGTTCCACCATGTACAGGATCGAGGTGTGGCCGAGGTTTGTGTTGGGGCCATACAGCATCAGGAAGTTCGGGAACCCGGCGGTCATGACGCCAAGATAGGCTTCCGGCCCATCTTGCCACACGTCTTTGAGGTGTGCGCCGCCCTGCCCCACAATATCGACGCTCCAGCCGAAATGGCTGGCATCGAACCCGGTGGCGTAGATGATCACATCGCTGGGCCGGGCGGTTGCATCGTTGGTGACGATCGCGCCCTGTTCGATGCGTTCGATCGGGTCTGTGATGAGGCTCACGTTCGGCCTTTGCAGGGCTGGATAGTAGGTGTCGCAGATCAGGATTCGCTTACAGCCAATCGGGTAGTCTGGGGTGAGTTTGGCCCGCAGGGCGGGGTCTGCGATCTGGTCGTCGCGCAGTTTTTTGGCGGCGTTTTCAAACAGGCCGACCCGCCATTTGCTGCCTTTGAACACGCCCCAAAACAAAGTGTCTGAGCGCCAATAGATCAGCTCCCTTGAGGCCTTCAGCAGCCAGGGATTGTTGGCCAGGCGCTCGCGCTCTTCCATTGGCACTTCGCGGTCGTTGCGGGGGACGAGGTAATTGGGCGTGCGCTGATACACATCCAGCTGGGCCACGTCGTTGGTGATCTCGGGGATGAATTGGACCGCAGAGCCGCCGTTGCCGATCACCGCCACGCGTTTGCCCTTTAAATCCACATCCCAGTTCCAGCGGGCGGAGTGAAAGCTCGGGCCGGCAAAGGCGTTTCGCCCGGCGATTTCTGGCCATTTGGGAATGTCCAGTTGGCCGAGCGCACTCACAAGGATGTTGGCCTTGTGGCTGGTGCCATCGTTCAGTTCCAGGCGCCACACCTTTGCAGAGTCGTTCCAGCTTGCTGATTTCACCTCGGTGTTCAGGCGCAGCAGTGGGCGCACCGCGAAATCATCAACGACCTTTTCGATATAGGCCTGGATTTCCGGCGCGCGGGGATACTGGTGTGACCACAAGCCAGACGGGGCAAAGGAATAGGAATAGAGCTGGATCGGCACGTCGCAGGCGCAGCCAGGATAGGTGTTCCAATACCAGGTGCCGCCCACTTTGGGGGCCTTGTCGAAGACGGTGATCTGATCGTAGCCGGCCTGCTTGAGCTTGATGGCCATGCCCACACCGCTGAAGCCCGCGCCGATGATGGCGACGGTGGGTTTTTGAGCCATGCGGCGGTCTCCCCGATCTTTCTTTGTTGTTGACAACAGGCTAACACGGCGGTGCGCAACCTGCACAGGGCGGCCGGGCACCAGCGCTTTGGAATGTTTCGGCCTAGAGCTTTGATGGGTCTTCCAGGGTGAATTGATCGGGGAACTTTGGTCCGACGCCCACATAGTGCTGGGCGATCCAACGGTAGTCGTCGGCGTAGTCGCCGGTGGCGTTCAGCACGCCAGACAGCGAGATGGTTTTGGCCCCATAATCCAGCACGCTGATTACCAGCGGCACATCGGCACCGCGGGCGATATGGTAATATCCGCGCTTCCAAACCGGGGCCAAAGTGCGCGTGCCTTCGGGCGAGATCGCCAACACCATGCGTTGCGCTTGCGCGAAGGCTTGGCGCATTTGGGCGACCACGTCGTTGGACGCAGCGCGGTCAATCGGCACCACGCCGGTGGCTTTGATGAGCCAGCCCAGCGGGCCTTTGATCAGGCTTTTTTTGCCCATCCACCGCAGCTTGATGCGATAATAGCCGGCCGCTGCCAGCATGTTGAAACCGTCCCAGTTTGAGGTGTGGGGGGCGGCGATCAGGACCACTTTGTCCAAACCCGGCCAGTCGCCCTGCATCTTCCAGCCATTCAGCGCCAGATAGATCCGTGACAGGGTGCGGATGATCTCAGAGCCGACCCCGCGATACGGGGCGGGCTTGGCGGTGGTGCGATCCAGTTCACGGCGCACCGGGGGGTCGATGTCAGAAGCGCGGCCTTGCGGCAAAGGCTCAGTCATGTGGCGGCATCTTCCTTTGCGAGGGCTTGTTCGATCGCATCCACCGCGGCATCGAAGGCAAGCAGGGTGGAGGCATGGCGCGGGGGATAATGGCGCACTGCCTCCAGGTGGCGCAACTCCCAGAAGCGGCCAGCGGGCGGCGGCGCACCGTGGGTGAGCATTGCGCGCAATTGATCGCGCGCCGCCACCACCTGCGCCACCGTTGCACCAACGATGTTGCCGGCCAGAACGCTGGCTGAGGCCTGGCCCAAGGCGCAGGCTTTTGGGTCAATGGCAAAGGCGGTGACGAAGCCCGCCTCCACGCGCACGTCTACGTGCACAAAAGACCCACACACGCGGCTCACGCGGTCGGCTGATCCCATTGGGTCTGCCAGACGGCCCAGATGGGCGATATCGGCGGCCAGTTCCAAAACGCGGGGATGATAGAGATCGTCCATGGCAAACCTCAGCGCGGCGGGGCACCGAGCAGACCAGAGTTGGTGTTGCACAGGCGGTCATAAAAGGCCCCGGTGCGGCTTACCGCTGCCCGGCCGCCGTCCTGGAAGAGCAGGACCTCCCAGGTGTGCAGGCATTCGCCCTCACGGATTTCGCGGCGGCATTCTTGGGCTGGGGCGTCGCCGCGGCGATCGGCGGGCATGGCGCAGGTGAATTGATTGGCGCGAAGATCGCCAAGGGCAGACGACATCGCCAAGCCGGCGACGTAGCGGCGCTCTGTTTCGCGGGTAAAGCGCGACAAAATATCCTGTTCCCTGGCGCGACGGAAATCACCCAAATCGAGTTGACCGCTTGGCAGGCCCACTGTGTTTTCGCTTGGGGCCGACGGTGGTGGTGGGCCAGGCACGGGGGCTGTGCCTTCCGGGTAATTCAGCGAAACGCAGGCCTGCAACGCCAGCACCAGAAGCACGCTTGTGCCTGCGCGGATCAGTTTGGCTATCGGTTTCATCGCCGTCTCCTGTTTGCGTTTCATAGCCGCCGCCAGCGCGATCCACTTGGCCCATCCAGCACTTCTATGCCCTTTTGCGCCAAGGCGACGCGCAGTCGATCGGCCTCGGCCCAATCCTTCGCCGCACGGGCTGCGGTGCGCGCGGCCACCATCTCGTCGATTTCACGTTCATCGCCACCGCCTTGGAACCAGGCCTTGGGATCGTGCTGCAGCAATCCCATCAAGGCCCCTGCCGCCAGCAACTCTGCCTTGGCCTTTGCCTTTTGGCTTTCGGTTTTGGCGATGTTGGCTTGCCCTGCCAAGGCAAACAGTTCTGCCAGCGCCTTTGGGGTGTTGAGGTCATCACACAGCGCTGCCAGCAAAGCAGCAGGCGGTTTGCCGGGGGCTGCTTGCACATCCTGGACCCGCTCCAGCGCGCCGTAGAGGCGATCGAGGCTGGCCTTGGTTTGCTCCAGAAGGCTTGTGGTGAAGTCCAGCGGTGCCTTGTAATGCGCAGACAACAACGCCGCGCGCAGCACTTCGCCTGGCCAATTGGGCAGCAGGTCTTTCAGCAGCGTGACGTTGCCCAGGCTCTTTGACATCTTCAGCCCCTCCATATCGAGGAAGCCGTTGTGCAGCCAATAGCGGGCCAAGGGTTTTTGGTTGGCGCTTTCTGATTGAGCGATCTCGTTTTCGTGGTGGGGGAAAATGAGGTCAATGCCGCCGGCATGGATGTCGATGGTGTCGCCGAGGGTGGCCGAAATCATGGCCGAGCACTCGATGTGCCAGCCGGGCCTCCCGGCACCAAATGGTGCTGGCCAAGAGGGCTCGCCGGGCCGGGCCGCTTTCCACAGTGCAAAATCGGAGGTGGCGCGCTTGTCGCCTTCGCCGTCCACCCGTGCGCCCGCCAGAAGCTCATCTTGGGTGCGGCCGGAGAGCTTGCCGTAGTCCTCGTCGGCGGCCACGCAGAAGTAAACGCCCGACGGCACGGCATAGGCGCAGTCGTGGGCGATCAGCCGGTTGATTACGTCCACCATCCCGTCGACGTGTTCGGTGGCACGGGGGCTGAAGGTGGGTCGCAGCACGGCGAGCGCGTCTGAATCGTCGAGGTAGATTTTCTCGTACCGCGCCGTGATCGCGCCAATATCTGTGCCCTCTTTGGTGGCTTTGGCGATGATGCGATCATCGATATCGGTGATGTTTCGCGCGTAAACCACGTTCGCTTCGCCATAGAGGCGGCGCAAAAGGCGAAACAAAATGTCAAACGCAACAGGCGGGCGAAAATTGCCAATGTGGGCGTGATCGTAAACGGTGGGCCCGCAGACGTACATGGTGACGCGTTTGGGGTCTGTCGGCACAAATCGCTCTTTGGAGCGGGTCATCGTATTGTAGAGAAATAGGTCCATTACCTGCATCCAAACGCGAAGCGTTTACGTCTTGGTTTTTGAGCGTGGTATGCTCATATGAATTCAGAGCGGTGATCGAGAAAGCCGTGCGTGCGGTCCTGAGGGTCTCCCTTGCGGGCGGGCGTTAAGACCTAAGTGTGGTGTTTGCACTTTGGCTCGACTCCTTAGCCCCTCAGAAGGAAAGTCTAGTCTATATGGTTGGAATGATGAAGCCGGGCGCAACCACGCCTTCCAGTGCAACGCGGCCCAGTGCAACGCGGCCCAGTGCAACGCGGCCCAGCATAGCGCGGCCCACGCGGGAAGCCGCCATGGAAGCTGTGCGCACGTTGTTGGCCTTTGCCGGCGACGATCCGGCCCGCGAAGGGCTGATCGATACGCCAAAGCGAGTGGTAGAGGCTTACCAAGAGTTTTTCGCCGGTTACGATATGGATCCGCTGGCGGAATTGTCGCGCACCTTTGAAGATGTCAGTGGCTACGACGACATGGTGATGCTGCGCGACATCGATGTGGAAAGCCATTGCGAGCACCACATGGTTGCGATCCTTGGCAAGGCGCATGTGGCCTATATGCCGACCGACCGGGTGGTTGGGATTTCCAAAATCGCCCGGGTGGTGGAGATTTTCGCCAAGCGCCTGCAAACGCAGGAAACCATGACGGCGCAAATCGCCGATTGCATGACGCAGGCGCTAGAGCCGGCCGGGGTCGCGATCCTGGTGGACGCCAAGCACCAGTGCATGACCACCCGCGGGATCCACCACAAGAATGTGGCCACCGTGACCACCACGTTCAGCGGTGTTTTCAAGACCGACAAAGAACTGCGGGAGCGGTTCATGCGGCTCGCCGGATACGCGTAAGCCCGGCGGCTATGGCCTGTAAGGCCAGCGGTGCAGCGTGGTTGCAGGGCTTTGCTTGCGAGGGCGCGCGCCATGGCCCATGATCGCTGCATGCGCTTTTTGATGTCGCCACTTCTGGCCCTTTGTGTCTTCGCCTGTGCAACGCCGGTGCAAGCACCTTCTGCCCCTGTTTCACCGCCAGCTGCGCCGGCAACGGCTGCTATCCAGAGCATCTCGTTTTCAGGTTCGATCTGCTACGGCTGGTGTCCTGACTTTACAGCGACGGTCGCTTCAGACGGGGCGATTGTGTTTGAGGGGCGCAACTATGCCCAACTGATGGGTCGACATGAGCTGCCTTCAGACCCCGCCCTGTTTGCGGCGTTATCGGAGATCGTGGCGAATGGTGCTGGCTGGCCGAAGGGCGATATCTTGGGGAACTCGCCCGCCTGTCAGATGATGATCTCTGACTTGCCAGAATACCGGGTGAGCCTGGTGCGGGCAGACGGCACGCGCCAGGGCTTTGCAATCTATCTGGGGTGTGGCGGGCCAGAGGCGCGCGGTGCCAGCGCCCTCGCCACCCGCGTGTTCCAAGCCCTCACCGCCCATGGCGTGCCCACTGAAGGCGTGCCGCCGCGGGCCATGATGCAACAATGAGTGAGCTTGAACAGGGCGGCACGCTCACGCCGCGCTGGAACAGCGATGGGCTTGTGGCGGCGATCGCCCAAGACGCCACCAGCCGCGCGGTGTTGATGCTGGCCTGGATGAACGCAGAGGCCTTGCGCCTGACGCTGGAGACCGGCCGGGCCACTTATTGGAGCCGGTCGCGCCAGAAGCTTTGGGTAAAGGGCGAAGACAGCGGCCACACCCAAAGGGTGATCGAGGCGCGGATCGATTGCGATCAAGACTGCGTCTTGCTGCTGGTGGAGCAAGTGGGCGCTGCCTGCCATACCGGTGCGGACACCTGCTATTATCGGCGGATCTTGCCCGATGGGACGCTGGAGCGGTCGTGAGCGAGACCGACGACGAAGCGGACGATCTGCCGGAATGGGCGCGGCCAGAGGTGCGGGCCGTAACGGCACCGGCGCAGGCCTTAGGGCGGCTCGATGCGTTTTTGGCGGCGTTTTGGCCAGATTTGTCGCGGGCGCGGATCCAGGGGCTGATTGGACAGGGGCAGCTCACCCTCGATGGGGCGGTTGCTACACATGCCTCCGCCAAGGTCAAGCCGGGCGGGGTGTATGTGCTGACGTTGCCGCCGCCTGCCCCACCTGCGCCGCTGCCGGAAGCCATCGCGCTGTCGATTGCCTATGAAGACGCCCACTTGATCGTGGTGAACAAGGCGGCTGGGATGGCGGCGCACCCGGCGGCGGGGTCGCTCACCGGCACATTGGTGAATGCGCTGCTGCACCATTGCGCGGCGTCTTTATCGGGGGTTGGCGGCATTGCCCGGCCTGGGATCGTGCACCGGATCGACAAGGACACCACCGGCCTGATCGTGGCGGCCAAGAGCGATGCGGCGCACGCGGGTTTGGCCAAGCAGTTTGCCAAGCACACGATTGAGCGCGCGTATTACGCGGTGTGTCGGGGGGCGCCTGTGCCGCGCAATGGGGTGGTGGAGGGCCAACTCGCCCGCTCCAGCGAGGATCGCCGCAAGATGGCGGTGGTGCGCGATCCCCTTTCCACCGCAGGCAAGCGCGCGGTGACGCACTATTGGACGATTGAAAGCTTTGGCCAGATTGCGGGCCAAGGCATCGGTCGGGCGGCGGCGGGGCTTTTGGAGTGCCGGCTGGAAACCGGCCGCACGCACCAGATCCGGGCGCATTTGGCCCATCTGGGCTGCCCGCTGATCGGCGACCAGATGTATGGCAAGCAACGCGGCTTCAAAGTGGAGGGCGCCGGGCCTGCAGTTGTTGCGGCCAAAGCCGCTGTCGAGGGGTTCGCGCGCCAAGCGCTGCATGCCGCCGTTTTGGGGTTTATCCACCCGGTGACGGGGGAGGCCCTGCGCTTTGAAGCGCCCTTGCCGGCGGATATGGAAGCGCTGTTGGCTGCGTTGCGTGGCATTTGAAGGTGTCTGCGCACGTGGTTCACCTGTTGCCCCAATCCTGCCGCGCGGGTGGGCTACGACTCAGGCTACGGTTGCTTGCTCGCAACTCCCCCCTTGACGGGCTTCCTATATATACGGGGAGCCCTTTTGAAACCGGGACCGACTTTGCTGCGTATAGTGGGAAGTCAACACCGCTCAAGAGGGGCTGAAGGGGAACACATCCATGGCGTCCACTGCCCTCACCATTGCACTTTCGCCCGAACAGGGCCTGCAGCGCTATCTGTCGGAAATTCGCAAGTTTCCGATGCTGCACAAAGACGAAGAGTTCATGCTGGCCAAGGCCTGGCGCGAGCACGGCGACAGCAAAGCTGCCCATAAGCTGGTGACGTCCCACCTGAGATTGGTGGCGAAGATCGCCATGGGCTACCGGGGCTATGGCTTGCCGATCGGTGAGGTGATCTCGGAAGGCAATGTGGGCCTGATGCAGGCGGTGAAGAAGTTCGAGCCGGATAAAGGCTTTCGCCTCGCCACCTACGCGATGTGGTGGATCCGCGCGGCGATCCAGGAATACATTCTGCGCAGCTGGAGCCTCGTAAAAATGGGCACGACGGCCGCGCAGAAGAAGCTGTTCTTCAACCTGCGGCGGATGAAGGGCCAGATGGCCGCACTGGAGGAAGGCGATCTGCGCCCTGAGCACGTGGCCACGATCGCCACAAAGCTTGCGGTGACGCATGACGAAGTGATCAGCATGAACCGGCGGATGTCTGCGCCGGATGCTTCGCTGAACGCGCCGCTTGCCTCCGACAGCGAAAGCGAATGGCAGGACTGGCTGGCCGACGAGCGCACCGAAACCCAAGAAGACACCGTCGCGCACTCGGAGGAGTACGGCGCGCGGATGGGCCTGTTGCAGACCGCGATGGCGGAGCTGAATGACCGCGAGCGGCGCATCATCGAAGAGCGGCGCTTAAAGGATGAACCCGCCACGCTCGAAGAATTGTCCCACGAATTCGGCGTTAGCCGGGAACGGGTGCGCCAGATCGAAGTGCGGGCGTTTGAAAAGCTGCAAAAGGCGATGAAGAAGGCCGCCTTCGATGGGGGCCTGATGGGCGAAGAGGAGGCCGCCGCTTAAGCGGCCTCGCCCTTTGCGGTAATCACCGTTTCAGCCTTATGGCGTGGTGACCAGCTGTTCGACGCGGGCAACGCCGACTGCGTCAATCGCAGCACGCAGTTGCTCGATCGTGGTGCCGCCGGACCCATCGGCGCTGATCGCTGCGCCGTTTTGGGTGAGGATTGCGAGGGTTGCCGTGTTGGCGGCGCGATCGACCTCTTCAGAGACGGTGCGGCCGCTTTCCGTGCGCACGCGGGCGTAGCCGTTGGCATCCTGGCGATTGCCCTGCACGCCAAACGCCGCCGCGACGCCACCCAAGCCACCCAGAGCGCCCATATGGGTGACGGAGAGCTCTATGCGCCGGTCGCCGTTGGCGTAAGTCGCGGAGGCGGTTGCCATGCCCATCATGGCCTCACCGCCGCTGCTGGCGGTTTCGGTGCGGGCAAAGCCGCCGGGCAGCGAGGCAGGCAGCAGGCCTTCGAGGGCTGCCAAGTCTACTGTGGCTGTGCTGGTTCCGGCACCACCAGTCGTTCCGGCGGAGATGCCGGCGGCGGCGTCTTCCATTTGTTTTGTGGCGCGCTCCAGATCGCTCACATCCAGGGTGGAGCCGCCGGGAAGGGTAACCGACACATCGCCGCCGCTGTCCGACACGTTGGCGTGCTGGGCCGCAAAGCCGCTGAGCCGCGAGCGAATTTCACTGGTGATGGACCCGATCACGATCGAGGCGATGATCATCAAGATCAACAGGCTGACGAAATAGCCAACGCGGCTTTTGTCTGGGGTGCCCATCACGCGCGGCAAGCCCAGATACAGGAGCACGAGTGAGTACAGGCCCAATAGGGTGAGAATGCCCAACGGCGGAAAGATCATCAGAGCACCGGACAAAATCCCGGCAGTAGAGGCGTAGGCGGCGAGCTTATGCCCCTGGATCGGTTCCTAGCGCGAGGCAAAAGTAGGCGCGAGGGCGTTGGCGATCACGCCCAGCACGAACACGCTGCCGACGGTCAACGCGGCCTGGACCAGCCCGCCCACCAACGAGGACACAAATGGGGTGCGCACATAAAACCCAAACGCACCAAGTCCAAACACCGAGAAGCCGATCGCCGCGCACACCGCGGCCAAGGCCGCCAAGGGGGCCACATAGCCAAGGTAGAGCTTGTCGAGGGCGTTGGGCTCTAGGTTGATCCGATCCCATTCCTCCTTCGGCACCAGGAGGATGTTCTTGATCCGCTCGAATACGTTGGCGGTTTGGGATTGGGTTGGCTCGGTCGCATTCATCTGCGGTCCCCCTGTTGGGTCGAAGCGTGCGCGACCCTAGCCCAGCGCGCGATAGCGGCCAAGCCTCAACGCTTGCCGGGCGACGCGGAAACCCCTACCTGGGAGGCCGCGCGAGGCTCCGTAGCTCAGATGGATAGAGCTGCTCCGTCCTAAGGAGAGGGTCGGGGGTTCGAATCCCTCCGGGGCCGCCATGCGCGAGCGCGGGGCTTGGGTGTGGGTTCAGGATGCGCTTGTGTCTGAAGGGTTGGCTTTAGTGCGGCCGCGGCGCGACAACGCTGCGCGGGTGCAAGACCTGTTGCGCGCTGAGCGAAGCGCGCGGGCTGCGCCTTTGGGGGTGTCGGGCGATCCAGCTGGGCGGGTGCGCTCGGTGGACGACTTGATTTTGGAGGCAGCTGTTCTGCCGGAACGCTGCGCGGACGGGCCGTATCTTGTGGTGCGCGGGGTTGTTGACCATTTGGCTGTGATGGATCGAGCCATGTACCTCAACTTTGGCCCGGCGGGCGATGAGGCGCGCGATCCAACCTTACGGATCGACCCGCGGGATGTTGGGCTTTGGTTGGCACTGGGGCTGACGCCGCAGCGTTATGCCGGTCAAAGCGTGGAGGCGCGGGGCAAGGCCAGCGCACGCGGCGGGGCCCTGCTGTGCATTGAGCATCCGGCGGCAATACCGATCCTGTCTGATCGTTAACGGGATCCAAGCCGGGAGTGCGTTAGCTTTCAACCAGCCCGGCCGCCACCGGGTCGCCCACCTGGCGCAACAGTGACGCGCGGAGCTTCTTGAGCGCGTGGTGTTCGATCTGGCGGACGCGCTCTTTAGAAATCCCCAGCCGTTTGCCAAGGCTTTCCAGGGTGACACCCTCATCCTGCAGGCGGCGTTCGCTGATGATGATCAGTTCGCGCTCGTTCAAGTCCTTGAGGGCGGTGGCAACCCAGTGGGCGCGCTTGGCCCCATCATGGGACTCCATCACCACTTCTTCCGGCAACGCGCGTTCATCGGCCAGCATGTCTTGCCATTCGGCTTCGCCGGCCTCGGCCATGGGCGCGTTCAGCGAGCGGTCAGCCGCGGACAGGCGCGAGGCCATCGCGTCCACTTCGGCCTCGTCGACGCCGAGCTTGATGGCGACCGCCAAGCGATTTTCGGGAGACATCGTCGCGTCGCCCACATCGTTGATCAGGGCGCGCATGCGGCGCAGGTTGAAAAACAACGCCTTTTGGGCAGCGGTGGTGCCGGTGCGCACGATCGACCAGTTGCGCAAGATGTAATCCTGGATGGAAGAGCGGATCCACCAGGAGGCATAGGTTGAAAACCGCACCAGGCGCTCTGGCTCGAAGCGGGCGGCGGCCTGCATGAGGCCAACGTTGCCCTCCTGCACCAGATCGCTCATTGGCAGGCCGTAGTTGCGAAACCGCGACGCCATGGACACCACCAGACGCACATAAGCGCTGGTGAGTTCGTGCAGCGCGCGCTCGTCATGTTCGTCGCGCCAGCGGCGGGCCAAGTCCAGCTCGTGCGCCTGCTCAAGCAACGGGGCCTTCATTGCCTGCTTCACGAAGCGCCGGGCACCGCGCTGAAGCTCTGCCGTTTCTGCCAATGGCATCAGTTGTCTCCCGCCGCTCAGACGGCCACGCATTCACTGCGTGGTCACTACCCTTTACGGTTGGGTCGCAAGTTGGATCACACCCGCAAAAGGAGCAAGACAAGATTTTGGCATCACGAGCACGTGATAACAGCTGATGGGTGGGGAAATATGTCGCATGCGGCATAAGAAAAGGGGCACGAAGGCCCCTTTTCGCAGATTTGGTCGCTACGTGCTTGATCAGGCAGCCACTTTTTTTGCGGCGAGCGACTTGGAAAGCTTCACCAGCGCGTCTTCGCGCGCGATTTGCTCCACCGCAGCCAATTCCCGCGCCATCCGGTCCAGGGCTGATTCATACAGCTGGCGCTCGGAATACGATTGTTCAGGCTGATCGCCGGCGCGGTGCAGGTCGCGCACAACTTCCGCGATCGATACCAAATCGCCGGAGTTGATCTTTGCTTCATACTCTTGAGCGCGGCGCGACCACATGGTGCGCTTCACCCGGGCACGACCTTGCAGGGTCTTGAGGGCTTCGTTGACGATGTCAGAAGAGGCCAATGCCCGCATGCCGCAGGAGCGCGCCTTCGCGGTGGGGACGCGCAGCGTCATTTTGTCCTGCTCGAAGGAGATCACGAATACTTCCAATTCCAAGCCTGCGACTTGTTGCTTTTCCACTCCCATGACACGCCCCACACCGTGGGCGGGATAAACAATGTGGTCGCCGGGCTTAAAACCCGTCGAGGACGTCGCGGCTGTTGTGGTCATTTCGTGGTCCCTGTGCAGATCCCAACAAGAAAAAGGCCCCACACCCTGCGCGACACCCTGGACAGACGCCGGGATCAGCGCAATCGACATAATAGACGAGGCAATCGGCTATTCCAAAACCCGGACGCCGCACAGCTCACCATCACGCTCGAGGTGGGACCTTGACGCCAAGGGCCCGCCTAGCGGCGCGCTCCTCAACGATGTCTTCACACTATCACAACACCGTCACTAAAGGAAGGGGTAGCGGGCCTGTCGGCGCGGTCAGGTTCCTGTCCCCGGCTTGTCGGAGAAATATTTCTCAAACTTGCCCTTTTCGTCGCGGAAGTTATCCGCGTCAGCGGGGGCTGTGCCTTTGCGGGTGATGTTTGGCCACACCATCGCGAAGTCTGTGTTGACCTTCAGCCATTTACCGGAGGGATCGTCTTCTGTATCTGGCTTGATCGCGTCGACGGGGCATTCGGGTTCGCAAACGCCGCAGTCGATGCACTCGTCTGGATGGATGACGAGGAAGTTTTCCCCCTCGTAGAAGCAGTCCACGGGACAGACCTCAACGCAATCCATGTACTTGCACTTCACGCATGCGTCGGTGACGATGTAGGTCATCGGCGTCCCTTTTTGCCCACGGAAACAGCTTTCGCAGCAAGACATGGCTGCGTCGTCAGGTCTCGTCAAGCAGACCTGTACTGTGGCGATAAAGCGCGCGGGCCTCGGCGGGAGGGCCACGGCGCACGCCGAAGCCAAGCACCTCGACGGCGTGGACCTGGCCGTCAGGGGTGGCAAACACCAACACATCCCCCATCTGGACGCTGAACGCGGGCTTTTCAACGCGGCGCGGCGGGGTGGCGCGGCCTACCCTGACTGCGCCCGCAGCAACCGCGGCGGCGGCGGTCGTGCGGGACTTGAAGAAGCGGGCGCGCCAGAGCCAAACGTCCAGCCGGACGGGCGGCGGGGCTTGAGCCCCGGACGGCCCAGTCACGGCTCGTCACCGGCGGGCACGGCAAACAACTGTGACAGGGCCGCAAACGGGCTTGATTGGGAGCGCGCTGGGTTCGCGGTGGCGCGGTGTTTGGGGGGGCTGCGCTTTGGGCCTTTCCATTGGCGCTCGGCTGCGGGATCTGGTGACGATGCCTGGCGAAAGCCGATGGCGCGCAGCAACGGCTCGCCCATGCTTTCAGCAAGGCCTGCTGCTTTGGCAAGGGCTGCGGGGTCGACTGATGCCTTGGCGTCGATCGCGGCGAAGGCACCATTTGCGAAGCGCTCCAAGCGGTCGATCGCCACGATCCATTCCCCGATTGGGCGAAAGCCGCGGGCAGCATAGTCCTGCCAGGGCCGCGCGGGGGCCCCACGGCGCGCGCTACCGGTGCGAGGTGGCTGCCAGGGTGGGTTTTCGCCGGGCTGGTTGAGATCGCGCAATTGGCACCACAGGGCACTGGCTGGCCCTTGCGCCAGTGCTGGCACAAACACCGTCAAGCGCCCGACCCGCACACCGATGCGTCGCATAATGTCGCGATCGCTCTTGGTAAGACCTACGAGCAACTCTTCTACGCCTGGACGATCCACTGCGCCTGCCCCTTCCAGCAGCCGAAAGGCCAGACCGCGGGCCGCGCTCGACAGGTCTTTGTCGTTTTGCGCGCGGACAAGATCGGTCAAGGGGCGCAAGCGGGATTCGATATGCTGTTTGAGCCAGGCGGTGAGGTGGTCTTTGGCTGCGGCCTGGGCGCGGGGATCGCCTTGGATGCCACCCAACAGGCGAAGGCGCGGCTTGAGCGGGTCTGGCCCTGGCAGAAGGGCTGCCATCGCCACGCCTTCCACCCGCAGGCGGGCATCGCGGGAGAGGGTCAGGCGCTGCGCCTTTGCAACCGCCCAAAGCCTGCGGGTGACTTCCGCGCCAAGGGCGCGTTCGGCCGCATTGCGCACGGCGCGTCCCTCGCGACCGAGGGCCGCGGGATCCGGTTTGAACTCCAGGCCGATCAGGCGACCCACGAAATGGCCCTCTACCTTAACCGCGCCCGCTTCATCGACGTGGGCGTCGGCGATGTCTTCGCGCTTCAAGCCGCGCATCAGGGCACTTGTGCGCCGATCAATAAAGCGCTGCGCCAGGGCTGCGTGCAGGGCATCGGAGAGCTTGTCTTCCACCATCCGGGTCTGCTCGCGCAGGGCGGGCGCATCTTGCAGCCAATCGGCGCGGTTGGCGGCGTAAGTCCAGGTGCGAATGTGGGCGACGCGGGACTGGAGGGCGTCGAGGTCGCCGTCCATGCGGTCCAGGTGATCGACTTCGCGGTGGGCCCAATCGGAGGGGATGCGCCCGCTGCGCGACAGCAAATAGCCAGCGATACGGCCGACAAGGCGGGCGTGTTCGTCGATGGTCACTTTGCGAAAATCGGGCATGAGGCAGGCATCCCAAAGGCGGCGCACGTTGGCTTGGCCTTTGGCGCGGTCCATCAGGTCCTGGTCGTCGGTCAGGCGCTTGAGGGTCAGTTCGTCGGTTGCGTCACGCACGCGCGACAGGCCCGCCACCTCTGGGGGTTGTTCGAGGCTCGCGATCAAGCCAGGGACGGTGTCGAAGGCAAGATCGGCATTGCGCCATTCCACCGCCACTTCCGGTTCAAAGGCGTGCTCGGTGATGCGGGCGACGGTTTCTTGTTCCAAAAGCGGGCAATCGCCGCTTTCGCCAAAGGTGCCGTCGGTGCGATAGCGACCGGCGCGCCCGGCGATCTGGGCGATTTCGGCGGCGCGCAGGGGCCTTGACCGTCTGCCGTCAAACTTTTGGCGGCTGGCAAAGGCGACGTGATCGACGTCCATGTTCAAGCCCATGCCGATGGCATCGGTGGCGACCAGGAAATCCACCTCCCCGCTTTGGTAAAGCTCCACCTGGGCGTTGCGGGTGCGGGGGGAAAGTGCGCCCATCACCACCGCCGCCCCGCCGCGCTGGCGGCGGATCAATTCGGCGATCGCGTAAACCTCGTTGGCGGAAAACGCGACGATAGCGGTGCGGCGGGGCAGTTTGGTGAGCTTGCGGGGTCCGGCGTAGCTCAAGGTGGAGAGGCGTTCGCGGTAGATGATCTCGGCCTCTGGCACATGGCGGCGGATCATGGCGCGCATCGTGTCTGCGCCCAGAAACAGGGTTTCGTGCAGGCCGCGGGCATGAAGCAGGCGCTGGGTGAAGACGTGGCCACGGTCTGCGTCGGCGCAGAGCTGAATTTCATCCACCGCCAGGAAGGCTGTGCGCCGCTCCAGCGGCATCGCTTCCACCGTGCAGACAAAATAGCGCGCGGTTTCTGGGGCGATGCGCTCTTCGCCGGTGATCAGGGCTGCCGCCTTTTGCCCCTTCTCGCGGACAATCTTGTCATAGACCTCGCGGGCCAAAAGCCGCAGCGGTAGGCCGATCATCCCGTCATGATGGCCCAACATGCGCTCGATCGCGTAGCGCGTTTTGCCGGTGTTGGTTGGGCCAAGGACCGCGGCGATGCGGCCCTGGCTGTCGTTTGAGGCCATGAGCGGTGGACACTCCTTGGCTGGTGACATCGGATGGGTTGGGGGATTTGTCCAGAGCTGCGTGAACCAGATCAACTGAAACAAATACATACCAGGAACGAATCATCAACGAATCAGTTTGAGTGATTCGTTCTCGATTTGATCCTTATCCGCCCCCAACCGCGATCCTTCCTGCCCGATTGCTTCAGGTTGCGGTGAGTTCGCGGAGTTCCAGGATGGCCATGCCGGCGTCATCGGTGGGCCATTCGATGCGCAGAGGTGCCCAAAGCCCGTTGGCCAGCCGGCCAAACAGAAAGGTCATGTTTTCGCCGGTCGGGGGAGCGTCGGTCAGGCCGGCGATCGCGCGGTAGGAGACCGTGCAGCGGCGGGCTTCGCCGCGAAACACCCGTTGGCGCATGTTCTGGGTGCCGTTGGGGCGCATCACCAAATCGAAGCGGGCGCGGCCGTCAAAGACCCGGATGGTGCGGGCGCAGGGGTCTGCTTCGCCCGGGGCCACCATCATGTGCACAAACGAGCTGATCTGATCGGTGGAGCCCAGTTTTTGTTGGCGGGTGGCGGGCGGATTGCCCATGTTCATCGGCGGATTGGCCTCGGTGACCACGTCGTTGGCGGTGTAGGTGACGGTGACCACGCGACCGCGGCGGCCTCCCTGGTGGGTGTAGGTGGCGGGGCGGATGGCGGTGGCGGTGATCGCGCCGCGGGCGGAGCCGTCATAGTCGAGGCTGTTTTCCACCGCCAAGCGCACCAGGCCGGTGGCGCGCTGGCGCATGGTGCCTTGGTAGGTGGTGGGGGTGATCGCGAGGTTGAGGGCGAAATCACCGGCGGCGACGCCGCGCGCGCGGATGGTGTAAACGCCATTGAAGGTGCGGTTGGCTTGGACCGTTGGCGTTTGCGCCACAGCCGGCGCCGCCCAGGCCGCGGCTAAACCAATCAAGGCCACCCCCATCGCGATCAAGCGCTTCATTCGCGTCTCCTCCTGAACCCAACTCGGGGCCGTCGCTGATTAAGCCGGCGTCCGTGACGCCAGCGTGAACCGATTAGGGCGGTTTTGCGCCAATGCAACCCGGCTAAGCGGCAACATCGGCCAAATGGTCGCCGGTGGAGATGGCGTTGAGGCGCGCGTAAAGCCCGCCCGCCGCCACCAGATCCGCGTGCCCGCCCTGCTCGACAATCCGTCCCCGGTCAAACACCAAAATCCGATCCGCTTCGCGCACCGTGGACAAGCGGTGGGCGATGACGATGGTGGTGCGGCCAGCCATCAGCTCTGCCATCGCGTCTTTGATTTCCAGCTCGGTTTGCGTGTCGAGGCTGGAGGTGGCCTCGTCCAGGATCAAGATGGGCGCACTGGCCAGGAAGGCGCGGGCAAGGGCCACGCGCTGGCGCTCGCCGCCCGACAGCTTGACGCCGCGTTCGCCCACTTCGGTGTCATAACCCCTGGGCAGCCTTGCGATGAACTCGTGGGCGCGGGCGCGACGGGCTGCGTCTTCAATGGCATCGAGGCTGGCTTGCGGGTTGGCGTAGGCGATGTTTTCCCGCAGCGACCGGTGAAACAGGATGGGGTCCTGCGGCACGAGCGCGATATGGGCGCGCAACGAGGATTGCGCCACTTGGCGTACGTCTTGGTCGTCGATCAGGATCGCGCCGCCATCGACGTCGTACAGACGCTGAACCAGCTTCACGAAGGTGCTTTTGCCGGAGCCGGTGGGACCGACCAACGCCACGGTTTCGCCCGAGCGAATATCGAGGGAGAAATCGCGGTAGAGCGGTTCGTCTTGGCCTTGATAGCGGAACGCCACGTGTTGGAAGCGGATCGCGCCGGCGCGGGGCTGAAACGCCGGCGCATTGGGGGCGTCGGCGATATCGGGCGCTTTGGCCATGTAAGCCACCACATCTTCGATGTCGGCATAGCCGCGCTGCAGCATCTGGATGGTTTCGCCAAGGGTGCGCAAATAGCCAAGGATCACAAAGAAGCTGGTCAAGGCAAAGGCTGTATCCCCAGCCGTTGCACGGCCCAACGACCATTCCCGCACCACAAGCCCGATCAGGCCCGCTTGCAGGACAAACAACAGGATGTTTTGCAGCGCCCACGCATCGGTGAAACGCATCCAGGCGCGCACGGCTTTTCCGCGCCAATCCTCCACTACCGCCTCAAAGCGTTGGGCTTCGCGGGTTTCGGCCCCGAAGGCCTTGACGGTTGGGTTGGAGCCCACCGCGTCCGCTAGACTTGCGCCAATCCTTGTGTCGGCGGCGTTATAGTCCTTGACGCGCTTGGCGAGGTAAAAGCGCGAGAGCAAAATGGCGCTCGCCAGATAAAGGCCAATCATCACGCCCACAAAGAGGCCGATCATCGGCCATTGCAGCGCGGTGATGATCGTTAAGCCCAGCAAGACCACGCTCGCGGGCAGCACAAACCAGGCGATATTGTCGCTGATCGTGTCATAAGCGTGCATCGCGCGGCTGACGCGGCGGACGGTGGCACCGGCGAAGTTGTTGGCGTGCCAATCGGCGCTGTAGTCTTGGACGCGGGCGTAGGCGTCCGTGACAATGGCCTTCATGTTGTTGGCCGCGAACGGGTTCCAGAAGCGCGAGGCAAAGTTGCGGAAAATGTAGAAGCCAAACGCAATCGCCACGAACACCAGGTAGGCGCTTGTTACTGCGGGCGGCATGGTGCCCGTCGATGGGCTCTCGGTGAGGGCTTCCACCAGCTGGCCAGCCACAATCGGCAGGGCCAGATCGCATGCCACAGACACCGCAAACAGTGCCATAAAACCCGTCAACTTGGCGGGCTGGCTCATCCATTTGCGCCACATGAAGGCGGTGATGGCAACGAAGCCGGCCTTTTGCTGGCCGCGGGCGTCGTCGTCGTCGTCTAAATCAAAGGTCTCGGACATAACGTCACCAAACTTGGCAGCGCTGAGACCGCTGGCATCTTGGCCTTGGGGTCTTTTCGCTGTGGATTCTGTTGGGGTCGGCGGATTAGGCGGTCGGAGCGGGCGCGGGAAGCGGCCTCACCTCTCCTGAACGGCACTTGAAGGGGCTCTCTTTTGGCGCTTTGGCGGGCCCGTTCGCATCACGCAAACCGGGTATCCGCTGAGGCGGCCATTGGGCGAGCACCTCTAGGTTCAGGTTGAGGTCATTGAGACGGCTTACCTCTTTGAGGCGCTAGAGCTGATCCGAAGGGCGGCAGGGGGCGCGGCGGGTGCCGGCTTCACGCTGGCACGAACTGGGTATAGCGTTTGGTGTGGCTTGCGTCCAGACGCGCGAAGAAACATTGTGCGCCGGTGATGGTCCCTTCTTCTCAAAAGCCGCAGGACGCCCTCGTCGGTCACTGGAGTGATCGGCTGCCGGCGCGGCTGCGGGCGCTGGCGCAGTTGTCCAGGCTCGACCGGCCGATCGGCTGGCGCTTGCTCTATATGCCGTGCCTGATGGGCATCGCCCTGGTGCGAACGGAAGAAGGCTTCTGGCCGGAAGACCTCGTGTTTGCGGTGCTGTTCTTGATCGGGGCGATCGCGATGCGGGGGGCGGGCTGCACCTACAACGACATCGTCGATGCCAAAATTGACGCGCAGGTGGCGCGCACGGCGGGGCGACCGTTGCCGTCTGGTCGGATCAGCAAAACGCTCGCCTGGGCGTGGCTTGGAGCGCAGTGCCTGATCGGGCTTGGGGTGTTGGTCTTGCTGCCACCGCTGGCGCAGCTCGTGGCGCTGTGTGCGCTGCCGCTGGTGGCTGCCTACCCGTTCATGAAGCGGATCACGTGGTGGCCGCAGGTTTGGTTGGGGCTTACGTTCAGCTGGGGGGTGCTGGTGGGGGCCAGCGCCAGCGATATGCGCGATGTGCCGCTGGCGGCATTGGTGTTTTATGCGGGATGTGTGGCATGGACGGTCGCTTACGACACGATCTATGCGCTGCAGGACAAAGACGACGACGCCCTGATTGGCGTGCGCTCTACCGCGCGGCTGTTTGGCGAACGCTGGCGGGGGTGGACGCTAGGCTTTTATGTGGCGGCGGTTTCGCTTTGGGCGGGGGGGGCTGCCCTCAGCGGGGCCGGGCTTTTGACGATGGGTCTGCTTGGTGCGATCGGGGCTTTGATCATCTGGCCCCTGGTGGAGCGGGTGCGGGAGGGCGATCCGGCTTCGGCGCTCGCCGGGTTTAAGGCCAATCAATGGGTGGGCTTAAGTGTGATCGCGGCGCTTACGGTTGAGCCCCTGTGGATCACGCTACGCCCCCTGGTGATGCCATGAGCCTGCCTGCCCCCGAAAAAGCCTTGGCAAAGTCCTGCAAGACGATGGCCAAATGGGTGAAGGTGCAAGAGCCCTTCCCGGGTGCCACGCGGGCACCAGACGACGCCTATCAGTCCTTGTTTCGCGCGGTTGTTTATCAGCAGCTGGCGGGCAAGGCAGCCGCCACCATCCTGGGGCGGGTGTTGGGTTTGTTTACCGATGTCGCCTTTCCCGCGCCGGAGGCGTTTTTGGCGATGGATGGGGAGCGTCTGCGGGGGGCTGGGCTGTCGCGCCAGAAGCAGGCCGCGCTGCGCGATCTGGCGGAAAAGCGGATCAGCGGCGTGGTGCCGGAGCTTGAGGCCGTGATGCACTTGAGCGACGAGGAGATCGTTGAACGGCTGACGCAGGTGCGGGGCGTCGGCCGCTGGACGGTACAGATGTATCTGATTTTCACGCTGGGGCGGCCGGATGTGTGGCCGCACGACGATCTTGGCGTGCGCAATGGGGTGGTGCGGGTGTACGGGGAGAGCCTGCCGCCAAAACAATTGCTGGCGTTTGGGGAGCGGTTCGCGCCCTATCGATCCGCGGCGGCTTGGCACTTCTGGCGGGCGGCCGACACCAAGGCCCCTTCGTGATCGACGACATCCCTGCTTTCATTGCCGCCAACACCCGCGTGCTCAGCCCGCCGCATACGCCAGAGCTGCGCCTGCACCTTGCAGACAACGCGGTGGCGCTTTGGCAGCTGACAGAAGATGAGCTAGGCGCGCTTGGCTTGCCGCCGCCGTTTTGGGCGTTTGCGTGGGCCGGCGGGCAAGCGATCGCGCGCTACATCCTGGATCAGCCGGCTTTGGTGCAGGGCAAGACTGTGCTGGATGTGGCTTCCGGGTCTGGGCTTGTGGCGATTGCTGCGATGCGGGCGGGGGCTTTCAGCGCGCGGGCGATCGACCTTGATCCGTTTGCCACCCAGGCCTGCCTGTTGAACGCTGCGCTGAACGCGGTGTCGATCGAGGTCGAGACAGGCAATGCGCTTTTGCAGCCGGCGGCGGCGCAGGTGATCCTGGTGGGGGATTTGTTTTACGAAAAAGACTTGGCTGCAGCTCTTTTAAGCTGGCTCCAAGCGCAAGCCGCGGCCGGCAAGACCGTGCTGATCGGTGATCCGGGCCGGGCCTATTTGCCCAAAGACGCGCTCGTCCGGGTGGCGGAATACGCCATCCCGGTCTCGCGCGATCTTGAAGATTGCGAGGTCAAACGCACCGCGGTGTGGCGGTTGGCGTAGACCCGAGCCTTGTTTCGGCGCGCGGCGGGGGGATTTTCTCCCTGCCTCGCTGCGCGCGTATCCCCATAACCCTGACGCCTTCGCGGACGTTCATGCTGGCACAATTTGCCGTATACGGATGAAGAAGACGTTTCCGAAAGCTTTTCCAATGGTTTCCAAAGGGGGGCGTTTCGGGATTTGGCTGGCCAAATCGTCGCGGCTTGGGTTAATGGCGCTTCATACCTGGCCTAAGGAGGAGTTTTTAATGGCGCACATCCAACCCCTGGAATGGGCAGCAATTTACGCCGGATTGAACATTTTGATCCTGCTTGGCTTGGCGTTTGGCACGGTGCGTGCGCGCCGGCAGCACAAAATCACTTTGGGCGATGGCGGCAATCCGCAGATGCAGCGCGCCATGCGTGCGCACGCCAATGCCTCTGAGTACATTCCTGCGGGCATCGCCGGGATCACGCTGCTGGCCCTCACCTACCCCGCAACGCCGCTTTGGCTTTTACATGCTGTTGGGGCGAGCCTGACGGTGGGGCGGTTGGCGCACGGGATCGGTCTTTCGACCGGCGAATTGAATCTTGGGCGGATGCTCGGAACGATACTGACGTGGACCGCTTTTGTGCTTTTGGGGGGCGGTCTGATCTTTGCGGGGGTTGCCGCGCAGTATTGAGGGCTGGAAGTGATTGCGCGAACGGGCGGGCCACGCCATGTTCGCGCTATGCCCGCCGCCCTCAAGACCAAATCCAAATCCGCCGCTTCGGCCGCGATCGACCCTGAAACGATCGTTGCCGACCTGTTGAAACATGCCCGCAAGTTTGGGGCCGACAGCGCCGAGGCCAGTCTTTCGTTTGGCGAGAGCCTGTCTGTGGAAGTGCGCCTTGGGGCGCTTGAAAGCGTGGAGCGGGATGAAAGCCGCTCGCTGGCGCTGCGGGCGTTCATCGGCAAGCAGCAAGCGGCGGCCGCGGTCAGCGACGTGAGCGCGAAGGGCCTAAAGGCCTTGGCCGAACGTGTCGTGGCGATGGCAAAGATGGCCTCTGAAGACCCGTATTGTGGGCTGTTGGACGGCCAATACCGCGCCAAAACCCTGAAAAAGCTGGAAAGCGCGGATCGCGTTCAGCCCACCGCAGCAGATCTCGAAAGCCAGGCGCTGGCGTGCGAAGCGGCGGCCTTGGCCGTGAAGGGCGTGACCAATTCGGGCGGGGCCTCGGCCAGCTACAGCCGCGCCGGGCGGCTCTATGCCACCAGCGATGGGTTCCTTGGGCGGGCAGACGGCACCAACTACAGTGTTGGGGTCTCGCCGATTGCGGAAAAGGACGGCCAAAAGGAGCGCGACTACGAATACGGCTCCAAGCGCTTCCTTGTGGATCTCGAAAGCCCGGAACAGATAGGCGTGATCGCAGGGCAGCGGGCGGTTGCCCGGCTTGGGGCGCGCAAGATCGCCACGCAAACCGCCGCGGTGATTTTTGAGCCGCGCTTGGCGGGCCGGCTGCTTGGGCCGTGGCTTGGGGCGATCAACGGTGCGGCTGTTGCGCGGGGTGTTTCGTTCTTGAAGGACAAGATGGGCGCGCAGGTGTTTCCGGCGGGCTTTTTTGTGCGCGAAGACCCGTTCTTGAAGCGCGGCGCGTCTTCCCGGGCGTTCGACGGCGAAGGCGGCGCGGTGAAGGCGCGGGCGCTGGTGGACGACGGGCACTTGACCACGTGGCTGTTGAACTCGGCCTCGGCGCGGCAATTGGGGTTGAAGCCCACAGGCCACGCGACGGCCGGTCACGGCGGGCCGCCAGGGGCTGGCACGTCGAACCTTGCGGTCAGCACCGGCGCGCAGGACCTGGCGCAGATGATGAAGTCCTTGAAAAAGGGCGTTGTGGTCACGGAGATGTTTAGCCCCGCGTTCAATGCCAACACCGGTGACTGGTCTGTCGGGTTTTCTGGCTATTGGTTTGAAAAGGGGCAGCGGGCCTTTCCGGTCAGCGAGATCACGGTGGCCGGCAACATGCTTGAAATGTATGCCCGGCTTGTGACGGGAAGCGATGCGGAAGATCGCGGCGGGCTTTCGATCCCCAGCCTGATGATTGATCGGATGGCCATTGGTGGGGCCTGAGCGCGCGCTCTTTGACGACATCGCGCTGATGGCGCAGGCGGCGCGCGAAGGCGGTGCGCTGATCGCTGCGGCGTGGAACGAACCGCGCGAGGTGCGCTCCAAGGGGGCTGCAGGGCCGGTGACAGAGGTTGATCTGGCGGTAGACCGGCTGCTGCGAGGAACGCTGCTTGCGGCGCGGCCAGAGTATGGCTGGTTGTCTGAGGAAACGCCGGACACGGACGATCGCCTCAGCCGGCGCGCGGTGTTTGTGGTGGATCCGATCGATGGGACGCGCTCGTTTATCGATCGCATTCCGGAGTGCGTTGTTTCCATCGGGCTGGTGGTGGACGGACGGGCCGTCGGCGGCGTGATATTTAATCCGATGACGGATGAAATGTTTGAGGGCGGTGTTGCGCGGCCAGCCACCCGCAACGGCCAAGCCATCCGGGTAACACACCGCGCCACCCTGGAAGGGGCCACGCTGCTTGGCAAACCAGAGTTCTTCAAGGCCCCACAATGGCCAAAGCCTTGGCCCAACGTGATCGCCAAGTATCGCTATCCCCTCGCCTATCGGTTGGCCTTTGTGGCCGAGGGCGGGGTTGATGGGGGCTTGTTGCTTGGGTTCAAGAACGAGTGGGACGTGGCGGCGGGGGTTGCCATTGTAGAGGCCGCCGGCGGCATCGTAACCGACCCTTGGGGCGGGCCTGCGGTGTTCAACAGCCCCGATCCGCGCCTATCAGGGCTTGTGACCGCGGGGCCGGCTTTGCATCCCTTGCTTTGCGCGCGGGTGTCGCATACCTCGCATCCATGCGAGTGGCCGAAGGCCTGAGTCTGTTGTTTCAACCGGAGGATCGCAGCCCATGCGTGAGACCCCTCAATTGTTGCATCTGGTGATCGGCGGCGAGTTGAAGCGGCTGGATCGACCGGAATTTGAAGATCTCGCGAAGGTGGACTTCGTGGGCGCGTTTCCCAACTATCGCACCGCACACGACGCCTGGAAGGCCGCCGCCCAGCGCACCGTGGATAACGCCAAGATGCGCTATTACATCATCCACGCGCACCGGCTGCTCGATCCAGACGACGATCACGAGCACGACCATGAGCATTGAACGGGGCGCGCCCTGAGCACACTCGATGCCCCTGTCGTTCCGGTGAAAGCTGGGGCGGTGATCGCGCGCCTGTGGCGATCATTCGTCTCTGGACATAAGGGGCTTTTGCTGGCGCTGGTGCCGGCTTTGCTGTTGGTTGCCTTATCGGCCAGCGCTTATGCGCTGATCATGAAGGAGACGATGGACGGGCTGGCGGCGAGCCAAATGTCTGTGGTGGCGTGGGCGCCGTTGGCGGTGATTGGGGCCACGCTGGTGCGGGGACTTGCGATCTGGGCCCAAGCCGTGATGTCGCAGAGCCTTGGTCTGCGGGTGTTGCGCGATGTGCAGGGCGCGATGTTCACCACCCTCACCTACGCTGATTTCGCCCGTATCCAGGGCGAAGAAGGCGGCCGGCTGGTGTCGCGCTTCACCAACGACATCAACGTGATTTCCGACGGACTGGTGCGCAGCCTGCAGGCCGTGTTGCGCGATGCGCTGACGGTGATCGGTGCGCTGGCCATCATGTTCTATTTCGACTGGATCACCACGATCCTGGTGATTGGAATTTTCCTGCTTGCGGCGGGCCCGATGGGCGAGATCGCGCGGCGGGCGCGGGCGCAAACCCAGGTGGCGCAGGCCCAGCTTGGACGGCTGACGGCGTTGTTGGGCGAAAGCCTCGCCGGCGCACGGTTTGTGCGCACCTTCCGGCTTGAGCGCCAAGAGATCGCGCGGGCGGAGGCCGCCTTTGAGGAGCGTCGAGCACTCGCGATGAAGCTGGTGCACAATCGCGCGCGCACCGATCCGTTGCTGGAGGTTCTGGGCGGCTTGGCGCTTGCGGGCGTTTTGTGGGTTGCGGGGGGGCGGATCGTTTCTGGCGCGATGAGCGTGGGCGATCTTTTGGGCATCATCACCGCGGTGGGCACGGCCTCGCCGGCGGCCCGCGCCCTTGGCAGTTTCAACACCGTCTTGAACGAAGCGCTGGCGGCGGCGGCGCGGGTGTTTGCGCTGATCGACGAGCCGTCACGGGTGGTGGATCGCCCGGACGCGGTGGCGCTACGCGTGCTTGAGGGCGATGTGCGGTTTGAGGATGTGGGCTTTCGCTATCAAGCGGAGGGCACGTCCTTGGCTGCCTTATCAAATGTGAGCTTTCGGGCGGCGTCCGGCCAGCGGGTTGCGATCGTGGGGCCGTCTGGGGCCGGCAAGACCAGCATCATCAACCTGATCGCGCGGCTCTATGATGCGACCTCCGGCAGCGTGACCATTGATGGCCAGGATGTGCGGGCGGTGACGCTTGGCTCGTTGCGCGATGTGGTGGGCGTTGTCAGCCAGGAGGCGATCTTGTTCAACGACACCGTGCGCGCCAACATCCGCCTCGGCAAACCAGATGCGACCGACGAAGAGGTTGAGGCTGCGGCCCAGGCGGCGGCGGCGGACGGGTTTATTCGCGCGATGGCGCAGGGCTATGACACGGTGGTGGGCGAGCGCGGCAATGCGCTTTCCGGCGGCGAGCGCCAGCGGATCGCGCTGGCGCGGGCGTTTCTCAAGGACGCGCCGATCTTGTTGTTGGACGAGGCGACCAGCGCGCTTGATGCGGAAAGCGAAGCGCTGGTCACGGCGGCGATCGCGCGGTTGTCGGCGGGGCGCACCACGATCGTGATCGCGCACCGGCTGGCCACGGTGCGCGACGCAGACTGGATTTTGGTGTTGGAGGCCGGCCAGATCGTGGAGCAAGGCCGGCACGGCGAACTTGTGGCAAAGGGCGGGCTTTATGCGCGGCTGGCGGACTTGCAGTTTAGTGCTGGCTGAGCAAGCCGTTTGGGTTCAACGGCGGCGGTTGAGCAGCCAGTGGGCGGCCAGGCGACCGGTTTGAGCGGCCCCATTCATGAAGCCATAGAACTCTTCGCTCAGGTGTTCGCCAACGAAGGCCACCCCCTCGTGCACAACCGGGCGCACGGCGTGGTCTGTGTGGCTTTCCTCCCAGCGCGGGCGTTGGGGATCGGTGCGTTGGCCAGGACCAAGGCTCAAATAGCCACCGCCAATCAGGGAATCGGTGCCCCAGGCAGTGCGATGGGCGCGCCCGTTGAAGGCGTGCGATACAGGCACGAACCGATCAAGGCCCGCCAAAAGCGCTGGATCAGCGGGCAAGCCTGCGGCGGCGAGGTTGGCGCCTTGGAAGAAGCTCAAGGCCCCATCAACGGTGGGGTGGCGACGGGCGCTGTCCCAGACGGAGGTGAAGCCCCAGTCTCCGAAGGCTTCGGCGGAAAAGCCACCAGCGGCCTGCCAAGGGCGGCCGCGAAAACCAAAGATCGCCTTCTCGTTTTGGCCCAGGGTCAAGCGCGCGAACCAGGCCCGCAACGGCTGTGGCAGGGCTACGTCCAGGCGTACACCGGCCAGGGCGCGCGGTGGCAGGGCCAGTACCACTTGGCTCGCGCGGACCACTTGGCCGCCCAGCATGATCGCGTCAAAGCCGTTCTCAAGGCTCCCGCGGAGCCACGCCAAGCGCTTGCCGGTTTGGGGTGGTTGGCGCAGCGCTGCAGCCATGGCTTCGATCAGGCGCTGGTTGCCGCCGGTCAAGGTGAAGGCTTCGGCCGCGTCCCGTTGTGCGCCTTCCTCGTCAGCGCTTGCGAAGTCAGCGCCCGCATCGAGGAGTTGGAGCGCGGAGGACTGCGCCATTTCCACGCCGAATTCGGAGCGGATCGCGGCTTCCACCAAGCTCAAAGCGAGGGGGTCAAGCGGTGGGCCTTGATCCAGATAGTCTTGCACCGACAAGGCATCGAGCGCGGCTTCGGCGCGCCATCCTTCTTCGTCCAGGCGCTGGCTATCGCGTTGCAACCGCGCGCTAAGCGGGGCGAGCAGCGTGGTCAGGCGCTGGCCGGACTGGCGGGCCCCGGCCAAATAAAAGGCTTTGGCGGGCGCGGGGCCAGCGGGCGCATCGGCCAGAGCGGTCAGGGGCAGATCAAAGCGGCGCGCGAGGGCGAGCATGTCTGTGTGGGCGGTGTCGATGAACTCCGCGCCGTATTCGGTCTGAACCCCCGGCGCGAATTCTTCTGACACCGTGTGGACCCGACCGCCCAGCCGGCGGCTTGCTTCATAGACCTCCACGGTTGCGCCCAGGTCTTGCAGGGTGAGGGCTGCGGTCAGGCCAGCAATGCCTGCACCGATCACCACGATCGGCAGGCCGTCTTGGCCGCGGGCGGCGCAGGCCGGCATCGCCAGCCCGCCGGCCAGGGCACCGGCAAGTAGACCTCGGCGGGTGATGGCGCGCGGTTTGGGGCGAAGCGCTTTGAAGACTTTCCGCCCCAGCCGCGTGCGCATGGTGGTGCCCTGTGCGTTAGAAGGCCGGGTCTTGGATTTGCGCCAGGGCCTGATCCAGATCGGCGATGATATCGTCCAAATCCTCGATGCCAATCGACAAGCGCACCGCTTCTGGCAGGGCGCCGGCGGCGATGCGCTGTTCATCCGTGAGCTGACGGTGAGTGGTGGAGGCCGAGTGGATCACCAGGGAGCGGGTGTCGCCGATGTTGGCGAGCAGCGAAAACAGCTTCAGGCCACCGGCCACGGTTTTGGCGGCCTCATAGCCGCCCTTTAAGCCAAACGTGAACACACTGCCCGCTCCTTTTGGGGTGTATTTCTGGGCGCGGGCGTGGTGCTTGTGGCCTTCTAGGCCGGCATAGGACACCCAGGCCACTTTGGGGTGGGTTTGCAGCCAGCGGGCGACGGCGTTGGCGTTTTCGACATGCCTTTGCATGCGCAGCGGCAGGGTCTCGATGCCGGTTAGCACCATGAACGCGTTGAAGGGGGAAAGGGCCGGGCCAATGTCGCGCAGGGCAAACGCGCGCACCGCGATCGCCAGGGAGATGTTGGCGGGACCGGCTCCTAAGTCGATCGCGCCGAACACGTCATCTATTTTGAGGCCGTTATAAAAATCCAGCGGCTCGGTGAGGGTCGGGAACTTGCCAGGGTGGGCTTTCCAGTTGAACGTGCCGGCATCGACCACCACGCCGGCGATGGAGTTGCCGTGGCCGCCCAGGAATTTGGTGGCAGAATGCACGACGATGTCGGCCCCGTGCTCGATCGGGCGATGCAGATAGGGGCTGGCCATCGTGTTGTCGACGATCAGCGGGGCCCCGTGGGCGTGGGCTGCGGCTGCCACATCGTCAATGTCGGTGATCAAGCCGCCCGGATTGGCGATGCTTTCCACAAACACCGCCTTGGTGTTGGCATTGACGGCGGCGCGCAGGGAGGCCGGGTCGTCGATGTCGAACCAACGCACGGTCCAGCCATACTTTTTCCAGCTGTGGTTGAACTGGTTGATCGAGCCGCCATACAGTTGCTTGGCGGCGGCGAACTCGGCCCCTGGCTCCATCAGGCAGTGAAACACCAGATGCTGGGCTGCGTGCCCCGACGCAGTGGCGACCGCTGCTGTGCCGCCTTCCAGCGCTGCCACGCGCGCTTCCAGCACCGCTGTCGTGGGGTTGGTGAGGCGGGTGTAGATGTTGCCGAACTCCTGCAGCGCAAACAGGCGGGCTGCGTGATCGGCATCGTTGAAAACGAAGCTGGTGGTCTGATGGATCGGCGTGGCGCGCGAGCCGGTGACGGGGTCGGGCGCAGCGCCGGCGTGCACGGCGCGGGTGGCGAAGCCTTGGGTCATGGGAGTCCTCCAGATGCGAAGGACTTAGCTGGGCAATCGCCACCAGCAAAGCGCTGCAGCGTTAGTCTGGCTCACGTGTGGGTGAAGCTTGATCAATTTGCGCTGAGAACCTGCCCGCGGGCCATCACGAAATCGACGCTGCGCAGCTCTGAAACGTTTGCGGTGGGGTCGCCATCGACCGCGATGATATCGGCGCTGAAGCCGGGGGCGATCTGGCCGATCTCCGTTTCCAGGCGCAGATGTTGGGCGCCCACAACGGTGGCTGCGCGAATGGCGTCAATCGGGGTGAAGCCCGCCTGCACCATCAGTTCGAACTCGCGGGCGTTATCGCCGTGGCGGGACACGCCGCTGTCAGTGCCGAAGGCCACGCGCACACCGCCAGCGTGGGCGCGGGAGAGCATGTCCAGCATGCGTGGGCCCACTTCCAGCGCCTTCATGCGTTGGGCGGGTGTAAGGGCTCCAGGGATTTGGGCGCGCTCATAGACCGTGATGCCGGCCAAAACGGTGGGCACCAAATAGGCGTTGCTGCGGCGGAAGAGCCGGATCGAGTCTTCATTCAAATAGGTACCGTGTTCGATGCCATCGACGCCGGCGCGCAGGGCCGCGTTGATGCCTTCCATGCTGTGGGCGTGGGCCACGACTTGGCGCCCCATGGCGTGGGCTGCATCCACAATCGCTGCCATTTCATCGTCGGTGAGCTGTTGGCCAAGGCCTGCGGCGGTATCGGACAAGACGCCACCCGTGGCCGTGATCTTTATGATATCTGCGCCAGCCTGGATCATTTGCCGGGTGGCGCGGCGGCAGTCATCAGCGCCGGAGCACGCCGAGGGCGAGCGCATCAGTTCCATCACGTCGGGGCGCCAGCCTTGGGCGTCGCCGTGGCCAGCATGGGGGGTGATCGCGCGGCCAGCAGCGACGATCCGCGGCCCCTGGGTGATGCCTTCGCGGATCGCGTCGCGCAGGGCAAACACCGCCTCGCTGTCGCCGCCGAGATCGACAATCGTGGTGAAGCCGGCGCGGGCGGTTACCAGGGCGTTTTGCGCCCCGCGCAAGGCCACGTAAGCGGTGGTGCGGGTAGTGGCATCAACGCGGGCCTGCGCGGGGCCGCCGCTGGTCATGGGGGACAGGATGTGCACGTGGCTGTCGATCAGGCCCGGCAACACAAACCGTTGGCGCTGATCGATGACGGTTGCACCGGCTGGGGCCTGAAAGCCCGGCACAATGGCGGAGATGCGGCCGTCGCTGGTAACCAGAACCGTTTGATCCCGCAGGACAAGGCCCGTGGCGGGGTTGGCCAGTAGGCGTCCGGCTTGGATCGCTGTGACAACCGTGGGCGCTGGGGCTTCCTGGGCAACGGCTGTGGTGCCGGTTACCAGGCTGGCGGTGGCCAAGGCCCATGCGGCCGCGAACACCAACTTTATCCCTGCGCGCATGACTGACCCTATCGCTTAAGTGCTTGAAACACTTGTCGCTTAGGGCTGCGGCTTGGTCAAGCTTGGGCGCTGGCCTTAACCCGCGCGGACGGCGAACTCGATGCGGCGGTTGCGCGCGTCTGCTTCGGGACCGCCGCTGGTATCGATCGGGCGTTCCTCGCCGTAGCCGATGGCCGATAGCTGGCCAGCGGGGACGTTGCGCGACACCAGATACTCTTTCACCGCATCGGCACGGGCTTGGCTCAGCAGCAGATTGCGCCCGGCGCCTCCGGACAGATCGGTGTGGCCGCCGACCTCGATCTGGTGGGCCTGGCAGCGCAGCGCAACGCCAGACAGCGCGTCCAGCAGCTGGGCGCTTTCGCCTGTGATGCGGGCTGAAGCACGTTCAAAGCCTACAAAGCGCCCGGCGAGGGTTTCGATGAAGGCCTGCTGGCAGGCGGCGGCGGCGGGCAGGCGACCGAGGCGCGCGAAGGCCTCGCCCAGGCCCTGCTGACCGGCCACTTTGATGTTGTTGATCACCAGATCCACATCGGCGCTGGCTGCGGCGTCGTTGCGGATGGCGGTTTGAGCGGCGTTGAAGCCGCGCGTGGCTATCGTATCGGACGCCGCTTCGCCGCCGATGGTGGCGATGCGATCGGACACATCGAGTTCCAACCAGTCAAAGCCCTGCCCCTTGATGGTGTTATTCAGGGCGTCCACCCAAACCGGGCGCACCTCCTGCTGGGCAAGCCCTGCCCCATTGCCGCCCAGAGCGCCGGACGACAGCACGCCCGCCAGGGTTGCCCCACCGGCGGCCAAAATGCCCGCCACGGAAGCGATGATGATGATCACGTTGGTGACGTCGCGCCGACGGCGACGCTTCTTTTCTTCGGACACGGATATCAGCCCCAGATTGCGCCAATCAAATCAAGCCGGCGGCTTCCTACGCGGTTCGCGCGCATCCGTCACCCCCTGTTGATGCGATCGTATGCGCGTCCCTATAGGCCGGCGCGGCGGGCGGCCTGCAAGGCCCCGTCCGCCAGCAGCGGCACGCGGGCGCCCATTTGCAGGGCGTGGGGGGATGAAGCGGTGCCGTCGCGGACGCGTCCGGCGATGCCTTGGCAGATCGCGGCCAGCCGGAACAGGTTGTAGGCGAAATACCAGTCCAGGTTTGGCAGGCTGGTACGGCCGGTTTTGGCGCAATAGACCTCCACCATCTCTTCAATCGAGGGGATGCCCAGGGCCTTCAAGTCAAGCCCCGCAAGCCCCGAACGCCCGCCCTCCGGTGCCATTACCCAGTTCATCAGGAGGTAGGAGAAGTCTGCCAGCGGATTGCCAAGGGTGGACAGTTCCCAGTCCAGCACCGCCAGAACGCGATTTTCGGTCGGGTGGAGGATCATGTTGTCCAGCCGATAATCGCCGTGGACGACGGTGGTTTTGTCGTCGTCAGGGACGGTGGCGGCCAGCCAATCGATCAGGCGGTCCATGCTTTCGAGGCTTTGGGTTTGGCTGTCGCGGTATTGTTTGGTCCAGCGGTGGATCTGGCGGGCAAAATAGTTCCCCGGCTTGCCGAACTCCGCCAGGCCAATCGCTTCGTGGTCCTGGTTGTGGAGCTGAGCCAGGGTTTCGACCTGGGCGTTGTAAATCGCGGTGCGATCGGCTGGGGTGACGTCGGGGACGGCCCCGTCCCAGATGATGCGCCCCTCGACCATGTCCATCACGTAGAACACGGTGCCGAGGATGCTTTCGTCCTGGCAGAGGCCAAACGGGCGGGCGACGGGGAAGCCCGTGGGGTAAAGTGCGGCGATCACCCGATACTCGCGGTCCACCGCATGGGCGGACGCCAAGAGCTTGCCCGGCGGTTTGCGGCGTAGCACGTATTTGCGGGCCGGGGTGACCAGTTGATAGGTGGGGTTGGATTGGCCGCCCTTGAACTGGCGCACTTCCATGGGGCCTTCAAACCCTTCAACGTTGGCTTTGGCCCAAGCATAGAGCGCGGCCTCGTCGATGCGGTGCTTGTCTTCCACCGGCTTGGTGCCGGAGAATTGCTCCTGGGCAGTGGGCTCAGCCATGGGGTTTCCTCGTCGGTTTTGCGGCGGTGGGCGTCTCGCCCGCCTGCCATCTTAGGTGGCAAAGTGCAGGCAAGTGCGCGTTTGGGCAAGCGGAGAGGCGGCCATGATCACAGACGTTGAGGCGTTTTTTGAACACGGGTGCGGGCGCTGCCCCCGCTTTGCGACGCCTGATTGCTCTACACGGCAGTGGCTTGTGGGGCTGTTGGCGTTGCGCGATCTGTGCCAGGCCGCACGGTTAACGCAAACCGTCAAATGGGGCCACCCCTGCTATATGCACGCGGGACGCAACATCGTGATCATGGGGGCTTTTCGAGACGATTTTCGCTTGAGTTTCATGCATGCGGCCTTGCTCAAGGACGGCGCTGGCGTGCTTCAAAAGCAAGGTCCGAACACGCGCACGCCGGACATGATCCGCTTTACCGACAACGCCCAAGTGGCGGCGATGAGCGCCACGATCCTTGCCTACTTGAAGGAGGCGATGGGGTATGCCGAACTGGGCTTGAAGGCCCCGAAGGCCGATGACGAGCTGGAGTTGCCAGCAGAGCTGATTGACGCGTTAGACGACGACCAGGAGCTTGCGGAGGCTTTTCTAACGCTCACGCCGGGCCGGCAGCGCAGCTACGTGATCGCGCTGAGCTCTGCGAAAACATCTGCCACGCGGCTGGCGCGGATTGCTAAATTTCGACCCAAGATCCTGGCCGGCAAAGGAGCGCTGGAGCGATGATTGAGCGGCGTTGGGCGGACGTCTGGAAAAGTGCCCAAAAGCTGCGACCTCTCGGCCGTCTCCCACAGGTGTTAGCGCCAACGGGAGACGAGCACTATTGGCTTGCGTTTGATGCATGGGCTCCTTAGCGTGTTAACTCTTGTTAAATGGGGGGTGTCATGTCCATTCAACGCGTGTGCGTTTCCGCGGCGGTGTTTGCCTCCTGTTTGACCATCGCGGGCTGCACGCCTGCCGCCCCGCCCGCCGCTCCGCCTGCGGCAGCCAGTGTTGAGGCCCCCGCGCGGTTCGTTGAAGGCGAAGGCGAGCCCCAAGCCTTTAACCCACTCGCAAGCGACGATCCGGCCATCGCCGCGTTTGGCGTGGTCAAGTTTGACGACCTGCCCGACCTGTCGGCCATCAGCGCGGTGCGGATGTTTGGCGTGGGCGGCAGCGATCCAGCGATGAACGGCCTTAAGGTCTATCTGGCATTCGTCTCGCCGCATGACCAGCGCGCTTTTCTGCTGGGTAACTTCCGCGACTATCGGGTGATCGCAGCGTCGCCCGGACGCATCGATTTGGAATATGATGAGGACGTTATGGTGGGCGATGAGGCCTCGAGCCGCACACAACGCGCGATCGTCACCTGGACGGAGACGCCGCAAGAACCCTCCCCCAACCCGGAATATCCCGCATCGGTAACGTTGAGCCCGGCGCAGTAAAGGTTTGGGTTTGCGGCGGGCGCTGCGCGGATTGCGCCCCTTGAGTTGGCTCGTGTTGGCGCGGCGGGCCAGCTTCCACTGGTGTTGCGTGGGGCGCTGCGCTTGATGGAGGGGGCGGGGCAAAAGACCCCTTTAGTTGGCCGGGATGACGCGGCAGGACAGAGGCGGCTTTCTGGCTCTCTTGGACAATTGCCCGAGCCTGTCGCTATGGATCTGTCGGCCTATGACTTACACACCATCGACTATTCTTCACCCAGGCATGGTCGCGTTCCCCGAAGCGGAATCAGTTTTCTCTGGAGACGTCGCAGCTCACCGAGCGGTGCTCCAGCCACTGTTGTCGCTTGAAGCAAGCACTATTGATCCAGATTGGAGTGGCAGACTGCATTTCGTGACACCGCTGGAGCCGTACGACGGACTATTGGGAGAAAACACACCAAGTTTTCATTCTGGGTACTGCACAACGAACTGGATCGGCTTCCGCGTGCGTGGGTCCAAATACGAGTTCTTGGGTGATTTTCGATATTTTGAAATTAATGCCGCTCCATCAGATTTTATTCGATCCGATTATGAGGAGAAAGAGAAAAGCTATTTTGAAAGTGCCCGGCGCTTTCATGATGATCAGCGCCTCGGCTCTCCAATAAATCGGCCAATTTCAGTTGAATGGTTCGATGAATTGGGCGGCGACGCTTATGCAGGCAATTGGACAGCCTTCGGTTTGCCCGTGGAGTTCTCCGAAGTTGAAAATGAACGCAAGGCCCATCCACTGACTCAGGATGGCCGACGCTTCCGCTATGTGGGCTGTCTGGCAGGGTATAATTACAGGAAGAATTGCGCTGACCGTGTACTTCTCTTTTTCGATCCACAAGAACACGTGGCAGTCATAACATTTGACTGGACCTGAGTGATTTGAACTTCTCTTTGCGTCGATACATTATCTTATCTCGAGTCGGCCGTGTATTGCAGACTGTCACTATGGAGTAGCCTGAACTCGGAGGCGAAAGGCGTTAACCTGACTGTTGCTGGCCAGTCTTGTCCAGCGACATTGCGCCAGATCGGCCGAGAACGCGGATGTCGAGAATGAGGCCAAACATCTGCCGATCGGCGAAGGTGCCCGCCCCGGGCAAATGCCCGCAGTTCCTGCCAGGGCCAAAGCAGACCGCCAAATTGCCACTTTCGGCGGCGAGGTGCCCCGCCCCCATTCCATCCCCCCGCCCCTAAACTTATCCTCCCCCTGACAATCCGGGATAGGCTCACCTCATCTGCACCGATATCGGGGATGAAGCGCTCTCCCTTCAAGGTGTGGAGTGGTTTGGTGGAACACTTGCGGGCGAAGCGGTCCGTGGGCGGAACACCTCGAGGGTAAGCCCCCGTGCGACAAGGGGTCGTTGAAGGGTCTGCCGCAACGCGCGCCAGGCAGGCAAACCACGCGGCGGTGGTTGGGGTGGTCGAACCCGCAAACATCCGGATACAAACTAAACGGCACCGCCGGACCAGCCCGGCCACCGCCGCTCCCCGATTTCCTCCCCACGGTGCCAGCCAATGCGGCTGTTGGTGCGTGCCTATTAATTGGTCACGTTTTCTTGCGACCAACCGTTTCCCCCTTGGTCGGAAAACGCCTCACCCAATCTGGCGATAGAGCACGTCGTTGAAGGTCAACGGATCAAACAGGTGTTCGTCGCGGGCGCGCTGGAGTTTGGCCAGATAGGCCGGATCAGACACTGCGCGCACCAACAGCGCCTCCGCGTCGGACATGCTGTCCACCACGATGTGGAACATGAACTGGCCCATCGGACCGCCGATGCCGGCATGCGCGGTGGCGGATTTCACCTCTGGGTAAGCGCGCACGTGGGCAATGATTTCACCGGCCAACATCATGGCCTTGGCGAGGTCTCCGGTGATGCGTCCGGTTCTTACAAGACTGATGGTCATGGGGTTCTCCGCGTCCGCGAGGAAAGAAGCTTATCACCCGCGCGGATGAAGCGCACGGGCCGCGATGTCGCTGCGGAAAAAACCGCCCGGCCAGTCGATCAAATGGGCGGCGCGGTAGGCCCGATCGACCGCCTCGCGCAGGGTGGGCGCGCTCGCGGAGACGTTCAAAACGCGGCCGCCGGTGGCGCGCAGGTAATTGTCTTCGTCCAGGCGCGTGCCGGCGTGGAAGATCTCCACCCCTGGCACCTCGGCCGCTTCGGCAACGCCGCGCACGATGGAGCCGGTCAAGGGCATTTCCGGGTAGCCTTGCGCGGCCAGCACGATGCACACGGCGGGGTCGTTTTTCGCGGTCAGGGCTGGGGCGTCTTTTAGGGTGCCAACGGCTGCGGCCAGCAAGGTGGCGGCCAGGTCGCCCTCGATGCGGCGCATCAGGGTTTGGGTTTCGGGGTCGCCAAAGCGGCAGTTGTATTCGATCAGCTTTGGGCCATCGGCGCTGACCATCAGGCCGGCAAACAGAACGCCCACAAACGGGGCACCTTCCGCCGCCATCCCAGCCATCGTGGGCAGAATAATCTGCTCCATGGTTTGGGTGTGGACTTCGCTGGTGAATACGGAGGCTGGCGAATACGCCCCCATGCCGCCGGTGTTGGGACCTTTGTCGCCGTCGTAGGCGCGCTTGTGATCTTGGGCGGCAAACAGGGGCATCGCCGTTTGGCCGTCGCACAGGGCAAAGAAGCTTGCCTCTTCGCCGGGGAGGAAGTCTTCGATGATGATCGTCTCGCCGGCGGAGCCGAACTTCTTGTGGAAGAGCGCCTCATCGATGGCGGCGTCGGCTTCGCCAAGGGTGGCGGCGATCACCACGCCTTTGCCGGCTGCGAGGCCGTCGGCCTTGATGACGTACGGGCCGTTGCGTGAGCCAAGATAGGCTTTGGCGTGGAGGGCGTCTGTGAAGATCTTATACTCTGCCGTTGGGATCGCGTGGCGGGCGCAGAAGTCTTTGGTGAAGGCCTTGGAGCTTTCGAGTTGGGCAGCTTTCGCGCTGGGGCCAAAGCAGGCAATGCCCACCGCTGCCAGTTTGTCGGCAAGACCCGCGGCGAGCGGCGCTTCTGGCCCCACCACCACCAGGTCGGCGCGCTCTTGTACCGCAAGGGCTGCCAACCCGGCCACATCGTCCAGCCGCGCCGGCACGCAGCGCGCAAGGCTTGCCATGCCCGGATTACCCGGCGCGCAGACAAGCTCGCTGAGCGAAGGGCTTTGGGTGAGTTTCCAGGCAAGGGCATGCTCGCGCCCGCCGCTGCCGATGAGAAGAATCTTCATCGCCCTTCCTTGGCGCGAACAGGCTCTGGCGGCAAGCAATGGATTGCTGCGCGCAATCATGTTATTCGCCGCGGAGTTCATCGGGCAGGGGGACACATGCTCAGGCTCAAGTTGCAGGCTGCGTTGGTTGCAGGCCTTATCGCGTTTGCGCTTGGTCCGGCCGCTGCTTCCACACCGAGACCGTTGGATTACTGTGGGGTGCCGCCCTCACCCTTGGCGCCGCCGATGGGCCGCAGTTCCATTGCGTTAAACGCCGCGATCGAGATTTTGGACGCAGACCTCGCGATCGGCGCGCCGGTCCGCGTCGCCATGAATGCATCAATCGCGACGATCACGTGGCGGCGTGCAGCGGGGCGCGTTGTGGAAACGCCTACGGGGGCGTTGTCGCTCGCGCCCATGGTGGTGACGCGGCGCGGCGAACCGGCCTGGTTCATTGCGGTCTACTGCGCCGCCGCCGATCCCAGCCTATGGTTTACCGCCGCGGACCTGCAAACCGTCAACGCCAACGGGGTCTGCCTCTATCAGCCGACTAATCGAGACATGCTCCGCGCATTCGCAGCTCATGTGACGACCCACGGACGGACGGGCAATGCTTCGGACTGGGTCAGTTCAGACATCCCAGCGTCCTTGGAGAAAACGCCGGCTGGAGACCCTCAAGAGGGCGCGCTGATCGTTCGGCCGAGCACGTTCGGCGGTCTTTTCCGCTATGCGGAGGCGACGCTGACGCTAAGCTACGAGATCGCTGAGACGGCGCATCGCATTGAAGTCGCCCAGCCGCTGCGGATCGGCACCGATCGGCTGGTGGTTCGCGATGTGGCGGCCGATGGCGCTGTGACCTTCGAGCGCATGCCCGAGGAGGCCTGGAGGGCTTTCCGCGCCACGCAGTGCGCGATCGCGTTTCCTCAATAGCCGGTGCCCGCCCTAGCCCTCCGCGCGCCACTGTGCTGCGGCCTCTAGCGCCTGGGCGGCGTACATAACACTGGGCCCTGCCCCCATATACACCGCCATGCCCATGGTCTCGGCGATTTCGGCGTCGGACGCGCCCTGCTTGACGGCGGCCTTGGCGTGATAGGTGATGCAGGCATCGCAGCGCACAGCCACCGAAATGGCCAGCGCGATCAGCTCTTTGGTTTTGGTGTCCAACGCTTCGGTTTTGAGGGCCGCTTGGGCCATTTGGGAAAAACCCTTCATCACGTCGGGCTGGGCGGTGCGGAGGCTCGCTACGAGAGGGTTCAGCTCAGACGCCATTTCGGGCCAGTTCTTGTGCATGGGGGCTCTCCGGTTTTTCCTGCCTTGAACATAAGCCTAACGGCGCTCGCGGCCATGGCGGCGGCATCCCTCGCTGCTGTTTGGGCACGGCCTTATTCGGCAGCGACGGTTTAGCGTTATATACTCTTGGCCATGCCTGATTCCGCGACCGCCCCCGTTTCCAATCTGCCGGAGCTTTCGGTCTCTGAGCTTTCCTCTGCCGTCAAACGCACGATGGAGACCACGTTTGACCGCGTGCGGGTGCGGGGGGAGCTTGGGCGGGTGACGGTGGCCAAGTCCGGGCACCTTTATGCAGACTTGAAAGACGCCAACGCCGTGCTTTCGCTGGTGATGTGGAAGGGCACTCTGGCGGGGGTGAAGTTTCGCCCGGAGGAAGGGCTTGAGGTGGTGGCGGAGGGCCGGCTTTCCACCTTCCCTGGCAAGTCCTCCTACCAGTTGATCGCCGATCGGCTGGAGCCGGCGGGGGTTGGCGCGCTGCTGGCGCAGTTGGAGCGGTTGAAGACCAAGCTTGCGGCCGAAGGGCTGTTTGCGCCAGAGCGCAAGAAGGCGATCCCGTTTCTGCCGCAAACGATCGGGGTGATCACATCGCCCACCGGGGCGGTGATCCGCGACATCCTGCACCGGCTTGGCGAGCGTTTTCCGCGCCGGGTGATCTTGTGGCCGGTGTTGGTGCAGGGCGATCAGGCGGCTGGACAAGTGGCGGCGGCGATCCGCGGATTTAACGCGCTGACGGGCGAGCTGCGGCCCGACGTGCTGATCGTGGCGCGGGGCGGTGGCTCGATTGAAGACCTGTGGGCCTTCAATGAAGAGATCGTGGTGCGGGCCGCTGCTGAAAGTGTGATCCCGTTGATTTCCGCCGTGGGCCACGAAACAGACACCACGCTGATCGATTTTGCCTCGGACCTGCGGGCCCCTACCCCCACCGGGGCTGCGGAAAAGGCCGTGCCGGTGCGGGCGGAGTTGATCGCGCGGATCGAGACCCTTTCTGGGCGCTTGGTTTCTGGATTTGCCCGCGGGCTTGATATTCGGCGCACTGAAGTTCGGGCGGCGGGGGGCCGTCTGCCGCGCCCCCAAGCCCTGCTGGAGGGTCCACAACAGCGGTTTGACCGGGCTTCCGAGCGGCTAGCTTCGGCGCTCATTGCCAACGTGCGGGCGCACAAGGGGCGTCTTGATGCTGCCGCGGCGGCGCTGCGCCCTGCGGCCCTTCGGCAAGACATCGAGCGCCGACAGGAGCGGCTTGCGGCACTCACTGATCGCCAGCGGTTGGCGGTGGTTGGGGGCCTGCGGGCGCGGGCTGCACGGTTGGAGGCATTGAGCCTTCGGCCCGGCGGGTTGATGCAGGATTTGGCCAGGCGCCAGGAGCGCCTGCGCACGACGGTGGCGCGATTGGCGCCGGCCCTGGAACGGGGCTTTGGGGAGCGCGTCACAAGGCTCGCGGCAGCCGGGCGACTGCTGGACAGTCTCTCCCACAAGAGCGCCCTGCAACGGGGGTTTGCGTTGGTGCGTCGCCCGGATGGCGGTTTGGTGCGGGCGGCAACCGGGCTTGAGATTGGGGAGGCTGTGACGCTGGTTTTCCATGACGGGGAAGCGAGCGCCGCCATCACCGGGTCAACGCCAGCTGGCGCTGGCGGCGGTTCTGGCCCCAAAAAGCGGCGCAAGGGCGAAGATGGCGGCGATCAAGGGGCGTTGTTTTGATCCGCGCGGGATTTCGATTTATAAGGGAGCTGGCGGCGTTGGGCTGCCAAGGCACACACCGATGAACAAGCCGGAATTCTGGGGCAAAGAAGCCGTCGTTCGCTATGAGGCCAACGATTTCACCTTGATGCAGGAAGGTCGCTTTGTGCGCTGCGCGGTGACCGGGGAACCGATTTCGCTGGATGATCTGCGGTATTGGAACGTGGGCCTACAGGAAGCGTATCGGGGGCCTGCGGAGTCACTGGCGCGCTGGCGGGCGCTGAACGAGGCGAGCAAAGCCTAATGCGCCTGCGGCTTTTGGCGGCTCTGGTGGGCTTGACGCTCGGGGCGTGCAGCACGCCTGCCCCCTTGAACGAAGCAGCAGCACAAACCCCTCCTGCAACACAGTCGGCATCTCCATCACCTGCCCCTGCCCCGGTACCTGCAGCGCCTGCGGCCCCGGCCCCGCCGATGGTGGTGCCGCCAAGTGGGGTTCGGCCTGTGGTTGGCTATCCGCCAATTTCGATTGGCAGCGAGCCCATCTCTGGCAACACCAGCACGTTGCCTGTGCCTGCGTCGCCCGTCGTCGCCCACGCAGCTGCGCCTGGCCAAGGGTTGTTGCCGGTATGTGGTGGCGCGGCGGTTCAAGGCGGGCTTGTAGTATGCCGCACCCTGCCTGGGGCGAATGTGGTCGTGGGCACGCAGAGCCTGGCGGCGGATGCGGCTGGGTTTGTGGTGATCGGTTTTGACCGCGACGCGCCGGCTCTGGAAACCGTCACGTTCCAGCTTGGCTCGCAGCTGGCTTCGCATTCGTTTGAGATCACCCCGCGCACCTTCCGCACCACCTCGGTGGACGGAGTGCCGCAACGCAACGTGACACCCGACCCCGAACAACAGGCGCGGATCGCCCGGGAGCGGGTGTTGATCAACGAGGGCTATGCCAGCCGCGCCGATATCAGCGGCTATTTGGATGCCTTTATCTGGCCGGTCGAGGGTCGGATATCCTCGGCCTGGGGTGCCCAGCGGATCATCAATGGTGCGGCCGCTCGGCCGCACTACGGGATTGACATCGCGGTGCCCACCGGCACGCCTATCCGTGCGCCGGCGGGCGGGGTTGTGAGTTTGGTGCAGCCGGACTTATTCCAGGAAGGCGGGCTGTTGATGATTGATCACGGCCAGGGTCTGATCAGCGTCTACCTGCACATGAGCCGACAAGACGTTGTGGTGGGCCAACGGGTGACGCAGGGCGAGGTGGTTGGCGCAGTGGGGGCCACGGGGCGGGCGACCGGGCCGCACCTGTGCTGGCGGATGAAGTGGCGCGACCGCTTTTTGGACCCGTCCCTGGCGATCCAAGGCTTGGCTCTCGCGCGGCAGACGTTGGCACCTGCCCAGCAGTAGGGCTCAGAGCACGCCAGCTTTTGCCCAGGCCTCTTTTGGCCATCGCCGATGGACCCAGAACCATTGTTCTGGCGCTTCGCGGATGCGGGCCTCCATGAAGGCGTTGACGGCGTGCACCGCCTTGGGGGCTGCAACCTCCAGGGGGCTTTCGCGGTCCAGGGCGATCTCTGGGTGGATCGTGAGGAGAAAGTGCGGGCCGGCGGCGGTCCTTCGCAAGCCAAACGGCACCAGTGGCACCCCGTAGCGCAGCGCCAACCGGGTGGGGCCATCGGCGGTCATGCAGTCGTGGCCAAACAGCGGGGCGGGCAAGCCTTCGTTGTATTTTTGGTCGTTCATCAGGGCCACGGACTGGCCCTTGGCCAAAGCCCGCAGCAGGCCCATGCCGCCCTCTTTGCCTTTGGCCGCCTGCATCGTCGCACCATAGTGGCTGCGGTTTTTTTGGATGGCGGCGTCGATCAGCGGGTTGTTGGCGGGCCGATAGGTCATTTGGCAGGCAAGGCCGCGCTGGGCGATGGCTGCGGGCATCAGCTCCCAGTTGGAGAAGTGACCGGAGATGAACACCGCGCCCTTCGGGCTTGCCTTGATGGCATCCAGCCGCTCCAGGCCGTGCACTTCGATGGCGCTGTTTGGGGTGTAGCAGTTGAGTTCGTGGAGGTGAGAAAACTCGCCCGCGATGCGGCCAAGTTCGCTCCAGGCGGCCATCGCCACATCTTGATGCCAGGCTTGGTTTTCGCCCGGAAATGCCAAACGCAAATTGCGCAGGGCGGTTTTGTGGGCGGGCAACAATGGCCCCAACCGATGCATGAAATTGGCACCGTCGTTGGAGGCGCGGGGCAGGCTTTTTTGGGCATAGTGGCGCTGGTAGGCGTTGAACGCCCAGCTCTCGATGCGATGCGGGAGGGTGATGGTGGTGGCAACCGCCATGGTGATCTTACGTCCTGAGGCGGGCGGCAATCGGGGCCAGCAGCGTTTGAAGGGCTGCGGGGTCGGCCAGGCGGGCCACGACCGGCAGGACGGCCACCTTCTCCCGCCAGGACGGCGGCAAACGGACGGCGTCTTTTTCGGTGGTGATCAAGCGGGCGTTGAGGGCTTGGGCATGATCGGCCAGGGCCGTCATTTCGCTGGGCGTGAAGGGGTGGTGATCGGGATAGCTCGCGCCATCCACCAATTCACCGCCGGCAGCCTCCAGGGTATCGAAGAACTTCTGTGGCCGCGCGATCCCCGCGAACGCCAGCAACGGGCCTGGGGGCGGCGGCGTTATTGGGCCAAGCCAGGCCTCCAGGATTGGGCCGGCAAAGCCATGCAGATAGTCTGGACGGGCGCGGTCGGCCGTTTCAGATGGGCGCACCATCACAACGGCATCGGCGCGAGGAAGGCCTTGGCTCAAGGGTTCCCGCAGGGGGCCCACGGGAAAAGTCTTGCCGTTGCCGATGCCTGCGCTGGCATCAAACACCAAGATCGACAGCGCCTTCGCCAGCGCCATGTTTTGAAAGCCGTCGTCCATCACAATCGCGCGGGCCCCGGCGGCGATCATGGCTTGCGCACCGGCCAGACGGTCCCGTGCGATCCAGGCGGGGCCATCCCTGGCGTGCAACAGGGGTTCATCGCCCACCGCGCTGAAGGCATCGTCTGGCTTGACCGCGCGGGGACCCTTCTCGCGGCCCCCATAGCCGCGCGACAGGGTGAAGACGCCCGCACCTGCCCCGCCCAAAGCCAAGCGCACAGCCCGTGTGACTGGCGTTTTACCGGCACCGCCCATCGAAAGATTTCCGACACACACCACCGGGATGCCACACTGCGTTGGCGTGGCGCGGGCAATACGATCGGCGGTGACGCGTGCCCACACCCAGGCGATCGGAGACAATATGGCACGCGACATCGGCGCTGAGTCCCGGCCGTGGGCATCGCGATACCACCAGTCAGGCGCGCGCACGCAGGCCTCCACCGGTGGTGGTGCGGGGGCCGAGCAGGCCTTCCAGGGCGTCGATCGTGGCGGCAAGGGCTGGGCCCGCCGCGCCTGCGATTTCGCCGGCGGCTTGGGTCAAGCGTTGGCGGGCGGGCTCATCGCGCCAAAGTTCGTCTACCGTGGCTGCAATCCGGGCTGGCCCTTCGACGATCCGCGCGCCACCCGCCTGCAAAAGGGCCTCAAACGCCTCGTCAAAGCTTTCAACGTGCGGGCCAGACAAAATGGCCGCGCCGATCTTGGCGGGCTCCATTGGGTTATGGCCCTTCAACTCCGGGCGCAAAGACCCCGCCACCAGCGCCACGGGGGCGGCGGCATAAAGCGTGCCCATTTCGCCCAAGGTATCTGCCACATACACCGCGGCGTCGCCGATCGGTTGGTTCTGACTGCGGCGGGGTGCACCGCCGGCGAGCTCGGCCACCTGGGCACCGCGCTCTGGGTGGCGAGGGGCGATGATCAGCAGGGCGTCACGCTCGCCGCGGCGCAGTTGCTCGTGGGCGGCCAGCACGATTTCATCTTCGCCGGCATGGGTGGAGGCCGCAAGCCACACGGGGCGTTTGGCGATCTGGGCCATCAGGCGGGTGTGGGCGTGAACATCAATCGGCGGCGCGGGGGCAGCAAACTTGACATTGCCGAGCCGTGCGGCGCGCCTCGCCCCAAGGGTGATCAAGCCTTCAGCGGTGCGCGCATCGGCTGTGGTGATCACGTCAAACGCGGCCAGCAGGCGCTTGGCGCTGGTGGGCACTTTGGCCCAATCCGCCAGGCTCTTGGGGCTCATGCGCGCGTTGACGAGGGCAAGGGCCGTGCCCTGCTCTTGCGCCGTCAAAATCAGGTTTGGCCAAAGTTCGCTTTCCACAAACACGCCCAGATCCGGACGCCAATGGGCGATGAACCGCTTGGCACAATCGGGGCGGTCCAGGGGCGCATACTGGTGGATGGTGTTGGCGGGGGCGGCGCGATCTACCAGGGCGGCCGAGGTGCGGGTGCCGGTGGTGATGAGGGTTGTGACCTCGCGCACGCGCCCAGCCAGACCTGCGCGGATTTGCAGGGCGACGCCCGCTTCGCCAACGCTTGCGGCGTGCAGCCAAACCAGGCACCCAGAGGGGCGCGCTGCGCTGGCGCGCCCGAAGCGTTCGCCGCGGCGGGCTTGATCTTCTTTGCCCTGCGCCGCGCGCACGGTCAGCACCGGCCCGGCCAGCACGCCAAGCGCGCGGGCAGCCATTCGATAGGCGCTCAGGGCGGGCGGGTAGCGCTTCATGCCTCAACCTCGTTGGGCAGGTCTTGCGGCTCTGACTCCGACTCTTGCTCTGGCTTGCTTTGCGGCAGGGGGCGCTTGGGGGTGGTGTCAACCCCCAAGACCTTATCCGCATCCTGGCCAATCTGGTGCAACATGGCTTCCATCTGCTCGCGCGCCAGCTGCAGGCGGGCGTCGTCTGCGTCGCGCGGGACATAGATCGGCCCGCCCCAGACAAACGCAGCGGAGGAAAACAATGGTGGCAACAGCAATCCGTCCCAGGTGTTCAAGACACGCAAGCCCGTGGCGCTCCAGGCAAGGCCCACAATCGGAGCGCCGGTCATGCGCGCCAACTGGAGCGCGCCCATCTGGGCCACATGGCGGGGGCCACGGGGGCCATCGGGCATGAGGGCCACTGCGCCGCCGCCATCGATATAGCGCTTCATTTCCCGCATGGCGACCATTGCGCCTTTGCGCTTGCCGGGCTTATCTGAGGACCCGCGAATGTGGCCCACATGCACCCAGCGCATCGCGCGCGTCATGGTGTCGCCCTGTTTGGAGTAGGACATCAGGGCCTTCACGGGCTGATGGCCCTTATGGACCGTCCAGCCGACGTGGGCCAAGATCAGGCGCTCGTGCCAGCACACGACAATCGCGCCCTTGCCGCTTGCCCAGACCTGCTCGGCGATCGCACGGTTGACCCACTGCCAGCGGTTGGTGTGGGTTGCAGCCCAGACATAGGCCCCTGCCAGTTCGGCACCGAGCTTGGCAATGATCCCTGGGCCGCGCTTCACCGCTTTTCCTCTGTTCAAGGGCTATCATCTGCCGCTTTCGCGCCCTTATACGTGCGAACAGCGCACCAACGCCAGTTCAGGATGAAGCAGACTTTCAGATGAGCACACCGGCTGTTGCCTCCCAACGGGGCTTTGATCTGACCACCGCGGAGGGGCGCAGGCGCGCGCGCCATGACCTGATTTGGGTGGACCACGGGTTTTTGCGGGCGGCGTTTCAGAATTTCCATTGGATCACGCCGGAGATGGCGCGCTGCAACCAGCCCTCGCCGGAACATATCGCGCGGTATGCCGCGATGGGGATCAAAACCGTGATCAACCTGCGGGGCTTTAACGACAGCGGCCATTATTGGCTGGAGCGGGAGGCCTGCGCGCGCCATGGCCTGGTGTTGGTGGACACGCCGATTTCGTCGCGCGATACGCCCAGCAAAGAGCGGCTGTGGCGGGCGAAGGCGATTTTCGGGTCGATCACCTACCCGGCCCTGATGCATTGCAAATCCGGTGCGGACCGGGCCGGGGTTTATGGCGTTTTGTACAAGCACTGGCACCTGGGCCAGCCGCTGGAGGCGGCCATCGAGCAGTTATCCGCGCGCTATCTGCACGCGAAAGTGGGCAAGACCGGCATGCTGGACTTTTTCTTTGAGACCGCGATTGCGGAGACGAAAGCCAGCGGCAAGAGCTTTGACCAGTGGATCGCGGACGATTACGACCCCGCCGCCCTTAAGGCGCGGTTCATGAGCGGCTGGTGGGGTAATTTGTTGACCGAGAAAATCTTGAGGCGGGAGTGAGCCCTAGAGTGCCCCCTTCGCCTCGCCTTGAAACATGCTATGTGAAACCGCCCTCCTTGGGCTCAAGCTTTTGGAGGGGCACCATGCGGCAGTTTTGGTCGATCAGCGCGCTGGCGCTTCTCGCGATCTGTGCGGCGGCGTGTGCGACGCCCCCCGCCCCAACACCATGGTCCCCCGCGGAAGCGCTGCCGCCTTACAGCCAAGTGGTGGCAAATCTGATCTCCGCGACCCGGACCGCCGACCCCTACCAAAACACCGCGATGCTGGAGCGCGAGCCCTGCCTGTTCGCCTACGAAATCTCGGCCGGGCGGCAATCGACGCTGCAGTTTGACTTCGATGTGCGCCTGTTGAATCTTAATGCAGTCAGTGCAGCGGAGGGCCAGGCGTCTCAGAGCGCGTATTCGCGTCGCATCTCTTGCGCGGCGAATAAAGCCGGCTGCGCCACTTTCAACGGGGGGCCGGTTGGCTACATCGAGATCGCTGGGCAAAGTCTGGAAGACCTTGACCGCGCGCTGGGCGCGCTGCGTCAGGCCCAAGCGATTTGCGCGCAAACGCCGCGGTGACCTTTAGCACGGCAGACGTTTGAAAACCGGCGGTCGGATTTTCGTCCCGATACGGACGTTAGCTCGGGGCGCGGTAGTGAAGGTCAAACTTCTTCCCAATGGCCGCAGCCGTCCATTGTTTTGCGAAGCTCGCAATCTGGCCACGGATCGAAAAGATGGTCTCGTCGCTCACATTTGGCGCGGGCACGAACGAGGCGAAGCACGCGGCTTCCACCACGCTGCGAAAGGTGTCGCCATCAGCGGGCGCGCCCCAGAGGTCGGCTTCGAAGCACTCCACCAGGCGCTCGGCTTGGAGCAATTCGATGATCGAAGGATCGGGAACCTCTGCGCGCGAGGCGCTGGCGTGGCCCGCGGCCTTGGCTATCTCTTGGATCTCGCCGGGATCGATGCCGTCGGCGACCATTCCCCAAAAGCCGCGCTTGAAGGCCAGCTCTTGTTCAACAATCAAGTGCACGGCGTCGTGGGGGATCGGCCCCTTCTTGGGAAAGGTAAAGCGCGCGGTCTTCCCGGCCAGCCGGCAGAGTTCGATGGTATCGGCCTTTTCGCCCTTGGTGATAGTGACTTCGATAGGTGCCATCGTTTGGAGCCCGCTCGCGTCTAGCGCGTTTTCAACAAAAGCCAATCCGGCCAGGAAAGTTGAAAACGCGCAACGTCAATAAGTTAGCCCGCTTTCGGACGGGAAACCGGTGCCCCCTTTCCTTGAAAGCGGCCTAGCTAGCCACATCTTGCGGGGTCAGGCGATAGGTCCTGGCGCAGAACTGGCACTTGGCGTGGATCAGGCCATCGGGCTCGGTGAGGTCTTGAAGCTCTTCCACCGTGAATCGCGACAGGACCGCGGTGACCCGGCGCGCGTCGCAGGTGCATTGGTCCAACAGCGGTTCGCCCGCGGCCATACGCACCCCGTCCTCGTGAAACAGGCGGTATAGGAGGCGATCGGGGGGAAGAGCTGGATCGGCCAGCTCTGCGTCCTCCACCGTTGCGAAGAGGATTTCGGCACGAGCCCAATCGTCGTCGGTGAAGCCCCTCGCGGCATCGCCGGCAACACGCTGGATCAAAGCGCCACCGGCGCGCCAGACGGTGGCGGCGGGGGTGATGTCTTCGACCGCCGCGATCCGGATGCGGGTTGGGGTTTGTTCGGACTGCAGGAAGTAGGCTTCGGCGCATTCGGCCAAAGTCGTGCCTTCGAGGGGGGCGATGCCCTGCATTTGTTGGGTGTCTGGCCCTTGATCGAGGGTGAGGGCCATGACCCCCCGCCCGATCAGTTCAAACGGGGCCATGCGGGCGCGGCCGGCCAACGCTGTGGCGGCGCGCTCAGACAAGCGCGCATAACCGCGCAAGCCCCCGCCAGCGCGCCATTCGGCCACCAGGAGCGGTACAGGGCCGTCGCCCTCCGCCTGCAGGGTGATCGAGCGGGCAGACTTCGCCAGCGCGCCGCATAAACCGGCCAGGGTCAAGGCTTCGGCCAAGAGAAGGGCTGCCGGGCGGGGATAGTCGTGGCGGGCCAAAATCTTATCCACCACGTCGGGATCCAGGCGTACAAGACGACCAAGGACCGGCGCGCCCTCCAGCTGAAAGGCATAGGTGGCGCTGGTCATGGGCTGACCAGGCCAAAACACCAGAGGAGGATCGCCTTTTGCGCATGGAGGCGGTTTTCAGCCGCGTCCCAGACGCCGGAGTTGGGGCCATCCAGGACCGCATCGGTGGCTTCTTCGCCGCGATGGGCCGGCAGGCAATGCAAAAACACCGCGTCCTTGGCCGCTTTGCTCATCAGGGCTTCGTTGACCTGGTAGGGTGGGAACGCGGCGTAGCGCTGGTCTTTGTCTTCATCGCCCATGGAGACCCAGGTGTCGGTGACCACGACGTTGGCGGCGGCGGCGGCCTTAGCGGGGCTGTCGTGCAGGGTGATCTTGGCGCCAGCTGCTTGTGCGGCCTGCACCTCTTGGGTGGGCGGAGCGTAGCCTTCTGGGCAGGCGATCTGCAGGCTGAAGCCCAGCTTGCCGGCGGCGTGAATATAGCTGGTGCAGACGTTATTGCCATCGCCGACCCAGGCAATCGTGCGGCCTTTGACGTCGCCCAGGCGCTCTTCGATCGCCTGCAGATCGGCCAGGATCTGGCAAGGGTGGCTCAGGTTGGTGAGGCCATTGATGACTGGCACCGGGCTTACCGCGGCGTAGTCCAGCACGTCTTGATGGGCGTTGGCGCGAATCATCACCGCATCGACCATGCTGCCGATCACGCGGGCGGTGTCTTGAACCGTTTCGCCGCGGCCCAGCTGCATCTCCGATGCGCTCATAACCAGAGCGCTGCCGCCCAATTGACGGATGGCCCCGTCAAAGCTGACGCGAGTCCTGGTGGAGGCCTTCTGGAAGATCATCGCCAAGACATGCCCGGCCAGGGGGGCATCGGCGTCTTGGGCACCGCGCGGCAAGCTTCCACGGCCGGCCTTGCGCACGGCCGCCGCGTCGAGGATGGCGCGGAGGTCGCTTGCGGGCAGTGGGGCTATATCCAGAAAGTGCCGCTTTGGGGCTTGGATCACGTTGTGGCCCCGCGGGAAGCCTCGCTTAGTGTGGCATCCAGGATCGCAACAGCCTGCTGGACGTGCTCGGGCTCAATGATCAGGGGCGGTGCCATGCGCAACACGTTGTCGCCGGCCACACCAAGGAGCAGGCCCTTGTCACGGGCGATGCCTTGGACGGGCTTTGGATCCACATTGAGCTTCAAGCCGCGCAACAGGCCCTTGCCGCGCAGTTCCACCACGATGCCGGGGTGGCGATCCTTCAGGCCTTCCAGGGCCTGCCCCAGATGGTTAGAGATGTCGTTGACGTGCTGGAGGAACGCGGGGCTCGCGATTTCTTCAAAGCAGGCCAAACCCACCGCCATCGCCAGCGGGTTGCCGCCGAACGTGGTGCCGTGGACGCCGCGGACCATGCCTTTTGCCGCCTTTTGCGAGACCAGCAGCGCGCCCATCGGGAAGCCGCCGCCGATGCCTTTGGCCACGGCCATGATATCTGGCTCCACACCCGCCCACTCGTGTGCCCAGAGCTTGCCGGTGCGCGAGGCACCGCACTGGACTTCATCGAAAATCAGCAGAAAGCCTTCCTGGTCGGCCAACTCGCGCAGGCCCTTCAGGCACTGCTCGGGCACAGCGCGCACGCCGCCCTCGCCTTGGACCGGCTCCAAAATGACCGCCGCCGTTGTGGGCCCGATGGCGGCCTTGAGGGCTTCATGATCTGCGAACGGGACTTGGATGTAGCCCGGCAAGCGGGGGCCAAAGCCTTCCAAATAGCTTGGGTTGCCCGACGCGTTGATCGCGGCGTAGCTGCGGCCATGGAAGCTGCCTTGGAAGCCGATGATATCGACCCGCTCCGGATTTCCATTGGCCGTGTGGTATTTACGGGCGGTCTTGAGGGCGCCTTCGATGGCTTCGGTGCCGGAATTCGTGAAAAACACAAAGTCTGCAAAGCTCGTTTCCACGTAGCGGCGGGCCAATTCCTCTTGGCCTTCCACCCGAAACATATTGGACAAGTGCCAAAGCTTTTCCGACTGATCCTGCAGTGCCTTTACAAGCTTGGGGTGGGCATGGCCGAGGGCATTCACGGCAATGCCTGCGATGAAGTCCAAATAGCGCCGGCCATCTTTAGCGATCAGCCAGCACCCCTCTCCCTTGACGAACACTTGTTCGGGGGGGGCATACACGGGCAGGATCGGCGCAGGATTGGCGCTCATTGGACTCTCCACAGGGGGCTCTCCACAGGCCTTACCCCCAAAGGGGGGCGCGTTGGGGAAAGCGCGTTTTCTGGGCTTGAGCGCCGGTGGCGTCAAGTCTGAGTGCAGACAGCCGATTGAAGTTCGAAAGCGAAAGCCGCAGATGAACAAGCGATGACACGCTCCGCACCACCCCGTGCCCCGGCAACCCGTGCCGATCGGATCGACCGGTTAACCATACTGCTGGTGCAGCCCGCTGCTTTCGCGCTGACGCTGGGGGCCTTGTTTGCGCCGCGCCTTGCGGATGAGGTTTGGCCCATCGTGCTGGGGGCGATCGCGGTCAGCCTAATTTTCCTTGAGTATCTCGAAACCGTTTGGAGCTTTGCCCAGGCGCACGCCAGGGGCCGGCGACGGTTGAAAGGCTTGCAGCTGATTTTTTCAGGCGTGCTGATGGTGTTGGCTTATGCCGCCATTTACCGACAGCTTGGGGTGGACGACGCGCTCGATCGGATCACGATCCACGATCCGGGCACGGCGCTTTATTTCTCCGTTATCACCACGGCAACTGTGGGATACGGCGACTATGTGCCCTCGCACGAAGCCAAGCCGTTTGCCGCCGCCCAGGCCTTGATGAGCGTGGTTTGGACGGGGCTTTTCTTTGGCGTAATCGTTTCCAGCCTGTGGGCACCGCCGCGCGAGGATGCCCCGCCTTCTAGGCCTTCAGACGATAGCCACTCTTGAGCACCGCCCAGCAGGCATAACACAGCCCGACCGCGAGGCCGAAGGTGACGGCAATCCCGATCATGGGCGAGGCGTCGGCATGGCCAATGAAGCCAGACCGGAACCCGTCGATCAAGAAGAACACTGGGTTCCAGTGGCCAATCGCGGAGAACGGTTCTGGCAAGGCGTCGATCGAATAGAACGTGCCAGACAGGAAGGTGAGCGGCGTGATTACGAAGTTTGCCACCGCGGCGAGGTGGTCAAACTTGTCGGCCCAAATGCCGCCCAAAAGGCCAATCGCGCCAAAGATCACGGAGGCAGTGACTGCGTAATAGAGCACCACAAACGCATTCTCGGGGAGCATGTCGGCGAAGGGGGCGACCGCAAAGATACCCACCAGACCCACGAGCAAGCCGCGGGACGCAGCACCCACAATAAAGGCGATGGACAACTCCAGCGCCGACAGCGGCGGCATCAGGAAGTCCACGCTGTTGCCCTGGATCTTGGCGATCACAATGGAGGACGAGGCATTCTGGAACGCATTGGAGATGATCGCCATCATCACGAGGCCTGGTGCCAGGCCATCGACGTAAGCGTGGCTGGTGTTGCCCCAGCCGCGGTCGCCAAAGGCCAACGCAAACACCATCATGAACAGAACAGTGGAGACCAGCGGGGCGATGACCGTCTGGGCGCTCACCTTGAGGAAGCGCATCACTTCCCGGCGCACCAAAGTGGACAACCCAAGCGTGTTGATCGCGCCATAGCGTCGGGGGCGCGGGGGCGCGGCGGCGGCGGAGATCCGCGCGTCGCGGACCGGGCCTGCCGCTGATTCGGCGACTGATTCGGAGGTGTCAGAGGTCATTTTCACCCGGTTATCCCCATTAACTTTTTCGCAACCATATTGTCATCCAGCTCCATCCCGCCACTTCCGACTTTAGGCCGAAGCCTTGGGGCGCGTGGCCCGGAGCCCATGGACAACCCTTGAACATCTTGTGGATGATTCGACGGGCCTGTGGGCAAAGGAGCACATCATCTTGTGCCGGCAAGAAGCTGCGGTACTATGTATTGTGGAGCTCGCGTCGCGGGCGAACCGCCAAACCGCTCCCTACCCACCAGGGGGCCGCAGCTAAGGGGCTGACAAGATGGGCTGGACTGATGAACGGGTCGCACTCCTGAAGAAGCTTTGGACCGAAGGGCTCTCTGCGAGCCAGATCGCCAAGCAATTGACGGGCGTAACGCGCAATGCCGTGATCGGCAAGGTACATAGGCTGGGGCTCGCTGGGCGCGCTACTCCGTCGCGGCCGGCAAAGCGCCCGGTGCGGGCTGCACGCCCTCGCCCAGCCGCGACGGGTGCGCCGAGCGCGCCACGGTTGCGAACGTTTGTGCCGACCTTGGTCGACGCCAGCTTGCCAGCGTTGGAACCTTTGGTTCTTGAGGGCGGGGCTACGGCCAGCGTCCTCACGCTGAACGATCGGATGTGCAAGTGGCCGATCGGCGACCCAACCGATGAAGGATTTGCCTTTTGCGGCCGCGGATCTTGTGGATCCAGCCCGTACTGCACAGACCACCAGCGGCTTGCTTATCAACCGAGCCAAGCGCGCCGTCGGCGCACGGGCACGGGCGAGTCTGAAGAGCTGCGGCGGATGCTGCGCTATTCTTCGATGTAAGCGCTTCGCACTGGGAATAAGATTGAGGGCGGTCCTTGTGGGGCCGCCCTTTCTCGTTGTGGGGCCGCCGACCTGCGCTTAATCGCGTCGTTCGCTTTGGGCGGCCCGATATCCTACGCGGGCCAGATATAATCCCTCAGGCGGAGCAACCGGGCCGCAGGCCGCGCGGTTCGCTGCGGCCAGGGCATTGGCGACGCCATCTGGGCGCAGGTAACCGCGCCCCACATTGACCAGTGTGCCAACCATTGATCGCACCTGGCGGTGGAGGAAAGATTGGGCGCTGGTCCAGATGTGGACTTCCTCGCCGACGCGGCTGACATCCAGGCGATCCAAGGTGCGGATCGGGCTGTTGGCTTGGCACTGCGCGTCGCGAAAGGTGGAAAAGTCGTGCTTGCCAATGAGGGCGCGGGCCGCCTCATGCATCGCGGTGTCGTCCAGTTTTGCACCGATCCGCCACGCCCTGCCCCGATCTAAAGAAAGATCGGCGCGCCGATTGACGATCCGATACCAATAGACGCGCTCAAAGGCGCTAAACCGCGCGTGGAATGCATCGTCCACCTTTTCAACCGCCACAACGGCAATCGGATCGGGCCGAAGTTGGGCGTTGATGGCCTCGCCCAATTTAAAGGGGGAGATTGGTTTTTCCACATCGACATGCGCCACTTGCCCTAACGCATGGACGCCGGCGTCGGTTCGTCCGGCAGCGGTGACTTCCGTGGGAGATTGGGTGATCCGCAGCAGTGCTGCTTCCAGGGCTGCCTGAATTGTTGGGCAGTCGTCGCCGTTTCTTTGCCAGCCACGGAAGGGGCCGCCATCGTATTCGATTGTCAGTTTGAAGCGGGGCACGGGCTTGCGGGCAGTCTTAGCCGCCTTGGCGCTGATAGGTCAGCACCTGGCAAAGGACAGCGCCCGCCTGGCCTGGGGCTGCGCCTGTGCTGACAAGCAGCACCATGCGACCTTGCAGGTCGTTGACGTCCTCCCACACGACCAAATGCGTCGCGGGGCGCGCCCCACACAGGCCGGTCGCGTTGTTCTGGTTGTTTTCGGCGGTCACTTTGTAAAGAGAAGGAGCCGCATCGGCGGGAATGTCCATCAGGGTGCTTACGGGCTGGCCGGCGACTGCTGCGGTTGAGTCGAATGCATCTTGAAGTTCGCCCTGGATCTGTTGGCCCTTTTCTGTGGCAAGGGCCAACACGGTTTGGCCAAGGGCTGCGGCGTCCGCTTCCTGGCCAGCAGCGCCTAGTTGAAATGTCTCGGTGAGGTCGACCCAACCTGTGGTGGGCGCTGCCTCGGCGCCGGGGATGAACCTGCGGGCGGTCAAGTCTGGCGCATTGGACGGGGCCTGCAACTGCGGGCCGCCTTCAGCCAGGCGCTCGCCGTTCTCGGCCTTGCAGGCGACGAGGCCCGTACTCAGCAACGCCACTGTCAGCGTTACCGGCACCAAGCGGCGGATCAAGTGCGTCATCGTCATGCGGCGCCCCTTCACTTAGGCAACGGCCCCCAGCTTAGGCACCGCGAGGGCTTGGGGCAATCGTGGGTCTCAGACAGGTGCATTATTGTAGGAGCAGCGTGCCGGCCGGGGTGGGCGTGCCGCGCAGATAATCGCTTGCTGGCATTGGCTGGCGGCCTTCACGCTGCACGCTTAACAGGCGTACGGCCCCTTCACCGCACGCGATCAAGAGTTGGTCGTCCAGCGCTTCGCCCGGTTCGCCTCTGCCTTGGCCGACGCGGCTCATAAGCGCTTTCATGCGCACTGGTCCTTTTTCGTTAGCGGCCATGAACCAGGCACCGGGATAAGGCGAAAGCCCGCGGATCATGCAATCGACCTCGCTGGCGGGGCGGGTCCAATCGATGCGGGTTTCAGCCGGTGTGATTTTGGCCGCATAGACCGGCGCCAGGTTTGGTTGCGGTCGTGAGGTCAGGGTCCCGTCGGCGAGACCCTGGATCGCATCGCGCAGAAGTGGGGCGCCGATCTGGGCGAGCCGATCGTGGAGTGTGCCGGCGGTGTCGTCAGGTGCGATGGGGGTGCGCGCCGAAAGCAGAATGGGACCGGTGTCCAGGCCCTCATCCATGACCATGGCTTGGACGCCGGTTTCGCGGTCGCCGGCCATCACAGCGCGTTGAATAGGAGCCGCGCCGCGCCAACGGGGCAAAAGCGAGCCGTGGAGGTTGATGCATCCCAGCCGGGGGGCGTCGAGGATCGGTTTGGGGAGGATCAAGCCATAGGCGACGACCGCCGCCACATCCAGTTCAAGGGCTGAAAACGCCTCTTGAACCTCCGGTTTGCGCAGCCCTTTTGGGCTGCGGACCATCAAGCCATGGCTTTCGGCGAAGCGTTGAACCGGCGTTGGCCGCAAGGTTTGGCCGCGACCTGCTGGCCGCGGCGGTTGTGTGAAGACGCACGCGATGTCTTGGCCGGCTTCAAGCAGTGCCGCCAAAGACGGCACTGCAAAGTCCGGCGAGCCCATGAAGGCCATGCGCAGGCGCATCAAAGGCTGGCCCTTTTCGTGTTGCGATCAGTGCAGGCCGGTGGTTCGCTCGACCCCAGACAAAAAGCCCAACAAGGCATCGGCCAGTTCCTCTGCGGCTTGCTGGGCTTGACGCTGTTGATCTGCTGGCAGCGCATCGATCAGTGCGCGACACACCGCAGCGTGCTCGCGGTCTGCTTCTTCGTGGACGCGGAAAAAGCGAATGGTTTGTTCGTCGCTGACGCCGTATCCGGTGAGGCCTGCGATCTTTGTGGAGGCCACATCAGGCAGCTGGCTTTCATAGGCGTACAAAGCCCCAAGGCCTGCGGCATAGGAGGTCCTAGCCAAACGGCGAAAGGTGTCGATCAGGGCGGTTGTTTCTGGGTTCAAGGCAACGCCACGGACATCCGATCTTGTCGCGCCAAGGCCTTCAGCAAAGTGCATCCACAATGTTGCGTGGTCTTGCTTGCCCGGCCCGTTCAGGCCCTCTTCTTCAGCCAGGTTTTCGGCCAACATCTTGCGCCCTTGCGCATCCGGGCATTGGCTGTGGACAGCGCTGACCACGCGGGGGAATTGCTCGACGTGATGGAAGTATTGCTTTGCGTATTCCTGGAGGGTGTCCAAAGACAGCTTGCCTTCCGTCCAGGCGCGATAAAAGGCATGGGACAGCATCGCGCGTTGAGAGACCGCCATGTCAATCGATTGCGACGTGCGCAGCGTGTGTGATCCGTCCGCCATTGCGTCTATTCCTTCCAGAAAGAAATCCGAGGGCCCGAAGTGCGGGCTTGGCAAAGCCTATAAGCTGTAAGGCCAAGTTCGCAAGGGAAGGACTGTCGCGGTTAGCGGTTTTCGCGCTGCGCCTTCTTCACTTTGCGGATGGCACTTTCACGCTTGAGGCGAGAGAGATGGTCGATGAACAGCACGCCTTCGAGGTGGTCCATCTCGTGTTGGATGCAAACGGCAAACAGGCCTTCGGCCTCTTCCACAACTTCGCGGCCATTGTAGTCCAGATACTGCAGCGTGACCTTTGAAGGCCGTTCGACGTTGTCGTAGTATTCTGGGACCGACAGGCACCCTTCTTCATAAGGCGCTTTTTCTTCTGACGCGGCGATGATTTTGGGGTTTACGAAAAACCTTGGGACTTTTTCTTCGTCCTTGCCGGCGAGGTCCATCACGATAACGCGCAGGGGCTCGCCAATTTGAATGGCCGCCAGACCGATGCCCGGGGCGTCGTACATCGTTTCTAGCATATCATCCATCAGCGCGCGGTGGGCGTCTGTTACCCCGCCTTCCACAGGCTTTGAAACCTGCTTGAGGCGCGCATCAGGAACGGTGAGGATCGGTCGAATGGCCATAACACGTCTTAGCTATGGAGTGGGCAGGGTGGGGTCAAGTCGCCTGCGCGCTTGATCGGGCTAGGATAGCTGGCAAACGTTAATCAGTTTACAGGGAGCACGGTGATGTTACGTTCGACACTGACCGCAGTCGCGATGGCATTGGCACTGATTGGGGGATCTGCGCAGGCGCAGACCGTTTCTGATGTCTTGGGTGCAGCGCCAACCGAAGCCTGGCGCGACCTGGATCTTGGCAACACCCTCGTGATGACGCTGGCGAACAACGAAACCGTTGTGATCGAGCTTGCTGCGGCGTTTGCCCCGCGCACCGTGGAGAACATCCGCACCTTGGCGCAAGGGCGGTTTTGGGACGGACTTTCGATCAATCGGGTGCAAGACAACTATGTTGTACAATGGGGGGATCCCAACGCTGAAAACGCCGCGGAGGCGCGAAGCCTTGGCCGGGCGCAAACGCAGGTCAGCCCCCAGGAATACTGGCGCGCCCGGCGCGACCTGCCCTTCACGCGCCTGCGAGACGGGGATGTCTATGCCCGCGAAGTGGGCTTTTCTGGCGGTTTTCCTGCCGCGCGCAACGGGCGCGAAGCCTGGCTTGCCCACTGCTACGGGATGGTGGGTGTTGGGCGCGATACGGCACCGGACTCGGGCAGCGGCGCTGAGTTGTATGTGGTGATCGGGCATGCACCGCGGCACCTGGACCGCAACATCACTTTGGTGGGCCGGGTGGTTGCAGGGCTGCCTGCCTTAACGGCCCTGCCCCGCGGCGGCGCTGCGCTCGGATTTTATGAGCGAGCTGAAGAAAGGACCGGCATTCGCTCGGTGCGCCTTGCTTCGGAGATTTCCGGCGGCAGCGTTGCTGGCCAATATCAAGTGCTGCGCGACGACACAGCGACGTTCCAGGCCTATGTGGAGGCGCGGCGCAATCGGCGGGAGCCCTGGTTTTTTCAACCCGCGGGTCGGATCGATGTTTGCAATGCAATGCCACCGGTTCGAGTTCGCCCGGCTGGGTGAGCCGGACCGACTTTTTCTGATGCAGCGCTAAGGTGTGGTGCGCGCGCGTTCCTGCTCATAAAGGGGGCGGGCTTGCCGGGCCACGTAGGCGCGGATCGCTTCCACTTCGGCTGGGGTCAGCCACTGCTGGAAGTTCGGCATGCCAAGCGCGGTGCGCCCGCCGTACAACGTGGCACGCCAATCTTCGGCGCTGGCGAGACTTGTGGAGCGACGCACGTCTGGCAGGACGCCACCAGTAACAGCGCCGGCCCCATGACAGACCGCGCAGTGCGCGTTGAACGCATTCATGCCCAAGGCCATTGTTGCTGCTGAAACGCGCAGCGTTGGCGGTTCGGGCACAGGGAGACGTTCAAGGTTGAGGGGCGGCAAGCTTGCCGTGCCGCCAACCCGGAACACGTTCACTCGGCCGTTCAGGGAGTTGCCTTCGCGGGGAGCTGCGAAACCGGCATTCAAGAAATACACAGAGCCATAGCCTGCAAGGGTTGCGATGTATTGTTGGCCATCGACTGCATAGCTTATCGGGCCTGCGAGGGTTGCTGCTTGATTATCGAAACTCCAGAGTTCTTCACCGGTTGCGGCGTTGTAGGCCTTGATGTAGCCGTCGACCGTGCCTTGAAAAACCAAGCCGCCGGCGGTGGCGAGCGCGCCACCGTTCCAGGCCCCGGTGAGGGGCCTGCGCCAGGCTTCACGGCGATTCACGGGGTCCCAGGCGATCAAGGATCCGGTCAGGCTGTTTTTTGCGGCGTTGCGGATGTTGGGATCGTCAGGCAGAGCCCCATGCACCGTACCCGTGTTGAACCGCCCGGGGCGATACTGGAAGGCCGGGTCTGTGGTGTAATCCATGATGCTGTCTTGGATCGGGATGTACACCAAGCCGGTTTGCGGGCTCATGGCCATCGGGTGCCAGTTGTGCGTGCCAAAGGCTGACGGTGCCACCAGGGTGGTGCCTTGGGCGTAACGGGCACCGGGGTTTTCGATCGGCCGGCCGTTGGCATCAACTTGGCCTGTTGACCAGGTTATTGGCGTGCCGGGCGGTGCGTTGGCGGCGGGCGGGCCCATCGGGATCAGTGGGGTCGCGGAGACCAGCGCACAATCGGCGCGATCAAGCACGTAAAAGAACCCGTTCTTAGGGGCCTGCATCACAACTTGGCGTTGGCGGCCTTCGATCTGCAGGTCAGCCAGCATGATCGGCTGGGTCGCCGTGTAATCCCACGTGTCGCCAGGTGTGGTTTGATAGTGGCATTGGTAGGCGCCTGTTTCGGCATCCACCTTCACGATCGAAGACAAATAGAGGTTGTCATCGTTGGCATCTGGGCGATCGGGCGCGCGGATTTGCTGGTTCCACGGAGACCCGTTGCCGACGCCGACCCACAGGGCGTTTTGCTCTGGGTCGTAGACGATTGCATCCCAGACCGTGCCACCGCCGCCGGACTCAAGCCACGCGCCTTGCGGGTTCCAGGTTGCGAGCGCTGTTTCGCGGACGCTATCGGAAGCCGCTTCGTCTGGGCCGTTGGGGTTTGGCGTGGTGTAGAACCGCCAGCGCAGCGCGCCGGTTTCTGCGTCGTAGGCAGAGACGTAGCCGCGCACACCGTATTCGGCACCGGCGTTGCCAATGAAAATCAAACCGGCCGCGGCGCGCGGCGCTCCTGTGATGGTGTAGGGTCGCGATTGATCGACGGTAATAATGTCCCAGGCTTCCTGGCCGGTCTTTGCATCCACGGCCACCAAACGCCCATCAATGGTGCCCACATAGACCTTGCCGTTCCACACCGCGACGCCGCGATTGCTGACATCGCAGCACGCGTATTGGCCACGCTCGTGGGGAACCTCTGGATCGTACACCCAGAGCTCTTCGCCGGTTTCTGCGTTCAGCGCATAAAGGATGCTCCAAGCCGAGGTCACATACATAACGCCGTCGACCACGATCGGCGTGCCTGACGCGGCGCGCCCGGTGGAGAGCTCATAGCTCCAGGCAAGGCCAAGCTGAGAGACGTTTTGCAGGTTGACGCTTTCGAGGGGACTGAAGCGCTGCTCAGAATAGGTGCGGCCATGGCTCATCCAGTTGCCGGGCTCGCTGTCAGCAGCGACTATACGCGCTTCGTCGACGGCAGCCGGCCCCTTCTGACCCAATGGTTGACATGCCGCAGCGATGATCGCCGCCAGCGCCGCCAAAATCGCCAGCCCCGATTTGCGCATATGTGCCTCCCCGACTGGAATGCTGCACGCTTGCTGAGCATTCGCGATCTTGGAGCCACCCTAAATAGAGAATGGCGACATCGGAAGTGGATTTCGCGCCAGGCCAGCAGGCGGACGGCAATGGCCCCAAAACGCTGCGGCCGCCTGGGGCAAAGTCCCGGCGGCCGCTTGGCGTGGCTATGTACTTAGCGTGGTCTTTGACGCTTCTTAAGGGCGTCTCCTCCCCGAAATGCTGACGTTCGCGGCAGGCGCGCCCATCAACATGGCCCACACTGCCAAAGTCTCGGATAGCAAGTCAAGAGCGAAACCCCCGTGTGTGGATGTTTTACGACGTTTGTGAGGGTACTTGTCCGGACAATCGGGCCGCCAATGCATCCCAAAGGCTGTTTGGTTGTTCAAAGACCAGCTCCGGAGAACTGACAGCAATCGATCCGCCAAACAGGTCATGAAGGGCACTACAGACGGCCAAAACCTTGTCCCGGGGGCAAAAGAGTTCCAGAAGCGCCCCCTCGGAGGGGGCCGCCATTCGGCAACCGAGCTCTGCAGCCCGAGCAACAATGGCCTCTGGCCCGGATGAGCCAGCGGTTAGGCGCAGAAGCCTGACGTCGCGCGCATGCGCCCTCGCAGCCACCACGCCAAGGAGCCGTGCACACGCGTTCTTTGTTGATGTGGGCCATGGGGCGGCTAGGCTTGCTGCCAGTTGGGCTTGGCTTTCAAGAATAACCGCGCCCGGGATCGGGACCAAATGGTTGGCCTCAAGCGTGGCACCGCTTGTGGTGATATCGACAATGGCCTCTGCCCCGCCAGAAGCGGGGGCCCCTTCGGTTGCGCCTGGACTTTCCACCAAGCGGTAGTCGGTGACGCTGTGGCCATCCAAAAACTGCCGTGCCAACGCGAGGTATTTTGTTGCCACGCGCAGCCGTTCGCCGGTTCGTTCGCGGTGCTCGATACAGACCGCTGCAAAATCAGCGACGCTGTTCACATCGACCCAGCTTTTTGGCGCGGCCAAGACAAGATCGGCAAAGCCAAAGCCCAACCCCTTGACCAAAGCAGATCGGCTTAATCCCGGATCCGCTTCGCGCAGGACGTCTTCCCCAGTCACGCCCAAATGGACTTCGCCGTCCCGCAGCGCGCGCGCGATATCGCCGGCGGAAACCAGACGAACTTCGATGTCGGGCAGTGCGGGGAGGCTCGCGGTATAGCCCCGTCCGTCACGCACGAGCTTGAGGCCGCAGTCCGCGAGCCACGCCTCGGCCTGTTCCTGCAGCCGGCCTTTCGAGGGCACGGCAAAAATGAGCCGCTGTGTTGAGGGGGTCATGATCGGGCGCCCGCGGCTTCAGCAATTCGTTCTGGTCGCAGGGCAAAGCCACAGGCGCGCCAGCCGTCGGGATTTTCTGCGCCAATATCTTGGGCGATCTTGCGAATAAGGCCGTCGTACCGTCCGCCACCGCCCAAGCTTTCACGGTCACCGAGGGCTGGCGCTGCAAGATCAAACACGAACCCGTCGTAAAACCATACCGTTCGACCCAAGCCAGGCGCGAACACCACGGATTGCGGTAGTTCGGCTCGGGACTTTACGGCCGACCAAAGATCGTGCGCGACGGCAATCGCTGACAGGACGCTGGACCGGTTTTTGATGTCGGGCTTTTTTGCCAACGCTTCCAATGCAGAAAAAGCCTCCGACGCTGGGGCTGAAAGACTGAGCACGTCGCCCAGCAGCTCGCATTGGCTGGCGCTTGGGGTTGGCACGGCGGCGAACTGCGCTTGCGCTTGGAGGCGGGCTGCGATGGCCGAAACCGGTCGCGACCCGACCGGGTTGATCCGGGCTGCCTCCAAAAGTTGACTGAGGGCATCAACCGCTGCGTCTGGCTCCAGGCCCGCAAGCGCCCGCGCCAACGGGCTTGGGGCTTGGCCGCCACGGGCCGCGTTTGCCAGTGTTGCGCTCGCAAGACCGGGCCGGCCGGCGGCATGCAATAGCTTGGCGACCCAGGCAGGGGCAAGGCCCACGGCATTGCAAAACGCGGCAAAGACACCTGCGTGCCCCAGTTTTAGGGCCGGCTCAAAGCCACCTGCGCGAACCGCAGCCAGCGCGCCAACGATAAGGTCAGCTTCAAGGATCGCGGGCGCGGTGGCTCCGGGTGGATCCAAAGCCTCGATGCCAATCTGATCGAACTCGGTTTCACGCGGCGATAGCGCGCCACGCCGCCTGAAAACACGCCCGTGATAAGCAACACGGCGCAGCACGGGCTGCTCGCGCATCGCGATACGGCAGGCTGGCGCTGTAATATCTGGGCGCAGGCACAACTCTTGCCCGTTCTCGTCAGTGGTAAGGAAGGCGCGGGCACGCAGGTCTTCGCCCAGCAATTCCAAGTAGAAGCGCGACGGCTGAAGGAGCGGTGGGCTGACCCAAGTGGGCGCATACCGATCCAGTTCAGCGACCAGTGTCGCAGGTGCTGCGCTCATTGCGCTTGCTCCGCCAAGATCGCCTTGACGCTTGCTACAAGCTGTTGGCGTGGCACCGTTCGTTGCACATCGCCGCGCGCTGCTTGATAGGCATCGCGATTGTCTTTTCCTTCGCCAACTTTGGCACCGGCAAGAAGGTCTTTAAGGGACACCACGCCACTCGCCTTTTCATCGCCGCCGTAAATGACCGCGATGGGGGCAGCGCGCTTGTCGGCATACTTGAACTGAGCTTTCGGCCCTGAGCTGCCAAGATATACTTCCGCGTTGACGCCGGCTGCGCGCAACTCAGCGGCCATTGCAAAATATTCGCCTATGTCTGCTTGATCGAAGGCCAGGACCACGACCGGTCCAGTCCCTTCGTTTGTGGGTGTTTCGTTTAGGGCAAGCGCTGCTGCAAGCCGTGAGACGCCAATGGAAAAGCCGGTGGCGGGGATGGGTTGGCCTTTGAAACGGGAAACCAGATCATCGTAGCGACCACCGCCACCAACCGAGCCAAAGCGAACGCTGTTTCCTGCTTCGTCCTTGGTTTCGAGGAGCAGTTCAGCCTCGAACACCGCGCCTGTATAGTACTCTAGGCCGCGGACGATGGAGGGGTCAAAAACGGCCTGGTCAGTGATGCCCAGTTGAGTGATTACCGCGTCGATGGTTGAAAAGTCTGCGAAGAGCGTTTGGAGAGCTTTACTGGCTTCAGATTGGGCGCGCAGGGTTTCGATGCGATCTGCGGCGGGGAGCTTGGCCACGGCTAGCAAGTCCAGCACCGCGGTGATCGCTTCCGGCGCAAGGCCAGCGCCTTGGGTGAAGTCTCCGCTTTCGTCTTTGCGTCCCTGCCCCAGCAGGAGCGACACCCCTTCAGTGCCCAGACGATCGAACTTGTCGATCGAACGCAGGACCCGCAACCGGCTCTCTACCGGAACGCCCAGCGCGTCCAAACGATAATCCCACAAACGACGATCGCTGTATTTGAGTTGGTATCTTCCGCTAAGGCCCAAGGCATCCAGCGCTGCGCACGCCATGGCGATCATTTCGGCATCGGCGGCGGGCGACGGCGCGCCTACGGTATCGGCATCGCATTGCCAAAACTCGCGGAACCGTCCGGGTCCGGGCTTTTCATTGCGCCACACCGGCCCTGCAGCGCAGCGGCGATAAGGCTTCGGGAGCCCGTCATAGTTCTCTGCCACAAAGCGTGCGAGGGGGGCTGTGAGGTCGTAGCGAAGTGCCAACCACTGCTCATCATCATCTTGGAGAGCGAACACACCTTCGTTGGGGCGTTCCTGGTCTGGCAAGAATTTTCCCAGCGCGTCGGCGTATTCGAAGGCGCTTGTCTCCAAGCGCTCAAATCCCCACGCCTGGTAAACCCGCAGCACTTTTTCCACGATCTGCTGTTCGCGCGCAAAGTGGGCTCCGCGCCGGTCCGCAAGGCCGCGGGGGCGGCGCGCTTTCGGGCGTGTGGAAGGGTCTTGGGCGGTCATGGCGTTTCCGATCGTGTGGGGCTCGGGTGGTACACGGGGGCTGCGTGCCCTGCAACACAAGCCCCATAGGGAATCTGTCGGTTTGGCAGCAGGTCGTTTGAACGGCTTTGGCACCGCTAAGCGGCTGCGGCCCCTGGATGTCGAGCCATGACGGTGCGGGTCATAAGGGCCATCACTAGCTCGCCCTCTTGATTGAGGAGTTCGTGGCTGGCGATCAAGATCCCGCGGCTTTCCGACACCGGCTGCTTGGACACAAAGGTCACGCGCATGGACAGGGTGTCGCCGGCCTTCGCCGTTCGGTACCAGCGCAGCGCGTCCTGGCCAAGGCGCGCCAGGACCGGCCAGCTCTGGGTTTCGTCCCACAGCATGCGCGACCAAAGCGCATAGATGTGCGCCTGGGACGCTAAGGGGGCTGTTTCTGCGTGCGTCTCGGACCCGAGCGGCAAATGCGGCGCGAAGCGATCTTTGAACACGGCGATATCATCCGCCGTCACGGGCGCTGCGCCAAAGACATGGGTGTAGCCCAAGGGGATATCGTCAAAATACCAGCTCTGGCCGATCACACCCATGGTACGCCCTTTCTTGCCCCGTCACCCCCCAGGTGGCGGGGGTGACACCTCTACCAGAAGCTTCCCATCGTGCTCACCGGAGAACAGACGCTTCACCGCCTGAGGGGCTACTTCTAGCCCCTTTTCTATGTGAACTTTATACTTAATCTTTCCTTCTGCCACCCATTGACCGAGTGCGGCCAAAGCTTCTGGCCAGCGGGGCAAAAAGTCTGAGACGATAAACCCTTGCACCTTGATGCGGCGCATCAGGATCATCTGGAAATTGCGTGGGCCAAGGGTTAGCTCGTCGGCATTATAGCTTGAGATCAAGCCGCACAAAGGCATGCGCGAAAAGTTGTTCATCTTGGCCAAGATAGCTTCCATGATCGGCCCGCCAACGTTTTCAAAGTTGATGTCTATGCCGCGGGGGCAAAGGCGGTCTAGGGCAGCGGCTACGTCTTCGCGCTTGTAGTTGATTGCGCCGTCAAAACCCAATTCGCCTGTCAGCCATGCGCACTTTTCGTCTGTGCCGGCAATGCCGATCACACGGCAGCCCTTGATCTTGCCGATCTGGCCGACAACTGAGCCCACCGCACCAGCGCCCGCTGACACGACCAAGGTGTCGCCCGGCTTTGGGTCGCCAATATCCAACAAGCCAAAGTATGCGGTGACGCCGGTCAATCCGATGGAAGACATGACGGCGCTCATGGGCACGCCGTCAGGCACGCGGTTCATGACGCCGCCGGGGCCATCGACGTATTCTTGCCAACCGCCCAAAAAGGGCACGACGCGCGCTCCAACCGGGACGGTTGGGTCTTTGCTTTCAACCACCACGCCCACTGTTCCGCCGCGCATCACATCGCCGATATCGACGGGCGGCATGTATTGTTCCTGGTCGCTCATCCAGATCCGGTTCGTCGGATCCAGGGACAGATAAACATTGCGCACCCGCACCATGCCATCAGCAAGGGCCGGCATTGTTTCTGTGACCAACTCAAGATCGCCGTCTTTAATGTCGCCGACGGGGCGGCGGGCGAGGCGCCATTGGCGGTTGATGATGGTCATTGTCACTCCTGAAGCGAATGCGTCTTGCCAGTTACATGAGCCACTTGGTCTAGGCTTCAAGGCTGCAATCATCTTGATACCATGCTTGGCGGGCATAGACAGGGCGAAGGCATTGGCCCATCTGAATTCCCATCCGGGGCTTGAAACGGTCAAAGGTCGTGCATGGTTGGGATGTTTCGAACATTTTGCGTTTTGCTTGGCTTTGGGTTTGCGCTCCTAGGCCCTGCCTTCGCTCAAGGGGTGAATAACCCGCCGAAGGTGAGCATGGCGTTGGTTTCGGCGCGAACGGCGGTTGCGCCAGGCGAGGTCGTGCAACTCGGGCTCCATCAATTGATTGCTTCGGGGTGGCACACGTACTGGGTTAATCCTGGAGATGCCGCCGAACCGCCGATCATCGAATGGAGCGCGACGGGCTCAGGGGAAGTTGGCCCTTTTTCATGGCCAGCGCCTGCGACTTTTTTGACGGGCGAAGGCGAATACGCGCTGGTTTCGCATGTCTACAAGGACGAAGTTGTCCTGCCCTTTCGGTTCACGGTGCCGGCCACGGCGCGACCGGGGGAGCGGTTAGAACTCGCAGGCACTGCTATTTGGCAGGTGTGCGACGATCGCACCTGCATTTGGGAGGAAGGCCCGGTTTCGCTGTCGCTAAGCGTTGCAAACAGCAGCGTAGACGATCCGGTTTGGGAGGATCGACTGGCGGCAATCGTGGCTGCGATTCCGCGTCCGCTTGAAGGAACAAACGCCAACATCGACACCGAAGGTCGGTTGAGCTTGGCGGGACAAGCGCTTGGCACGATGTTGGGCGAAGGCGCGATCCGGAATGCGCATTTCTTTCCGTTTGACCGCGACGCGATCAACCCAAACTTGGGCCAACTGGCGCAACAGGGGCCGCAGGGTTTGCGGTTTCAACTCGCGCCGCAACCGGGTGCAACGCTGGGTGCCTCGCCAATTTCGGGCGTCGTGGCCTTTGACCAGGAAACGCCGCAGGGATGGGTGCGTCGCGGTTTTGAAGTGACTGCGAAGATGGGTCCGGCACTGCCTGGCACCGATGCCGAAGCCGTCGAGGGCGGTGGTGGGGGCGCTAGTCCTTTGCGCCATCGAGCCGGCCCTACACAGGCGCTGGCCCCTAACGCCCTCACCCTGCCGACCGCGGTGCTGTTTGCTTTATTGGCTGGGCTTTTGCTGAACGTGATGCCCTGCGTGTTCCCTATTTTATCGCTCAAGGCCCTTGGACTTGCCAATGCGGCGGTGAGCGGTCACGCGCGCAGGCATGGCCTTTGGTTTTTGGGCGGGGTCTTGGCCACGTTTGTTGCGCTGGCTTGCGTTTTGATCGGGCTTCGCGCGGGCGGTGCGGCGCTTGGATGGGGTTTCCAGCTGCAAGACCCAATCTTTATGGGCGGACTTGCGCTGTTGTTTTTTGTGCTCGGTTTGAACCTGCTCGGCAGTTTTGAAATCGGCGGTGGCCTCCAGAACCTGGGCGGAAGTTTTGCCGGCCGCGAGGGCGACGCCGGTGCGTTTTTCACGGGCGCTGTTGCCGTGATTGCCGCCACCCCCTGCACCATTCCGTTCATGGCCGGGGCGATGGGCTTTGCGCTGGCGCAGCCTGCACTTGTGGCGCTGTTTGTGTTTGGTGCCATGGGCTTAGGTTTCGCGCTGCCGCTGGTCGCCCTGTCCTTCCTGCCTACGCTTCAGAGACTTTTACCAAAACCCGGTGCCTGGATGCAGACGCTGAAGGAGGGGTTTGCGTTTCCGATGTTTGTGACCGCCGCCTGGGCCACTTGGATTGTGGGCGAACAGTTGGGCGCAATTGGTGTGCTTGTGGTGATGGTCTTGGCCACCGCCCTCGGTTTTGTGGTTTGGGCACTGAGAACGTTCAAGGGCCCAATCGGACGAAGTATTTCGATCCTTGTTGCTGGGCTTGCCGTTTTGGCGGTGATTGGGGCAACGCGTCCGCCCTCGCTTGAGCCGCAGGCTTGGAGCCCTGAGCAAGTTGAGGAATTGCTTGCCCAGGGCCGGCCGGTGTTCGTCAATTTCACAGCGGATTGGTGTGTGACCTGCCAAGTCAATGAGCGGTCTGCCCTTTCAAGCGCGCGGGTCGCGTGGGCCTTTGGCGATCGCGGTGTTGTCTATCTAAAGGCGGACTGGACCCAGCGCGATTCAACCATTGCAGAAACGCTCGCGCTGTATGGACGCAGTGGCGTGCCGCTCTACCTCTACTATAGTGGAAGTGAGGGAGCACAACCGGTGGTTCTGCCCCAGCTGCTTACAGAGGGTGCTGTCTTGGAAGCGATCCAGGACTGAAGTGCACGTTTATCGCGACTTAAAGTTGGAGGGCGGGAATGCGCGCCCTTAGGTCAAACAAAATGCCGTCTCGAGATGCGCTGGCGATTGCTGCGGCGCTTGCGTTTTGTGCCATTCTGACAGCAAGCGCGCTCGTCGCGCTTGCCAACGAAGCAGGCGCAACGCGGCATGCGTCACCCGGATCGTCGCCGCACGGAACAATCAAGGACCCTGGATCGTTCCGCTAGGCGGGCGATACCAATGGCCGGCCCCGCCCCCGGGGTCGGCCGTCTTTCTTATATTTGACCAGTTTTGCGGCTTAGTCGCCTGCGGTTGCGCGGGCGACGAGTTCGTGTCCGGCAATCGGTGCCAACAGCGCTGCATCATTGAGAAGTACACGCAGCCCTTCCATGGCGCGCTGACGTGCGGTTGCATCAGGCGCGGCCGCGAGTTCAGTGGCTCTGGCGCGGGCGTCTTCTGAAATGCCGTGAAAGATGCATGGCAAATCATCCGACACCTGAGCGGCGCGGAGCGCATCCGACAGCTCCTGGGCGCGGGTCGAAAAGGCGTTCAGATCGTCCATGAAGGTTACGGTCGGTGCCTCTACCGCGGCCAAAGCCTGCGCTTGGGCTTCGACTTGCGCGCTCAGGGCGGCGGCGGGGATTGGTGCAGGGGCGGCAGCGACCAGGGCTGCGGCAAAACAGGTGAACATGTGGGGCCTCCTTCGCCAAACAGGCGAGCAAGTTCTGTGCCGGACCAAGGCGGGGCCCGGGCGTCTGCAACTGCGCCGGCGGTGTGCCGAAACGAAAAAGGGGCCCGCGTGGGGCCCCTTTTGTGATTACCGGTTTATGAACGCGCGCTGTTAGAAGGCCGGTCCGCTGCTGCCCGAGCCAGACCCAGCCAACGGCGTGGAAGCCTGAATGCGGGCCGCCCGTGATAGAATTTTTGGCCAGAGCCCAAGCGACAGAAGATGGGCGTGCATGACAGCGCTCACGCCGCGGTCGCGCAGGTCCAGATACACTTCCTTTGGCAGGCCGTTGAGCTTCTGCTCCGAAATGCGCAGATACTCGCCGATGCGTTGCGGCTGGCCAGCCGTTCCGTCCGGATTGGCGCGGGGCAGGGCAAGCGGGGTGAGTTCAAACAGGTTGTGTTGATCCATGAGGCGCACAAACTCTTGGGTGCGGCGCGCCAAAAGATCAAACTCGCGGCAGAACTGGATCGCGTCCTGGGTGTACTTTGAGGGTTGTTCGCCCTCGAAGAAACGCAGTTCCGGAGCCGACGAAATCATCTTGGCTGCGCGATCGATACACACGAAAACGCGGTCACCGTCCTGTGTGCCATCGGGGACTTGCTCTGGAGCGGCTTGTGGGCCGCCGGCTATGATCGGCAGGAACGGATACCGGCGGGCGAAGGCCGGCAAATAGATTTCTGGATCCAAGCTGCCATCAGAATCGACAAACACGTTCATGCCAGGACGCAGGCCCATCACCGCCAAAGGCGTTTTGGTGCTGGTGTCGAAGATGATCGGGTAGCAAATGGCGGCGAGGCCGAACTCATCCACCGTCAAGGGGACAAGGTGCGTGTCCGCCAGGAAGGAAAAGGGGTTCTGGACCTGACTCACGCCTAGCATGCGGTGCTTTTCGGCGGAGAGCGGCTCCAGTTGGCGATAGAACATGATCTGGCCGAGCGTTTGGCCTTGGTCGCCGGTCGACATGACAAACTCCACGAGTGCAATCTTTCGCGGCGTGTTGACCACGAATACGCGCGTCCCGCAACCGCCCTTTGGCATGACAGCTTCGCAAGGCGCAGATGCATGCTATTGCTGGATGCAAATCATACACGTGGGAGGCCGGCCTGATGCCAATTGACTATGAAAAAGCGATGTCACTTCAGAGTGTTGATCAGCCCTACTCGTATGGTGATCGCGAAACCATGTTGTATGCTCTGGGGATCGGCCTCGGGCGCGATCCGCTCGATAAGCGCGAACTGCCGTTCGTTTATGAAAGCGGGCTTCGGGCCGTTCCAACCCAAGCGACTGTGAGCGCGTGGGGCGCTGGGCGGCTGGGGGAAACGGGCCTCAATTACATGATGGTGGTGCACGGCGAACAGCGCCTTGCGGTTCATCAAGCTTTACCACCGGCAGCCGATATCCTGGCGGACTGGAAGGTTACTGAGGTCGTCGACAAGGGGGCGGGCAAAGGCGCACTGATTTATGCCGATACGACTTTGAAGCTTAAATCCACCGGCGCGCCTTTGTGCACGCTGGGGTCGACCATTTTTGCGCGGGCCGATGGTGGGTTTGGCGGCCCCTCGACGGGTGGGCCTTCGCCCCATGTGGTGCCGACGCGGCCGCACGACCGCGAGGTGCGCCTTGAGACGCGGGCGGATCAGGCCCTGCTCTATCGCTTGTCTGGCGACCGCAATCCGCTGCATTCGGACCCCGATCTGGCAAAGGCGGCTGGCTTTGACCGCCCCATTTTGCACGGGCTTTGCACGTACGGATTTGCGTGCCGCGCTGTTTTGACGACCTACGCCGATTATGATCCGGCGGCCATTCGGACGTTTGACGTTCGCTTTTCCAGCCCGGTCTTTCCCGGCGAAACCATTCTGGTGCGGCTTTGGAGAGACGGGGCTGTGGTTTCTTTTGAGGCGGATGTTGTGGAGCGGGGCGTGACGGTATTGAAGGGCGGACGCTGTCTCTTGGCGGCGTGAGGGGGCTTCGCATGCGTGCTGGTAGGGGCATAACACGGCGGGCGGTGTCGACGGCCGCGCTGGCGGGCTTTGCGGTGGCTGCGTGCCAAGGCAAAGACGCGCCTCAGGTGCCCAGCCTGCTCGAAGGGCGATTGGCGGACTGGACCCAAGACATTCTTTCAGACGATCCAGAACTTGCCACCCAGTCTGGTGTTGCAGAATCGGTGCTTGGGGCGCGCTTCAACGACCGATTGACGGGGCGGGGTTCTGCGGCAGCGGAAAGGCGCAGAACGGCAGCGCTTCGGCGCGTCTTGGAATTGAAAGCTCTGAGAGAGGGAAAGCCCGCAGACCCGAACGGAACGCTTGGGTTCATACAGGCACAGTTTGATGCCGCGGCTGAATTAGCACGCTTTGAGTACGGACGGTTTGCCCCCCTCTCTGGTGCCCAACCCTACGTCTTGGATCAAGCGGGCTCTGCTTTCCTGACCTTGCCGGACTTCCTTGAGTCCCGCCAACCGATGGCGACCGTCGACCAAGCGGGGAATTATCTGGCGCGCCTTCGCGCGGCAGCAATATCCATTGCTGAAGATATGGACCACGCGCGCGACGACGCGGCCAAGGGCACGGTGGCCCCCAGGGTTATCCTGCAGCGGGTGTACCAGCGAACACTGGCTTCGGTTGGAGCGGGCGCGGAAGGCAACCCATTCTTCCTTGGTTTTGCAAGGCGCATCGACGCTTTGGTGCCGCCCGCAGCCGACCCTGCACAAGCCAACGACGCTCAAAGGCGTGCTGGCGCCGTTAAGGGCCAAGCTTTGGCAATCGTGCGCGAGGGCATCGTTCCGGCGCAACTGCGGTTAGGGCAAGCGGTCAATGTGCTTGCCGGCCAGAGCGGAGAAGAGCCGGGCGTGTGGCGGCTGCCAAACGGCGAGGCCTACTACGCGGCGTGCCTTGCGTATGAAACCAGCACAAGTTTGACCGCGGACGAAATTCACGCCATGGGCACTGAGCGCGTGCAGGAGGTTTCCGGCCAACTCGATGGCGTGCTTCGGCGCATGGGGCGCACCGAAGGCACGGTCGGGCAGCGGATGGCAGCTCTGACCGCGGATCCGGCCTATCGATATGCCAACGATGACGTTGGGCGCGCTCAGCTGTTGGCTGACGTGCGCGCCCGCATCGAACGCGCCAAAACCCAATCGGCAAATTGGTTTGCGCACCAACCGAAAGCCTCGTTGGAGGTGCGTCGGGTTCCGCTTTTGGCTGAAGCGGATTCCAGTGGCGCTTACTATGAGCCGCCCTCGGTGGATGGGTCTCAAGCCGGCATATATTACATTAATCTGCGCGACATGGCGGACATGTCCAAGATCGACTTGCCGACCCAAGATTATCACGAGGCCATTCCCGGCCATCATTTGCAAACCGCGCTTGCCCGCGAGCTGGAAGGCCTTCCCCTACTGCGACGGCTGATGACGTTTACGGCGTTCTCGGAAGGCTGGGCCACCTACGCTGAACAGTTGGCAGACGAGCAAGGGCTTTTTGCCCAAGACCCGATTGGCCGAATTGGCTTCCTGCGGTGGCAACTCTGGCGGGCGGCGCGTCTGGTGGTCGACACGGGCATTCATCACTTGCGGTGGACGCGTGCCCAGGCTGTTCAATCCCTCAGCGAGACAACCGGCGACACGCCAAGTGTGATTGAGACAGAAGTTGACCGCTATATCGCAGCGCCGGGTCAGGCGTGCAGCTATGAAATTGGGCGTCGCGAAATGGTTCGGCTACGTGAGTATGCGCGGCGCGCGCTGGGGCCGGGCTTCACCCTGAAGGGCTTCCACGAGCAAGTGCTTGGTGCGGGTGAAATGCCGTTGTCGCTCTTGGCGGGGCGGGTTGAGGCTTGGGTCGGCGCTTCGGGCACCTCGGCTTCGAGGTAAGTGCTTGGCCGCTTGAACGCCCCCAAGAACCGCGTGTTCGAGGTCACAGCCCCTTGCGATTGTAACGGGTTGCACAGATTAGCGCCGGTTGCGCCGCATCTTGGCCGCGATTGACCACCCTCTTTGCGCGCTACAGATAGCCCAATGGGGAAATGCGTGACGAAACTTCGGCTTGGTACGACTGCGATCGCCTGCATCTTGATTGGCATCTTGGCGTCCTGCGCCAGTCCGGATGCGCGCTCTCGGGACCAAAACCCGTCGGTGACACCAGGCCAGGAGAGCGCGCCGCTGCCGCCACCGCCTGCGCCACCTCCGCCACCGCCTGCGCCACCTCCGCCACCGCCCATGCCTTCTCCTCCGATGGCTGGCGTGGTTGCCCCGTTCCTGGCCGGGCGGGCCGAAAGCAGCCGTTTGAGCCAGTTCCCGCCGCAGCGACCGGCAGGGATCGAGGATCGCGAGCAATATGAAGATGTTGAGCTCAATCCGATCCGGGTCACCGCCGAAGATCCCGTTTCGACGTTTTCGATCGATGTCGATACCGCGTCTTATGCCAACGTGCGCCGCTTCTTGAGGAACGGACAGTTACCCCCGCGAGACGCGGTTCGGATCGAAGAATTGATCAACTACTTCGACTACGACTATCCGTTGCCAACGGCACGCACGACTCCTTTCCAGCCCAGCGTGCAATTGGTGCCCAGTCCGTGGGCGGAGGGTCGCACGCTCCTGCACATCGGCCTGCAAGGTTATGACCTCATTGCGAGCGAACGGCCCGCGCTTAATCTTGTGCTCTTGCTGGACGTTTCAGGGTCGATGGCGGATGCAAACAAGCTGCCCCTTGCCATTCAAGGGTTTCGAGCTCTGGTGGAGCAGCTAAACAGCCGCGACCGGGTTTCGATTGTCGTTTACGCGGGCGCTGCTGGAGCCGTGTTGGAACCAACGCCCGGTGATCAGCGCCAGCGCATCAACGCGGCCTTCGACCAGCTTAGCGCCGGTGGCTCAACGGCAGGGGGCGAAGGCCTTGCGCTTGCCTATGCGATGGCTGAGCGGAACTTCAACCGCAACGCAATCAACCGCGTGATCATCGCGACGGATGGGGACTTCAACGTTGGGGTGACGCAAAACGAGCGACTGGAAGACTTCGTCGCACGGAAACGGGAAAGCGGGGTTTATCTGTCTGTACTGGGCTTTGGCGGCGGCAACTACAACGATGCGTTGATGCAAACGTTGGCGCAGAACGGAAACGGGATTGCCGCCTATATCGACACTCTGGCAGAGGCTCGCCGGGTGCTTTCAGACGAGATGGGCCGGGCGTTGTTTCCCATCGCCAATGACGTAAAAATCCAGGTTGAATTTAACCCCGGGCGCGTGGCGGAGTATCGCCTGATTGGCTACGAAACGCGTATGTTGAACCGCGAAGACTTCAACAATGATCGCGTTGACGCGGGCGAGATTGGAGCGGGTGCGAGTGTGACCGCGATTTATGAACTCACTGCACCAGGCGGGGCTACCCTGGTTGACCCATTGCGATATCAGTCTGCACGGCAGAGTGCTGCCCCCTCTTCTGAAATCGGGTTTTTGCGCATTCGGTATAAACTTCCGGGCGAAACAGAGTCTCGGCTGATTGAGCGCGCAATCACCGATCGCGATGCCTCGCCGCGGCTTGATCAAGCCCCCGAGGCAACGCGGTGGGCAACGGCGGTGGCCGCGTATGGCCAGCTTCTGCGCGGTGATCCCTATCTCACGAATGGCTATGGCTGGGCCGATGTGATCTCGCTTGCCCAATCGGCCCGGGGCGCGGATGCGTTTGGTTGGCGTGCGGAGTTTCTGCAATTGGTGCGCGGCGCTCAATCTGCGTCTGCGGCAAACGACACTTCGGCAAGGCCGCAGCAAAGCGAGCCGCCGCCAAGACCGCTGCCGCGCCGTTGAACGCTGGACGCGGCTGTTGTTTGGCACCTAGGGTTTCGGCGCAATGGAGAAATTCCGATGAGCCGCACCCACGACCACAGCATACTGGACATCGACGGACTGCGTCCGCCATCGCCGCACCTGCGCGAAGAGCATCAGGCTTGGCGCATGAACCTCCGGCGGTTCATCGACCGGGAAATCATGCCGTACGTGGACGATTGGGACGAAGCGGGGGCGGTTCCGCGTGCGTTGTTTTTGAAGGCCGGCGCCTTTGGTTTGTTGGGTGCTGGCTACCCAGAAGCGTACGGGGGTTGGAGCGAGGGGTATGATCGCTTCTTCGGCCTCGTTACGAGTGAGGAATTGGCACGTATTGGGGCGGGCGGGATCACGGCTGCGCTGATGGTCCATGGTATCGGCCTGCCGCCTGTTCTTGTGTTGGGGAGCGATGTCCTCAAGCAAGAGATTGCGCCGCCCGTCTTGCGCGGCGAAATGCAAATCAGCCTTGCCATCACAGAGGCGTCGGGCGGATCAGACGTTGCCCAATTAGAGACGAAAGCCAAACGCGTTGAGGGCGGCTATCGGGTGTCGGGCTCCAAAATGTTTATCACCGGCGGGATGACGTCGCACTTTGCGACGACGGCTGTGCGAACGGGTGGGCCTGGCGCTGGGGGCGTCTCGTTGTTGCTGATAGATTTGCGCGCACCTGGGGTGAGCCGGACACCGTTGAAGAAGCAGGGCTGGTGGGCATCAGACACTGCTGCGCTTTATTTTGATGACGTCTTCGTTCCGGAGGACCGATTGATCGGTGCTGAAAACGCCGGGTTCTACGGCATCATGGCCAACTTCAATGGCGAACGCCTCGGCATGGCCAGCGGTGCCATTGCTTCGGCGCGGGTGTGTCTTGCTGAAGCTATCGCTTGGGCGCGCAATCGAACGACATTCGGCAAACGGTTGGCCGACCACCAGGTCATTCGCCACAAGATCGCAACGATGCTGCAACGGATCAATGCAGCCAACGCCTACCTCGAACATTGCGCGTGGCGCGTCCAAAACAACGAAACGCCCGTGGCCGACCTTTGCCTGCTCAAGGTTCAGGCCACGGAGACCCTTGAGTACTGCGCCCGCGAAGCAAGCCAGATCCTTGGCGGCGCATCCTACCTGCGTGGTTCGCGTGTTGAACGCATCTATCGCGAAGTTCGGGTGAACGCGATTGGGGGCGGCTCAGAGGAAATCATGCGCGACCTTGCCGCCCGCCAAATCGGCCTTTGACACCCTCCCCTTAGGCGGCCCACACCAATCGTGGCCGGCTGGGCGCTGATTGCGTGTCGAAAGAAGCCACAGCGGTTTCGACCGCCTCGCCTTCCAAAAGTGGGCCGTTCAACACAGGACGCAGCGCGCTAAGCAGATCCGCTTCTACATATTCGCGCACGTCTCGTTCTTCGCGCTGATGAACGAGGATGTGCGTTGCTCCCAGCATGCGCGCTTCCTCCCACCGCTCGTGGCCGGACATGCGGCCGGCCAAGTTCGCCGTGCGCGAAAGAAACACAACAACCCATCCTTTGCCCCCAAAGCCTGGACGGGCAAAGCCATAGACCGCCGCCGCAGTTGGAAATGCATCATGCGGTGAGTGAACTGCGAAGCGATGTGCGCGCCCGGATTCGCCCCGGAAGTGGACTTCTGTCATGTCGGCCTCCTCATTCGTGTTCTTTTTCTGTTCTAATGCGACGTCGTGTTCTTGTAAAGTTCCATTTTGGAACAATCTGCGCTGGGGGCGTTTTGGGGCGTGCCG
>JBMOEW010000008.1:0-87980 GCA_049314555.1 Caulobacterales bacterium
TGAGCCGGTTACACCGCCAGCCGCCCCAATTTCCACCACTCAGGTGGACGTGACCGCGGGATTGTATCGATTCGGCCTTTCGCAAGAAAATGGCAACCGGGCGTGCCTAGTGTGTTCTGTTCGCTGGCGCTGGCTGCTAGGGTAGCCTCATGGTTTCCAGCTTTCAGGTGGGTATGGCGAAGGCGCTGGCGATCGGAGCAGCCGCGCTGGCGATGACCGGGTGCGGACAGCCCGCGGTGCCGGTAGAGCGCTCTGCCCCAATGGAGATGCCTGCCGCAGTGCCGGTCGCGGCGGAGCCCACAGTCGCTTCGGGCGAGTCCTGGACCTGTACGTATATGGGTTATGCAATCCGGGAGAACGAAGCTCCGCGCCCGGTCATCGTCCGTTTCACGGTCGAAGGGGAAGAGCTTGTCGAAGGCAGCTTCGGCCAGCGTTACCGCATCTTGCAGAACAACCAATATGCGCTGATCGCGGCATGGTCGATCGCAGAGATCGAACCCACCCTTTCGGAGCCGTCGATAGCTTCATGGTCGATCGTGATCGACAAACGCAACGGCTTCTTCAGTCGCGTCAATCTAATCGCCGAGCAGGGACTTAGCGGGGCAGCGCGCGATGGTAGCTGCATCCGCGATTAGGCCGCATACCACGTCGCCAATCGGCGAGGTCGCGCCCGATCCGATCTCGGTCCGCCCGGCTGGGTCCACCGGAAGCCGCCTTTGGTGCGCGTGTCGTGAGCGCGATCTTCGCTGCTTACGCGTATGCTGGTAGCCTTCGCGAGGAAGCCGCATGCGCGAGACGCTTATTTCAATGGAGCAGGGCTGTCGCGCCAACGTTGGAGGTTGACCAGTGACAAAAAGGCCTGTGCGGAAATCCGCGGCGAAGCCGCCCACGACCCCGCCTGCGTCGTCGTATGCGCCAATCCGGGCCATGGCTGTTTCGCTCGCCCACACCGACACGCCCGCACAGCGCGCCCGGAGCGCGGCGAAGCAAATCGCAGCGCCTGAGGCCGCAGCCTATCGCGTGATGAACGCCGCCGAAGGCACAGGCCCGGCAGGCGCGCTTTTGGACGCCAGCGGGATGCTGGCTCAGCTTCGCGCCGCACAGAAGGCGGTGAACGAGGGCGATCTCTCCACCGCGGAAGCCATGCTGATGGCGCAGGCGGTGGGGCTGCAGGCGCTCTATGTGCGCCTGATTGAGCGGGCGATGGAGCAAGAATGGATCCCGCAATTCGAGACGCTGATGCGCTTAGGCTTGAAGGCGCAGGCGCAGAGCCGCCTGGCGCTTGAGGCGGTGGCCACGCTCAAGCATGGGCCTGCGATCATGGCCCGCAGCGCGCAAGTGAACGTCGCCCACGGGCCGCAACAGGTGAACAACGGCGGGGCCGGGGTGACGGAGTGCGCCCGCGCGCCGTCTTTTGAAATCCCGCCGAACCAAGTATTAGCGTCCCATGGCCGCAAGGACGTGGACCCCGGAACAACGGCAAGCCCAAGCGCGGGCGATCAGGCGGTGGCGCCCGTGGGAAAGCGCCACGGGGCCAAAGACTGAGCGGGGCAAGCGCCGATCTGCGATGCGGGCTTACAAAGGCGGCCACCGCGATCAGGTGCGGGCGCTGGGGCGTGCGCTGCGAGAGCATCGTCGCTTATTGGGGCAGTTCATTGCCGACTAGTGATCGAAATCCAGGGATGCGCGCTGTTGCGCTCTAACCCGGCGCGGGGTGTTTTGTACGCGCAGTAGATTCGGACTCGCAGTCCTCAATCGCCGGCATTAGGCTTTCGCCTGGCGAGGCTAGGTTGGCCGCCGAACGTCCAGGCTCCCCCGCATTGGACTGCCGCGCCGCCTTGCTGCGGGGCGTGATTTGGGCGGGGGCTTGGGTGGCTGACGTTTTCATAGGGTATAAGCGCGAAGAACGCGCAGCGGTGGAGCGCTTGGCTCAGGAACTGCGCGTCCTTGGGCTTTCGGTTTGGTTTGACGCCGACCGCGCCAAAAGAAATGAAACTCTCGGAGGACGTTTATCAGCCGGAGCGCGACTTACGACCCGGAGCTAGGGTTGGAAACCGCCTCGGAAGGCGAGGTGATTGGTTGGGTTGGCTGTGCGGCAAAGCAGTTCCTCATAGTACCGGCCTGCTGTAGTGCATCGTACTCACCTCTTAGCCGAGAAAGTTCTTCGCGCTTGTCATTATCACCCGCTAGAAAAAACAACGCAGGCCAAAAGATCACCAAACCAACGCCCATCGCCACCGCGTCGTTATTGGCAGCCCTTTGCTGTTGCCCAGTTACCTCAGATACGCGCGCACCGATTCGCTGCAGCTCCATGCTGATTTGATCGCAGGTATAGCCCTGGTAGACCATTGGAGAAACATATTGTGGGGTGATGTTGTTTGGCGAAGTGGTGCAACCTGCAAGAATTGTGGTCACAGCTAGCAATACTAAAGTTCGACGCACATTACCCTCCCAAAAAATGAATTGAGTCGCCCGTAGGAGGCGGTCGAATTGACGGTGGTAGAATAGGGGATTTAAGCTTTTCCCTCTCTTTGGCGTTTATCAGTGTATGCCATGTTGAAGTCAACATTCTCCGAGATGTTGCCTCTTTCTGCGACAATCCGCCCCTGTCCGCAGCCAACCGCCATCTAAAAAGGGGACAGAAAAGGGGACTGGCGCTCTCAGTGCCTAGGAAAGCCTTATCAGGCAGGGAGGGCTGGCGGATGGGGTGGGATTCGAACCCACGGTAGAGTTACCCCTACGCCAGTTTTCAAGACTGGAGCCTTCAACCACTCGGCCACCCATCCAGCGCATCGAGCGCGGGCAGGCGCGTATAATCTGGTTTGGTGCAGTTAGAAAGGCTTCACAGCGCCGAAAAATGCAGTCGTCGCGATCCCAATCCAATAGGCGTATGCCACCCAGCGCCCAAACGCGATGGATCGCTTGAGGCGGGCCTCAACCGCAGCATTTGGTCCTGCAGCCAATATCGGAAACATTCGTTGCCACTCATGCATGATGAGTCTCAGCATAACGCCAATGATCAGCATCGATCCGTAGGTTAGTATCTTCGCCGCATACCATTTTTGACCATCGCCAGCCGCAAAAGGGCCGTTCCCCAAAAGGGATGAAGTGGCAGAAACAATTAGCACCGGGATCAAAAGATACCGGGTCCAATCCTCGAGGGCATTCAAGAGGTCCCAAATTGGCTTGCCTCGATTGGCAAAGGCACCCCAAGTCAAGCCCAACCAAGCGACGTAAGCGAGCCACATGAAGACCAGCAGGTGCGCGCCTGCACCGCTCGTGCGATCGCCCCAGAAACCCCAAAGGTAACCCATGTGAAGCCCAAGAGGCAGCAATGTGATGATGCCGGTTCGCGCCAGAATATCGATACGGTATGCCGTCTCCATGTGACGCCGACGTTCTTCAATAGACAACGCAGGGTTCACCACTTTGTAGCTCGTTTGGAACACCCCCCATTCGCCGCCGAGCCAATAAACCATCGCCAAAATGTGCAACCAACGCAGAACATGAATTTCGTTTACTGCCCAGAACTCGCCCAAGGTGACCTCCCAAGGTTGGTATATCTTTTCACCGACCATACTCGGCTTCGCAAACCCAGACAGTTGAGACGGTTTGGCGCAGGCGCAGGTCCAAATCACCGCTGTTGCCGTCTCGACCTCAGCGTTCGGTCATGTTGGTATATCCAGTTGGCACCCCGGCTCGGGAAGGTGCCGGGGAGGGTCACTTCAATGAACGCTGGCGGAGCAAGCGAGTTTAAGCGGGGGTGGCCAGTTGTGCTCTCTGCCGCTGTGGGCATCGGGATGGGGCTCTCTCCTTTACCCTTCTACACAATCGGCGTGTTTGTTGGCCCGATGTCGCAACCGGTCTCGGAGGGCGGGCTTGGTCTGGAACCCGCCCAAATCATGCTTGCGCTGCCCATTTACACGCTGGGTGCCCTGTTCATGAGCCCAATCATCGGGCTTCTGTCCGATCGGGTTGGCGTGCGCCCAGTCGCGTTGATCTCAATCTTCTTGTTTAGCCTATCGTTGATGGCATTGGGCCTGAACACAGGCGATTTGACCCTGTATGCCGTGACGTGGGGTGCCATGGCGGTTGCCGGCGCAGGCACACTGCCAATTACCTTCACCCGTGCTGTGAACAATTGGTTCACCCAAAGCCGAGGGCTCGCCTTGGGAGTGGCGCTTATCGCCACCGGCCTTTACGGGGTTCTCGCGAAGTTCCTGGCCCAAGAGGTGACAGCGCTTTACGGCTGGCGCATGGGTTATGTGGCGGTGGCCATGATCCCATTGTTGATTGCGCTTCCTGTAGCATTGATTGGCTTTCGCGATGTAACCGATAAGCCAGCCAACCAAGCGCTGACCACGAAGTTGAAGCCGGTGCTTGGCTTGGTCGCAACCTTGGGTACCGCTGCCTTGAGTTTTGCGGCACTCGCTTTCACGGTTCCTCAAATTCAAGCCAATGGTTTACGACCTGAACTTGTTCTTGGCGCGGTGTTTGCGGTGCTTGGCGTGTTACCGCTCTTGGGTTTGATGATTGGGCGCGTCAGCCGCGCGGTGTTCACGCCCGCTGGCACAGATCCGGCGGCACCTGTTCAAGCCCTTGGGATGACAATTGGCGAGGCCTTAAAGGACTGGCGCTTCTGGTTGCTCGCGGTGGCGTTCGTCCCGATCTCTTTCGCGATTGGAGGGCCGATCCCCAATATCGAACTCATTTTAGGGTCTAAAGGTTTTGGGGCTGCCGAAGCAGTTGGATTGGCCGCCCTTGTAGGCATTTCCGTCATCGTTGGTCGCCTTGTTGGCGGGGTCTTGATCGACCGCTTTTGGGCCCCCGGCATTGCGGCGGTGTTTTTGGCTGCACCTGCAGCCGCGCTTTGGATTTTTGCAGAGCCCGATACGAGCCGGGAAATGGCGATGCTCGCCATATTCCTTTTGGGCTTTGGAGCGGGTGTCGAATACGACTTCATGGCGTATCTGGTTGCGCGGTACTTTGGCACCAGGGCCTACGGTGCCATTTACGGCTCGCTCTATGGCTTCTTCGCCCTTGGTGCTGGGTTTGGTCCCCCAATCATCGCCGCTGCTGTTCGCAATGGCAGCGAGGCCAAATACGAGATGTTCCATCTGGCGGCGGTTGTGCTGATTGCCGGGGCGGCCTCGCTCTTGCTGCTCGGTAAATACCGGGACTTTAGCGCCCTTCCAACGTCGGGTCCCTAGGCTTATTCCGCGTTGACCACGACGATAGATTTCCCGACGTTGCGCCCCTGCATGAGCTTTTCAAAGTGGGCGGGGGCGTTGTCCAAGCCTGTGGCTATGTCTTCGGCGATGCAAAGGCGTCCGTCTCGAACCCATGGTGAAGCCTCCATCAAGAAGGCGTCCCATCGATCGTAGAAGTCATAAACGACAAGGCCGTGTACCTGCGCGCGCTTTGCGATGATCAAGCCTATCGGAATTTGCGCAGATCCGGTCTCGGCCTGATAGTGATCTGCCAAACCGCAAAGCACAACGCGCCCATAGGGCGACAGCCGGCTCATGCCAGCTGCCAACATGGCCGCACTTACGTTTTCAAAGTGGACGCTAACGCCCCGGCCCCCAAGAGCAGCGTCAAGGCCACTTGGCCAATCCGAAGCCTCGGAATCAACGCAAACATCAAAGCCATATCGGTCAACGACCAGCCCGCATTTTTCCGGCCCACCAGCAATGCCGATCACCCGCTCGGCACCTTTGAGGCGGGCGATCTGGCCGACACTTCCCCCAACCGCGCCCGCAGCGGCGTTGACCAAGACAACATCCCCAGAACCGACTTTGGCAAGCTTTGTCGCCCCCGCCCAGGCGGTAAGACCCGGCATCCCAAGAACGCCAAGATAGGCCGAAAGCGGTGCCAACTCCGGTTCAATTCGGCGCGCCATACCCGGACCGATGGCCACAACTTCCCCCCACGCGCCCATCATGGAATGGATGAAATCCCCCGGCGCGATGCCGACGGCATCGCTTTCCAGGACGCGCCCAACCACAGCGCCTGGGATCGGTTCTACATTCGGCGAGGGAGGGGGTTCGCCCATATGTCGCCCGCGCAAGCGCGCGCCGACATACGGGTCTAGGGAAAGACACAGCACCTGTGTGAGCACCCCACCGGCCGGGCATGCGGGCACAGGCGCAGCGCAGACAACGAAGTCCGCCGCCGTCGGTGGCGCTTGGAGTACTGCCCGCAGGACCACGTGCTTCATGGCTCGTAGACCTCAAACAAGGTACCGTCCGGACCTCGCACGGTTGCGGCACGCTTGCCACCGTAGATGGGCCCGACGCGCGCTTCCGGAGGCGTGATCAAGAAATCTGAAAGAACTGAGATCTGCTTGTCAAAGTCAGGCAACCAAAGACCGCCCATCGCGACGCCCGGTGCCAACAGGCCAGGATGCTGCGGCCGAGGCGTAGCCGCCGGCGGATACTGATCGAACTCAAAAAACACATCCCGCTCATGGGTCACTGTGCAAATCGTATATTTTGTATCGAGGGGTTTGCCGAAGCTCTTTGCCAGCATCGTATAGGCAAGCGAAATTTCGCGCCCAAACGAAAGGCCCAGCCGATCCCTGGCGAACGCCAAAGCGCCAGCCATGTCCGAACTCGCGATCACCAGTATGAATAGGCGGTCGATGAGGCTCTGTGCGCGGGGCAGGTCATACATCGGAAGGTCGTCGCGAATTTGCGTGAGGTAGACAATCTCGCCGTTTGGCCCCTGGACTTGCATTGGGAAGATAGCTGGCAGCCCGTCCAACTCCTTTGGCGGCCCTATGATCGTAAAGGGGCTGTCTGCCATGCGTGCGCACACAGCATGGGTGTCTTGCACGCAAATCTCGATTGCAGCCCAGCCGTAGGTCTGCAGCGGCACAAAGTCCGGATGCGGCGGCTGCTGCACAAGGCGCAGGAAAATGTTGGCACCGCTAGACGGCTGTAATACCGCGTAAGCAGCACCTTCAGCCTTGGGCGCGCCCCAACTCTCCGCAAGGCCGCGATCCACGTTCCCGCTCTCGACCGTGCGATATTCCAAATAGCGCTCATACAATCCTTGCGAGCGACCAATATCGGCCACGCTCAACGTGGCGGAACGCAACAGCTTCATGAGATGACCCGTACTTGATATATCCTTTAAGGCGCGCGACGCTGCCAATTGCAAGCAGGAGGGTACCCAATGCCGGCATACATGATCGTTTTTGGCACAATCCATGATCGACCGGCCTTCTTGGAAGGGTACGGCAAGCCCACCGCTGCATTGATCGAACAGTTCGGCGGCCAGTATCTCGCGCGCGGCCCCATTGCTTGCGTCTTGGAGGGGCAAATGCCGAACGGCATGGCTGGCGTCATCTCGGTCTGGCCGGACAAAGATGCCATTGAACGCTTCTGGCAAAGCCCAGAGTACGCCATGCTAAAGGCCGCGCGCGCGCCATTGGCAGACATGAACGTTTTGGTCCTGGAGCAGCCATGATCCGCAGTCTGATCGTAACTCTCGCGGCTCTTGCACTCGCCGCGTGTGCAACCCCCGAGCGATCAGCGCAGCTGACGCCTGAAACGGCCACCGCCAGTTTGCCGCACAACCCAAGTTTGAGTGCAGCTCAGATTATAGCCAACGCGCAAGCGGCCGCGGGCGGAGATGTTTGGGTGCGACCACGCACGCTTCATTTGATCGGCGAGGCCGTGTTCTATCGAGAAGGCGGCGAGGTTGAACGTCATGAGCGCTATGAGATGTGGCGCGTCTATCCTGAAGCGAAAACTGAGGCCCATCGCGCAGACGGACAGGTTAGGATTCAATCCTGGCGCGACGGGCAAACAGCATTGCTTTTGGCGTTCGACGGTGAACGCAGCTACACCGCCGCCGGCCCACAACCCCCGTCGCAAGCGGATCGCCAATGGTCTGAGAATTTTGGCTTTGGGGTCATTCGATTTGCCCTCACTGAAGGCTACAGCCAACAGCGGCTCCCGGATGATCTCGTAGATGGTCGCCCAGCCTATGTCGTCGACGTTATCGATCCGAACGGCGGGCAGACCCAGTTTGCCATCGCCCAAGAAAATGCACAGATTTTGCGTGTTGGTTTTGCGACGCCACGGGGGTGGCACGAACGAATCTATTCCGATTTCTATACGCACCCTGGAAGCACTTGGGTTCAGCCAGGGCGCATTCGCTTGTTCTACAATGGCGTGAAACAGAACGAATTGTTTTGGAGGGACTTTCGCCTTAACGAAGAGATGCCCGACCATCTATTCAGAATAGAGGCCACGCCATGACTCGAACCGGTGGCTGTCAGTGTGGCGCTGTGCGTTACGCGCTCGCCGAAGAGCCAACAGGCTCGCATGTTTGCCATTGTCGAATGTGCCAGAAAGCCACTGGCGGCCTGTTTGCGGCCCTAACTGGCATCGCAAAAGACAAGATTGATTGGACCAAAGGGGCACCTGCCTTTTTCAGGTCGTCGAGCTTGGCCACTCGCGGTTTCTGCCAAACCTGTGGCACCCCACTCACGTTCGCTTACGATAAGCCAACCTCGCGGCTCTACGTCACAATCGGTTCGCTTGACAAGCCAACAACTGTCCCAATTGAGCGGCAGTTCGGCATAGAGAGTCGATTGCCGTGGGTGAAGTTTTGCGAAGATGTCCCTGGCGAGCGGACCGGTGAAGCCCTTCCATCCGATATGGCCGGCTTCTTCGATGGCATGACCAACTTTCAGCAGGAATAGCTCATTCGGTTCGGCTGGGGATGCTAGCCTTTTGCCAGTTCTTCAGCGACTTCTTCAGAATACTGATCGTCCGCACTCATCCCTTCGCGCTCTTGTTGGATAACCCGAAAGACCCGCGCGAGATACTCTTGCATCCAAAGGCCGCGCTGCGCGGCCTCTGCCTTTGTTGGACTGAAGGCTTCAATGTCGGTGCGCGCAAGAACGTCCTTCTGCTCTAAAAGCCGTTCCAGCGTGTCGATCCGCTCCCGCATCACGGCCACTTCCTGAATGAGCACAAGCGTGATGTTCAAGAGCCGCTCGGTATCAGCGTTCTCCAGAAACGCAGGTCGCTTGCCCTTTGCCTTTGCCCCAGCCAAAGCGAGCGGATCAATTGTGCCGCTTCCCATCAACCAGTTCCTTTTGCAGCCGATACCGCCTTAGGCTTGCGGGCACCAATCACATGCCAAGCTGCCTTGCGGCCATAGTCTTCTTGTTTGGAGTCCTTGCTGGCCTCAGGAAACACTTTCGGATCGACCACCGCAGCAACGCCCCCGTGGATCAGCGTATCTTTGCTGAACCCGGCCCTAGCCATTGCCGCATCAAGATCAACCTCGTGCATTTTGGTCCAATAGGGCTCGTTATTGTAAAAAGCGTCCCAATCGCGCATTGCCTGTTCAAACAATGGCATGTCTGATGTGTATTGCGGCTGCTCGACGTGCAGCACGATCCCACCAGGCTTCAAGAGCCGCTGGGTTTCGTTGAAGATCTCCTGCATCGCCCTGTGGCTGGTCTCGTGCAGAAACATCGTGGATTGGATCCAATCGAAGCTCGCATCTTCAAATTCGCCAAGCTTTGACACGTCGCCCTGCACGAAAGTCACATTGTGCACACCAAGCGACTTCGCCCGCGCAAGACCATAGCGCAGCATGGGGCCCGCAACGTCCACCGCCACAACGTCCGCCTCCGGAAAAGCTTGGGCAATCGGAAGCACGTTGTGGCCAAGGCCAGCCCCAAGATCCAAAATCCGCTTTGGCTTAAAGTCCGGCAGGTTCTCTAAAACCCACTTGGCAACGGCTACGCCGCCGCCATCATTGTACAAACCGAGCATGCCTCCGGTCGTCGCAAAGATGCCGATGTCGTAGTTGGCGGGCCCGGTCACATCCCCTGCGGTCAATTCCGTGTGGTAACTGCCGGGCATGCAGTGGTGATCAATGGCGGCGACATACCGGGGCAGGGGCATCGCCGGGTCCAGCTGCAGTCGGGGGTCACCGTCCGTCAACTGTCGTGCCGTTGCGTTGAGCGTTGCCGCCTGACGCAAACTCACCCAACGGCCGGCCTGTTGGCGCGTTTCCATGGTGGCCCGCCTCAAAGCACTCCACCATTGGAACATCGGGTCCTTTGTCAGCGCTTTGCGAACCTCATGGCGATCTTTGAACGGCCGCTTTTCGGCCCTCTCAAACGCCGGTTTGACCCGAGCCTCAAACGCTTGCGCCACGCCGGGCATAACCTGGGTTGCCAAATGCCGGTTCATGTGGGCGAGAAAGTTAAAGCGCGCGACCTCGTCGTGACTCACCTCAGGGTAAACCCCGTGTCGCCCAACCACACGGTAATCGGGCGGACCATCATAACGAGGCAGCTTCGACATTGGCTGGCGCGCCTTCGCGGGCTTTCCTTCGGTTTTGGCCTTGGTTGCAGGTTTTCCAGGTAGGGTCATCGCACGCCTCGTGACAGGTCCATGCCATAGATTGATATATCAACTCCAAGGGTTCAACCCTATTCACAACAACGCACGGCGAGACTTCGACACGCAGAAAACACGGGAGGCGAAAATGGGAACAGGGCGATTGGTGGGAAAAGTGGCCGTTGTGACCGGCTCCGGACGCAAATCTGGCCTCGGCGAGGCGATCGCAAAAAAACTCTCTGCTGAGGGCGCGCGCGTGGTTCTGTCAGACATCGGCACAGCCCGTGACGCAGCCACCGCCGCCGAGCACGTCGGTCAGGCCTCGGAGATGGAACAGATTGCCAGTGAAGTTCGCGCATTAGGGGGTGAGGTCACAACCTGGCCCTGCGATGTACGCCGGCCCTTAGAAGTGGAAGCGCTCGCCGACCATGCCTTAACCGCCTTTGGAGCCTTGGATATCTGGGTCAACAACGCCGGTATCGGCTATATCATGAAGCCCTTGCTGGAAGTAACGGAAGACGACTGGGATGCCGTCATAGACGTAAATCTGAAAGGGTGTTTCCTGGGCATCCAATCTGCCGCCCGCCGCATGATCGCAGCCGCAAAAGGGGGGCGTATCATCAACATTGCAAGCCAAGCCGCGAAGTCCGGGTTTCCGCATGCGCAGGCATATACGTCCTCAAAGCATGGCCTTGTTGGCTTGGCGCGCTCCGCGGCGGTTGAATTGGGCCCCCATGGGATCACCGTGAACAACGTTTGCCCGAACCATGTCACGACAGGGCTCGGCGTTTGGCAGAACGAATATTTCGCTAAGGTTGTAGGGGCCCCAAGTGTCGAGGCCTACCTGAAGGCTATGGCCGATCGGATACCTCTGCGCCGACCTGGACTGCCGGAAGACACTGCGAACGCCGTGGCCTGGCTGTGCTCGCCAGAAGCGCAATACATCACTGCGGAAAGTATGAATGTCAGTGGCGGTGAGGAGCCTCATTGACAGAGGTCATAGACTTGCGGCACGGCGCTTTATCCGTGCAGATCGCCCCAGCCGTCGGCGGCTCGATCGCGCGGTTCTGCATGGCACAGCGCGATGTACTGCGCTGCGCTCCAACCTCCGCGGCAGACTGTGCCTCTGCGGTGCTGATGGGCAGTTTTCCGATGGTGCCTTTCGCCAATCGCATCCGCAATGGTTGTTTTGACTGGCAAGCCACCACCATACACATCCCCGCAAACATCAACGGTAGCGCCCTGCCGATCCATGGGGTCGGATGGCTGCAGCGTTGGCGTCCAATTGGTCAATGCACAAGCACAAGGGCGCAGATTCGCTTGATCCACGAGCCAGACCAAGCTTGGCCATTTGCATTTGCAGCAGACCAAACCTTCACGCTGGATGCTGCGGGGCTGGAAGTGCAATTGGATTTGCGCAATTCCGGCGATCACCCGATGCCCGCCACCCTTGGCTACCATCCGTACTTCCCAGCAAAGCCGCGCCTGCAAACCATCACCAGCGGCATATGGGAGAGTGATCAAAACTGTTTGCCTGTCCGCCATCTCGAAGCTGCTTTCATCAACCAGCAGCTAGCGAGCGGTGTTGGTCTGGAGCAGTTCGATGTAGATCATACGCTCACTGGCTGGAACGGTGTGGCGACCCTCGACTGGCCTGGCCTACGCGTCGACCTAAAGGCATCAACCCCGCTATCTTGTCTGCATCTCTTTACCCCACCGTCTGAGCCTTTCGTATGTGTTGAGCCAGTGAGCAGTCCCGCAGATGGGTTGAACTCACCCCACCAACCAATGTCATTGGCGGCCAATCAGTCTGTCAGCATCAAGATGCGCATCGAACCACGATTGACCTAGGGGGCGAAGGCTTGCCAACTTGGCGACGGTTCCCAAAGTACCGGTGATGATAGTTTTCGGTGCCTTAGCGGCGATTGCGCTCCTTGGACTAATTTTTGGCCCTTCGATGTGGGTCCGCGCTGTGATGCGCAAACATGCAGTTGAACGGCCCGATTTTCCTGGCAATGGCGGCGAGCTTGCCCGCCATCTCCTGGACAAATTTCTTCTCCCAGACGTCGGCGTGGAGGAAACGCCCGCCGGCACTGATCACTACGACCCAACCGCGCGCGTGGTTCGCCTTTCGCCAGAAAATCTAACCGGTCGCTCAATAACGGCTGTTACAGTGGCGGCGCACGAAGTGGGCCATGCCTTGCAGCATCGTGACGGCGATCGGTTTCTTGTCGCACGCACAAAGTGGGCAAGCTCCATTGGCATGCTCAACCTGGTGGCGATGGGTCTTTTGGTCTCCGTCCCGATCGTCGCAATTCTGATCAAGTCTCCAGCCATCGCACTCCTGCAAGTGGTAGCCATCGCCGCGCTACTCGCCAGCCGCATCGTCATGCACGTGCTGACCTTGCCGGTGGAGTTTGATGCTAGCTTCAAGCGGGCGCTCCCCGCGCTCCAGCAGGGCGGATACCTAAGCGAGGCTGATCTGCCGGCCGCCCGGTCTGTGCTGAAAGCCGCGGCGATGACCTACGTCGCGGGGGCTCTGGCATCGTTGTTAGACGTTGCCAGATGGATGCGGTGATCGCCGTTATTGGCCGGCGTCACTTGCGCCTTCAGTCACTTCAGCTTGGACAGCACCCACCGCGCCGGTTGCAGCGCAAGACACAACCGCGTCACGCGTCGCAGGGTCAATCGTTGTCGCGCGCTCCGCCGCTGCCTGCATGCCGCTGGTAAGGCCATCTCGGATAACGCCTGCCAAAGCATCAATCTGTTCAGGTTGCAGGCGCTCACCCAAGCGCGTTGAAAGGCAGCCGCAAAACGCGTCGTTCTGCCCAGTGGCAAGGCAGGCTGTGCGCGTGTCGACAAACTGGGCGGCCACTTTTGCCGCACCAGCGGCGGCGTCCGTGGCAGCGGCCTTCATTTGGTCAAGCCCAGCGTCTCCGCACGCAGTCAGAGCCAGAAGTGCTGCTGCAATGACCACAGATCCCAACTTCATGTGCGCCTCCTTCGTTCCGTTTGATCTAACTTGCATGCCGCCGACGATCTACTCCCGATCGCCACCGCCTTCTTTATGTTTAGAGCGCGCCCGCATATCTTTCGTCAGGCGTTTCCAACGCTTTCTGTTGCCTGCGGCCAGAACTTTGTCCACGCGCCGCGCCTCAAATTCCTGCTCTCGCTTCAACTTCAAGTAGGCCTGCCAGCGCTCTTCAGACAACTCGCCATTCGTCAGGGCCAACTGGAGGCCGCAACCAGGCTCTGTGGTATGCCCACAATCGCTAAACCGGCATTGCCCCAAGGCAGCCGCCACGTCTTGAAAGTCGTTTGCCAGGCTCTGGGACTCTCCCACCACTCCCAGTTCCCGCATCCCTGGCGTGTCGATCAACAACGCGCCGTTCTCCAATCGAAACATTGCGCGATGGCGTGTTGTGTGCCGACCTCGATCGTCTTGAGCGCGGATATCGCCGGTCGCCATGGCCGCGTATCCCAGCAGCCGGTTTAGTAGGGTTGATTTCCCCGCCCCCGACGAGCCCAAAAGCACTGCGGTCTGTGCCGGGAGAAGATGGGGCCAGAGAAGGTCGATCCCGGCACCGGTCACTGCTGACAGGGCCACAAGAGGCACATCTGCGATCTCTGTCGCCAGTTGCGCGCAAGCTTGCTCTGCCCCCTCCAAGTCGACCTTCGTCAACACGACAACCGGCCGCGCGCCACTATCGCGCGTCATGGCCAGATATCGTTCCAAACGCCTGGAGTTTAGGTCGCCGTTGAGACTCATAACGAGCAACCCAACCTCCACGTTGGCACACAGCGTTTGCGTGCCGACCCCGCCTGCTGCGCGGCGCCGAAACGCAGACGTCCGAGGCAACACGCCAGCGATCATCCCATTCGTGAGGTCAAGCCCAACCCAGTCGCCAACGACAGGGTAGTCGCCCTCTTTGGCTTGATGGATAAATTTCCCGCTGAGGCGCGCATCGCGTTCGCCATCGGCGCTCACCACGACCCAGCGTTCGCGATGGAATGCAATCACGCGCGCAGGTTCAAGTCCCATCGCAAAATGCGCGGCGAAAGACATTTGGAGCGCCGCGCTCCAGCCAAAGGCGTCAATCATTGAAAGTGTCCAGCAACAGATCGAAGCAACTGTTGCCGGCGCTCATCGCGCTGAAAAGGAGGCGCGCGCCAGCAACACGGAAATCCGCGGAAAGGAACCCACATTCATATGACGGCCCTCCTCTGCTGAACGCTGATGATCGTGTGTGGAACTCGGGCACTGCCATGTCAAGCGCGCCCGTCTTGCGCCCGCCCAGCACCCGCTCCACTGTGACGCGATCAGTTTAGGAATCGCAGCCATGACGGCAGCTAAAAAAATCGAATGGCCCAACGGTGCCAAGCTCGCCATCTCGCTGGTCATCAATGTAGAGGAGGGGGCCGAGCAGAACGTCCAAGATGGCGATAAAGGCCCAGAACCCGTCGACGAGTTGGGCGCTGTGCCCAAAAGACCCATGCGGGTGCATGGCAATGAAAGCAACTACCGGTACGGCATCAACGCGGGCTGGCCACGCATTTTGAAACTGCTCGACGCCTACCAGATCGACCCAACCATCACCGCGGCAGCGCTCGCTCTAAAACGCGCACCCGAGATTGCCGCAGCGATCAGACTGCGCAGATGGGAGGTTGCAGGCCACGGATACCGTTGGAGTCATCAGTTCTGGATGGAAGAAGCCAAGGAGCGGGCCTTCATTACAGACGCCCGTAATCTGATCCTTGAAACCGTTGGAACACGTCCGGAGGGATGGCTCTCCCGCTACCTCCACACCGAAAACACTCGCCGTCTTTTGACGGAAGAGGGCTTTTCCTATCACATGGACGATTACTCCGGTGATCTGCCTTTTTGGGACATGGTTGACACCAGCTCTGGCAAACGCCCAATCCTGATCATGCCCTACGCAATAGACACCAATGACATGAAAATGTGGGTCGCACCCGCCATGCAACCCTGGGACTGGGCGCGCTACGCAATTGAAACGCTGAATTGGCTCCAACGAGAAGCGCGCGAAGGAGAAGCGCGGATGGCCTCCATCGGCCTGCACTTGCGTATTGTAGGACGCCCCGGCCGCATTGCCGCTCTGGAAGCGGTCCTCGCACATATAGCAACTATGGAAAATGTCTGGGTCGCTTCGCGCGCAAACATCGCCGCTGCATTTGCTACCCAAGTAAAGGCCCCCGCTTGACCATGACTTCAAATGGCCAACCAGCAACCCTTCGATCAAACCTCCGCGAACTCTACTTCGGGGCAACACAACGTGCGTTGCGTTTCCAAGCCGCCCTGGTGGTATTGGACATCATCGTTATCGGCTTTTTTGTCTTTAGCCAGTTCGTGCCAGAAGGGCCTTGGCTGTTTGCGATCGACTATGCGATCGCAGTTTTCTTGGCGATCGATCTATCCGCAAAACTCTACGCGCTCGGCTCCGCGCGGCGCTGGCTGAAATACCCCACCACGTGGGTAGATCTTGTGGTACTTGCCACGTTGCTCTTTCCAGCGCTCCTTCACAATTGGGGCTTCCTGCGCATCTTGCGTTTATGGACGCTGGTGCATCGAGAGCGGTTCTGGAACGTCCTTGGGGCAGGACAGTGGAACGACACCTATGCCGAAGACCTGACCAAAGCGATCGTCAACTTGATTGTGTTTGTGTTCCTGGCGGCGGGCGTAGCCCAAGCGCTGTTCTTGGGCGATCACCCAAAGTTGAATAACTTCCTGGACGCCGTCTATTTTGTCGTCACAGCGCTCACGACAACGGGTTTCGGCGATATCACAATCGACACCGCAGCCGGCCGTATCTTCTCCATCGTCCTTATGTTGACGGGCATCACCTTGTTTTTTGGCATCGCCCAACGCGCCTTCGCGCCTCAGCAAAAGTTTGTGGCCTGCGTCGCGTGCGGACAGGAGCGCCATGAACGCGATGCCCGCTTTTGTCGCGCCTGCGGCACGGAGTTGCCAATCGCTATTGGGCGCGGCCCCAACCGCGCGCGTCACCACCACGACAATTGACAAGGAGGTCCTGGCGCCTAAATGTCCGGACAAAGGCGAGGCGCAATGACGTTCCATTCCCTGCTGTTTGTGCCTGGAAATCGGCCCGATCGATTTGGCAAAGCCGCGAGCGCAGCAACCGTCGTTTGCATCGATCTAGAAGATGCTGTCCCGCCGGATCAAAAAGACGATGCCCGTGCAGCCACATGCGCCTGGCTTCAGGGTGCCACAACCCCACCGGCCATAATCGGGGTGCGGATCAATCATCCCTCTACTCCAGAAGGAAAAGCGGACGCCGAGGCCATCCTCGCGCAGTGGGCAGCGGCATCTTCCGTTCAGACATCAAATGTTTGGAGCGAACCCCCGCCAGCGCACTGCGGCTTCTTGATGGTCCCAAAGGTCAACACAGCCGCAGACCTCGCAACCCTGAAGGGCCCGCCGCTTTGGCCGATCATAGAAAGCGGCATCGGCCTAAAGAACGCATGGGACATCGCCGCCGCGCCAAACGTGATGGGCATCTTGTTTGGAGCCGTTGACTTTGCAGCCGACATCGGATGCACGCTCGAGTGGGACGCGCTGATCTATGCGCGAGGTCGCCTCGCGGCGGCCTGCGGTGCAGCGGGCATTGAGCTGTTGGATGTTCCGTTCCTTGATGTGCGCGATGAGGAAGGGCTGATTGCCTCCACGCGCCGCTCCAAGGCCCTAGGGTTCACCGGCCGTGCCTGCATCCATCCCTCGCAAATCGCTCCCGTCCGCACTGCGTTCAAACCGACTGCCGCAGAAGTGGAATGGGCACGACGCGTCGTCCGCACTTTGGCGCAAGCCAACGGCGCTGCGGCCCTGATGGATGGCAAGCTGATCGAACGACCGGTGGCCCGGACGGCGCAACGCATTTTGGAACAAGCCGGAGATGCCTAATGGTGCAGCAGTGGAAAGAAGTGGGCCCGCAGCGCTACCGCGAAACGTTCGGCCGCTACTTTGAAGATTTCCAAGTGGGGGATGTCTATGAGCACCGCCCCGGCAAGACCGTGACAGAATACGACAACCACCTCTTCACGTTGCTCACCCTCAACACCCATCCAATGCACTTCGATGTCGAATTCGCGAAAGCCAGCGAATTCAAGCGCAACCTTGTGGTTTCGCCCTATACGCTCGCGCTGCTGATTGGCATGAGCGTGACCGATTGCAGCCAAAAAGCCATCGCCAATCTGGGCATGGACGAGGTGAAGTTCACCGCCCCCGTGTTCGCAGGCGACACGCTCTATGGCGAAAGCGAAGTGCTCGCAAAACGCGAAAGCAAAAGCCGTCCAGGGCAGGGGATCGTGACGATCCGCACCATCGGAAAAAACCAGGACGGGGTCACTGTCTGCACCTTCACCCGCAACATGCTGATCCCAGCGAAGGGTCACGCCGTGGAGGATAAGGTCGCGCATTATTGAGCAAACGACAACCAAGAGTCAGGTTGCGATCCAACAAAGGGCGAGAGATGGCCAACGGACAATCCAACATTTCAGATGCCGATGAGCGCCAAATCCTGGACACCATCGACAAGTGGTTGAAAACCAAAGTTGCGCCCGTGGCCATGCAGCTTGAGCACGACGACGTGTGGCCCGAAGACTTGGTTGCGGACATGACCGAGCTTGGCCTGTTCGGCGCGCTGGTCCATCCGGACTACGGTGGCCTTGGCCTTTCCGCCACCACCTATTCAAAGATCGTCACGCGGATCTCGGAAGAATGGATGAGCCTTACCGGGATCTTCAATTCCCATCTGATGATGGCCATCGTCGTGCAGAAGTTTGGCACGCAAAAACAAAAGGACTATTGGCTACCGAAGTTTGCCTCCGGTGAAATGCGAGGCGGCTTGGGTCTCACCGAACCGGATGCCGGCACGGATTTGCAGGCAATTCGCACGGTCGCCCGCAAGAAGGGCAACGACACCTACGTGGTGAACGGAACCAAGACCTGGATTTCAAACGCCATCCAAGGCCATGTCGTAGCCCTTCTGGTCAAGACTGACCCCGCAGCTCAACCCCGCCACAAGGGGATGAGCATGCTGATCACACCCAAGATCGACCCTGAAACGAAGCAGCCCCTTAAGGGTATCGCCAACGGCAAGAAGCTGTCGAAGCTCGGCTACAAGGGGATCGACAGCGGCGAGTTCATTTTTGAAGACTACGAGTGCTCGGCCGAGCTGTCCCTCGTGGGCGGCGAAGAGGGCAAGGGCTTCATCATGGCAACTGGTGGCCTGGAGATTGGCCGCATCAACATCGCTGCCCGCGCTGTAGGCATTGCCCGCCGGGCGCTCATGGAAAGTGCGAAATACGCTCAGATCCGCAAAACCATGGGCAAGCCCATTGGCGAACACCAAGCCATCCAACTCAAACTTGGAGAGATGGCAGCAAAGACGCGGGCAGCCGAGCTTCTGGTCGAAGACGCCGCCCGCGCCTTTGACGCCGGCGGCCGCATCGACATGGAAGCGGGCATGGCAAAATACTTCGCGTCCGAAACCGCCCTTGAAGTTGCCACAGAAGCAATGCGTATTCATGGCGGCTATGGGTATTCCAAAGAGTATGTGATCGAACGCCTCTATCGAGATGCCCCGTTGCTCTGCATCGGTGAAGGCACCAACGAAATGCAGCGCATAATTATCGCCAAGCAATTGATGGCTCGCCACAAGGTGTGAGCCAAACCGAACAGGCTTGTGCGGGAACGAGACGTTGAACCCTTAAGTGAACTGTTCACCCCGCAGCCGTGCCATCGCACCTTAAAAGCAGGCAAAATGATAAAACATGCTTTGATAATAGCGTTCGCCATGGCCCTGTCCGCCTGCGCTGCTGGTCCATCAGGACGCCCAAGCGATGCGCCGGAGTTGCGACCGGTAGCAGCCGTCGACCTCGCGCGTTATGCGGGCCGTTGGTATGAAATTGCGCGCTATCCCAATACCTTCGAGCGAGGTTGCGAAGCCGTCACCGCTGATTACACCGCAAGGCCGGATGGCCGTGTCGGTGTGACGAACAGCTGTCGACAGGGGCCGGTTGGGACACGCATCCGCGCCGTGCAAGGCGTGGCAAGGGTGATCGACGGGTCTAGCGGCGCAAGACTCGCCGTCAACTTCGCCCCATTTCCCTTACCTGCAGGCGATGGCAACTACTGGATAATCTATCTGTCTGAAGATTATCAGTATGCGGTAGTAGGCGAGCCTTCTGGCCGATACCTTTGGTTCTTGGCGCGTACCCCAACAATCAGCCCAGAAACACGCGCACAGCTGCAGGCCGCTGCAGAACAACAAGGCTACGACCTGCGCTTATTGGAGGAGGTGGCCCAGCCATGACCCTACCGCTCGCCGGCGTGCGAATCCTATCGATTGAGCAATACGGTGCGGGTCCATACGGAACGATGTTGCTGGCCGACCTCGGGGCCGAGGTTATCAAGATCGAAGCCCCGTCCATGGGCGGTGATGTGTCCCGCGCGACCGGGCCTTACTTTCTCGGCGAAAATGACAGCCAGTTCTTCCAGACGTTTTCGCGCGGCAAAACGTCAGTCGCGCTTGAACTAAAAACAGATGAGGGTCGCGTCGCCTTTGAATCGCTTGTGAAAAATGCCGACGCCGTCGCCAACAATCTACGCGGCGATCAGCCCGAAAAACTCAAGCTGACCTTTGCTGATCTCAAGGCACTAAATCCGAAGATTGTTTGCGCCCACCTGTCTGCCTATGGCCGTGACAACGACCGCGCCGCTTGGCCTGGATATGACTATCTTATGCAGGCCGAAGCAGGTTTTCTGATGATGAGCGGCGAGCCGGAAAGCCCGCCGGTGCGGTGCGGCCTATCGATCATCGACTTCCACACCGGCTCACAACTGGCCACCGCAATCTTGGCCGGTATCTTGGGCGCGCACCGAACAGGTCGTGGTTGTGATGTTGATGTGGCCCTGTTCGACACAGCCCTCCACCAGCTTTCCTATCCTGCAACCTGGTACTTGAACGAAGGTGTGAAGACGGGTCGTCTCCCACGCGGCGCTCACCCTTCGATTGCCCCAAGCCAATTGTTCAAGACCAAGGACGGTTGGCTGATGCTTATGTGTCAGACGCCAAAATTTTGGGAGTTGTTTTGCAATCTTACAAAGCAAGAGCACCTTCTTGTCGATCCGCGCTTTTCGAATCCGCCGCAGCGTCGCGCCAATATTTCGGACCTCACCAAAGAGCTTGACGCGCTTTTGATGACTGAAACGAGCCAACACTGGATTGGCCTCTTGGGCGGGCGGGTGCCCGTAGCGCCGGTCAATGATATCGCGCAGGCGCTCGACAACCCATTTGTTCGCGCAATCGGAATGACCGATGCAGTCGCCCACCCCGATGCAAAAAACGGCGCGTTGCGCATGTTGGCGAGCCCAATCAAGGTGGATGGTAAGCGTCCTTTAGGAAGACGTGCGCCAAAACTGGGGGAGCAAACCTAACCCGCCCCCAACAAGGAGCAAGCTGGCCATGTCCACACACGCATGGGATCCAACCTGGATCCCCCGACTTCTCGGTGCCACCATGATCATCCAGCGCACAAAAATCGACGAGACCGGCGCAGAAACCCATGAGGAATTCTGGGGTCTCGTGATGAGTGTAAACCCCGCTGAGGGGGTCACTTTGCATCTCCGTGGAAAATACTCCGGTCAGAGTTGGCCACTTCCCGCCGGTCCCGAAGTGCTCAAACCGGCACCGAGCGGTCCGTTCACGCTGCATGGTTCGGGTGACATGCTGGAACGCGCCGACTACATCGCCAGAGTGATCCAAAAGGCAGCCTAAGGTCGCAGCGGCATGAAGTTGGAAGGTCTCAAAGTTCTCGATTTGTCGGCCTTCTTGCCCGGCCCGCACATGACGATGATGATGGCAGATCACGGCGCAGACGTGATCATGATCGAGGCTGCCAATGGCACCGGAGAGCCCACCCGTTCGCTGGGTTACAAAACCAGCGATGGCGTGTCCGTCTGGTTTCGCAACATCTCGCGCGGCAAACGAAGCTTAAAGGTCAATCTCAAAGACCCCGCTGGAAAAGCGTTCTTTTTTGAACTCGCCAAAGACGCCGATGTGATCGTTGAATCGTTTCGGCCAGGTGTTGTGGCGCGCTTGGGCGTAGACTACGCCGCTGTCGCCGCCATCAATCCGGGCGTCGTCTACTGCTCGATCTCGGCTTTTGGACAACAGGGCAGCTACGCCCAAAAGCCTGGCCATGCTTTGACAATTGAAGCGATGTCAGGCGTGTTGGATCTGAACCGTGGCCTCGAAGACGATAAGCCCACCAACCCGTGTGTGCCCGCCTCCGATATGGCAGCGTCGTTGATGGCGCTTTCGGCGATCATGATGGCTCTTTATCGCCGCCATGCAACAGGGCAAGGCGACTATATTGATATCAGCATGTACGACGCTTTGTTGGCGTGGACGCCAAACGTCACAGGTCCCGTATTTGCCAATAATCAGCACCCGGAGCCCAAGACCATGCGTTCGTTCGGCGGTGCCGCAATGAACAAGGTGTATGAAACCCGCGATGCAAAGTTTTTGGTTTTGGGCGGATCGGAAGTCCACTTTGCGCGGAATATTCTAGAAGCCCTGGGGCGCCCAGACCTCGTGCATTTCGCTGAGCTTGAACCTGGCCCAGGACAAGATCCCCTCAAAGCGTTCTTCAAACAAACCTTCCTCACACGAACGCTTTCAGAGTGGGAAGTGTTCTTGGCCGGCCTAGACGTGTGCTGGGCCCCAGTGCGCACGCTGAAGGATGCCTTCGACGATCCTTTTGCCAAAGAACGCGGCCAAGTGCTGACGGATGAGAGCGGAAATCGTCACCTGGGCCCCCCAATTCGCTTTCTTCACGAAAGCGCTCAGCCGTCACTGGTTTTGCCAACTTATGGCGAACACTCCGAAACAATCGCAGCTCAGGCGGGCCTGTCACCAACCGCAGTGGCCGAACTCAAGGCCAATGGCACGATCTGAGTGCATTCCACTATAACAACAAGTCCGAAAGCGGAACATACCGTGGATCGCTAATCGGCACGCTTGAGCACCATCTCGTAAGAAAACCGATCGCCGGGGTGCAAACTCACGCTCGCTTGGAACACAGCGCGATCCGCATCCATGTACTTGCGCACCGTGCGCAGCGCGGGCGCTCCGGTATCGCATCCCAAAACATGCGCGCTGTGACCGTCCAGCGCCACCGACGTGATCACTTGCGCGACCTGGATCGCTCTCACGCCATGCACGGTTTCGATCCACTCATTGAGCGCCCCATCCAGGGAGGCGAGAGTATCAGCATTCGGACAAAGGTCCGATCGAACATGGATCGTTGTGATTGCGACTGGTTGGGTCTCTGCGTCCGCCCGCCTTACGCCCGTGATCCGCATCCAGCGTGCGCTTGGATCAAGCCCGAGCACATGGAGCGCTGGATCGTCGCTAAGTTCAGGGGCCAGCAGCATCTTACTCAATCGCGCATTTCGCGCATACTGTAGTAATCCGCCCAAGCCGTCCAAGCTCTGAACAAAACGTCCGTCCGGAGCCGCGCGAATAACGATGGTTCCCGCGCCACGCCGGCGTTCGATGAGGCCGGCGTCCTGTAGCAGGCGCAGCGCATCCCGCGCAGTATGGCGAGAAACATCATAAAGTGCGCAAAGCTCGTGCTCGGTTGGTAAGGCGGAGCCGGGCGGGTAATCGCCTGCAGCGATCCGGTCGCGCAACGTAGCGGCAAGCGTGCGGTATAGGGGCCCTTTCATTCGCACCTTTCTTGCGCGTGAATTTAGGCATGGTACAACACCTAAATGTCCGGACAAAGCCCCGTCTTGCTAACCGCATCAGAGCGTTTTGCTGCCCACGTGGCTGGGATGCAGCAAGCGGCACTGCCTTCGTCGGCCCAACAGGCCGTTCAGCACTTCACCTTGGATACGATCGGTGTCGGCGTGGCTGGCGCGGCCCAAGTTTATGCGCGCGGCTTTGGGCGGGTGTTTACGAAAGGCCAAGGCAAATCTAGCGTCTGGGGTGGGGGCCTTAAAACCGAGGCCGCAGCGGCGGCTACAATCAATGCCTTTCAGTCCCATTGCCAAGAATTTGACTGCGTGCATGAGGCCGCTGTCTTGCATCCGTTCACTGTCGTGGTGCCGGTCTTAATGGCCGAAGCCCAGGCGACGGGAACGATGAGCGGTGCCACCTACATCGCCGCCTGCGCTGCAGGGGTAGACGTTGCGGCCGGATTAGGAGTGGCTGCGACCAGCCAAATTCGGTTCTTTCGGCCAGCAACCTGCGGCCTTTTCGGCGCTGCCGCAGCCCTTGCTCGGGCCCGCGGCCTCACTCCAGAACAGCTGACGCATGCGTTTGGCTACGCCTTGGCATTTGCCGCTGGCACGATGCAGGCGCATGTCGAAGGCACACCCGCTTTGGCCGCAAGTGTCGGTCATGCAGCCCGCGCGGCCTTCGACGCTGTGGACCTCGCCGAAGCAGGCTTACCGGGGCCGCGCGGCGCGATCGACGGCCCCTTTGGATATCTGGCTCTGTTTGAGGCGAGCTCAGCGATAGCTCCGGTCTTGGAGAGCTTGGGGCAAACATGGCGAGTGAGCGAAGTGAGCTGGAAGCCCTTTCCAACCGGCCGCGCCGCCCACGGCGGTATCGATATGGCGCTACAATTGCGCGCCCAAGGTGTAACGCCAGAAAATCTCCAGACCTGGACGGTTTTTGCCCCGCCCTTGATCCATCACCTCGTTGGCCGCCCCATCCAAGACCTGCTTGAAGTGAACTATGCGCGCCTGTGCCTCCCGTATTGCGCCGCCCACGCCTTGCTGTTTGGGAGCGTTGGTCTTGAAGCCTTCACGCCTGAAGCGTTGTGCAATCGGCAAACACATGCACTCGCCAAGCGGATTGAGGTTGTAAAAGTCGACAACGCGAATGCGGCCGCGTTTACGCCTCAGCGCAGCGTCGCCCTCACCAGCGACGGGCATCGCCTAGAAGCGTCTGTGGAAACGCTGTTAGGGTCGCCTTTACGTCCCCTAACGCGCGAGGCGCGCCTTGCCAAGTTTCTCGCTTGCACGGGATTTGCCGGGCTGACGCAAGAACGTGCAGAAGAGATTATTGCGCTGGTCGACGCGTTGCCAGGCCTGCGGGATGTCGCTCGCATAGCGCAGCTCGCCGGGGGAGGGTCACCCCCATGACGCAACTGCCCACCTTTTACGACATCGTCGATCCGAAACGTCTCAAACAAGAGTACCCCATCGGGCTTGCGTTTGAGGCCTTTGCCAAATCCATTTCCCGCGATGAATTGAGGCACATACAGGACGAACGGTTCGAGGCGCTCTTGGCTAGAGCCTGGTCCACCTCGTTCTACAGACGCCTTTGGGGCGCATCCGGAATTGAGCGGGGCGACATCCGAGGGTTGGATGACCTTTCAAAACTCCCCACCTTTGGCAAAGCACAAATTGTAGACAGCATCGCTCTTCATCCGCCATTTGGCGACTTTGCCGGGCTAGACAGCTATCCACCAGATGAGCGCCCTCCCGTCATTTTCCACACCACAAGTGGAACCACAGGAACGCCCCAACCCTTGCTGTTTGGACCCAAGAGCCGGGAGGTCCAAAACCTCTTGCTGGGGCGCCTTTTTCGTATGCAAGGGCTGAACGCTGGCGACGTCGCACATTCCGTTTATGGCCATGGCATGATCAACGGCGGCCACTATATTCGAGAGGCGGTTACGCGCTTCACCGCAGCAACCTTCATGTCCGCCGGCACGGGCGTTGAAACCAGATCTGCGCAACAAGTCCAGTTGATGAAAACGTTCGGCGCGACGGCCATCCTGGGGTTTGCCGACTATGTCAAGAAGCTTGCCGAGGTCGCCGCGCAAGAGGGGCTGAAGATCGGAGAGGATATCCGCATACGAATGATATCTGGTCAATTTGGCAGGGAGAACAAGGCAGCTGTATCGGCCCTTTGGGGCGGTGCCGATTGCTACGACTGGTATGGCATTGGCGACACCGGTGTTATAGCAGGCGAAGGGGCAGACCAGGATGGGCTGTACGTGTTTGAAGACGCCCACGTGGTCGAGGTCTGCGACATAGATACGGCTTTGCCGGTTCCAGACGGCACACCGGGCGATCTGATCGTAACCTGTCTGTTCAAGGACGATGTCTATCCCATTATCCGCTTCAACAGTCATGATGTCACGCAAGTCAGAACCGGCACCTCCAGTCTAGGCTACGCCTTCAAGCGCATCGAAGGCTTTTTGGGTCGTTCAGACAACATGGTGAAACTGCGCGGCATCAACGTTTTCCCGCAGGCCATTGGTCCGATCCTGGCTGAAATTGACGCCTACGCCGGTGAGTATGTGTGCCGTGCAATTCAAGACGCCAAGGGGCGTGACGAACTCATCGTGTTGGTTGAGGCGAAGGGCAACGATGCAAACCTCGCGACCCGCTTCGCAACGCTCTTGCGTCAGCGCCTCGGCGTAGAGCTCCAAGTCGACCTGGTTGCTCCTGGCGCGACCGCTGAACTCACCCAGATCGACCGCCGCCAAAAGCCCATACGCCTGATCGACGAGAGGCGCTCATGATTCGTGGCGCGGAAAATCCAGTTATTGCGGCAGGGATCGTTGGCCTCCATGCCCTTTACAGGCGTGGCGCGATCACGCCTGCAGAAGCGTTTGAGGTGTTTCAAGGGCGCGCTGAGCGTCTAAACCCGAGCCTAAACGCGATCGTCCATTGGAACACCGCGGATGCTGAGCTGGCCGCAAGCAGGTCAGCGTTTAGGTGGCGCAAGGCCGCTCCGCTTTCCGTATTGGATGGCGTGCCACTGGCAATCAAGGCAAACCTCGCGGTTCGTGATCTTCCCTGGACGGGTGCAATCGCTGCGTACAAGGATCGTATTGCGAAAGACGATAGCGCAGTGGTCAAGGCATTGCGCGGCGCCGGAGCCATTATCCTCGGCATCGCCAACATGCACGAAGCAGCCCTCGGCGCGACCACCACCAGCCCGCTCTACGGCCCCGCCCAGAACCCTCTGCGCCCAGGCTTCACCCCAGGCGGCTCGTCTGGCGGATCGGCTGCAGCTGTGGCGGCCGGTTTGGTTGCAGGAGCCATCGGCACCGATACGCTGGGTTCAGTGCGCCTCCCCAGTTCGTACTGCGGCATCGCCGGGTTTAAGCCAAGCTTCGGGCGCGTATCGCGCACTGGCATGCAACTTCTATCCTATTCGCTTGACCACGTTGGCGTACATGCCCGGTATGCGCGCGACCTCTTACCCGTGATGTCGGCAATTGCGGGTCGCGATCCCACCGATCCTTTTTCGACAGGGCTTGCGCGCCTCGCGTTTACGCCAGCGTCGACGCCATTGTCCTTGGCCGGATTAAAGATGGCCGCGCTGTCGGCGGCTTCATGCACTTGCATCGCTCCTGGGGTCCTAGCCGCCTATGAGACAGCACTGAAGCGTTTGCAGGCCCTTGGAATTGAGATTGATCGCGTTGACTTGGAAGAATATCAGCCCACGCGCCTGCGCCGTCTTGGTCTTTTGGTCTGTGAGGCCGAAGGCTCAGCGCTGATGGACCGCGACCTTAGGGAAAACCCGTCTGGGTTTTCCGAGCCATTGCGTCAACTGTTGGCGTACGGAGCAACGCAAAGCGCCACCAAACTGGCCGCCGCCCAATGGGACATCGCCAGCATGCGCAGTCTAATGGGGCGCGTTTTTGCAAAGCACCAGGCTTTCTTGTCCCCGACGGTTGGGGAAGTCGCGTTCGACCATAAACGATCGCCACCAACCCATCAGGCAGATTTGACCGCACTCGCCAACTTTGCCGGCCTTCCAGCGGTCTCAATACCGATGGGCTTTGCCGAGCACGGCTTGCCCGCAGGCCTGCAGATCATGACCGCATTTAGTTCCGACCACGTCGCATTATCGATTGCGGCCGCCATTGAGACCGCGGGCTTGGTCACGTCCTAGGAAAACAGAGAAGGGAGAGCATCAATGGCGTCCATTCGTGAAGACATGCCGGTCCTTGCACGACATGAGGGGGAGTGGGAGGGCGAATACATCCATGTCGACACCAACAACGCGGTCGTCGATCGTCACGCGTCTCATCTTCAGTGTCGCTTCCCAAACGAAGGGGTCCACGCCTACTACCAGATCAACACCTACCGCTGGGCAGATGGTCGCGAAGAAGAAATACACTTCCCGGCCACCTATCGCGATCGCCAAATCCATTGGGACACAGATCGTATTTTGGGGCGCGCTTGGGAGGTGGACGACCGAACAGTGATGCTGACGTGGGTGCGCAAAGGCGAGCCTGGCACCTATCTCTATGAGATGATTCAGCTGAGCGCCGACGGGCAACACCGCGGTCGTACCTGGCATTGGTTTGAGAATGACCAACTGGTGAAGCGCACGTGCATAAAAGAGCGTCGCGTCAAGTAGCCGCGCGGTCTTCAGCAAAGGCACTAAGGGGCACTGGAGCGGCGGAATTGGCAATCAACGCCTGCCTCCGCAAGAACCGATGGAAGCCCGCAGCACCCATCCGCGAGCCGCCCAACCCCGACAAGCCAAAGCTGTGCTTCTCAGCCTCGTAAAACAGGGCAGTGAGCGCCGCATCGTTCAAACTGACGGCACCGGCCTTCAAGTGAACCGCAACCCCTTCTGCCTCAGCGAGTGTCTGCGCAAAGACGCCCGCGGATAATCCGTAGACACTGTCATTGGCGAGATGGATGGCCTCGGCTTGGGTGTCGAAGGCCATGATCGGCATGATTGGCCCAAAGGTTTCCTCCGTCATCACCTTCATCGTGTGATCCACATCGACAAGCACCGTTGGCCTCATCCAAAGGCCACCGCCGTGGGTTTCGATAGAGCCGCCAGACAAGACCTGCGCGCCCTTCGCCACGGCATCATCTAATTGGCCCTGCAGGACGGCGGCCTGCTTGTCGAAGATGATCGGGCCGATTTCACCCATACCAATCTCTGGCCAATTCAGTCGGCACTGGCGCGCGGCCTCGGTCAAGCGATCAACAAACGTCCGGAATACGCCGCGCTGCACATAAATCCGCTCGATCGATTGGCAGGCTTGGCCGGCCGACAAAACGGAACCGCGCAAGGCTGCGGTCACCGCATAATCAAGATTGGCACCTTCAAGCACAATCAACGGATCTTTCCCGCCAAGCTCCAAAAAGCCAGGGATCATCCGCCCCGCCGCCGAGCTCGCAACAAGCCGCCCGGTCGCAACAGAACCGGTAAAGCAAATGGCATCGACACCTTCAACCATTTGCGCCCCGATCTCGCCTGCGCCGACGACAAAAGCCAGCACCGTCGCGATATCTCCGCTTGCGTTAATCGCTTCCATCAACGGCGCAACAAAGCGCGGCGTCACCTCTGAGGGCTTCACGACGACAGCACACCCCGCCAACAGGGCAGGGATGGTGTCGATCATCGCCAATGTGAGGGGAAAGTTCCATGGGCTGATCACGCCCACCAACGGGTAGGGCACAAAATTGGGTCTGTGTGTGAGGTGCGCAGTCGCGCGGCCCTGCGTCCACTGCGAGGAGAGCAGATGTGGTGCCTGGGCGGCCCAGCCAGTGAGCGCAGCCAAAACCCCTTGCACTTCCTGGCGCGCGATCGCCCGCCGGCCGGTATCGAGTTCAAGCGCTGCAGCAATCGCATCGCCGCGCGATGCAATCGCGTTCCGCAACGAAATCAGGCCTTCCGCACGCGTCTCAATGGAGAGCCACGCCCATGCCGTTTGCGCTTGTCGCAGACGAGCGAAAGTCGCGCTTAACGCTTGCGGACTAGGCGCAGAGAACGCGTAGTCAAACGCGCCAGTGCGCGGATTGCGAACCTTTGTCTGCATGCCTAAAGTCCCAAAACGCCCGGGTTCATGATGCCTTTCGGGTCCAACGCAAGCTTAAGCGCACGATAAAGTGCAGCTGTGCCTTCCGAGCGACTGGCAAGCAAAGGGTAAGCCCGACCGACCTGAAAGTGTGCGGCACCGAAAGATGCAAATGTGTCGATCACTGCCTGTCTAGCCTCACGCACAGCGGCGCGAGCCTCAAGATTAGCGGGGTGACGCGGCAGTTTCTGCAAGTGCGCAGGCTCGATGGAGGCCTCATGCACGGCGAAGATTTCATCTGGCCAATAAAACACCGGCTCAATCAAAAAGCCATTCGTCGACAACGTCGTCACGAGATACCCAGTCGTTATGTCGTGAGTTTCAAAAGTGCCAGCCCGCTCAGCAAATACGGCTTCAAGCGCATTGAATGCGGCCTGAGCCGAGCTGTGCGACACAATCCCATGCACGGGTGCCCACCGCTCGCCGCTTGGGCCCAACATCGAATTGAGCGGCGTGAAGGGTTGCGCGCGCACCACTTTCGGGATCGTGTTTTCAACTTCAAGCCCACCCTCTTGCGACGCAATCATGCGAACCCGTGCAAGGCCCGCGTCCACTTGACCCTTTGATTGCCCCTCAATCGCAACGTGCACCGAGTAGTCTGTGCCGTCCAAAAAGCTGCGCCCAGCAAGCGCAGTCTTTGCCCCCTCGCGGATACCGGCCAGGATCGACTTCTGCGCCCCCATGACTTTCACCAATGCCGAAGCGTCAGCCATCAAGCTCGCCCGTTTCATCCGCACCCGCGTGAGATTGGGATCAAAGCCAAAAGTTTCGCTGGCAACACCAGATCGAGCGATCGCAGCGATAGTCTCAACCCACGGGGACGGGGCCTGGAACGAAAACGACGCCCATCCTTCGTGGGCCGGCTTTTCGATGAGCCGCAAAGTCAGCTCCGTCTTAAGGCCAAAAGCACCGCAGTCCCCTAGAAAAAGCCCCGTAAGATCAGGCCCAAAGTGCCGGAAGAAGGGCTTTGCCCCTTCGGCTCCGGCGCTCCCTGCACGGACAATCGATCCGTCCGCCAGCACCACGCAAACGCTTATCACGCTTTCGGAAGCAGCCCCGTAAAGTCCTGCGCCGAAGAAGGCATTGTTTTGCGAAAGCCCCCCGCCAACCGTGGAGGATATTCCAGACAGGGGCCCCCAAAACGGCGTGCGCAAACCAAGCGGGGCAAGCGCGTCATGCAAGCGCGCCCAGGTCACGCCCGCTTGCAGCGTAACCGTCATGTCGCGTTGATTGATGTCGAGGATCGCACCCATTGCGCGCAGGTCAAAACAAACCGCAGCAGGCGACCCGACGGTGTAGCCGCCGGTGTAACTCATCCCACCACCTCGGGGGGCGATGGGCGCATTGAAGTCCGCGCACAGCTTCACAGCTGCCGCAACGTCTTCGGTGGAAGCTGGCTGGACCACCAGGGCGGGAGGACAATCAGCTGCATAAATGTCAGCGGCCACGAGATTGCGGCCTTCCCAATCGGCGCGCACGTGTTCATTCCCAAGGCACTGCCGCAGTTGGGCCTCCAGCCGAGCGGTCTCGATCGGGCTCATCCGGGCCTCCACAATCCAACGGCAGCAGAAAAGATCAATAGGAGCCAAATCACCGGCACAACAACACGCGCTCGGCCCAGCGATCGAGCGAGGTCGGCATCTATGGAAGGTGTCGCGCCCCCTTCAGCCAGCGCCAACAGTGCGGGTCCAAACGGACCCAACAAGCCCCGGATCACCAGCCCACAGCCGATGGCCGCCGCCAACAGTCCACACTTCACTTGAATGAACATGGGCAGCGGCCCAAACGGTGCGGTCAAGCCCAGCGCCAAAGCGAAAAGCAACAGCATTGCGAACCACCGGATGACCAAATCGCTCCGTCGCGCAGCGCTCCCTGCAGGCAAGTGAAGAACATGGCCTCCCCAAACCAGCGCCAACCAGATCACACAAACAATCCACGCTCCCAACACAAGGCCCAAACTGGGCTCAACCCAGCCTCGGGCTTGCGCTAGCCAGATGCCCGTTGGAAAGGTGAGGATTAGCGCCGTGCGCGGTGCCATATCTACCGCACCAACAATCCTGGCGGCAAAGGCCCGCGACGCCGGGGTCTCGCGCGGATTCAACACAATAGACGATGCGTAAAACGCGCCAAGGTCACCGCCCAGCCAGTACACAAACACAAGGACGTGCAAGAGCGTTATAAGTGGCAGGGCGATTGAATCGACAGGCAACAGCTTGGCTCCTTGAAGTTGGTATACCAACCAAGGATCGAGCCGTCATCGGCAATTGAAGCTCACCGCCATTCCTCGCGCCCGCTTCGACTGCGACGGCGCGTCAGCTTCATGTGGTGTTGAAACCGTTCAGGTCGATAAAACCCTTCCAGCGCTTCAATCCCGTTGCTGTCCTGATCACGCATCACTCGAACGATCCGAAGCAGCGGCGCGCCGGGTGTCAGGCCCAACGGCTGAGACACTTCCAAGGACGCCGCCACAGCCGTGATCCACTGCTCGGCTTCGACCGCCTTGTGACCGGCTTCCTCCAACAACTGCAGCAGTGGGCGGCGCGCCAGTGCGCTTGAGTCAAACTTGGCGGCAACGTCGCTGGGCACATGCGTCACAAGGAACGAAAATGGCTCCCGTTCGATTTTCCTCAATCGCGTCGCGCGTTGGACGCGTGCGTTCGGTTGCAGGCCCAAAAGGGCAGAGATCTCCGGGTTGGCTGGTTCCTCACGAACAGACAACAGCTCCACCACCGTGGAAAGCCCCATCAAGGTGAGGCTTTCAAGGAGGTTTTCGAAACTCCCAATGACAACCGGTGCCGCGGGATTATAGGTCACAACCGTGCCGCGGCCGCGTTGCCTTGCCACCAACCCCTGTGAGGCCAGCTCATTCAAGGCGCGCTTGACTGTAATTCGCGACAACCCGAACAGTTTCGTCAATTCCTGCTCGCCTGGCAGCAAATCTCCCGCGCGGTAGTGGCCACGTCGGATTTCCTCCCGAAGCAGAAGAAAGACCTGCCGGTAAAGCGGTGCAACCGCGTTCACGTCGAGGGACTCAGCGGTGAGAGGGGTTGCGGCTTGAGCGAAGGCGGGAAGTCCAGCGGGCATCAATTACCTATAGTCTACGCTATACCATTAGGGTAGGTCGTAAAGGCAAAACACGAATTTCAGCGCCTGTCACTCAATTGGGCCTCCGGCAGCCCGGTGCCGAACGGCGTCGGCGTTCTCCCATATTTTGCCCCCCATCCAAGCGCCGATTGAAGCCGTGAAGCGCTGGACCTCGACCCGCTCATATTGCCCGTTTGTGAAATAGGGGTCTTTCTCCATCAGAGACTTTAGGGCCACGTCACTATCGGCCTGGACAAGAAACAACGACCCCACCAATGCCTCCCCGCCTGGCTCCCGCAAAGGGCCCGCCACCAAATAGGCCTGCCAGTTGGCTTCCACATGCCGCAAATGACCGTCAAGGTCGCGCTGACGCAGTGCTGCGCTATTTGGACCATCCCATCCGATCACAAGAAAAACGGGCGTTTCATGCCGAGCCACTATCGGGCAAGGGGGATGCGTCATATCGGCTCCTTTTCGGGACGTGGACGACGCCCCCATGATATACCATTATGGACCCTCAAAGTTGCGCTGCAACGACCCAAAACGCCGTGAGATGAATGCATGGGGCCCAGTCCCTCAGAGCCAGTACCGATGACTTTGGCACAAAAGATCATCGCGCGCGCTGCGGGGCAAAACAGCGTGCGCCCTGGCGAGATTGTGGTGTGCGCCGTCGATCTGGCAATGGCCCACGACAGCTCAGGGCCACGGCGTTGGCGTCCTCAGATGGAGGCGCTTGGGTTAACCCTCTGGGACCCAGCAAAAGTGGTGATCGTTTCGGATCACTACGTGCCTGCGGTGGACGCAGAAAGCGCCGCGATCTTGAAACTCACCCGGGACTTTGCCACCCAATATCGCGTTGGACGCTTTTTCGACATGCGCGGGATCAGCCACACAATTCTCCCGGAGAACGGGCTTTTGATGCCCGGAATGTTTTGCGCCGGCGGCGACAGCCACTCGCCACATGGCGGGGCTTTCGGGTGCTTTATTGCTGGCTACGGCGCAACCGACATGTTGGGCATTGTGACCACTGGCAAGACCTGGATCTTGGTGCCTGAAACGGATCTTGTCACCTGGACAGGGAAGTTTGGGCTTGGCGTGACAGCGAAGGACATCATGCTCTTTCTTTGCGCGACCTTGGGGATGGAGAACGCGTTCAAGGTTGTCCAATTCGCAGGTGACACCGTTGCAGACATGAGCATGGACGAGCGAATGGTGTTGACCAATATGAGCGCCGAACTTGGCTACGACACCGGTCTTATTGCCGCCGATCAAAAAACCACTGCCCACATCCGTGCCAGCGGTGGCGCGATAGCCCCCGATGCCCTTCACTGGCAAAGCGATGAAGGCGCTCACTATGCGTCACGCCATCACTTTAGCGCCGCTGAGCTGGTGCCGTATTTGGCCGCCCCCCATAGCCCAGCAAACAGCGCCCCTGTGACCAACCACACCGGAACCAAGATCCATCAGGCCTATATTGGTGCCTGTGTTGGAGCGAAGCTCGAAGATCTGCGCATGGCAGCCTCTGTCCTCGCCGGCAAACAGGTTGCGAAAGGCGTTCGCCTCTTGGTGGCGCCGGCCTCGGCGCAGATCGCAGGGCGGGCCGCAAAGGAAGGCGTGCTCCAATCGCTTCTCGCCGCCGGGGCGATCTTGATGCCGTCGGGGTGCGGCGCGTGCGCCGGCATGGGGGCCGGTTTGCTGGCGGACGCGGAGGTCTGCATCTCCACCACCAACCGAAACTTTAAGGGGCGCATGGGACACAACGATGCCGAGGTTTATCTCGGGTCACCGTATACGGTTGCGGCGTCGGCAATCGAGGGCCAAATTGCCGACCCCCGCCCCCATCTCGGCCACATGAGAGAGGTCGCATAATGGGGCAGGGCAGGGCCTTCGTCTTTGGCGATCGTATCGACACCGACGTCTTGGCTCCAGGGTCACTGATGAAACTCGCCCCGGAGGATCTGGCTAAACACTGCCTAGCTGCAATAGCACCAGGCTTCGCAATGTCGGTCCAAAAGGGTGATTTCGTTGTGGCCGGTGATGGCTTTGGTATTGGATCTTCTCGGGAACAAGCCGCCGTCTCGCTCAAGATCTTAGGCGTGCAGGCCGTAATCGCGCGCAGCTTTGCACGAATCTTCTATCGCAATGCCTTCAATCTGGGCCTTCCTGCGGTTACCCTCGACCGCGCGGGAGAAATCCAAGAAGGAGACATGCTTTCCCTGGATCTAGAGGGAGGCAAACTCCACAACATGACCCAACACCGCCTTTACGAGATCGCCCAGGTGCCGCCACACCTCCTTGCCCTGATTGAAGACGGCGGACTCATCAACAGTTTAAAACGTCAGTTTCCCGCCAAGGGAGGGGGAGGCCATGAGTGAGATAGGCAGTTCAAGCCTGCGCCAGCGCTTTGCCGCTCCCGGCGCAATCCTGGCACCGGGCGCGTTTGATGCCCTATCTGCACTGCTTGTGGAGCGTGCGGGCTTTGAGGCGATCTACATGTCTGGAGCGTCCATTGCCTACACCCAACTGGGCCAACCCGACATCGGCTTGCTGTCTCTTTCGCAAGTAGCAGATGTGACCGCGCGCGTTCGCGATCGTGTCCGCATTCCAATCATTGTGGATGCCGATACGGGTTTCGGCAACGCGCTAAACGTCCAACACACGGTACGCACGCTGGAACGCGCCGGTGCCAACGCCATTCAAATCGAAGACCAGACCGCACCGAAACGATGCGGGCATTTGGCCGGTAAAGAGCTCATCAGCACCGCTGAAATGGCGGGCAAAGTGCGCGCCGCAGTTGATGCGCGAACATCAGACGACACGATGATCATCGCCCGCACCGACGCAATCGCGGTGGAAGGGTTTGAGCGCGCCTTGGATCGGGCTGCACACTATCGCGAAGCCGGGGCCGACGTGCTGTTCATTGAAGCCCCGAACAATCTCGACCAAATGGGCCGAGCCTGTCGGGCCTTCTCAGACATGGCCTTGATAGCGAACATGGTCGAGGGGGGAAAAACGCCGCTGCTCACAAAACACCAACTCGAAGAATTAGGCTTCAAGCTGATTATTGCGCCAGGGTCGCTTGTCCGGGCCTTTACGTTCATGGCGCAGGAATTTTTACACCAGCTCCAGTCCAATGGCACGACGGCAATGTCGCGCGATCGCATGCTCGACTTCAAACAGATCAACGCGCTCTTGGGGCTTCCCGAATTGATGGAAGCCGGTGCGAGCTACGAGGCGAGCAGCGGTAAGGCCGCAGAATAGGGTGGCTAGCGGATCACGCGGTCGCGGGCTAATCGCTCGATCACCTCTCGCTGCCGGCGCAAAACTTCAGCGCGCTCGATCATCTGACCGTCCGGCGTCCGATTGGGCGGCGCATGTTCGCGGTTTGCATAATCTGTCGCAAAGGCAGCCAGCGGCAAACGAGACAACGTGTTCGTCATCCCAGCATTGCGGCGCGCTGAACGCAAGCCAGCAAGATCAAGCACGCCGTTAGCGTTCAGGGTTTCACCGGGCCCAGCCTCTGCCACCACCCGACCATACCAATCAACGACAATGCTCATCGCATCAGTTGAAGCGGAGGGTACCGGCGTGCCATCGATTCCAGCGGAATTAGCGCTCACCACGTAGGCCATGTTCTCCACCGCACGAGCCAGTTTTGCGATGTGTTTTGGCGTCAAGTTCGGGCTGCCAACCTCCGATGTTGGGTGCAGCAATACTTCCGCGCCCCGCATCACATGCATCCGCGCGATCTCGGGATAAAGGATTTCCTCGCTGGCGATGGTGCCAAGCGTGCCCACCTCCGTCACTGCAACCGGAAACACGCCGTCGAGGCCGTAGATGTCGAGGTAGCGATCCCAAACGTCATAGGGAGTTGGCGTGTAGAGCGAGATCATCCGCCGATAACGCAGCGCCACTTCGCCATTGGGCGCATAAACGACGTTCGCTTGAAAGTAGAGATCCGGAAAGTGCCGATCGAGCTCATAGTGGTTCGAACACAGATAAATCTGATGGCGCTGCGCCAAGGCAGAAAGGGCGTCGGCCTCAGGCCCATCGACAGCAATGGCCGCCTTGCTTTGCCATTGTTGGCGGGTCTCCCCCAATGGGAAGCCCGTCATCCAGTACTCCGGCAATACAACCAGCTTGACAGGGTAACCATTGAAGCCCTGTAAAAATCCGCGGCCCGCGCCAATCTGCGCAGAAACCCGCGCAATTGTTGCGTTCATCCGCGCACGGGCATCGACCGCATTCGCATCCTGATTGACAGCATCACATCGTGTTTGCAGAGCAAGCGCCGTAAAGCGGGGCGGATCAACGGATTGGGCAGCGGCATCAGTCATCGGCAATAAGGCTCCCGCAGCAAGGCCCGAAAGGAGATCGCGTCTGGTCATGAGCCCAAAGCCTGCGCATCATCATAGGCTTTGAGCAGCTTCTTTGGTGCCATAGCGCGCCACGTGCGCACCAGATTGGCCCGCGCCCACGCTTCGTCAAACGCGTCTGGGCGCATCAGAACCAGTGCGTGGTTCTGGTAGTGGGGGGTCACAAAGAAGACTTCAGGCGCTGCTTCGCAAAGCACTTCGCGCTCTTCGATCGAAACCTTAAAGACGGGGGCGTGCTCGCTCGGGCTCCACCACGCCCATAGCTTGCCGTGCGCCTTCAGACACGGCTGGCCCCAGGATGTGGCCTCAACCACTCCCGGAAGGTTCAAACTCAAGGCCAAAGCCTTCAACGCCTCAAAACCTTTCACGGCGCTTCCTCAATGCAGCGGATCAAACTGCCATTGGCATCAACCAGGGCAAACATCCAAAGCCCCTCAGCTTCGGTCCAAACCGGGCCTTGAAGGCGCGGAATGCCGTGCTCAGGCAGCGCCAGCCGCGACCAGTTTGCCCACAGGCCATCGAGATCTGCGATCCGCAGGCACGCTGAAAACCAAGACTGTGGTGGATCAAGCGTGGGGTGCGGGAAAAACTCTAGCTCCAACGGTCCCCTGGAAAGGATCATCCAACCATCGTCTTTGAAGTCTGTCTGGAAGCCAAGGCGCGCATAGAACGCTTCGGTTGCATCCATGTCTTTGGCCGGAAGATTTGCGGTAACGCGGTCCGTCATTGTGCAGCCCTTGCAAGTTCAGCAGCCGTGCCGCTCCAAATCTGGGGATCCGAGCCAAGAGCACCCAAGGCTTCACGCACGGCCCAAATCCGAAAGGGTTGCCCGGACACATAAGGTGTCAGCGAAAAACTGAGCACCTGGCCACCATATCGTTCGTGCTCGGACTTCAGGAAGCTCGCGGCCTCAAGCATCTGATCGCGCCACTCTGCTTCGGTCTGGCGCTGGTCGATCAAAAGTTTTCGATCGTCGAGTTCGTTGAAGAGCGGAACGCAACACAGCGATCCGTGGGCCGTTTGCATCGCCACAGGCACGGCGTCCATTTCCCAATCGAGGCAAACCTCAAAGCCCTCAGCCCGGATCAAATCCGGCGTGTTGAAACTTTGATTGCGCGCAGGGCTCATCCAGGTGGTGGGATGCAAACTGGCCGCCGTGAACGCTGCGCGCGTATTGGCGACATAACGTTTCTCCGTTTCCGGATCAAGCCCGCCGCAATGCAGGGCGTCGGTGTCCCAACCATAAGCTGCAATCTCATGGCCATCGGCCTGGATCGCCTCAACCAGAGGCTTGATCCGCGCTAACAGGGCCGCATTGACAGGCATCGTTGCCCTCTGCCCCGTGTCACGTAGGACTTTCAGTAAACGGAATATTCCAACACGGTTGCCGTAGTCGCGCGTCGTGTAGTGACGAAGGTCCGGGTAGGGCGTTTGCATGGCACCGGGATGCTTGAACGGCTTGCCCGACGGATTGAGCATGTGATGCTCGATGGGAACAACGATCATCAGTGCGACGGTCTTGTTCCCCGGCCACACGATGGCAGGGCGGTCAATCGCACGCCGCCAGGGATAGCGCTCGTGATCCATGCCCCACGCACGAAACGGATACACGAGATGCTCGTGTGGCAAGCTCATGGCGCAAACCCCGACCCGCCACGCGCCAGTCCGCGCTTGGCAATATCGCTGATCGTGTTGTCCCAGCAGTGCTCGCGATAGAACGCAGCGATATCCACTGCACGGGTGAACCAGACATCTTCCTTATGCGAGCAGATGTACCTGAGCGCGTCTTCAAACGCGCGGATGCGGTGCGCCTGCGCAACAAGGTAAGCGTGCAGCGGAACGCACATCACCGTGCCGCTCGTCTCGCCCTCTTCCAGTAGTTGATCGAAATGGCGCTTTAGGATGTCACTGTAGCGCAAAGGGCTCGCCGCCAGAGCGCCATAAGTGATGACGTCATTGACCTCCAACGAATACGGCATGCTCATCAGCTTGCCGGTTTTGGTCTTTAGCGGTTGAGGCTGGTCATCCTGAAACAGGTCACAGGAGTACCAAAAGTCGTATTCCGCGATCAGGTCGAGCGTGCGTTCAGTATGGGTCAACGCCGGGGCTAAATACCCCCGGATCCGTTGACCAGTCGCCCTTTCAACACTGGCGATGCTGTCTTCCAGAACGGCGCGCTCCTGGGCCTCGTCCATGCCGTAGGAGTAACGCGTATTGTAGATTCCGTGGCTAAAAAACTCCCAGTCGCGCTGAACGCACGCCTCAATGATTTCAGGGTGATGGTCGATGAGGCCGATCGAAAGCGAGACAGAGCCTTTCAGCGAATATCTGTCGAGCAGGTCCATCAACCGCCAATGTCCAACGCGATTGCCCCAGTCCCGTTGGCTATAACCCACAACGTCTGGCGAAGGCCTTGGCCATCCGGGTCGAGACGGGTTTTGTGGCGGGTTAAGCTCGTAAAACTCAATGTTTGGCGCAATCCAGAAGGCGAGCTTCTTCCCACCGGGCCAAACGATCCTCGGTCGGTCTTTGTAAGGCCAATAGTCGTAGAGGTTAGGATCAGCGTGCATCAGCCCCGCCGCCCCTCAAGCCAAGCCGTCACTTCGTCCACGCCCACCACATCTGCATATTTGAGCTGCAAGTCGGTCAGGTTCGCAAAGTGATAGCTTTCATGTTTGTCCGCGACACATTCCTCCGCAATGATGGTGCGGTAGCCGTGGCTGAGGCTGTCCACCGCGGTGGCGCGCACGCACCCTGACGTGGAGCCGCCCGTCACCAAAACCGTATCGACCTTATGAAACACCAAGTAGCTTTTCAGCGGCGTTTCAAAGAAGGCGCTTGGCATGCGCTTGTCGAAGATAAGATCAATGTTGCAATCCACCTCCACGCGAGGATCAAACGCATGACGCTCTGAGCCGGCTTTGATGTTCTGGAGACTGTCGGGGGTATTTGTGCGTATGCCCCAAACGCCCGCATCGCCAGCGTCTGGCTTGTAGCAAACGCGCGTCCAGATCACCGGCATTCCGCACGCCCGCGCAAGAGCAGATAAAGCGTTCACGTGCGATATCTGGTCGGGAGCGGTCACATAAGCGGTGTTCGCAAACAGATCGGGTCTGGTATAGGCCTGTTGGAAATCAACATTGACGATCGCGAGCTTTTCGCCAAAGCCGAAACGTGCTCGCGCTGGATTGGACTTCACGCGCTCATAAATCTGCCGCGCCGTGAGGCCCTCACACACCATGGTGGGGGCGAAAGTCGGGGGAGGAACGTCCGGACGGGCCATAAAGTCTCCATCGGGTGTGTGGCCGGACTTGACCGCCCTAGCGGGAGCGGAGCAGGCTATCGACCAGCACAAAAAGATATACCCAGTGGATCACACAGCGGGGGCATTCGTCCATGGGCGAGGGAGCAATTGCAGCAATTTCAGCGTTGGTCGTCTATAATCTGGCGATGATCGGCATTGGTCTTTGGGCCATGCGCAAAGCAAAATCACAGCAGGATTTCCTTGTCGGGGGCCACCAGTTGGGGCCCTGGCTCGCCGGGTTTGCCTATGTCGCGTCCACCAGCTCCGCTTGGGTTCTGCTGGGCTTTTCGGGTTTTGTATATACCGCCGGCGTGCAGGCGTTATGGATGATCCCCGGCATCATCGGCGGGTTTGCCTTGGTTTGGGTGTGGGCTGGCCCGAAGCTCTCCTCAGAGAGCCGTGCCGGCGGACACATGACGCTCATGAGCTATCTGGCTGAGGGTGTTTCGCCGTTGGAGAGGCGTTTCCTTGCCGTTACCGCCGCCGCGTTGATCGTGTTCTGCTTCATTTTCTATATCGCCAGCCAGTTTCAAGGTGCCGGGCAAGCCTTCCAAAGCGCGGTCGGTGTAGACTTGGTGACCGGCGTTCTCATCGGCGCTGCGGTCGTGCTGGCTTACACGTTTTTGGGCGGATTTTGGGCTGTCAGCTTGACCGACACCGTCCAAGGCGGCCTCATGGCGATCGTTGCGGTAATCCTGCCGGTCGCCGCTGTGGCCGCAGCTGGCGGGCCCCAAGCAATTCTTCAAACCATCGCGTCGACCACGCAACCAGACTACCTTGATCCACTGGGCGGGCTAGGCGGCGTCGGATTTGCAGCGATCGGTTTGGTGGTTGGTTTGATTTCGACTGGAATTGCGTCCCTCGGCCAGCCCCACAACCTCAATTGGATCATGGCCCTAAAGGACGAAAGCGCCCGCCGAAGAGGCTGGCTTATTGCCCTCGTTTGGGGCATCGTCGTCTATGCGGGTATGGCTGCCTTGGGGTTCGCTGCGCGTGCCATTTTCGGCGACGGCGCGCCGGCAGAAGGTATTTTCCTGTCCCTGTCCAATACGTTGTTGCCACCGATCTTGGCGGGGCTGGTGATCGCTGCGCTTTTGTCTGCGATCATGTCCACGGTGGACGCGCAGCTTCTCGTGACTTCGGGTACCATCACCGAAGATCTGGGCCTTGCCAGAGCTTCGCCGAAAAATGCGGTTTTGATCTCGCGAATTGTGATTTTTGCGATCTGTGCCCTGGCCGTCACCCTGACGTTGGTTTTGCCGGACTCGATTTTCCGCCGGGTCCTGTTTGCGTGGTCAGCACTTGGCGCTGCATTTGGACCATTGGTGGCCGCCCGCGTGATGAATTGGCGGCCGGGCGGTTGGGCCATGTTAGGTGCAATGTTGTGCGGCTTTGGCCTTACGGTCATTTTCTATCTGACGCTCTCATTGCCGGGAGACTGGGACGAGCGACTGGCCCCCTGGCTGCCTGCGTTGCTGATCCTTTGGCTGGCCCGCAACCAAAGGTGCGCAGCTACAACCCCCGTGGGAGGGGTGAAATGAGGCGTGTGTTAGCCGCACTTTTTGTTGCAAGTGCCCTTGGATGCGCAACCCAGGCTCCCCCACAAGTGGCAGCAATCGCACCGGTCGAAGTGCCTCCCAACTGCATCATGCTCGTGACAGGGACGGTGACCGATCGTGCGTCCTTTCGCCAATACGCAGCAGCCCTTCCGCCCCTCTACGAGCGATTTGGCGGATCGTATCTGGCAATCGCCCGCAATCCAGAGGTCCTGGAAGGTCAAATCGCTTACGAGAGCCTCGTTGTGTCGCGCTGGCCCACCTGCGACGCCGCACGCGCCTTTTGGAACAGCCCAGATTATCGCGCGCTCGCCCAAATGCGCCAGGCCTGGGCAAGTTTTGACGTCATTATTGCGCCGATGCAGCCCGCCAATACGACCGTCGCTCCAATAGCCCGCACACCGAACTGAATGAAGTCATTCTGGCCGCGGTTTCGGTGTGGCCGGGAGCGCACACTGCGCCGCAAACGCTAAACCATGGCACGTTTGTGACAGCTAGCACTTGCGAAGTTGGTATATTCTTTGCCACTCTCCTGTTCCGCCGTCGCGCACCCACAAACACCTCTGGGGGAGTAACAAGATGATCCAACGCAGCATCCTGATGTGGAGCGCCGCTGCCGCGGCACTCGTCGGCGGCCTTGCACCGCAAGCGGCTATGGCTCAGGCGAGCGCCGCAGCTACGGCCGCAGGCGAAGATATTGTCGTGACCGCGCGCAAACGCGAAGAAACGGTGCAAGATGTGCCGGTGGCCGTCAGCGTCTTTTCTCAAGAGCAGATCGAAAGCCTCCAGATCCAATCGATCGACGATGTCGCCCGCTTTACCCCCGGCCTGAGCTTTTCGAAAACATTTGGCCGATCGACAGACCGCCCGGTTGTCCGCGGGCAATCCAATGTTTTGGCAAACGTGCAGTTCGGCGTTGAATCTGGCACGGCTTACTTCATCGACGGGGTGTATTACCCCGGCTCGATCCAGTCCCTGGATCTGGGCGATGTTGCCCGAGTGGAAGTCATCAAGGGCCCACAAAGCGCGCTCTATGGACGAAACACCTACGCTGGCGCGATCAATTTTATCACCCGCAACCCGGGCGAAGAGTTTGGCGCGTCAGGCAGCGTCTTGATTGCGCAAGCCAATGAAGTGGACGTGCGCGCAGCACTGGAATGGCCCCTGGGAGACAATGCAGGCGTGCGCATTTCCCTGCGTCGCTACACTTATGATGGCGAATATACCAACCGCGTCACCAACGAACTGGTTGGCGGAGAAGAAACGACGTCGGCCGCGATCGCGTTCCGTTGGGACATGACGCCAGACCTCTCGCTTCGCATTCGCACCATGTACAACGCCGATGCTGACGGCCCACTGCCGTTGTTCTTGCAGCCAGCGACATCCAATAACTGCATGCCCGGCTATCGGTCGCTCCTCTACCGGACCGGCTCCGGCTCGACCAACAATTTCCAGTACTTCTGCGGAGTGATCCAGCCTGGTCAGGTCGCGCTCAACACCAGCCCAGCCGTTGGCCCCGTTCCCGTGGTGCCGGGCGCACCGGCAACCCTCGGCAGCAACGTTTACTCCACCCGCGACGGCACGGCGTTTGACGGCATCGAACGCGACACATGGCTGACTACGGCAAACCTAAACTGGGACATCGGCGGGTCTGGATATGAGCTTGGCGTGAACTTCGGCTTCCGTGATGAAAGCGAGAAGTTCGGCACTGACTCAGACCACTCCAGTGTGAACTTCTTCTTCACACCGCCCTCAGTTCCAACGACCGCAGAAGGTTTCTTTGCCAACACCAGCCGCGACGATATCCAAGACTACTCGCTTGAGACCATCCTGCAGAGCCCAACGGACGGCTCATTCCGCTGGAAGGTCGGCGCGTATTTCTACTATGGACAAAACACCGGCTACGACATCACCTTCCTGGATCCTGAAGGCGTGAACTTGAGATCGGATCTTTCGATCACCCGCAACCATGCCTATTTCGGATTGGCGGAACTTGATCTCACACCTCAGCTCACTTTGACGGCCGAAGCGCGCTACGCCGAAGAAGTCAAATCCGTCCGAAATTGGAACACGACCGCGCCATTTGCCCGAACCTTTTATGGGAGCGCACGGTTCGACTCGTTCACACCCCGCGTCACGCTGCGGTATCAGCCCACGGACGACATCACCCTATATGGTATCTATTCACAAGGTGCCAAGCCAGGCGGCTTGAATGGATCGATTGGCGTCGCCTCGGGCCGGCCCTCCTACGAACAAGAAGAGTCCACCAACTACGAAGTGGGAGCCAAGTTCAATCTTTTTGACGGTCGTTTGACCTTGAACTCGGCCGCCTACTACATCGAAGCCTCAGACGTTCAATTGACAACCGCCGCCGCCGGCGTGAACGGTGCCATTACCTCGATCGCCACCAACCAGGGGCAGGGCGAGATCCTTGGCCTTGAACTCGACGGCCGCGCTATCCTCTCCGACTATTTGTCAATTGGGGCAAGCTACGCCTGGACTCGTCCCGAGTTCACCTCTGGCTGCGACAGCGATCAGTGGATGCTCACCTCGGGCGGTGGCATTCTTGCGGCCAACCAAACAGCGCCCGGCACCGGAACGTCGTTTTTTGGCCTGACTGGAAATTGCTCGATCGCTGGCAAGCGTTACCCACTGACCAGCGAGCACCAAGCCTCCTTCGACTTTGACCTTCGCCCTTGGACATTCGACAACGGCGCTCAGGTGTTTGTGCAAGGGAACGTTTCTTACGAGAGCTCAAAGTACGTGCAGGTCCACAATCTGGCAGAAACCGGAGACACCACTTTGGTGGGCGGCCGCCTGGGCATCGAAGGGGACCATTGGACGTTCGCCGCGTTCGGTCGCAACCTGACCGACGAAGACACCATCACCTTGGCAACGCGTTGGTTGCAAATGCCGTACGTGGCGGGTGCGGGTCCGAGCACCGCACCAACAACGGCCGACCGGGGCGCACCACGTGCGTTCTTCGGTGGCCTGCGTCCGGGCCGGACGTTGGGCCTTGAGCTACGCTTCAATTACTAAACAAAACGTCTGCGCGCACAGCGTTCTGTGCGCGCAGACGGCCCAAACGGGGGTGGCTAGAAATGCGGCTTCTTTCAGCGTTGCGGCTGGCGGGAGCAGCTTTTTTTGTGAGCCTCTCCTTCCTCGCTATTGCGCAGTCCCAAGAAACGCGAGGCTCAGCGCGGGGCGTCTTGGAGCGCGATTTCGCCCAATATCTCGCTTGGTTTGAGGGGCGCTTTGACAACGACCGACAGGTTTTCTTTGAGCCAGACATCGGCGTGCCAGAAAGCGATCGCCACGAGCGCATCCATTCGATTTTCCGGCCGGTCGCATTGCCGGCTTTCGGCGACCACGTGTTCTACGTCGAACAATACCTCGACGCAGACCCCGCGCGGGTCTATCGCCAGCGCCTTTACGTCATGAGCATCGACGAGAGCCGCAACGCGATCCGCTTGGCCATCCACATTCCAAAGAACCCAGATGCGATCCGCGGCGCTTATCTCAATCCAGATCTCCTCGCACAACTCACGCCCGCAGACATGACGACCTACCCTGGGTGCGACGTCTTCTGGCGTCGCCAGGAGACCATGTTTGTCGGCGGGATGGCCCATGACGCCTGCCGGATCACCTCCACCCGCTCGGGTCGCACACTCATCGTTTCGGACGACCTGATCTTGTCCGCGGATGGGATCTCAATTCATGATCGCGCCGTCGATGAACAGGGGGCCTACGTCTATGGCAACCGCGCGGGCGTGCCCCACCAGTTGCGCCGGGCCCGCCCCTTTGAATGCTGGACCGCTGTGCTGCGGGGCGCGGTTCATGGCGATAGCGGGCAAGGAGCAGAACCCAACGACTGGAACTTTCGGCGCGGCCTGTGGCTGCACGACCAAGGCGGCACAGCCGATATCGTCACCGACGAAAACCCATCGCGCCGGTTCACCGTCAAATTGCGTCGCGTGGAATGGCCCTACGGCACCAACCGTCCCTCGCTCACGCTTTATGTCCACGAGCAGGGCAATCCCCGTGCTTTGTCCTATACGTGGGGCGAATACGACGCCGAGCGCCTTGGTCTCAACCTGCGCTGGCTGCAGGTGAGCTGCACGCATGCCCCCCAACGCCCGTGGGGATAAGCTCAAGGCGAGCGGAGGAACTGATAGTTCGCGCCCCCCGGCACTAGGAACGCAAACGAGCCGTCCTCAAGAATGCCAGCTTCCGAATACGTCAGGCTGTTGCCAGCCAAAATCACGCTTGCCCGGATCCCCATCCGTCGCCCTGAGCGGCTTGTGATGGTGCAGGTGTTTTCATGGATGGTTGCAACTAGGAGCTCCTCTCGTCGCTCGGTGACGAACAGCCCGCAATCAGCGCCGTAACCGATCAAATCTTCGGCCTTAAGCGCGGCAAACGCCGCAGGGTCGTCTCCCCGCCCGGCATAAGGCGCTGGGTCGCGGAAGGTGTAGAAGTCCATCCGAGCAAGCTCTGGGCCCTCGTTGCGAAGGGTCCAAATTCTTTGCCGACTAATTGGACCGTCAGGGCCGCCGGCCCGCCATTCAACGTAAATCATGGTGTGGCCAAGTGTCGGCGCGTCGACGGCGTAAAACGACGCAAATTGTAGATCGATCCAGTCATACGGATGGCCCGCAGCCGGCGGCCTCCGCAACCTATCTGGTGCCTGATCCCACTGCGCCCGATTGTCGAATGTGCCCTCAAGCGCCCTTGCAAATCGCGTCGCAACGGTCGTCTCGGGCGGCAAACTTGCACAACCAGCCATCACTAGCGCCATGAGCCAAAACCAGCGCTTCACGGGCGCATGGCCCCGGCCGCCGCCATAACTGCGAGCGCAGCCATTTCACCGCTCTCAAAGGCACCTTCCATGCCGGTGTAGGTGCGAGACAAGTGCTCGCCAGCAAAATGCAAGCGCCCCGCTGGGGCGCCGATCCCCTCAGCCCAGCGCGCAATCTGCCCTGGTGCCCAATGCATATAAGCACCGCCCGCCAGCGCGTTTTCGGGTGTCCATTTAATCACGCGTCGCAGCCGCATCAGGCCGCGACTGGCCGGACGCAAAGCTGCCAGCGCGTCAGTGGCCTTCGCTTCAATCGCTGCATCGTCCAGGCCAGCACAAGCGTCGCACCCATCGCCGTTGATCCAGCACAAAATGGTGTTGGTCGGCTGGCCCCCTTCACGCACCGCAAAGACGCGCTCTAACGGGCCATCGGTCCACATGTCGATGGGCAGCCCATCCGCCTCCCAAAACGCCGATGCCGCCTCAAGATACACGTGCATGATCTTTGTATAGGGCAGGCCGTCGATGGCTTCGCGCTGCGCCATACCCACTGGCGCATCGATGTCAAACTTTCGCAGCACTGTGAAAGGCACAGCCGCAATCGCAAACGACGCCAAAACCTGTGAGCCATCTGCCAGCCGAACCGTGACGCCGTCTGGGGTGTCGCCGACCGCCACGACCGGCGATGACAATCGCACCGCCTCTCCAAGACTGGCAGCCATCGCTTCGGGCAAGCGTGCCGAGCCGCCCCTCACACTGCCAGAGGGGCCAAATGTTCTGTCCTTTGCATAGAGCGTGAGGGTGCGCCACAGGTTCAACATCGAATAACTATCGAGCCGATTTGCATTCAGCCCGACATCTGCAAGTCGTTGCGCTTCACCAATGATCCCCTGGGCATTCAAGAACTGAGCAGCCGACATGTCGAACGCGCTGAGCGCCGGCTGCATCCAATCATCAAATCCGGTGAGTGGATTTGCCCCGCCCGCCAGTCGAAACAGCAAGCCCCCCGGAGGGCTGGCTTTGAGCGGACCTACCGGCAACGGATTTTGCAGAGCCGATGGCCAAGCGTCCAAAGTCAGCAACGCCCCACCGATGGCCAATAAGGAGGGGTTCTCTTGCGGCGTATCCGGATCAATCACCACGCCCAAACTCTGGGCGGTGGCGCGAAACCGTGCGTAGCCAGCCCCCACTTGGCTACCACCAGCTTCCGGTTGTCCCGGTAAGTCATCCAGTGTCAGCAAACGCCCCCCGACGCGCTCTGACGCCTCCAGCACGATAACCCGAAATCCCTCAGCACGCAGCAGGCGTGCCGCGTGCAGACCAGACAGGCCAGCACCAATCACCACCACATCCGCGTCGGGCGTTGCCGGACCCAAAGCAGGGGCACAGCCGGGCAGGGCAAATGACAAGGCCCCGGCCCCAAGCAGCAAGCTGTCGCGTCGCGTTATCGCCATTGGGATTTGTCCCGCAAAAACCGCGCCGCATCCTGCCCATCCGCAGGCAGATATTCGGAAAACAGATTGGGAGGATATCGCTCCACGTAGGCGTCGTAAATGTCGCGATAAAGGCTCATGTGCACGACCGGTTGGCGATGACGCTCTCGAAAATCAGCGATCGGAATACGGCTCGAAACGAGCGTCTCGTGCTCAGAACTTGCTTCGTCCAAGGTCTCCCCGCGCGGCCCATAGATCGCAGAGCCCCCGACCATACCGACCCCTTCCATGAAGCCGGGGTTATCTGGCGAGACCGCATTGTTGGACACTGCTGTATAGACCTGATTGTAAAGTGACGTCGCCTGGATATCCAACGGCGTGAACCCGCCCGAAGCCGTGCGCAGGATGATCTCCGCGCCCTTCATGGCAAATGCCCTGAACAACTCGGGCTCGCGTTGTACGCTCGAGGTGGCGATGTTTCCGTAACCGGTTCTCGTCACGGGGATCACCGCATCGCGCCCGTACATTTCGACGTAGCGGTCCAAGACGTCGTGAATTGTCGTTGTGAACAACTCAAACCCCTGAAACACACCCTTGATGTTGCGAGCCTTCCAATGGCGGTCGAGAATAGATCCGTCTGGCCCCATTACCGTAGTCATCGACAATAGATGCTCAGGCCAATCTGGATCCCGCGCATAAGATCCAAACACGATCATGCATTGATGCTGCCGCGCCTTGGCAGCGATTGCTTCCGTTTCCTCACCCGGAATATCGATCGCAACGCGCAGCGCGTCTCGGCGGTCCCATGCGCCTGACCACCCCGTTATGGGAAACTCGTGGAAGAACAGAATGTCAGACCGGCCACCCCATCCTTGCGCGTTATCGATCAACTCCAGCATATGAGCTAGATTGTCGCTCCGCGTTTGCCTTAAGCGCCCCACCTCAACCGCACGTACCCGGCTCTGAACCACCCCGAGACTTATCGACTCTTTTATCAGCGGCACGGTGGGATAGCCGCCGTCCGTCTGCATCTGCAGCGCGGGTCCGTTGCGCTGCAAAGCTTCCGCAGGCCCTGCCGCAGTTAGCAAGCCGCATGTTCCCGCCGTGGCAGACGCCAAAGCGAGCAGCGAGCGGCGCGACACGTCGGCACGGCCCAAAGCTGGTCCTTCATCACGCATACTCATCTGCACACTCCGTGTCGCGGCTAGTTGCGTGTTGGTGGCGTTTCGGTGCCTTCGCGCACGCGCTGATAATACATCCAACTCGTCACGTTCGGGCGCACATCGTCGCTTGGCGGCGGGTTGCGATAGGCCGGGTAGTGCGTCGCCACCTCTTCCCGCATCAAAGGGGAAACGTCGTTCCAATCGAGAACCTTGGTGCCTGCTGTATGGAAATAGAGCATGCCCTCGCGGCCGCTCATCCGCATCCATGGCAGCCAGTCAGAAATACGCACCCAGCCAACTTCCACGCTTGCGGTGCGTTGCGAGCGATCCGTGAGGTTCGCGGTGACCCCCATGAAGTTGAACATTTCGGTCGCGTGGTACGTGCCCCCAATTTCCGCTTGATAAGCCCCCGCGAGGGGGTTCGGGTAAAAGAGCGGAACCGTCGAGGTCATAAACCAATGATCTTCGATGAAGCTGGCATTGAATCGCAGCGGTTGCCCACTGCGCGTGCGTTCAAAGAATTCGCCATTCACCGGATCGTTGGCCACATGCAAGACATCGACCGTCTCATTCGTCCAGGGATTGGTCCAACGGCTCAACGGTTGGCCGGTCTGCGGATCGAGATAGATCAGCAACTCGCGCGACACCGACCGAAACCCAGCCCCGCGCTCAGCATTCGAAGTCGCAGCGCAGGTGCGCACATTCAACCCTTCAACCTTGAATAAGAGCTTGTCGGCCTCGCCTTGGCGACGCGAATAAACGTCGCCGCGCCAGAACCAATAAACCGGCTCGTTGTCGGTTTCGGTGCACCAGATGCGCCGCATGACCTGAAGAGCACCAGACGGCGTTGTGACGTCGATTGGAGCAGCTTGGCTTGCGCGGCGCGGCTGGGCGTCGCTGACACCAGTGGAAAACACCAGAGCCGCAGCCCCAATCGCCAAACTGACAAGAACATTGCGCACCGTTACGCCCTCCCTTGCCCCGACGCATTACAAGACCCGGGGCGGCTTGATGTCGCCATTAATGGAAGGGGAGGTTGGCGCGAGGTCAAGATGGTATATCAACTAAAGCGTGGCTCCAGCGCCGCATCACTTGACTGATGGAGGACTCAAATGGTTTCGCGCATCATCGCCTTGTTCAACCTCAAACCCGGTGTGACGCCCCAAGCCTATGAGTCTTGGGCAAAACGCGTGGATCTGCCGACGGTCAACGGCTTGCGCTCGGTGGAATCGTTTGAGGTGTTTCGGTCCACCGGCCTTTTGGGGTCCGACGCAAAACCACCCTACAATTATGTGGAAATCATCGATGTCGCCGACATGGATATGTTCTTTGGCGACATCGGTTCCGAGCAAATGCAAAAAATTGCCGCCGAGTTCCAGGCGATGGTCACAGATCTCGCGTTCATCAACACGGACAAACTCTAATGCGCGCTGCTTTTCGTTTGGCTGTCCTGGCCCTTGCCCTCGCGACCATCGGCTGCGCCACACCACCTCAAGTGGCATCCACCACGCCGCCAATCGAGGCGCGCAACCCCCTCGATCTACGCCGGACCACCCTGATCGTGCGCGATATGGAGGCCTCTCTGGCGTTCTATCGCGACGCGCTGGGCATGACGGTCCAATATGATCAACAATTGACGTCACCAAGGCTGGAGCGGGCAGGCGGCGACGGCGTCAACCGTTCGCGCCTCGTGCTCCTAAAGGCCAACGACAGCTTCATCGGCATGCTAGGCCTCTGGCAGTTCGAAACCGGACCGGCCCAACAAGCTCCGGCTCAACCGGCCTTTGCCCCCGGCGAAATTGTGTTGTTGTTCAACGCCACCGATCTTGAGACACGCTATCAAGCCACCATCGCTGTGCCAGGGGTCCAAGAAATGAGTCCGCCAACGCCAAGGTCCTATCCAGGCCAGGATGGGGCACCACCGATCCAAGTCATCGTCAGCATGCTCTCCGATCCCGATGGACATATTGTGGAGCTGAACAGACTGGTGTCCGGCGGTCCCGACCGACGACCATGAATATTCAGGAGGGAAAATGAATAGGGTTATCGCGCATTATTAGTAAATATGTATAAACCGTAAAAGATAACGATAACTCAAACTAGATACGCTAATAATCCCACTATGAGCGAAAGCGTGCTTGCTTGCTCACGGAGGGTTTCATGGCTTCGATGTGCTTACCGCGTAGCAATCTGGTTCGTATGAGCGTCGCTGTCGCCGCTTTGCACCTCTGCTTCGTGGTTGTCACGACTGAAGCGCATGCCCAAGATCGCGGCCGTCAACGGGGCGGGGCTCCCATCACCTTTGCGCACGCCGCCACCCAGCCCCTAACCGGGCAGGGGGCACCGCAAGCGGCGATTCGGCAGGAGACTTCAAATCCCCAAGGAATGCTGTCCTGGCGCTATCCCGATCAGCCAGAGCTGGTCTATGGCGGCGGGCAGACCGCCCCTGCGTCCGCCTCAACGGTTCGCTCAAGCACCGGGGCGTCGCCTACATCCGCGCCCACTTCCACGTTGGATCTGCGCCGCACCTCGCCACAACCCATTTCAAACACCTCTGTAGCACGCGCCCCTGCCACCCCGGCGCGCGAACGGCCAGATTGGCTCCAGCCAGAGCGTGTGGGTGCGCCCTACCAAGAAGCCGGCCAATGGTATGTTCCAACCCCGGAGCCGGGGTTTTCAGAACAGGGTCGCGCTGGCGTTTATCAGGCGGAGCGCCACAACCAAGCCACCGCAAGCGGAGAAGTTTTTGACATCGAAGGCCTGACCGCAGCCCATCCAACGCTGCCCTTACCCTCTTTGATCCAAGTCACAAATCTGGCGACCGGTCGCGACGTGATCGTGCGGTTGAACGACCGCGGCCCCTTCGTCAATGGTCGTCTGATTGACCTGTCCCGCGGTGCAGCCCGCGCCTTGGGGATCGATCCCGGCGGCGAAGCAAATGTGCATGTCCGCTACCTTGGGCCGGCACCACGCCGTGTTGGCGAAACACCCGCGAGCCCCCCCTTAAGCGCCCGCGCGCCCCGCGTGGAAGCAGCACCGCCTCCGGTGGCACCACGTCGCGCCCTCGCCACCCCATCACCCATCGCCTACACGCCGCCCGTTGCTGGCCCCCCGCAGGGCGGATTTGTCGTCCAGCTCGGGGCCTTTTCCAACCTGGAGAACGCACACCGCGTGCGCGCTATGGCAAGGACTGCAGGCGTGGTTGTCATTGAACCCGTCCAAACAAGCCAGGGCGAGCTCTTCCGCGTTCGGCTTGGGCCCTACGCAAGCTATGCCGAAGCCACGAGCGCACAGGCACAGGCGAGTCGCCTGGGCGTTGGAAGTGGCGTCATAGCCGAACTGCGCTGATCCGGCTTCAATCGCGAGCCCGGATTGACGCCGCCCCCCCGATGGGCGTTTTCTCCACGCAAGGATTCCCGCGATGCGCAACACAGCGTCGCGGCCTGGTGGAGACAACGCAGATGCCGGTTCATTCGATAAGCCGCCCAAGATTGCTGCGCAGCCTCAAAATGCTCGGGTCGGCCTTGGCAGTTACGGCCCTCGCGCTTTTGTTTCCAAACACCGCTTACGCCCAGCAAACAAGGGCGCAACCCGTTTCCCACAGCGTCATTATCGACTTTGCCACCGGCAGCGTGCTCGAATGTGATCGCTGCCGCGAGCCAATCCCGCCAGCGTCGATGAGCAAACTCATGACCCTTCTGCTGGTGGCCGAGGCGCTGGACAGGGGCGACATCACGGAAGAGACCATGGTGCCCGTGAGTGAGCGCGCTTGGCGACACGGCGCGGTTTCCTCGGGTTCGCACATGTTCCTGGCCCTCAACGCGCAGGTTCGCGTAGGGGATCTCATTCGCGGGGCCATCATCGTGTCAGCCAACGACGCTTGCGTCGCCTTGGCCGAGCGGGTTGCTGGCAGCGAAGAGGGCTTTGTTGCGCGCATGAATGATCGGGCAGCTCAGCTCGGCCTGACCACAGCCCGGTTTCGAAACGCCACAGGCCTTGACGATCCAGATCAAGTGATCAGCCCTCTAGACCTTGCCCGCTTGGCCGCGATCATGATCCGCGAGCACCCTGGTATGTATCGGCTCTATGCCGAGCGCTCGTTCACCTACAACAACAGAACCCAAGAGAACCGCAATCCTCTGCTCGGGGCCTTTGACGGTGCCGACGGCGTCAAGACCGGCCACACCGACGCCTCTGGGTATGGCTTGATCGGGTCGGCAGAAGTGGACGGGCAGCGGCGCATCATCGTCTTCAACGGGGCTACCACGATGGCCGAGCGCAGAGATCGCGCCGTGCGCATGCTGCGATCGGCCTTCTTCGATTACCGCGTGCAGCAAGTTTATGCACCGGGCGCGGTTGTAGGCAGTGCCGCCGTTTGGCTCGGCTCACGCCCCCGCGTTAACTTGGTGGCACCGCCCGAAGGCATCGCTGTTGCTGGCCGCCAAGGTGTGCTGGCTGGCCTAACCGCGACGATTGTTTACCCGGGCCCAATCCCAGCCCGTATCGAACAAAACCAGCCTATCGCAGAATTGCTGATCGAAGGCCCTGGCTTTGAAGCCGTGCGCTATCCGCTGTTGGCAGCGGAAAGGGTCAACCGCGCCAATCCGTTTGCCCGCGCTTTGGCAGGGGTTGGGATGGCGTTCTCAGGCGGCAATTGACGTGACCGCTGGTTCAAAGGGGCTGTTCATTACGCTAGAAGGTGGCGAGGGCTCTGGAAAGTCCACCCTGGCTGCGACGCTGGAAGGGGCGTTTGCTGCCGCCGGACACAAGGTCTGGCGCACGCGCGAACCGGGCGGCACGCCGGGCGCAGACACGATCCGAGCCCTTCTGGTGCAAGGCAAAGGCGACAGATGGACGCCAATGACCGAACTTCTTCTCGTGGCTGCTGCCCGTCACGACCACGTCACGCGCCGCATTCTGCCCGCACTCTTGGCCGGCGACGTGGTGATCTGTGATCGTTTTTCAGACTCAACAAAGGCTTATCAAGCCGGTGGCGGTGGATTGGCGGTGGAGACCGTCGATGCCGTCGGCCAATTGATCGATGCCCCATCGCCACATCTGACCCTTCTATTGGACATTGACCCAGCACTTGGGCTCGCGCGCTCCCGCGGCAACGCGGCAGGCGAAGACCGCTTCGAGACCCTCGGCCAAGACTTCCACGCGCGCGTCCGCTTGGCTTTCTTGGCTCTCGCACACTCTGAACCGCATCGGATCGCTGTCCTTGACGCAGAACAACCCGCGGACGCGGTTGCCCAAGCGGCCTTCGCCGTCATCAAGGACCGATTGGATATCGCCCTTTGACCAGCGAAGCCGATACAGATCTGGAACAGGGCACGCTTCATCCGCGGCTCCAGTTCGATTTCTTTGGCCATGACACGGCCGAGGCCGAACTTGCAGCCTCCCTTGATGGCCAAAGGTTGCACCATGCATGGCTGGTCTCGGGCGCGAAGGGCTTGGGCAAAGCCACCCTGGCTTATCGCTTTGCGCGTCGTGCCCTAGGCGCTAAAGCCAATCCTGCACGCCCTTTGGCCACCGCACCCGATGATCCAGTGTCACGCCAAGTGGCAGCCCTTTCGCACCCCGATCTGTTCGTTCTGCGGCGGTCGCTCGGTCCGACCGGTAAGCCACGCCAAGAGATTACAGCCGAAGAGGCCCGCGCCTTGCCTGGCTTTTTTTCGCTAAAGTCGGCAAGTGGGGGCAGGCGCGTGGCCATCGTCGATTGCGTCGACGATCTAAACCGCCATGCCGCAAATGCGCTCTTGAAGGCGCTGGAGGAGCCCCCAGCTCACGCGCTGTTGATCTTGATCTGCCACGCGCCAGGCGCAGCGCTGGCCACGATCCGCTCGAGGTGCCGTCGGCTCCGGTTGCATCCCCTGGACGAAGCCACCATGCAAACCGCTATGGCAAGCTTAGGGACCGGCCCTTTGGACAAGGGGGTTATTGAACTTGCCGGCGGTCGCCCAGGACGCGCTATCGCCCTAGAGGCGTTGAAGGCAGGAGCGATGCGCACCCAGGCGCGAGCCGCTTTGGCAGCGCTGTGGCGCGAGGGCGGAAAAGCGTTGGCGCCCATGGCGTTCGCTGGAGGTCCGGCAAGTCAAAGATTGCCCTTGCTGATCGAAATCGTGCAAGACTGGATCCGCCAGTCTCAGCTTGCCCGTGCTGGCCTCAGTCTCAATCACCCCTCAAGCGCAGACCCAGCTCTGGTCGCCGCCTTGTCCACACCAGGCCACGCCGCTGACTGGGCGGGAGCCTGGCAAGCGCTGGAGGATTTGCGCGCCGAAACCGAAGGTCTGGACCTGGATCCAAGCCTCGCCCTCGCAAGGATTGCCGGCATCCTTGACCGCGCGCGCCCCTCCAGGCCATGACCTAGCCATGACCTTGATAGACAGCCACGTAAACCTCCATGCCGAGGCCTTCGCGCAAGACCAAGAGCAGGTCATTGCCCGCGCGCGCGCAGCAGGCGTCAGTCGCATGATCACGATCTGCGACACCTGGGCAAACGCGCAGGCGGTCGCTAAGATCACCGAACAAAACCCAGACATCTGGATGAGTGTCGGGGCCCATCCGCACTACGCCAAAGACCATCAAGACCTGACCGCAGACGCCCTGATCGACTTTGCACAGCGCCATCCCCGCGTGGTTGGCATCGGTGAGACCGGCTTGGACTTGCATTACAACTATAGCCCGTTCGCGGATCAAGTGCGGGTGCTAGAGGCCCACATTGCCGCCGCCAAACACCTGGCTCTGCCCCTGATCATTCACACCCGCGATGCCGACCGCGAAATGGCAGAGCAGTTGCGCGCCGCGTGCGCAGACGGCAAACTGCGTGTCTTGTTGCACTGCTACACCAGCGGGATGGCGCTCGCGCGTGAAGCCCTGGACCTTGGCGCATTTATCTCGTTCTCTGGCATCATGACGTTCAAGAATGCCCACGACGTCCGAGAAGTTGCCCAAATGGTGCCGCTGGACCGTGTGATCCTGGAAACGGATTGTCCCTACCTCGCCCCGGTACCCCATCGCGGACGGCGTTGTGAGCCAGCCTTTGTGGCGGACGTATACGCCGCCTTTGCCCGTCTGCGTGGGATCGATGAAAGCGCCGTGACCGCCCAGATTGCAGCGAACTTCCACGCCTTGTTCGCAAGGGTCCCCAAGACAGGGCAGGGTCTCGCATGACGCCAACCTTGCGCGCGACCATCCTGGGATGTGGCTCCAGCGGGGGCGTTCCCCGTGTCGGCGGCGATTGGGGAACGTGCGACCCCAACGAGCCGCGAAATCATCGATTGAGATGTTCGCTATTGCTGCAACGGTGGAACGGACCACCAGGCCCCGACGAAGCTGCCACAACCGTCCTGATCGATACCTCTCCAGACCTAAGAGCACAGCTCCTCGCCACCCGACTGCGCCGCGTTGACGCCTTGCTCTATTCCCACGATCACGCCGATCAAGCCCACGGCATCGATGATCTGCGTGCGTTGGTCTATGCGATGCGCAGGCGCATCAAAACCTACATGGACGCTCCCACGCGTGCCTCGCTTACCCATCGCTTTGGCTATATCTTCCATGGCGTAGATGGTTACCCGCCGATCCTGGAAGACGCAGGCATCCTCGAACCGCACGCGATTGTGCGCGTTGAAGGGCCTGGGGGTCCTATCGAACTAGAACCCTTATTACAGGACCATGGCTCGATTTCCTCGCTAGGCTTCCGCGTCGGGCCGTTGGCTTACAGCAACGACTGCGTCAAGATCGCTGAGGCGAGCTTCGCGCGCCTGCATAATCTGGAACTTTGGATTGTTGATGCGTTGCGCCGCGCGCCGCACCCAACCCACAGCCATTTAGCCCAATCCTTGGCCTGGATAGAACGCATCAAGCCGCGCCAAACAATTCTCACAAACCTTCACACAGACATGGACTACCAAACCCTGTGTGCAGAGTTGCCCCAAACCGTTGTCCCGGCGTATGATTTCATGGTCATTGACCTCCCAATTGAACCACATCATTTCCCATAATAATAATTATGCGACTTACACCATGACCCCAAAGGCACCAGGCGAACCGGCTACATCTTCCCTCGGCGTTCAGTCCCCAGATGGCACCACACTGACTGCGCGCGCAAAAATGGCCACTGACAGACTGATCGAGCTGATGGCCCGCCTCCGCGATCCGCGTTCTGGGTGCGCCTGGGACGTTGCACAGTCGTTCCAAACGATCGCCCCCTACACCATCGAAGAGGCCTACGAAGTAGCCGACGCCATCGCTCGAACCGATTTCAAGGGCCTCCGGGAAGAGCTAGGCGACCTCCTCTTCCAAGTGTTCTTCCACGCACGCATGGCCGAAGAACAGGGCCTCTTTGACTTCGCCGACGTCGCTACAGACCTGGACGCTAAAATGCGTGCGCGCCATCCCCACGTGTTTGGCGATGCCGCCGTGCGCGATGCGATTGAACAGACACTCGCATGGGAAGATCAAAAGGCGGCCGAACGCGCGGCAAAGGCCGCAGGCCAACCTGCGAGCGTTCTGGCCGACGTTCCCATGAACCTTCCAGCCTTGATGCGGGCTGAAAAGCTGACCAAGCGCGCGGCGCGGATTGGCTTTGACTGGCCACATCCAGAGGCCGTCTTGGAAAAGCTCGCTGAAGAGCTGGCAGAAGTTGCCGATGCCCGCGCAACCCGCGACCAGGCTGGTGTTACAGAAGAGATCGGCGATCTCCTTTTTGTGGTGGCAAACCTTGCCCGCAAACTCAACGTGGATCCAGAGGAGGCGCTTCGCCAAGCGAACGCAAAGTTCACACGGCGATTTCAAGCCGTAGAGGCCGCTGTTGCCGCCCGCCCAAAAGGCACTCCGATGCCAGACTTGGAGGCCCTTGAGGCGCTGTGGCTTGAGGTCAAGAAAGCAGAAAAGCCGACCTAACGCTGCAACCTACTCCGCAGCGTTTGGGCCTCATGCTTCATCACCGTGGTCAAGCTGGGCCGCATCGCCAACCGAAAGCCGCGCCACGATATGCAGCAAACCATCCTCGCCCAGCGTTTCCTGCAGGATCTGCCCATGCGCCCCAATCCAAGCGTGGGTGCGACCGTTTGCGGGATCAAGCGAAACATGAACCACAACCCGATCGCCATAAGCCAGCCGATCAATCGCTTCGAGAAGGTCGTCCATCCCCTCCCCGCTCAGCGCTGACACCACAAGCGCAGGACCAACCGCGCCCTCCGCTTCGCCCAGCGCCCGCGCCACTCTGGCTGCCCGCACATCGGGCTCCACCTGGTCAATCTTGTTCCAGACCTCGAGCACCGGTGGTAGCGCTTCGCCCGCCTCCAGCTTCTCTTTGCTGATCTGCTCCAGCACGCCCAGAACATCGCCGCGTTGTCGTTCCGTGTGCGGATCCGCAATGTCGCGGACGTGGATGATCACATCCGCTTCGACAATCGCTTCAAGGGTGGCGCGGAAGGCTGCGATCAGCTCGGTCGGCAGATCGGTGATGAACCCCACGGTGTCAGACAAAATCACATCCCGCCCGCCCGGCATCCGGATTACCCGCGCGGTTGGATCCAGGGTCGCAAACAGCATGTCTTTTGCCAGAACGTCCGCCTGCGTGAGCCTGTTAAACAGCGTCGACTTGCCGGCATTGGTATAGCCCACAAGCGCAGCAGTCGGCAGGCCTGCCCGCGTCCGCGCGCGCCGCTGGAGACCGCGGGTTCGCCGCACCTCTTCTAGGTCCTTCTTGAGTCTGACGATCCGATCGGCGATCAACCGCCGATCGAGTTCAATCTGCGTCTCCCCGGGGCCGCCAGTCTTGCCAAGACCGCCACGCTGCCGTTCCAAGTGAGTCCAAGTTCGCACCAGGCGCGAGCGCTCATAGCCCAACCGCGCAAGTTCAACTTGCAAACGGCCTTCGCGCGTCGCCGCGCGTCTACCAAAGATTTCCAGAATTAGGCCTGCCCGATCAACAACTTTGGCATTCAACCCTTTTTCCAGATTGCGCTGCTGCACTGGGGTCAAGGCGGCATCAACGACAACCACCGCCGCGTCGCGCGCCTTCACCTCCTCGGCCAGCAATTCCACCCGCCCCCCACCAAAATAGGAGCCTGGGTTCACTTTGCGCAAAACAACCGACTCGGCACTGCGAACGTCAAGGTCCAAAGCACGTGAGAGACCGCAGGCCTCTTCCAAGCGGGCGGCCGCAGTTGCCGGGTCACGGTCCTGTGTGACTGGGTGGACGACAAGAGCGCCTATTGCCCCGGCTGCGGCTAGATCAATCGCCAGCGTCCATCTCCTCGTCGGACTTGTCGCCTTCAAACAATTGCACGGGCTGGCCCGGCATAATCGTCGAAATGGCGTGCTTGTAAACGAGCTGAACTTGGCCATCACGGCGCAACAGCACGCAGAAATTGTCAAACCAGGTCACTACGCCCTGAAGTTTCACCCCGTTCATCAAATAGATGGTGAGCGGTGTGCGCGCCTTGCGCACGGCGTTCAAAAAAGTGTCCTGCAGGTTCTGTCGCTTATCAGTCATCGCACTTATCCTTGTTTTTGGGCCTGTTGCGCCTTCACGCGCCCTTCTGGCCAAAGGTGAAATCGTCACCCTCTGGGCCTCCCTATACAAGGCAGTCCATGTCATTCGCAACCGCGCAGCCGGACTACTCACGTCGCCCGTTGTCGGCGCTGCTGAAATAGGCAGCACGCAACGAAGAAGCGACCGGGCCAGGCGTGCTGGCCCCAACGACGGTATCGTCAATGGCCACAACCGCCGTTGCAGCGAGCCCAGCCGAAGTCATGAAGGCCTCCCGCGCTGCCTTAGCCTCCGCGACCGTGAAAGCGCTTTCTTCAAAACGCAGCCCAAGCTCTTGCGCAATCTGCAGCACGGCCTTCCGCGTGACGCCATGCAAAATATCGTTGGAAAGGGGCCGCGTTCGCAAGGTGCCGTGAGCGTCGACGATCCAGGCGTTTGCCGCAGCCGCTTCGGTAACAAACCCCTCGCGGTCCACCATCCACATTTCAACCGCGCCGGCTTCCTTGGCCTTTTGCCTTGCCAACACGTTCGGCAAAAGAGAGGTCGACTTGATATCGCAGCGCGCCCAGCGCTCGTCTGGCCCGGTTATGACGCGCACGCCCGCGCGCGCGCGAGCCTCCAGCGCGCGTGGGTCGAGGCGCGACGCTGTGATAACAACGCTGGGTGCCACCGCGGGATTTGGGAACGAATGGTCCCGCCGCGCCGTCCCTCGACTGATTTGCAAGTAAACGATGCCATCGCGCACCCGGTTGCGCCGCAGGGTCTCATTTAAAACGACACTTAGCGCCGCGCCACTCATAGGCATCGCAATCTGCAACGCCCCCAAAGACCGTTCCAACCGTGCCAGATGACCGGCATGATCCAGCATCACCCCCGCACGCACTGGCCAAACCTCGTAGACGGCATCCGCGAACTGATAGCCACGGTCAATGACCGGCACCGCCGGCGCAAAAAGCGGCACAAACCGTCCATTGACGTAGGCGACACGGCTCACTCTTCGTCTTCCCCCACGCGCCCTGGAGCTTCCACCCCAAGTGATTTCAACTTGCGATGCAACGCCGAGCGCTCCATCCCAATGAACTGAGCGGTGCGCGAGATATTGCCGCCAAACCGTGTGATCTGAACGTTCAGATATTCGCGCTCAAAGCGCTCCCGCGCGTCCCGCAGGGGAAGCCCAATCACTTCCTGCAGTCCCTGGTTTTGCGCAAAACCGGCGCTTGGCCAAGCTTCGGGTGGCAACGCATCCACTGTGACCGGCAAATCCACATCGCCGGGCGCGAGGATCAAGATCCGCTCCACGACGTTGCGCAGCTGCCGCACATTGCCCGGCCAGTCGGCCGACTGCAGCGCCGCCATCGCATCTGGCGCGATGGTGCGCGCTGCGAGGCCGGAGGTTTCTACCAACCGGCGCACAAAGTAGCGCACCAAGTCTGGAATGTCCTCACGGCGTTCCGCCAAGCTTGGCGCACGCAGCGGCACCACATTCAAGCGATGGAACAGATCCTCGCGAAACCGTGCCCGTTCAATATCGCCTCGCAAATCGCGCGAGGACGAAGATATCACGCGCACATTCACCTGGACGTCCGCCATGCCGCCCAGCCGCTTGAACCGCTGTTCCACCAACACCCGCAGGATCTTGCTTTGGGTCTCAAGCGGCATATCGCCCACTTCGTCCAAAAACAGCGTGCCGGTGTGGGCCTGTTCAAACACCCCGATCTTGCGCGGACGCCCGTCTGGCCCTTCTTCGCCAAATATCTCCGTTTCCATTCTGTCGGGCGAAATCGACGCAGCGTTGATTGCAACGAAAGGCCCGCTAGCGCGAGGCGAACGCGCATGCATCAGACGCGCAATCAACTCCTTGCCAGAGCCCGCAGGGCCGGTGATCAACACCCGCGAATTTGTCGGGGCCACACGCTCCACCGTTGCCCGCAACTGGGTGATCACCGGCGCAAGGCCAATCAGCTCGGCACTCGTTGGCGATACCGCCCGCAGACTGGCGTTTTCCTTGCGCAAACGCGCCGCTTCCAGCGCCCGCGCCACGACGAGCGTCAACCGGTCGGCCGTGAACGGCTTTTCGACGAACTCATAGGCCCCTTTTCGGATGGCCATGATCGCGGTCTCAATCGTTCCATGCCCGGAGATCACAATAACCGGCATGTCTGGGTCTATGTCCTTCAACAGGCCCAAAAGCTCCAAACCATCCATCCGGCTGCCCTGCAACCAGATGTCCAGCACGACCAGCGCTGGGGTTCGCCGCCGCACTGCGTCCAGCGCCTCGTCTGCATCCCGTGCCATGCGCACTTGATGCCCATCGTCCTGCAGAATGCCCGCGATCAGCTCGCGAATGTCTGCCTCATCGTCAATGACTAGAATATCGGAGGACATCAGGATTCCCCGGTTGAGGGAGAAGTGGTATAACTCTCCCCATCGCCGCGTTTTGGCAGCACAAATCGGACCACAGCCCCAGGCGCAGGTCCCGGCGCGTCGTCCAGTTCCAAGATTCCCCCATGGTCCTCAACGATGCGCGCCACAATGGCGAGCCCAAGGCCCATCCCCTTAGACCGCGTCGTTACATAAGGCTCGATCAGCCGGGCCCGCTCATGGACAGGAAATCCCAACCCATTGTCGGTCACTTCAAACTGAACGCCGTACTCCAAATCGCGCAATCGCAGGGTAACGCGGCCTTCTTTGGGCTCACCGTCGCGCGCGCGACGGGCCTGAACCCCTTCCGCCGCGTTCTTCAAAAGATTTGTCAGCACCTGGCCGATCAAACGGGAGTCGCAAACGAGCCCGATTGGTTCCTCGCAGCCTTCCACCTCAACGCGCACATCTTGGTGTGAGAGGCGCTGCGCAAAGCCAACATCTTTTGCGATTTCAGCCATGTCCGCAAACGCCATGATTGGCGTTGGCATGCGCGCGAACGAAGAAAACTCGTCAACCATCCGGCCGATATCGTGCACTTGGCGCAAAATCGTGTCGGTGCAGCGCTGAAAGGTTTCTGGGTCTGAGGTGATCTCTGAATGGTACTTACGCTGCAGGCGTTCTGCCGAAAGCTGGATTGGCGTGAGCGGGTTTTTGATCTCATGGGCGATCCGCCGCGCCACGTCTTTCCACGCCTCTTGGCGTTGAGCGGCAATCAGCTTGGTCATGTCGTCAAAGGTCATGACCAGCCCGCCGCCATCGGCCACTGGGCTCATTCGCACGCTGATCTGCGCTGGCGTACCAGCACGATCGATATCGATCCGAATGGCAACCGTTTCTTCCGAAGGCGTTGGCGTATTCAACAGCTCGCCCAATACCGGTGACACGTCCACCAAACGCCGGCCATCAATAATGTCGTCTCCAAGACCAAGGAGTGCATAAGCGGAACGGTTTGCCGCTGTGATCCGTCCGTCCCGATCCACCCCAATCACACCGGCGCTGACGCCCCCAAGCACGGCCTGCGTGAATTGGCTGCGGTCCTCTGCTTCCTGTCGAGCTTTCACCAGTTCGGCCCGCTGGGCCTCTAATTGGGAGGTCATCCGGTTGAAGGCCGCTGCCAAACTGTCCACTTCATCGCGATCGCCACCCGCGCTGACCCGAACCCCCAAATCGCCCGCCGCAACCCGGCGCGCGGCATCCGCCAACCGCCCGATCGGCTCGGCAATGCGGCTGGCATTTGAAAGCCCAAGCCAAACCGCGCCCAACAGAACAAGTAGGGCAAGAGCCAAGTAGGATAGGGAAAACAGGCTCTGAATCTGGCCGCGTTGGCGCTCTACGGCGTTGTACTCATAGACCGCGTCGTCAAATCGCCTGAGCGTCGACAACAGACCAGGTCGCACGTAGGCCGCCAGATAAAGATAGGCGTCGCTGTAGCCGTCCATCCGATACAGCGCCCGCAAAACATCAGCGTCAGGCTGGTCCATGGTGGCCACATCGCCGGCCCCCGCGCTGTGCCAAACCCGCTCGCTCGGCACCACATAGACCGGAGCGTTCCCTCTCTCCGCGCTGGCCAGCACCCGCCCCGAGCGATCGATGACGTAAGCTGCAGCCAGATTGCGTCGCTCCGCAAGGCTCGCCAAAAACTCGCCGTAACGTCGATTGTCGCTCGCCAACGCCGCTGCCGCGTCTGGCGCGTTCAACAGCGCCCCCATCTCCAAGACATTCGTGCTGAGCGACTCTTCAGCCACATCCACGTTCACGCGCCCGACCGCAGCCCCGCTTTCCACCACGGTTCGTACGCGCTCGCTAAACCATTGCTCCAGGCCCCGGGTGACCACCGCCCCCATGAACAGCGCCACCACCAAAGTCGGCAGCACCGCAGCAATTGAAAACAACGACACGAACCGTAGGTGCAGGCGTGCGCCGGACGGTTGGGTAGAAGTCGCCCGCGCGATCCGCCGGATTCGGTGGGCAAGCAGCCCAGCCATTCCCAATAGGATAGCCCCAGCCGCGAGCAGCAGGCTCCACATCAGCCCAACTGTTTCTTGCGAAACGCCCGCGCCCGACATGGCCACCAGGGCGGCAAAGACGGTGAGCAAAGCAGCCGCCACGAACCCGATCGCAAAGCCGATAGAGGCCCGGCTGCGCACCGGGCGGGCCCCCTCACCGGCGAAGGCGGGCGCTGAACTTTGCACGGACGCTGGCGAAGCTGTTGTCACGGGAGCTCGCACTGTGGCACCAAAATGTGGCGTTGTTGCCACATGTGTTGCCGCAATCAGACGCCCCCGTCAATCGCCTCGCCCAGTCCCCAAGCCCAACGAAACAATCTTCTTTCGCAGGGTATTGCGGTTAATCCCAAGAATGGCGGCAGCTCTGATTTGATTGCCGCGGGTTGCACGCAACGTGTGTTGAATGAGCGGACGCTCTAGTCTCTCAACGCAGCGCTCATAGAGCCCAACGTCTGGTCCTTCGGGCCCGGCCGCACCAAACAAGGCAGCGATGTGGCGTTCCAATGCGGCGTCGAACGTCTCTCCAGTTGAAACGTCGGCATCAATCTCCTGCGCGGCATTGAGTTCCGAGCGAACAACGCCGCCAGAAATCAACAAGTCGGGCCAGAGCGCCGCAATCCGCTTGAGCAGATTTTCCAGTTCCCGCACGTTGCCTGGCCAGTCGTAGGCCTTCAGCGCCTCTATCGCATCGGTATCAATTGTACGTTCCGGCAGCCCCTCGCGCCGCGCGCGCACCAAAAACGCCCGTGCCAGGTCGCCAATGTCTTCCTTCCGCTCCCGCAGGGGGGGCAGCCGAATGGCAACAACATTGAGCCGATAGAACAGATCCGCCCGGAACAGACCGTCGCGCACAAGGGCTGCCAGCGGTCGCTGCGCTGCAGCGATCAGCCTGACATCGATGTGGTCGCGTCCCTCCAAAGACTGCAGCTGACCAAGCAGCCGGGTTTGGTCGTCAAGGCTGATGCTATCGAGCCCATCGAGCATCAGCACCCCGCTTCGCGCCGACTGAAACGCTTCATCCAGCGTGTCTGAATGCAGATTTCCGACGTGAGCTCCAAGATTGAGCGACACGAAAGGAGCTAGCTTGCGCCGTCCAAATTCATGGATCGCCCGCGCGACGCGTTCCTTGCCGGTGCCAGCTTCCCCTTCGATCAAAACGGTCAAATCAGACGCTGTCACCCGCGACATGATCCGATAGACCTCTTGCATCGCTGCCGAGCGACCTATCAGCGGCAAACGTTCCTCTCGTTCGCCTTGCACTTGACTGGCGCGCCCCTTTGCGCTCGGCGCACCGCTCAACGCCCGTCGCACCGCTGCCAACAAATCATCAAGGTCAAAGGGCTTGGGAAGATAATCGTAGGCCCCAACGCCGGTCGCAGTCATGGCGGTTGTGACCGTGCTTTGCGCACTCATTACAATGACGGGCAAATCAGGGCGCGCCGCGCGCAGGCCAGGAAGCGCGTCAAAGACGCAATCGTCGCCCATGTACACGTCTGAAACGACGATATCGCCTTCGCCCTCTTTGACCCATTTGGCGAGGGTGGCCACATTCCCTGTGGCGCGCACTGTATAGCCCTCTTTGGTCAGAGCCTGGGAAAGGACGAAACGCAACGAGCCGTCGTCGTCCGCCAGCAACACCTTGGCGTTCATGGCGTATCTCCATTCGTGGCGATGGGAAGCAGGATCCGAAACGCTGTGCGACCAGGGGTGCTTTCCACCTCGATCGTGCCGTCATGACTCGCGACCACGTCTGAAGCGATCGCAAGCCCAAGCCCCATGCCGCCGCTCTTTGTGGTGGCAAAAGGCTCAAAGAGGCGGTCCGTGATCTCCACAGCCAAACCAGGTCCATTATCGATGATCGCAATCTCAAGCTGCGGCCGCGGCCTGCCCCCAATCGCGCGACGGACCCGCAAGCCGGGGCGGTAACTGGTGGAAAACACGATTTCGCCATTGGGTATCTCGCCCAAGGCTTCAGCCGCGTTTTTCGCAATGTTCAAAAGCGCCTGGATCAGCTGATCGAGGTCACCTCGAATGTGTGGCAGGCTCGGGTCATAGCGCTCAATTAGCGTGATTTGGGGCGAGCCCGATTCAACGATGCGCCGCACCCGATCAAGCGCCTCATGCACATTGATCGACACAAGCTGGGCCTGCTCAATGGCCGCAAACGGATCAATCCGATCGGTCAAGCGACGGATCCGATCAACTTCGTCGCATATCAGCGTGGCAAGCGTTGCAACGTCCTCGTCTGCGCCACGCCCAATCAATTGGGCAGCGGCCCGAATGCCTGCGAGCGGGTTGCGCACTTCGTGAGCGAGGGTGCGCGCAGCCGGCACCGGCCCTCCAGACACCCGCCGCCGCAACGTCGGCGTTAACACCAGACACACCAACATGTTATCGCCGGCGGGCGCGGCACTCACCGTGAACGTGCCACTGGAGGTAGGCAGGCGAACATCGCCCTCCTGCAGATGTTCCTGGGCCCGATGCGCCCTTGCCGCAAGCGTCGCCAAGGGGGAACCGGTTCCAAAAACGTCACTCACCCGTCGACCCAGAAGCCCATGCGCGCCAGCCAACAAGTCCGCCGCCGCCGCGTTTGCGAACCGAATGGCCCCCGCATCGTCCACGCCCACAACAGCGACGGGCAATGCCTCCAACAGCCGATCCGTGTCTAAGCTGCGCAACCGTGGGCGCGGCACACCTTCGGTATCGATCACCTTGCTCATGCAGCCCTCGCCACATCAGGGATCGTGAACACGGCCTCAAGACCACGCCGCACCAGCTGTGGGTCATCCATTGAGCAAATGGCTCGACGTGCCTGCGCCCGCGCAACCTGATCGAGCCAAGCTGTGCAGGTGTCGATTGCCGCTGCCAGATGTTTGCGCGCCATACGCAAACCCAAGTTGCTCCCATAGAAGGAAAGACTGGCTTCTGTCAGGTCCCACAAGGCCTCGGCAACGCCAGGTCCACGTGGTGGCTCAAACGCCCGTCCGCTCAGACCGGCAGCGATCTCAGCTGGCAGCCACGGCCGTCCTTGCGCCGCGCGCCCCACCATAACGCCAGCTGCCCCAGAAGCGGCCAAAGCCGCTCGCGCGCTCTCAACATCACGGATGTCGCCGTTGGCAATAACCGGCACGGCAACAGCTCGAACGGTCTCCCTGATCGCGGCCCAATTGGCCTCATCCCGGAAAAACTGCATACGGGTTCGCCCATGCACCACCAGCAACGCAGCCCCTGCGCTTTCAGCGCGTTTGGCGATTTCAGGCGCATTGGCGGTCTTTGCACACCACCCAAGTCGCATCTTCACGGTCACCGGAACCGGCGAGGCCGTGGCCACCGCCTCAATGAGGCGCAATGCCAAATCCGGCTCCCGCATCAGCGCAGAACCGGAAGCACCGGACGTCACAACTTTGGCCGGACACCCCATGTTGATGTCGATAACAGTCGCGCCAGCGTCGGCGGCAAGTTGCGCCCCCCGTGCCATCCATGAAGGATCGCGCCCAGCGAGCTGTATCACCAACGGATCAATGCCTTTGGCCCCAAGCGTTCGACGGACCATGTCCGGCCGTGCGTTTGCCAAGGCCTCGCACGCCACCATCTCCGAAACGGTGTAGGTCGCCCCAAAGCGGTGCGCACTGGCGCGGAAAGGCGCGTCCGTCGCGCCAGCCATTGGCGCAAGCATCACAATTGGCGTGCCAGTCAGTGCTGCAGGGTTGACGGAGGCCGGTAAGCTGGTCATGCCCACACACCCTAAGGCGCCTATTTAGCAGGCGCCAGTATTTATGTTGCGACGCAACATCGCGAGATCGAAGGATACTTCTCATGCCGGTCGATGCCCTGATCGTTGCCGCCGGCGCGGGCACACGTGTTGGCGCAGGCCTGCCGAAGCAATACCGGACACTTTCCGGTAAACCAGTCCTGCGTTGGTCTTTGGAGGCTTTCCGCAAAGACCAGCGCTTTCGGCGTATCTTTGTCGCGGTCGATCCAACCTACCTTGAGCAGGCAAAAGCGATTGCAAGCGGTATCGGCGCAATCACGTTTGTCACCGGTGGCGCAACTCGAACGCAAACCGTTCAGAAGAGCTTGATCGCTCTTCAAGGCGATCCGCCAGATCTATTGTTTATCCATGACGCCGCCCGCCCTGGCTTGTCGACGACCGTGCTCGACGCGCTTTTCGAAGCAATGGCCAAGGGTGCAGCCGGCTCAGCCCCAGCGCTGCCCCTCCCTGACGCCTTGAAGCGCGCTGATCGCAACGCAGCGGTGATTTCAAGTGTATCCCGCGAAGGGCTTTTTCGGGTTCAAACACCGCAAGCGTTTCATTTCCAGGCTCTGGCAAATGCTTACGCCAAGCATGCTGGAAACGCACTCGACGACGACTTGGCCATCGCCGAATTGGCTGGTTTGCCGATCGTGCTGGTGGCCGGGGATCAGCGATTACAAAAACTGACCTTTGAGGAAGACTTTGCGATGATCGCCCCGCACATCGGCCATGCCTCCCAGCTGCGCGTCGGCCAAGGGTTCGATGCCCATCGCCTTGGGCCAGGCGATCAGGTCACACTTTGCGGTGTTAAAGTCCCATCCGATCGTGGGCTTATTGGCCACTCAGACGCCGATGTCGCTTGGCACGCGCTGACCGATGCCATCTTGGGGGCCATCGCCGCCGGAGATATCGGCGATCATTTCCCCCCAACACAGGCCAAATGGAAAGGCGTCGAATCCGGTGTCTTTTTACGCCACGCCATGGACTTGCTGCGCGCTGGCGGTGCGCGGCTGGTCAATGTGGATCTGACGCTGATCTGCGAGCGCCCAAAGATCCAACCCCACCGCGCCGCCATGCGTGCGTCAACCGCCAAAGCCCTTGGCTTGCCGTTAAACGCCGTAAGCATCAAAGCCACCACCACCGAAGGCATGGGCTTTACCGGCCGCGGCGAAGGCATTGCCGCACAGGCCGCCGTTATGGTGCTTTGCCCGCCTGAGACTGAGCCGCCGGCTCAAGCATGACATTCGCCTCCAAGAATCCCGGCGGACTTTCGCACTGACGGCTGGCGTCGCGGGTGGCGCGATCCTCGCGGCCAGAAGCATGGTCCCACAGCGCACGCACGATGTTGATGTAATCGTCAGACCAGGCGGCACCTTCAACCTGCGGCGGCACACACCAAGCGCCGTTATGAAACCGCATCGCCGCGAGCGCCTCAGGCGTTCTGGCAAGAACCATCGTGGTCGCAGGCAAACCGCCAAACCCCAAAGCCCCCGCCGCGTCCACAGAATCGCTGGTCCGCCAAACCGCAGCAAGACCCAGCTCCCGCGCCACCCGCGAAGCCTCAAACACCAGCGCCAAATTCCGGTTGGACAAATGCAAAATCACCGCACCCGTCGGCCCAACCTTATCCATGTAGGTGGCCACCGCTTCCCGCGTCAAAAGATGGGCGGGGATGGCGTCTGAGGAAAAGGCGTCCACAACCACCACATCGAAGCGCCCAGATGGTTCTTCGGAAATCTTGAGCCGCGCATCGCCCAAAACCACCCGCGAATTGGGCGTGCACTCATTTTCATACGTGAACACAGCCCCAGGCCCGGTGGACAGCCGCACCACCGTGGGGTCGATTTCGAAGATCGTCAGCTCGTCGCCAGGCCAGATCAAACAGGCCGTCGCCCCAGACCCAAGACCAATCAGCGCCAGCCGCGCCGGTCGATGCACCCGCAGTGCCCGCGCGGTCGCTTCCCCAAGCGAGGTCAGCGGGTGATAGTAGGTCAGCGGGCGCTGCGTGTTGCCCTCGCCGGTCAGCTGGGCACCGTGGATCGTGGTGCCGTGATACAACATCCGCAGATTGCCAGCACCTGGATCGGGGTCAGGGATGTCTTCCACCCGAAGCACGCCAAAAAAGCTGCGGTCTTGAAAGATACGGGTCCCGCCGCGCGCCTCGTTGAGGGTAATCACACCAAAAGCAGCAAGAGCGACAAAGGCCATCAAGAAGGGCCTCCCAATCGCGGCAATAACGCCCGCCGCGGCCACCACCGTGGCAATCAAAGTGAGCTGCGCCCCAGTGAGGCTTGTGCCGTAAACCGCAAGCCCCAAGCCCATCGCGCAGAAGCCAGCACCGATCCCACCTGCGATCGTTACCGGATGACGCTCAGCCGCGTCCTTACGCATCAGGGCGTGCACCACAAACATGATCGTCAGCAGGCATAATCCGCCCAGAACATACCCCGGCAAGGTGGCAAGCTTTGTAAGCGTTTCGCCCCCACCCTCTGGCGTGACTTCCAAAAACAATAACGTCGGCCGCACGGTAAAGAGCGCCATGACCGCAGCGAAGACCAGCGTGAGGCCAAAAAAGCCCAACGCCAAACGGCGCTCTGCCGGGTTGTCTCCGTGCCGCGCCAGTAGGCCAGCACAAATCAGCCCCGCCGCCGCACCAAAAGCGGAACAGAACAACGCAACGTACGGTGGGTTGAACTTGTAAAGCAGCGCCATCGGCAGAAGCATCGCCGCGGCCGAAGCAGCCAACCCCATCCCCATCCCCGCATACCGCACCTGTCCGGAGCGCGGGAGGAATAAAGCGACGGCAGCAAGCGCCAATGGATACTCATAGATCCCGTTGAACACCACGGGAGCCAAAAGCGCTGTAGCGGCGCCACCGAGTGCGCCTCCGAGCGAAACAAACAGATAAAACTCGGTCAGCCGTGCCGCTTCCGGTCGCCGCTCCGCCAGGAAATAGTGGCAAACCAGCCCACTGAGGAAAAAGCAGACGAGGTTCGCCCCAAGGATCCAGAACCAGTCGCCATGTTCAAAGAATGCGAAAATCAACAGCGCCAATGCGAGCGGATGCAGCATACGGCTCATCCCCGCGAAACGAGCGCCCGTCTTTGAGAACGCCACAACAAACGTGATCAGATAAAGGGCGAGCGGAACCACCCACAAGAAAGGGGCAGAGGCAACGTCCGTGCTGATGTGCTGGGTTGCACCCAACAAAAGCGCAGACGGCACCGCCGCAGCCGCCATCCAAAGCCCCCGCTCGCGCCAGGCGATGGGAGCCGCAACGCCGATAGGTTTCGGTAGCGCCTCCCCCTTGGCCGCGACCGCCACTAATCCAGACAAAATGATCAGCGCGCCAACAACACCAAAACCGAAACTCCAGCCAAGCTGCTGCTGAGAAAGGCGCAAGAACGGCTCCGCCAACAAGGGGTAAGCCAAAAGCCCCCCAAGGCTGCCGATATTGCTGGCTGCATAGAGGTAGTACGGATCTCCGGCATCGCCCCGCCCGGTGCGCGCGTACCAAGCCTGTAGCAGTGGCGCTGTTGCGCACGCAGCCGCATACGGTGCCCCCACAGACAACGCCAACGCGCCCATCAACCAAACCTGCGGCGATGTCGAACTCGGCGGCCCCAAAAGGCCTGTAACATGGAGCGGCAAAGCAAGCGCCGCGAGCCCCAGCACCACCGCATGCACAATGGCTTGGGTGCGAACATTGGACAGCCGCGTCAACAGATGCGCGTAGGCATAGCCCACCAAAAGCGCGGTCTGGAAAAACACCATGGCCGTGTTCCAAACCGCCGGCGACCCCCCAAGCAGCGGCGTGGTTAGCCGCGCAAACAATGGCTGCACCATGAAGATCAACGCCGCGCTGGACAGCATCGCAATTGTAAAGACCGGTGCAGCCGCACGCCTGGCCAACGTCGACATGAAAACGCCCCTTCGCACGCGCGACGCCGCGGACAAGCCCACGCCCCTGGTGCGCTTTTCGTTTTGCAGGCCCGCACGCTCGCGAGCAACCGCCTTTCGCCGCATCCCCCTCGACGCGCACACCAGAGCGTGGCCAGATGGGCACCAATTCTACCCCGGAGGCCCCCGTGTTCCCCCATGAGACTTTGATGGCTGCCCGATTGCTCCTGGGCGAAGCAGAGGAACGCAAGCTGCGCCTGGTCACCGCTGAAAGCTGCACGGGTGGCTTGATCGCCGGCGCGCTAACAGAGATTCCAGGCTCCTCCGCCGTCGTGGAGCGCGGGTTCATCGTCTACTCCAACCGCGCCAAAGAAGAACTCCTCGGCGTGCCAGGCGACCTGATTGCCGATGCTGGCGCAGTCAGCGAAGCCGTGGCGCGCGCTATGGCAGAGGGTGCGCTGCGCGAATCCAACGCGCACATCAGTGTTGCCGTCACAGGGGTCGCTGGCCCAGGCGGTGGCACAGCGTTCAAGCCCGTGGGCCTCGTTCATATTGCCTGCGCAAGGGAGAACCATGCCATCCGTCACCAAATGCTGCGACTGGGCGACATCGGACGCACCGAAATTCGTCTGCAAACGGTCAATGCCGCCATCGCCTTGATGCAAGAAATGATCGCGGCCGCCTCTGGCTCGAGCTGGCGTTAGCCAACGCCAAACCGCCGGGCTGCCTCCTGCTCGAAAGCGGCGATAATCTTGTTCGCTGCCAACGTCCGGTTGGCTGTCGCTGCGGCCTGCAGAACAGGGTTCTTGAACTGGTATTTGATCCAAAACCGCACCAAAGCGCCACCCTGTCCATCCGCTTGGAACCGCCACTTGTTCTCAAGAACGCGAAACGGCCCCGAAATCAGCGACACATCAACAAGCCCTTGGGCCGGATCACTACGAACGCGCGTTTCAAAGCGCTCCAAAAACGATTTCCACCCCACCAACGCCACCGCCCGACCGGTCCAGGCCTCGCCGTCGGCGTCTTCCAACTTCAACGTTAGGCTTTTCACCCAAGGGATGAAATCGGGATACGTTCGCACGTCCGCCACCAACCGCGTCAGCGCGTCGGGCGGATATGCAAACCGCCGCCGCTCGTCGATGACCACAACACCCAATCTGCGCGCCTCAGCCGCGCCCGCTGGCGATTTGGCGCTCGCGCGCGGCTCGCAAACGCTGAAAATCGTCGCCTGCGTGATGGCTTGAGCGAGTGAGGGGGGTGGCCGAGACCATCAAAAACCCCTTTGCGTAAGCAATGGTTTCCAGCGCCTTGAACGCGTCCGGCTCCCAGTAGCGAACCAGCGCCGCATGCTTGGGTGTGGGCTGCAAATACTGCCCGATCGTCAGGAAATCTATCCCCGCCGACCGCATGTCATCCATGACCTGCAGCACTTCTTCTTTCGATTCTCCCAAGCCTACCATCAGGCCAGACTTGGTAAACTGCGTGCCATCGCGCTCCTTCACCCGCTCCAGCAAGCGCAGCGAATGATAATAGCGCGCGCCCGGCCGGATGGTGGGGTAAAGGCGCGGCACGGTTTCAAGGTTGTGGTTAAACACGTCAGGCTTGGCATCGATAACGGCCTCCACGGCGAGAGCTTTTCGCAAGAAGTCTGGCGTGAGAATCTCAATCGTTGTGGCAGGAGCCGCCGATCGGATCGCAGCGATCGTTTTCACAAAGTGGTCAGCGCCCCCGTCTGACAGATCGTCCCGGTCCACCGAGGTCACCACAACATGGTTCAAGCCCATCGCCGCAACTGCGTCCGCCACCCGTCGCGGTTCGTCCAAGTCAAGGCCCTGCGGCAAGCCGGTCGCTACGTTGCAGAAGCTGCATGCGCGCGTACAAATCTCCCCCAAAATCATAAACGTGGCGTGCTTTTGGCTCCAGCATTCCCCAATATTTGGGCATGCCGCCTCTTCACATACGGTGGTGAGGTTCTTGGAGCGCACGATTTGGCGCGTCTCAGCATAAACGGCTCCGCCGGGTGCTTTCACGCGAATCCAATCAGGCTTGCGCGGACCCGGCTGATCAGGCCGGTTTTGCTTTTCGGGGTGGCGAGGTCGCGGCGCGCCGTTGGCGTCAATCAGGGTTGGCATCGCTCAGATATGGCCCGCTTTCTTCAATGCAACAACAGTGGTTGATGTCGGATAACCGTTGTTCGCGATTGCGCGCAGGCCCAAACGCTTGTTACACTGTTGAAATATACTTCACACGACGCACATAATCCGTGAGACACAGCGGCGCGCCGCATTGGAGGAGTGGGACATGGGGCTTCAAAGCTTCGAGGTTGCGCGCACACGCACCACGCTATTCGATGCCTTGCTTCGAATAAGAGCCATCAAGGGCGGCAAAACGCCCATCTTGGAAGACCAAGATCGTAAAATTCTCACCTATGACGATCTTGTCCGCGCGGCATTCGCGCTGGGCGGGAAAATCAAGCCGCTCACCAAAAAGAGCGAGCGCGTCGGTGTATTGCTCCCCACGGGGGTGGGCTGCACCGTGGTGTTTTTCGCACTCCACGCGATTGGCCGCGTGCCAACCATGCTGAATTTCACGTCCGGAGCGCTCAATCTGCGCGCCGCCTTCCACGCAGCCGGCATAAAGCGCATTTTGACGGCCCATCGCTTTATCGAGAACGCAAACCTGCAGGGGCTGGTCGAAGAGTTATCTAAGCACGCCGAAATCACCTATCTGGAAGACGTTCGCGCCTCGCTTGGCGTGTTCGACAAACTATCTGCCCTCGTAAAGTCGCTGGCACCGTCAAGCTTCCGGTCCCGTGCCCACCCAGACGACCCGGGCGTGATCCTGTTCACGTCCGGCAGCTTCGGGGCCCCCAAAGGGGCGGTCTTAAGCCACGCCAACCTCATCGCGAATGTCGAACAGATCAACGCGCACATAGAATTTGACCCTGAGTGGGTCTTCTTCAATCCGTTGCCAATGTTCCATTGCTATGGCCTGACCGGCGGGACGCTTTTGCCGCTGCTAAGCGGCCGCAAGGTCTTTCTCTATCCGTCACCGCTGCACATCCGCGACATTCCCAAGCTGATCGCCGAATGCGGGGCAAATGTACTCTTCGCCACCGATACCTTCGCGATGCAGTACGCACGCAGTTCCGGCAGCGATGATCTCAAGTGCCTCAAGTTCTGTGTTTTGGGCGCAGAACGCGTAAAACCAGAGACGCGCGACCTTTGGGCCCGCAAGTTCGGCGTTGAACTGCTCGAAGGCTACGGCGCGACAGAAGCCGCTCCCGTCATCGCCGTGAATCAACCCGGTGCCAATGTGGACGGCTCGGTCGGCCGCATTTTGCCATCCATCGAGTATCGATTGGAAGAAATCCCCGGCATCGACAGCGGCAAGAAGCTGATCGTCCGCGGCCCGAACGTGATGGCGGGTTATTTGAACCCGACCGCGGAAAATGGCGTCGATCCCCTGCCGGACGGCTGGCACGATACCGGTGACGTCGTCGAAATCGACGCCGAAGGGTATGTCCGCATTTTGGGCCGCGTGAAGCGTTTTGCCAAAATCGGCGGCGAAATGGTCAGCCTGAACCAAGTGGAGAGCATGGCCAACGCCGTTTGGCCCGAGCATCACCATGCCGCCGTGTCCGTGCCCTGCGCGCGCAAAGGAGAACGTGTTGTGTTGGTGAGCGACAATCCAAATGCGGAGCTCACCCAATTGATCCATTGGGCCCAAAGCCAAGGCGCACCAGAAATCTCGCTCCCCAAGAAAATTATCCGAATCAACGAACTGCCAGTCCTTGGCACCGGCAAGACAGACTATCAGACCATCCAAAAAATGGCGGTCGAAGCCGACGACGCCAAGGCGGCCTAATCTCGGCCTGTGCAGTCAAAAAGAAAACCGCTGGGCCAACGCTCAGCGGTTTTTTCCTTTATGGCAGGAACTCCCATAGAGACCGGCCCATGACTACATGCGCGCCGGTGCCTCAAGCCCAAGCAGCGCCAGGCACTGTTCAAGCTGCGCCAGCGTCAACGACGCCAACGCCAACCGATGTGCGCGCAGCACACCATCGGGCTCTGGCAAGATCGGGCACTGGCTGTAGAACACCGAAAAGGCCTGCGCCAACGTGAACGCATGCTCGGCCAGAAAGTTCGGTGCGCGCCTGTCAACCGTTGCGCTCACCGCCGCATCAAAAGCATCCAAAACGAAGGCCAATCCGCGCTCTGCGGGTTGCCAAGCAGCAGGCGTCGATGCGACCAACCCTGCCTCGCGGGCCTTACGCAGAACCGATTTCATCCGAACCGCCTGATAAAGCAGATAGGGGCCGGTTTTGCCCTCGAAGGTCATAAAGCGATCCAGGTCGAATACGTAACTTGTCGACCGGAAGTTCTGCAAATCGGCAAACTTGATCGCGGCAACAGCCACTTTCTGCGCCACATCTTCAAACTCCGTCGGATCGAAATCGCTGCCGATCTCGGCCTCTCGCAAGCGCTGCCTGGCCTTATCCTTGGCCCCTTCAATCAGGTCCGAAAGGCGCAGAACGCCCCCCTCCCGGGTCTTGAACGGCTTGCCGTCGGGGCCGTTCATGGTGCCGAACCCGATATGCTCCAGCGCAGCGCGCGGTGCGTATCCGGCCTTTGCTGCAGCCCGGAACACTTGCTCGAAATGGTCCGCCTGGCGCTGATCTACGACATACAAGACAAGCGTCGGCTCGAAATCCCGCCACCTTTGGCGGATCGTCGCGACGTCTGTTGTCCCGTACATGGCCGAGCCTTCCGAACTCACCACCAATAGCGGCGGAACGTCCGGCCCTTCGCTGCCGTCTTTCTTGGGCACCATTTTTTCGTGAACGTGCACCACCAGCGCGCCGGCATCTTCAACCGCCAAGCCCCGCGCCTTCAGATCCGCCACCATCTCGGGGATCAGCGGGTCGGCGTCGCTTTCGCCAAGCCCAAGATCAAAATCGACGCCAAGTGCCGCAAAGTCCCGCCGTTGCGCCGCCATCGAAACAGCGCGCATCCGTTCCCAAATGGCACGAGCAGAGACTTCCCCCGATTGCAGCCGCACGGTTGCGCGTCGCGCACAATCGCGAAAGCCGGTGTCTGCCTTTGCTTGGGCAGCCGCCGCTGGATAGCGCGCCTGCAGCCACTCAAGATCAACCTCGCCCAGAACGACTTCTAGGCCGCGCTCCGCCGCGGAGTCCTCAATCACATGAATGAGGAGCCCCATCTGAAAGCCCCAATCGCCGAAGTGCGCGTCCCCCCAGACCGTGGCCCCGCAAAACCGCAGGGTCCGCTTGAGGCTTTCCCCGATAATCGACGAACGCAAATGGCCAACGTGCATGGGCTTCGCCACGTTGGGCCCAGCATAGTCAACCACGATCCGTTGCCCGCTGAGATCCAGCCCGGAGCCAAGCCGCGCGTCGCTTGCCATCGCTTCAAGGCGCGCATTGATCGCAGCGTCACTGACAGAGAGGTTCAAGAACCCGGGGCCCGCGATCTCAACCCCCGTGATCACGTCGCCGCCCGCCAAGCGAGCACCGACAGCCTCCGCCACAGCGCGCGGCGGCTTTCCTGCAGCTTTCCCCGCAGCCATTGCCCCGTTGCACTGAAACGGCGCCAGATCCGGCCTGTCAGAGCGCTTCACAACCCCAAGCGCTGGACTAAACCCCTCGTCAGCGAAGGCCTGGCCGACAATCGCACTCAAGTGTGCCGCAAGATCAGCCATGGGCGTTAGTTATTGTCCGGTGCGTTGACCCGAAAACGCTTGCCATCTCGGTTGAATTGCAACTGTTCCGGAGTCAATTCAAAGCCAATCAGGATCTCGAAGTTCTCCCCCGAAATGTCGGAGTTTGCCCGCGGGATCACGATGCGCTCGATCTGTTGGGTAGAAACCATCACGTCCGCGCCGCGTTCAAACCGCACAGGCACGTCAAAGTATTGCTTCTCAATAGGAGCGAGCCCCCGCCGCGTCACCGCCACCCAATACCGATAAGTCCGCTGGTCGGCCGTTGCAGCCGGGCCCCGACCAAATGCCATATCGATTTCAAGTGCCATCTCGATGGGGTCGCTGCCTGCATAGCGGCAAAGGCCGCGCACGCCCTGCAGCTCGCCCGTGAAGGCAACGTTGGCGTATCTTTCGGTTCCGGGCTGAGCGAACTCAACCAAGCGCGAAGAGTCATACAACACCCCCATCAGGGGGCACGGGCCAGCATTGGGAATGTTTTCGTCAAACATTCGCGCGAAAAACCCGCGTTCGCCGCTCTCCGGGGGGGCGACTTGGGATGGCGCATCAGATGCCCCAGACGTGGCGCACCCAGCCAGCGGCAGGGCCGCTAATGCCAGAACTACAAGTTTCAGTTGCATCGAGGCCTCGTTTCCTGAAATGCGCATGGCGGAGGATATCCCACCCTACGCTGTCCTAAAGCGAAAAGCTTCGCCCCCGCTTGCGGATCGCTTATATCGGGTCATACCGGTGCCCGAGCGCGCCCGCAACACGAAGCGGCACCAGTTTGCGCCAACAACGCCTGAAAGGCCCATCCCGTGTCACCCGCTGACGGATTGAGACTGCAACCCATTACGATCCTGCTCGCATCACCACGCGGGTTTTGTGCAGGCGTAGACAGGGCGATTCAGATTGTCGAACAAGCCCTCGCTAAATGGGGCGCACCGGTTTTTGTGCGCCACGAGATTGTGCACAACCGCCATGTCGTCGAACGCTTGGAAGCGATGGGGGCTGTGTTTGTTGAAGAGCTGCACGAGTGCCCGGCGGACCGACCCGTCATATTCTCCGCGCACGGCGTTCCGAAATCGGTCCCTGAAGAAGCTGAACGCCGCCAAATGATCTTTGTTGATGCCACCTGCCCATTGGTATCGAAGGTGCATGTGGAAGCCGAGCGCCACCACGAAGTGGGCCGCGAAATTGTGCTGATCGGTCACGCAGGCCACCCAGAGGTGGTTGGCACGATGGGTCAACTTCCCCCCGGCACGATCAGCCTCATCGAAACGGTCGACGATGCGACGCGCTTTGTCCCCAAAAACCCAGACCAACTGGCCTTTGTCACCCAAACGACCCTGTCGGTGGATGATACGGCCGCCATCGTCGCCGAATTGCAGAGCCGCTTCCCGGTGATTGCCCCGCCCCACAAAGAAGACATTTGCTATGCCACCACCAACCGACAGGAGGCTGTCAAAGCGCTCGCGGTCAATGCCGATCTCGTCTTGGTGATTGGGGCCCCGAACTCATCGAACTCGGTCCGGCTGGTTGAAGTTGCCGAGCGCGCAGGTGCCGGTGCCGCGAAGTTGATCAGCGCCGCCGAAGATGTTGACTGGACTTGGTTCACGAACGTGCGCCGGCTTGGTGTCACCGCCGGTGCCTCTGCCCCAGAAGATCTCGTCGAGGGCCTGATTGCTGCGGTTAGTCGGCGATATGCCGTGACGGTCGAACACGTGCGCGTTACGGACGAAGACGTCGTTTTCAAACTGCCAAGGATTTTGGCCGATGGCTGAAGTCACGATCACGTTTGCACCTGGCCAGGTCTGGTCGCTTCGCGCGCCGGCCCCCGCCAGCATGCGCGTGCGCATCGGCGCGGTGCATGAAGTGGCCGGCAAAGCGGGTGTGCATGTGGAAATCGCGCACGCCCCCCTCCCCGAAGGCTTCGAAACAGAAGGCGGTGCAACAACGATCTCCCTTGGCCACGTCCCGATCGCAGCATTTGCCTTGGCCAACGCCGTAGACGCCCTCGAAGACACAAACGCTGTGCTGTCGGATCCCTTCATAATGGGCTTTGAAGCCTGGAAAAAGGAATGGGATCTGGGACGAGCCGGTTTTTTTGATGTGTCGCCCCTTGATGCCGTGAAGGTTATCTTTGAGGCCTACAAACGGGCCAAGGCCTGATCCGCGCCAATGGCTGTCTACACCGACCTCACCGACGACGAACTCCACGGCTTGTTGGCCGCTTATGATCTGGGCGAGCCCTTGTCTTTCAAGGGCATTGCAGAAGGCGTGGAGAACTCAAACTTCTTTTTGGAAACAACCGCCGGCCGCTACATCCTCACGATCTATGAAAAGCGTGTCGCGCGCCATGATCTGCCATTCTTTATGCATGTCATGGAGCAGCTGGCCCAGGCGGGCGTTAAGGCCCCGCTGCCCATCACCATGCGCTCTGGCGAAGTTCTGGCCGACGTTCGCGGTAAACCGGCGGCGATCATCTCTTTCTTGCAAGGTGTATCGCCGCGCCGACCGAGCCCCACCCAGTGCCGAGCCGTTGGCGAAAGCCTAGCGCTTATGCATCAGGCCCTTAGAGGCTTCCCCGCGGCGCGCGAAAACGCCCTAAGCCTGCCGGATTGGCAAGCCCTGACCCAACCGCGCCTTGAGCAAGCCGAAACCTTAAGGCCGGGACTGGCCGACAGCATCACCACAGACTTGGCCTTCCTCTCCAAGACTTGGCCAACGGGCCTGCCCCGCGGGGTCATCCACGCAGACCTTTTCCCCGACAACGTGCTGTTCATCGCCGATCAAGTGTCCGGCCTGATCGACTTCTACTTCGCCTGCGAAGACGCCCTCGCCTACGACTTGGCCATTTGCCTCAACGCCTGGTGCTTCGAGCCAGACCGCAGCTTCAACATCACCAAGGGCGCTCGCCTCATCCAGGGCTACGAAAGCGTTAGACCGTTAAGCCCACAAGAGCGCGACGCGATCCCAATCCTTGCCCGCGGCGCAGCAATGCGCTTCTTCGCCACCCGCCTTGCCGATTGGGCCGCCACCCCCACGAGTGCCCTCGTTTGCCCCAAGGACCCGTTGGAGTACGCCGATAAGCTCGCCTTCCATGCCCGCGCACATGGGCCTGGAGACTATGGCGCCTAACGCACCCCGGTTTGCACCTTCAGGCTTGCATTGGCCGCAATCTTGGCTTTTCTCATCGCCCTCAGAAGTATGCAAGGAGAGGCCCTTTGGCGCTCAGAGCAACATTTGCGCTCTTCGCGGCGGCGATCGTTTTGATCGTCCTTGGCCCGCTCGCGTTGGGCCTGACGCAGGCCGCCCTGTCCGGCGCTCCGCTCGATTGGGTCGCAGCGTTGGCATGGGGCGGCAATGCCCCTTTCTCGCTGGTGATTTTTGCCTTTGCCGCAGCAATCCTGTTCAGCGCGCTACTTTTGGCTGTGTTGTGGCTACCGATTACCGTGCTGCTTGAAAGCGCCGGGTTGCAAAGCTGGGGCATGTATGTTGCGGCCGGCTATGTCTGTGGCGGCCTTGTCCTAGCCCTGGCCTCAGGCATTCAGTGGCTGTCACCATACTCGTTTATTGCCTTGCTTCTGGGGGGCGGGGCGATCGGCGGTCTGGCTGCGCTGACATTCTGGCTGATCCGCAGGCCCGATTGGGCGTGACGCCAAAGGGGACTCAGCGCTACTCCAACAGCCATGGCTGATGTGCAGATTTTCACCGATGGTGCGTGCTCTGGAAACCCTGGCCCCGGCGGTTGGGGGGCGATCCTGCGCAAAGGCGAGGTCGAAAAAGAGATTTCCGGCGGCGAGCTCCTCACGACCAACAATCGCATGGAACTGATGGCAGCGATCGCCGCGCTGGAAGCCCTGACAAAACCCTGCACCGTCGAAATCACCACTGACAGCGTTTATGTGAAGGACGGTCTCACCAAGTGGATTCATGGCTGGAAGCGCAACGGCTGGAAAACAGCCGACAAAAAACCGGTCAAGAACGAAGACCTTTGGAAGCGTCTGGAGGCTGCCGCCGCCAATCACAAGGTCACCTGGAAATGGGTGAAAGGCCACGCCGGACATCTTGAAAACGAACGAGCGGACGCCCTCGCCAGGGGGGCCATCAAGGCGTTGCGCCAACCGCAAGGCAAATCATCCGCAACACCCCCTAAAGGTGAATGACCTTCCCGTAAGCATCCAAAACGGACTCGTGCATCATCTCCGAAAGTGTCGGGTGCGCGAACACGGTTTCCATCAGCTCGGCTTCCGTCAATTCACCCGTCATCGCGATGCCAAAGCCTTGGATAAGCTCTGTCACTTCGGTGCCGATCATATGGGCCCCAAGCAAGGCACCCGTTTCTGCGTCGAACACGGTTTTGACCAGGCCTTGATCCTCGCCCATCGCAATGGCTTTTCCGTTGCCCTGAAACGAAAACCTCCCAACCCGCACCGCATGACCGCGCTCTTTGGCGGCCGCTTCGGTCAAGCCCACGCTGGCGATCTGCGGGTGGGAGTAAGTGCACCCAGGTATCCGCTCCTTCACAAGGGCGTGCGGCTTTAGGCCGGCGATGAACTCCACACAAATCACCCCTTCATGGCTGGCCTTATGTGCCAACCAAGGGGCACCTGTGACGTCGCCGATCGCGTAAAGGCCAGCAACCCCAGTTCGACCATACTCGTCGGTTTTAATATGCCCCCGATCCAACGTCACCCCAAGCGCTTCAAGCCCCAGGTTTTCGGTGTTGCCCGCGATCCCAATCGCCACAATTGCGTGGCTTGCGGTGAGCGTTTTGTGGGCCCCGCCCGCTTCCACAGTCGCTTCGACCCCTTGGCTAGACGTCTTAAGTCCGGTGGCTTTTGTGTCGGTCAAGATCACAATGCCTTCTTTTTCAAACCGCTTCCGGGCAAACGCGGAGATCTCAGCGTCTTCAACCGGCAAGATGCGATCAAGCAACTCCACCACGGTCACTTTGACCCCAAACGCCGCGTAAAAACTCGCAAACTCGATGCCGATCGCACCAGAGCCAAACACCAAAAGGCTCGATGGCCACTCCGGCGGTGTCATCGCCTCTTTATAGGTCCACACCCGCCGCCCATCGCCCACAAGCCCAGCCGCTGGCAGCGTGCGCGCCCGCGCCCCCGTCGCCACAATCGTGTGCGCCGCGCGGTAGGAGGCGTCTTTACCGTCTTTGCCCTTCACAACGACAGTCGGCGCGCCGTCCCCCTTCAACAAACGGGCTTCACCTTCAATGACGGTGATCTTGTTCTTCTTCATCAAAAACTGCACACCGCCGGAAAGCCGGCCGGCCACATCGCGGGATCGCTTCACCACCGCCTGCGAGTCAAACCCGACGCCTTCAGCTTTCAGGCCGTAATCTTTGGCGTGCTGCATCTGGCGATACACTTCTGCGGATCGCAAAAGCGCTTTGGTGGGGATGCAGCCCCAATTCAGGCAAATACCACCAAGTTTATCGCGTTCTACAATTGCGGTCTTAAGGCCCAATTGGGCTGCACGGATCGCGGCCACATAGCCCCCGGGCCCAGACCCGATGATCAAACAATCGAACGCCTCGCCCATGCCCTAAACCCTTCCCTATCCAAGGCCAAAAGCGCCTTGCACGCCGTCCACTACAAACTGCGCCGCCAAAGCCGCCAGCATGATCCCAAAGATCCGGGTCATCACCATCAAAACAGTGGCCCCCATCACCCGAATGAGCGGCCCCGTTGCCAGCAACAACCCAAGCGTCAACAAAAGAGTCGCACCCGCAGCGCCCAAGATCGCAGCCCGTTCCGGCGTGGCGGTATGCTCGTTGAAAAACAAAAGCATGGTTGCGATCGCCCCAGGCCCCGTGATCAACGGAATGGCAAGCGGAAACACGCTGATGTCATCCATCTGACCGCTCGCGCGCGCCTCAGCGACCTTGGAAACGGTTTCTTCGCGCCGCGCCTGACGCCGCTCAAACAACATATCAATCGCGATCAGGAACAACAAAACGCCGCCCGCAATCCGAAAGGCGTCCAGCGTAACCCCCAGCTGCTGCAACAGCCACTGCCCAAGGAAGGCAAACGAAAACAGCACGATGCCGGCAATGATCACAGCCCGCACAGCCACAGAGACGCGCTGGCCTTGCGCGTATCCGGCGGTTAGCGAAGCGAAGGTCACCGCCACCCCAGCCGGATTGATCAGCACAAAAAAGGTCGCAAACGCCGCAAGGTAAAGCTCAATCATCGCGGCCGAATAGCCCTGTTTGCCCTGGACGGCCAGCGCAAGTGCACACGACACCCCCGCTAAATTGGCGTGCCGTCCTTGCGTTGGTATCCCCCACCCCCTGAATAACGACCGGGCAAAAACACCATGTCGATGTCGCTGTAGGCACCGTGGTCAAGGTCGCTTCGGCCCCCCACAACCAGAAATGTCGCATTAGCCCCGCTCTCATTGCGCAGGTGATGCCCGTTCGTATCTCCGCCCTTGTAGGCGGCCACATCGCCAGGACAAAGCACCTGGCGGCCAAAATCGTCCACCAAGACCAACTCGCCGCTCAGCAGATAAATCAGCTCGTCTTCCACCGCATGCCAATGCCGCTGCGAACTCCATACGCCCGGCTTCAGCGTGACAAGATTGACGCCGAATTGGGTCAACCCGCCGGCCTCCCCGAGCGCCAACCATTGCCGCTCCCGGCAGGGCGCATCGTGGGGCGCTGGATAGCGCGTTCCTGTTTTGGGGGTGATGGCGGATGGGTCAAGTTTCGACACAACAATCCTCCTTCAAGGCAACGCTACGGCGTGATCCGCTTGAGCGACCTAGAGCAACATGCTCATCGGGTCCTCGATGAACCCGCGGAACGCCTTCAAGTACGCAGACCCAATCGCCCCATCCACCACCCGGTGATCGCAGGTCAGCGTGACCGTCATCACGGTCGCCACTGCAAGCACATCGTTTTTAACGACCGGGCGCTTTTCTCCCGCCCCAACACTCATGATCATGCCGTGCGGCTCATTCAGGATCGAAGCGAAACTCTTGATCCCCATCATGCCAAGGTTTGAGAGGCTAAAGGTTCCGCCTTGATACTCGTGCGGCTTCAGCTTCTTGTCCCGCGCCCGCGCCGCAAGATCAGACATCTCCTTGCTGATGGCGGCAAGGCCTTTGCCCTCCGCCTGGCGCACAATCGGGGTGATCAACCCGCCCTCGATCGCCACCGCCACCGCTACATCCGCATGGTGGTGTAACGCGATCCCCTCCGGCGTGTAGCTGGCGTTGCTTTCGGGCACGCGGATCAATGCCAAAGCGCAGGCTTTGATCAGCATGTCATTGACGCTGATCTTCACGCCCTGGTCGCCAAAGCGTGCATTGATGTCGGCCCGCGCCTTGAGCAGGGTGTCGATTTCCAGATCAATCGTCAGCGGAAAGTGCGGGATGTCGCGAAAACTCTCGGTCATGCGCCGGGCGATGGTTTTGCGCATCAAATCCAGGGGCACCAAGTCGTAGGTGCCGGCAACCACGCCCATTTGTTCAAGCGACTTGACCTGCGCCGCCGGTGCCATCGGCTGTGCCACCAATGTCATTTCCCGCGACGCGCTCGCTGGAGCTACCCCCACCACCCGAGGTCGATTGAGCGCTTCGTCCACATCCTTTTTTACGATCCGCCCATGCGGCCCAGAGCCGACCAGGCTGGAAAGATCAATCCCCGCTTGGGCCGCCATCCGCTTCGCCAGCGGTGAGGCGGCGGTGCGTGCACTAGGGGGCTCGCTGACGGCAATAGGGCTGGGTGGCGTGTCGCGCGATGCTGCAGCTGCCGTGGGCGCACGTTCAAGCGGCGGTGCTGGTGGCTTTGGCGTCGATGCGACACCGACGGTCTCGCCCTTCAAGCGGGCAATCGGGGTATTCACTTTGATGCCCTGCGCGCCGGCGGGAATGAGGATCTCCTCCAACACGCCCTCGTCCACGGCTTCAACCTCCATCGTCGCCTTATCGGTTTCGATTTCCGCGATGATCTGGCCCGCCGAAATCACATCGCCCGGCTTCACCAGCCATTTGGCCAGATTGCCCTCCTCCATCGTCGGCGAAAGGGCAGGCATTGTGATGGTGATGCTCATCGTTCAAGTCTCACTCGGGGTCGCGCCAAACATAATGGAAAGTCAGATAGTACAATCCAGCGTACGTGAATGCGCCGCACAGCCAAATGAGATACACGACTGCTTCATCGATCGTGATCATCCCGCCCGGCGCATATTCAAATCCAGAGGTTGCGTTCAGCAGGCCAGCCGAACCGGCAGCACTCAACTGTCCCGCGGCTTCAAGCTCAAACAAGCGAGCAACGAGGCCCGCGTGCTGGCCCTGTGCGCCCAACAAGACCACACCCAACATCATCAGCGAAACGGACAGAAAGAAAAACGCCATCAAGCGCGTGATCAGCCGCTCGTTGTGCAGCACATAATGCAGGCTTGCCACGTACACGGACAAGATGGTGAAGAAAACGCCGGTGCCCACCAACAAAATGTTGGTGAACTCGATCATCTGCTCAACAACTTCCCCTTCGGTCATGACGTCCCTCGTTCGATCCCGCTTCAGCGCGCTTAACAGACCGCCCGCACGGCCCGCACCACATCATCGACCTGCGGCAAAGCCAGCGCCTCCAAATTCGCAGCATAAGCGAGTGGCGCATCAACCTGATGAACCCGCGTCGGCGGAGCATCCAGGTAATCAAACGCCTCAGACGTGACCCGCGCACATACCTCCGCGCCAATGCCACATGGGCCCCACCCCTCTTCCACCGTCACCAAGCGGCTCGTGCGTTTTACGCTTTCAACGATGCAGGGCATGTCCAACGGACGCAGCGTGCGAAGGTCGATCACTTCTGCTTCAATTCCCTCAGCGGCAAGGATCTCAGCCGCCGCCATCGCATGCGACACCATCCGCGAATGCGCCGTAATCGTCACATCACGGCCGGCCCGGCGCACGCGCGCTTTGCCGATCGGCAAGACCCAGTCGGCAACATCAGGCACGTCAAATTCAACGCCGTAGAGCATCTCGTGTTCCAGAAACACCACGGGGTTGGGGCTTCGGATGGCTGCTTTCAGAAGGCCTTTGGCGTCAGCCGCATCGTAAGGCGCAATTACCGTCAAGCCCGGCACATGCGCATACCAGCTGGAGTAATCCTGACTGTGCTGTGCAGCCACCCGCGCAGCCGCGCCGTTTGGCCCCCGAAACACCATCGGAGAGCGAATTTGGCCACCGGACATGTAGAGCGTTTTGGCCGCCGAATTGATGATCTGGTCAATCGCCTGCATCGCAAAATTCCAGGTCATGAATTCCACGACCGGCCGCAGGCCGGCCATCGCAGCCCCCACGCCAAGGCCAGCAAACCCATGCTCCGTGATCGGTGTATCAACGACCCGCTTCGGCCCAAACTCTTCAAGCAGCCCGCGTGATACCTTGTAGGCACCTTGATATTCGCCCACTTCTTCGCCGATCAAAAACACATCGGGGTCGCGCCGCATTTCTTCAGCGATCGCATCGCGAAGTGCATCGCGCAGCGTCGTTCGCACCATCTTTGTGCCCACCGGCAGGTCCGGATCGGAAAGTGCAGCAGTGGTCGTGGGCAAAGCAGAAGGGGCCGGCTCGGCGGTGTGCGCAGCGCCGACCGATTGCGGATCGGCCTTCGCCATGCTCGGGGCAGCAGCCCCACCTTCCATCTTCAAACGGGCAATAGGTGTGTTCACCTTGACGCCTTGCGCCCCTGCTGGGATTAAAAGAGCCTCGATCACGCCCTCGTCCACAGCCTCAACTTCCATCGTCGCTTTGTCGGTCTCGATCTCCGCTATGACTTGACCGGCTTCTATGGCGTCGCCTGGCTGCACCAGCCACTTTGTCAGATTGCCTTCCTCCATCGTCGGCGACAGAGCGGGCATCAAAATGGTGGTCGACATCAGTTCTAATCCCCTAAGGTCATCGTTTGCAGCACCAGGGCGAACGCCATCAGGCCCAGCCCGAATGCGTAGTTTGCTCGGCTTGTCCGCAGCAACCGCGCCGCCTCCGGTGGCAAGCGCCTGCGATCAAGTTCCAATTCTGTGACGAAGCACCGCTGCGCTTTGTCGTAGTCGCCCCCAACAGCGGCCCGCCAGCGCGACACCGCCGCCCGTCGTTCCAGCGCGGCCTTCACCATCAACACGCCCACCCCACCGAAGATCACCCCCTGCAGAATGGCGCGCCACACCATGATTAGCTCTCCTTCATGGTCCCGGCCGGCGAGCCCTTGCTCGCTTGGTCCCGCAGCGTCTCATCAAAATTCAGCCGGATCGCCTCAAGCGCGTCAGCTTCATTGCCACCCTGCGCCTTTGCGTGGGCATGCGCCATATAGCGCGCCACCACACCCAGCAGCCGGCCCCATTTCCAAACATCGTCCCCGTAAAGGGCCGGCGGAAACACCGCCGCCAACTCCGAGGAGTCAACGATCCAAACACTCAACACCTGATCCGCGCTGGTCGCAGCTTTAGGAACAGAGTCCGGTCTTGGCAGCTCTCTAATGGGGGGCGACGACACGAAACAACCACTCCAAAACGTCAAAGCGTAATGTGCATCATGAGTTCATCAACGGGCGGCTCGGGGCTTTCCTGCGCAAACTGCGCAGCTTCCACCACTTCCGCCCGGATTTCACGATCAATGTCTTTGAGCGCCTCTTCGCTTGCAGCGCCCGCCG
>JBMOEW010000009.1:0-85234 GCA_049314555.1 Caulobacterales bacterium
TGAAAACGTTGGTGAGCCCGCCGGGATTCGAACCCGGGACCTACTGATTAAAAGTCAGTTGCTCTACCGGCTGAGCTACAGGCTCCGCGCAGGTCTGGCTGTCAACACCAAACCGCTCGGTGGGCGGGGGATAGTCCCAAGTGCGCCCCCTTGCAAGCCCATAGGATGCAGAAATGCACGGAAGGTGCAGCACAGCGCGCCGCCAGTGCGAACCAAACAGGCAAATCGGACGTACTGTCCCTGGTCGAGGGAGCCTTCCGTTCGCGCAGCCGGCCGAGGGGGAGCAACCGGCCGCACGAGACTAACGTGTCATTTTCAGATCAAGGGCTGGCGCACCCGCGCGCGGCCAACACCAACCCCAATTGCGCCAAGCGCAAACAACAGATCAGCTCCAGCGTTCACAATTTGCAGGGCCGCTTCGTAGGGAAGGTATTGTCCGGCCTTGCCTGCAGCGTAGGCCAAAGCCATCGCCGCCGCCGCCCGCAATGTGAGTGAGCAGGTTAGCGGCTTTGGTGTTTCAAGTGAAATGGACATGCGAAAAGACCTCCAAGACGATCAACGTCATGAAGGTCAGCGCTGGCCATTCCTCAGTCGGATAAGCTTGGATCGAAGCGGGATCAGGACCGCAAACTTAGGACCGCCCCTCGCGCGCAGCGTCCAAAGCAGCGCGCAATCGGGTGAGATTTGGCACCAACGCATGAAGGGTATCAGCGCCAAGGATTTGGACCAAACTGGCCATCCCCGGCGCCAGGCGCGCAAGGGTGGCTTCGCGCGCCCGCAACCCAGTTTCTGTAATGCGCACGTGCTTGGCTCGACCGTCCATGGGATCTGCAATCACCAAGATGCAATCCGCCGCTTCAAGGCGTTGGAGGGTATTGGTCATGGCACCCTTGGTCACCTGAAAGGCCCGCGCCAAACGAGCCGGCGACCACTCTCCGGGCAATCGCGCAAGATGGTTCAAGACACCAAACCCGGCCCCAGAAAGCGTATCCCCCGCCGCGCGCTCCAACTCGACCCGCGAGAGCTGTGCGATAATGCCAATCTCGTTCAGCACCTGGAACGCGACCTCAGCCCCCACCAGGTTTCGTGACTGCTCAGCTTTGGACCTGGGGTGTTTCATTCTTTGAGGTGCTCATCCAATCCGCGCCTTGGTGCCGGATCCACGTCCCGAGCGTAACCGATGCGCGCGAGCATTTGAACCGGCGCGTTCGCCACCCCACCCAACATCGATTGCTGTTCTGCATAAAGATCAGCCATTTCAGGATATTCCTGCAAGGCCATGCTCCAGGGGTGCATGGCAAGTCCGACAGATGTAGCGGTGAGGTTCATCCGCGCGTAAGCCCGACCGGCCGCGATCTGCGTGACGCGGGAATTGTCAGCGCCCTTTAGCCAAATGAACGACGGCGCGGTCTCGGCCATTTTGTGCCAAATCTCTGCCCCTTGTTTGCTGGCAATGGAATTTGGATCGAGCAGGGCTTCCCGCGTCAACAATCCCGTAGCCTTCATCACCTCGATAAACGGCCCTTCAAGCGAGATGCCATCGCGATAGCGGGCAATCTCCGCCCGACCAATCCGTGTCAAATCAGCCGACTCCCCCATGGCGGCCGGCGTGGCCGCTTCGCGCACCCAACCGCGCCAAACAATATCCCGAAGAGCCGCCACCCGATCAGGCGCAACAGCAAAACCCGTCTGCATTCCAATCGCACTGGAGATCGTGGCTTCAAGCAAAGCCGTATCCGGGATGCGCTTGACCTCGAAAGGCTCTCGATTGGTCCGCCGACGCACGATCGCGCCAAACAGAGCATCTTTCGCAACGCCAGCGTCCCGAACCAGCCGAATATGGGCAACTCGGCCAGCGTTAAGCGCAAGTCCAGGCTCGCCATCCGGCCACAGCGTGATGTCGGCCCGATACCCCTTTTCCCGCGCCGCAAGATCCAACAATTCTAGAAACGCCCCGCACCCCACAGTGATCTGGCGGTTATCCGGGTCGGTTGCCGGCAGAAGCCGCGTCAGATCAGGCCAAAACGAGATCTCGCTTTCCCCTTCCAACGCAACCAACCACGGCTGCCGGTTGTGCGGATTGGGGGCTAGAATGGCATGCGCCAGCGCAAAGCGGCGCGGATCCGCCTCACCCGCTCCCGGCGCGCGCCAAGCGGCCGCGTAATCGGCTTGGTCAACCGGAGCGCAAGCGCCCGCGGCTAGAAACGGCGAGGCCGACAAAAGGGCTAGAACATGACGACGCGAAGGCATGGCGAACTTTCGTTTAACATTGAACCTTTTTAGTTCAATATTAAACGATTACACCCGTGTCAAGGCCAATGCGACTAGGCTTTATGACCCGAACGCCCAGAATGGGTGCCAACGGCTGGGGAGCATGTAAACCCTGCGTCTGCGGCTGGTTTGACGAACAGAAGCATGCCGCCGCGGGGCTCCCCCGAAGCTAAGATGTCTCGACGAAAAAAAGGTCGGGCGACCTCGAAGGGTCGCCCGACTCAACCAACGCAAACAATGCGGAGTGCGCTTACTCCGCAGCGACACGGAAAATCGACGTCGCCTGGCTAAGCCCGGCTTTTGCGGCTTCATATTCCCGCGCGAACTGGTCCACCAAGTCCTTCGCTGGCCGCACGGCTTTGATCGCGCCAATCCCCTGGCCGCAGCCCCAAATGTCTTTCCAGGCCTTGGCTTCGGTGTTGCCACCAGAGCCGAAATTCATCTTGGAAGGATCGCTATGGGGAAGGTTGTCTGGGTCAAGACCAGCCTTCACGATGGACGGACGCAGATAGTTGCCGTGCACACCCGTAAACAGGTTGGAATAGACGATATCCTCCGCGCGGCTCTCAACGATCATCTGCTTGTAGCGTTCGTCGGCATTGCCTTCTGCTGTCGCCACGAAGGGCGAGCCGATATACGCCAAGTCCGCTCCCATGGCCTGGGCCGCCAGAATAGCCCGACCGTTGGCGATGGATCCCGAAAGCAGCAACGGGCCGTCAAAAAACTCGCGAATTTCTTGCACCAGGGCGAACGGCGACAGGCTGCCCGCGTGGCCACCAGCGCCCGCACACACCGCAATCAAGCCATCCGCGCCCTTTTCCAGCGCCTTCTTGGAGAAGGCCACGTTGATCACGTCATGCAGCACCACCCCGCCATAGGAATGGATCGCATCGTTGAGCCACGTCTGTGCGCCAAGGCTGGTAATGATCACCGGCACCTTGAACTTCACGCAGGCCTCAACGTCATGCTCCAGCCGGTCGTTGCTCTTGTGCACGATCTGGTTCACCGCGAACGGTGCCGACGGGCTATCGGGGTTCTTGGCGTCCCAGTCGGCCAATTCGGTGGTGATGCGGTCAAGCCACTCGTGCAAAACCGGCGCTGGGCGCGCGTTCAACGCAGGAAAGGACCCCACAACCCCAGCTTTGCATTGCGCAATCACCAAATCCGGATTGGACACGATGAACAGGGGAGCTCCCACAACGGGGATGCGAAGCTTCTGAAGAACTGGTGGCAAGCTCATTGGTGGATTTCCCTTCCGTTTGCGTCAACGGAAATAGCGCGAGACTATCGATCCGTCGAGCCAGACCTTGACGAGGCGCGGCACTCGCCGTTCTTACGTAACATGCACGTTGATCCGATCACCCCCCTCGCCGCCGAATTTGATCCCCCTGACGAAGCCGCGTGGCGCGCGCTGGCTGAAAAGGCGCTCAAAGGCGCACCGTTTGAGCGGCTCACCACCCAGACCGCCGACGGCGTGGCCATCGCCCCCCTATACCGGGCACCAGATGTCACGAACCCGGCGGGCTCCCTTGTGCAGGAGGCGAAGGTCGACCACGATGCTTACCTGCCATGGGATATCCGTCAGCCTTTCAACCAACCAGACCCAGTGGCCCTCAACCGAATGCTGTTGGACGATCTGCAAGGCGGGACGTCATCGGTTGAAATTGTGATCGACGATGGGCGCGGCATCGGCTTAGGCGCAGTTTCGGCCCTGCCCTCCGCCCTCGAGGGTGTTTTGCTGGATCTGGCTCCTGTGGCGTTGAGTGCGGGGTGGCTCGGTATCCCAGCAGCCACCAGCCTGGCCGAACACCTCGCTCGAACGGGCAAACCCGCGAGCCCGGCATTTAACATCGATCCCTTACGGGCCTGGCTCACGCAGGGCGGGGCGCCGCAGCCCATTGCGAACGCCGTCTCGCAAGCTGCCTCGGCGGCCAAAGACTTGGCCCAACATCACCCAACCGGAACGGCCCTGCGCGTCGACGGCCGAAGTGCCCATGAAGCCGGTGCCAGTCCGGTGCAGGAACTCAGTTTGATGTTGGCCAGCGGGGCTGTGTATTTGCGCAGCATGGACGCCGTGGGCACAGCGCCCGCCGCGGCCGCAAAGGGGATGCTGTTCTGTCTGGCAGTGGGGTCCGACGTTATCGTTGAAATCGCCAAACTGCGCGCAGCTCGGGCGCTCTGGGCCAACCTGATGGCGGCCTGCGGCGCGGACAAAGCAGCGGTTGGTATGCGGCTGCAGGCGATCTCAAGTCGGCGCATGCTCACCCGTGACGACGCCTGGACCAACATCTTGAGGTCGACCGCAGCCTGCTTTGCCGCCAGTACCGGCGGGGCAGACATCATCACGGTGTTGCCCTTCACAGCCCCCCTTCAAGCCTCAAGTCCGCTTGCCCGCCGCCTGGCGCGCAACACGCAGATCATCTTGATGGAAGAGTGTAAGCTGGGTCACGTGATTGACCCAGGCGGCGGCTCCTTTGCCGTTGAAGCCCTCACCCAGCAATTGGCAGAACAAGCCTGGGAGGGCTTCCAGGCCATTGAGGCGAACGGCGGTCTTTTGGCCGCGGCGCAAGACGGCTCTTTGCAAAAGGCCATCGCACAAACACAAACGCGCAGGGCAAGCCTCGTCGCAACCCGTCGCCAGCCAATCACCGGCATCTCAGATTTTCCCATCCTTGCCGAAAACACCCCAGAAACGGACGCGCCTGCAGCCTCACCGCCGATCCCGCAGAGCATCGCGCATGATCCGATCGAGCCACTCGCTTGGCAGCGCCTTTCCGAGCCCTTCGAAGCGCTAAGAGACCGTGCAAAAGCTTCAAACCCTAAGGTCTTTTTTGCAAACCTCGGCCCGCTCGCGGAGTTTTCGGCTCGGGCAAATTTTGCCGCCAACCTGTTTGCCGCCGGCGGTGTGGCCGCCGTAGGTGCCGATGTCGCCTACGCAGACCACGCAGGGTTGGCCGCGGCCCTGAAAGCAAGCGGCTGCCGCGTGGCAGTGCTCACCGGTTCAGACACCCGCTATGCGGTGGAAAGCTTAGAGGCAGCCAAGGCCCTGAAGGCCGCTGGCTGCGACTGGCTGATCCATGCCGGCAAACCCGCCGATGAACAGGCCGTGCGCGCGAAGGGCTTTGACCAATTCATCTTTGCAGGCCAGGACGCCGTGGCCGCCCTGCGCCTGCTCCAAACGGCTTTGGGGATTGTATAATGTCTGCACACCGCCCCCTGCAGCCCGAGGTTGAAGCCGCGCTTCAAACCTTGGAGACGAGCCAGGATTACACAGCCGGCACCGCCGCTGTGCGGATTGTAAAAGCGGCCTTGCGGCGGTTCTCGATGTATGAGGCGCTGATCATCGTCTGCTCGATGGTGCCCCTAGGTTTAGCCTTGTCCGTTCGAGACATCATTCCGTTGGGCTGGGCCCTGATCGCCACGGTGGCGGCCATAGCGTTCGGCCTTGGCACAGACTGGCTTCTGGACCGCTCTTCACACCGCCGGAGGTTGCAGGCCGCCCTCAATCGCTGGCGGCAGATTGCCGGAACGCTTGCTGTCACAAAGACTTTGCCATGACCGCCCAGACTTTGCCGCCAAAGATTGAGGCAGCTCTTGCGCTGCTAGAGACCAGCACGGACCTCGCCGCTGGCGAAGACGCTTTCTGGACCGTGCAGCGGTTCCAAAACGGCTTTGGCCTCAAATTGGCTGTGCCAAACATCCTTCTTTCGATCCTCTTTGTCGTTCTGGGCCTCGCCTGGAGCGAGCGCGGCTGGACCGATCCCACCATGCTCGTCTTGATCATTGCAGCGGCGCTTCTCACCGTCGCCTTCTTCTATGCCACCCGCAAAGGTGCCAAAGCGGCCCATGCCGCGAACGCCCGCATGTCCGCAGCCCTGCGCCGCTGGCGCGCCCTGGCTTCCACTTCGCTCTCTGAGAAAGGCGTCGCATGACCCGCCTGCCCGACTTTTCGAAGCTTCCGTTCTCACCGCCACCCTTAGGCGCGGTGGCGCGCTCTGGTGCCGATTGGCAAACACCGGAGGGCATCGCTGTGCACTCCGTGTACGGACGGCGGGATGTCGAGACGCTTGACTTCCTGGACGGCTTTCCAGGCCTGCCCCCCTTCGGGCGCGGGCCCTATGCCACGATGTACGTGCAGCAGCCCTGGACCGTTCGTCAGTATGCGGGATTTTCCACCGCAGAAGACTCCAACGCTTTCTATCGCCGCAACCTTGCAGCCGGCCAAAAGGGCCTGTCGATTGCCTTCGATCTCGCCACCCACCGCGGCTATGATTCCGATCACCCCCGCGTCAGCGGCGATGTCGGCATGGCGGGTGTTGCCATCGACAGCATCTACGACATGCGCACGCTGTTTTCAGGCATTCCGCTCGATGACATGAGCGTGTCGATGACGATGAACGGCGCGGTGTTGCCGGTTCTGGCGCTTTACATCGTGGCGGCAGAAGAACAAGGCGTCGCACCAAAGCAGCTGGCCGGCACGATCCAAAACGACATCCTCAAAGAGTTCATGGTCCGCAACACCTACATCTACCCCCCCGGCCCCTCCCTGCGGATTATTTCCGATATATTCGCCTACACCGCACAGCACATGCCGAAGTTCAATTCGATCTCGATCTCCGGCTATCACATGCAAGAAGCCGGTGCGACCGCAGACCTGGAGCTTGGCTACACGTTGGCCGATGGCGTGGAATACATCCGCGCGGGCATGGCGGCCGGTCTGTCGATCGACGCGTTTGCCCCGCGGCTGTCCTTCTTCTGGGCGATCGGCATGAACCCCTTCATGGAGATCGCCAAGATGCGCGCGGCCCGCCTTCTGTGGGCCAAGCTCGTCAAGCAGTTTGATCCCTCTGATGATAAATCCCTGGCCCTGCGCACGCACTGCCAAACCTCCGGCTGGAGCTTGACGGCCCAAGACGTTTTCAACAACGCCATCCGCACCTGCGTCGAAGCGATGGCAGCAGCCTACGGCGGCACCCAATCGCTCCATACCAATAGCTTGGATGAGGCCCTCGCCCTGCCAACCGACTTTTCCGCGCGGATTGCCCGCAACACCCAGCTGTTCCTTCAAAACGAAGCAGGGATCACCCGTCCGGCCGATCCCTGGGGCGGCAGCTACTATGTCGAGCGCCTCACCCACGATCTGGCCCAAAAGTCCCTCGCCCACATCGAAGAAGTGGAAGCCAGCGGCGGCATGGCCAAAGCCATCGAAGCCGGTCTGCCCAAACTGCGCATTGAAGAGGCCGCCGCCCGCACACAGGCCCGCATCGACACCGGCCTGCAAACCGTGGTCGGCGTCAACAAATTCAAACTGGATGGCGAAGAAAACGTCCCGGTTTTGAAAGTGGATAACGCCGCCGTCCGCGCAGCCCAAATCGACAAGCTCCAGCGCCTGCGCGCAGAACGCAATCAGAGCGAGGTCGACGCCAAACTCACCGCCCTCACGAACGCTGCAAGCGGCGGCGGCAATCTTCTGGCCCTTTCGGTGGAAGCGGCGCGGGCCAAGGCGACAGTCGGTGAAATTAGCGCAGCCATGGAGCAGGTGTTCCACCGCCATAAGGCCAAGATTCAGGCGATTTCGGGCGTCTATGCCGGTGCCGCCGGCTCAAAGGCGTTGGCCAATGTCAAAGCCCAGATCGAGGCCTTCACGAAGGCAGAGGGCCGCCGACCCAAAGTGCTCGTTGCGAAAATTGGCCAGGACGGCCACGACCGCGGCCAAAAGGTCGTGTCATCCGCTTACGCCGACATGGGCTTTGATGTGGAAATCGGGCCGCTGTTCGCAAGTCCTGAAGAAGTGGCCAAGCAAGCCGTCGAAAGCGACGTGCACGTGGTGGGCGTGTCTTCGTTGGCAGCCGGCCACATGACTTTGGTTCCCGCGCTGCGGGCTGCCCTGTCCGAGCAGGGCCGAGCAGACATCATGATTGTTGTGGGCGGCGTGATCCCGCCAGACGACATCGCGATCCTGCGCCAAATGGGCGCCTCCGCGATTTATCCCCCTGGCACGGTCATCGCCGAAAGCGCCAAGGACATGCTCACCACCCTTAGCGCGCGGCTAGGGCATCCTGGCTAAGGCCAGCGCGAGCGAAACGGGCGCGCCTTGCGGCGCGCCCGATCCCATCAATCCACCGACTTTAGGTTGTCGGCGCTCATTTTGCCGCTACGGCGGTCGGCAACCAGCTCGTAGGACACTTTTTGTCCTTCGCGCAGATCACCCATGCCGGAGCGCTCAACGGCACTGATGTGCACGAACGCATCACCACCACCGTCGTCGGGAGCAATGAAACCAAAACCTTTTTGTGGATTGAACCACTTCACAGTGCCAACCGGCATAGCGCATCACTTTCAAGACAAGACTAACGAATGCCCCCGCCCCAGATGGGACGCGGGCCTACGGCTCAGAAGAAGTGCTGTGAAGGCCAAGTCTGAACGCGCAACTGCGCAGAGCCTGACGGCAACGCTGACGCCATCGGCTGATCCGTACCCCTCTTTAGAGCACGAACGGGAATTCGCAAACCTCTTTTTGCGTCTCACGCCACAAATAAAATTCACGCCCCGATGCGTAAGCACCGGGGCGTCAAGAAAGGTGCGATCAGAGGTGGCGGCAAGGCCACCGACTGAAGCTTAGTCGCGCGGAATGTTGGTCAAGGTGACCGAGTTGCCGATTGCGCTGGCCTGCACGCCGAGCGCGCCGCCGATGGTGCCAATGTTCACGTTGGTGAAGGCGTTGGTGGCAGCCGCGTTCAGCTGACGCGAATTCACGCTCATGTTTGCCCAACCTGAGCCGGCGACGGTCAAGTTGTTGGAAAACGCCGTCGCGCCCGCGCTAACCGGCGAAGCGGCATAACCGATCGACACTTTGGTCACGGCGGTCGGGTCAATCGCCGCTGCCTGATGGTTGTTGACGCTAATGCAGCAGGCTGAAGCAGCGGTCAGCTCTGCATTGTTCGAAAACGCCGTCGCCAGTGCCACGCCGGTGCCCTGCAGCACGCCGACATGCACGTTTGTGGTGGCGCGCGCGTCGCCCCAGAAGAACTGCGCATTGTTGAACGACACGTTCCCCGCAACGTTGGCCCCGACGGTGTTGCCGCCGGCTTGGCTGGTTGCGGTCAATGGCCCGTGCAGGCTGTGCACGTTCGTGTTCGAGCCCGCTTGGATCACAGCATTGTTGAACTGGTGGTTGCCAATATGGTTTTGCGCGAAAGCGGCCGGGGCCGCGGTCAAGGCCAACAAGAAAGCAGCAGTACGGATCATTTTTGTCTCCTCCTGGAAGCCAGCCAATCGGCCCCCAACAAGATCCCTGCCGCAACGCTCGTACCTACCCGCGCCGCGCGAAAACCGGATCAGGGGCGCACAAACAGCCGCGCCAGGGCGAGTTGCCTTCGCGCCGAAAGTGAAATCCGTTTCATGAAGTGTTTGCCCCTCAGGGCTCAGGCAAAAAGGGCGATCATCTCTGCGGTAACCCGGCCGGGGCGTCGCGTGTGGGCATCCAGCAAAGCCCAGGTCGTGCGCACCTGCGCCCGCGCTTTACCTGTTGGCCCAACGATCCGCACAAACCGATCAAACCGCGCCCCGCGCGGCTCGCCCACCCAGGTCTCTACGGTCAAGCTCTCGCCAAGCTTCGTTTCGCCAAGGAAGTCGATTTCCAATCGCGAAGCGACCCACACCCAACGCGCTTGCATCTCAAGCGAAGCCCGTGCCCCCCAATGCCGCACGCCAGCATCTTGCGCCCATGCGACGTACACGGTGTTGTTGACGTGTCCCAAAGCATCAATGTGCTGAGGTTCAGCGGTCACCTCGAACGTAAACTGCGGTTGGCCCATACGCGCACCTTAGCAGCCACCCGCCGGCTCTGAAAGCGCCTCAGATTGGCTCTTGTTCCAGCGCGACGCGGATCGCAGCCCCGTCGGCGCTCAACTCTTTCGCCTGCTCCACCCAACGCTCGCGCACGATCCGCCCACGGAACCGCAGGTACTGATCAACCCAAGCCACATTCGCAGCCGTCCACGCCGCGATCTGGTCGAAGTGGAACACCCCGAGCGAATGCAAAGTCGATTCAAGCTTCGGACCGACGCCCTCGATCAAGCGCAAGTCATCTGGCGCACCGTCCCGTGGAGCAGCAAGGCCAAGCGGTCTCACTTCGCCGCCCGCTTCAAACGGAGCCAAGGGTGCCGGCCCCCGAACAACAACCGGTGCCGGCGGCGGCGCGACTGGCCGCGGCGGGGCAACGACGGCCGGCTGTACCGGCTCTGGTGGTGGAGGTGGTGGCGCGATCGGTGCCGGCGCCGGCACCGGGGCGGGAACCGGGCGATTGGCTGCCAACGATCCAAGCGATGCCTCAAGATGCGCCACCCGCGCCTCAAGGTAACGGGTGCGCCAACGGATGCGCCCGCTTTCTGGCGGCACTTTAGGCACAGCTGCCAAGCTGGCCACTTCCGCTTCCAGCGCAGCCACCCGCTCGGCACGGGCCAAAGCTTGATCGCGTTCGCGCTCCGCTTCAGTTAACAAGGCGTCCAGCTCAGACAGTCTTTGCGCGGAAGCACTTTCTGCCGCGGTCATCTGTGTACGGACATCCGCAAGGCCAGCGTCCTTTTCCGCCAGCGCGGCTTCAAGCCCTGCGATCTTTTCGGCGAGCGCTTTACTGGCTTGGGTCGAGGCATCGGCTTGTCCCCGCAGGCCGTCCAGATGCGACACCCGCGCCTCAAGATAGCGCATCCGCCACTGGCTGCGCCGCTCATCTTCCTCCGCCTGCGGATCGACAGGCGCTGCCACAGGCTGTGGCGCAACCACACCGGCTTGCTGCTCCAAGTACTGCACCCGCCCTTCAAGATAGCGCGCGTGCCAGCTCAGCCGGTTGTTTTCATCCGTCAACGGATTGTCTTGCGGTGCCAACGACTGCGCATTCAAGGCAGCAACCTGGCCTTCCAGATCATGGCCGCGGGCGCGCGCCGCTTGCAGCAGGTCTTCCAATTCCCCAATCCGCGCCTGGGCGTCCATGTCCTGCGGCGGATGGGCTTCCAAGGCTTCCAGGTGTTTGGTTCGCGCCTCAAAGTAACGCAGCCGCCATTGTTCTGGCCTGGTCACCCCTTCCGGAGCCACAAGTGCCGCGGGAGCGTCTGGCAGGGTAATGACCTGCTCGTTGGCCTGTGCGGAGCGCATGTCGGCCAACAGCGCCACATCCGTTTCATGCTGGTCACGCAAAGAACGATTGTGACGCTCCAGGTCTTCGGCCCGCGCATTCGCCACATCGAGTTGCGCCCGCAGCGTATCAAGCTGCCACCCATGTTCCTTGGTCAGCGGCCCGTCGCCCGTCGGCAAGTCCTGTGTAACGAGGGCGATCAAATTCTTCTGCAGCTTGTCGCGCTCATCGGTCATGCGCTCCAGCGCCACGCTGTTTTTCAACGCGTGGTAGGCCCAGCCCGCAAGGGCGCACAGGATCGCGACGATCAAGAGCCAGCCGAACAGCTGTTCGATCAGATACGCCATTGTGCTCCTCCAACCGCTAAGCCCACTAAGGCCTCAGCGTGGCGTCTCGCGACGCACCTCAAACTCGATCCGCCGGTTGGCGGCTTGACCGGCCGGCGTGGCATTGGAAGCGCGCGGCTGGTCTGGGCCCCTGCCCTCCGCCGTCAACCGATCCATCCGCACGCCCTGCGCAGCCAGGTAACGCAGCACCGCATCGGCACGGGCCTGCGACACGGTGCGGTTGATCTCCACACTGCCCACATTGTCGGTGTGGCCAGAGATCACGATCCGCGACTGGTCGCAGCGCAAGGCGATCGAAGCGAGGTTGGACAACAGGGTAAAGCTGGCCTGCCCCTCGATCTCCGCCGAGCCGGAGCGAAAATTAATGACCCCGTCTTGCATGATCCGTGCAAACGCGGTTTGGCAGGCCGCCGGCTCACCCGAAGAGATGTCCAAGTCGCCGAGTTCAGGGATCGCCAACCGCTGCCCCGCCGCCGTCACTTCAAAGCGGGCACGGAATGGTTGCGGGACGCCCTCGCCATAGTGCTGGCGCATGGCTTCCACCGCTGCGGCTTCGCCCTCGCCCAGGATCACCAATTGGCTGTCCACAAGCCGCGCTTCGCCGCGGTTGAGCTTGGCAATCTGTTCAATGGCATCGCCCGCGATCCCAGCCCAGTCGCCCCCCGGTGCCCCCGCCGCCAAAACTGTGTCGTCGTCAATTTCACCGCGCGGGAAAGCGGCCTTGGCACGCGCCCGCAACGCTTCGCGCGCCCGTGCCGTTGGCACATGCCCAGTCAGGTGTAGGCTCTCGCCCATGCGGGTCGCCTGCCATGTGAACGGCGACACCGGGGCCCCTGGCACGACGTCTTCCACGCTGACGCTCGTCACCCCGCCAGCCCAGGCGCCCCCGCTGCCGGCGGCAAGCAGCGCCACCGTTTCCGCCTTGGCCCGATCTTCCGCACTCCCCGTAACGCCTGACAAAACGGCCCGTTGGCCATCCATCGTCACCGCTACCCCGTCCAGGCCCGCATCGGCCAAGGCCTGTTCCACCTTGGACTTCAGGCCGCTTTGGATGCCCCAAACTGACGCCCGATGGTCCGCAAACATCGCCAACAACGCGACCAAAAGCGCCCCAATCAACCCAAACCAAATGAGTGGCAATGAATCCGTGCGCTGCGCCATGACAGTTCCCTATTCCCTCAAAGCGCCCGCGCGCGTCGCACTTGAACTTCGCCAACCGCCCGCCGCAGACGATCCAAGTCGTCCTGGACGCCAAGCAGATAAGGCCGCATGACAAAGTTCCGCAGGACCCAACCGCCCGCAAACCCGATAAGGCCGGCCACAATGAAGATGATCCAGGCAGATGCGATCAAACCGATCATTACCGCGCGCTCCAGGCTTTGAGGCGAGGCCAACGCCAGCCTACACCAACCGTTGCATACCCTTGAACACACGCGCGCGAAACTGCACACCCCTCGCTGGGTGAACCAGCCTCCCTCATCTCCCAGCAAAAGCCGCTCGATTAACCAAATGGCCCACTCCATCATCAGCCCCGCAAATCCAGCGATCAAGGCGCTCAAGGCCCTGCACACCAAAAAGGGCCGCCAAGACCAGGGCCTGTTCCTGGCCGAAGGGTTGCGCCTTGTGCTAGAGGCCGCCGAAGCCGACGTGTGGCCCCAAATCCTGCTGTTTGCCCCAGCCACCGAAGGCCGGTCCAAGCAGGCAGACCTCGTGCGTCGCGCCGAACACCACGGCGTGCGCTGTATCGAAACCACCGCTTCGATTTTGGCGGCCGTCTCAAAACGAGACAATCCCCAAACCGTGATCGCGGCCTACCGCCAACGCCTGTCTAACCTGGCAGACCTCGCCCCTGCGCGCCTGGTGATCGCCTTGCAGCAGGTGCGCGACCCCGGCAATCTTGGCACGATTTTACGCACCGCCGATGCCATTGGAGCCGATGGCGTTGTCCTTCTGGATGTCACCTGCGATCCGTTTTCGGTGGAGGCCGTTCGCGCCTCTATGGGCTCGTTGTTTGCGGTCAAGTTGGCCCGGGCAGAGTTCCCCGTGTTTAACGCCTGGCGCAGGACGGTGGGGGCCCAAATGGTGGGACTAAGCCTAAAAGGTACCTTCGGCCCACAGCCCTACGATCACAGCTCGCCAACCGTTTTGTTGATGGGCAATGAGCAGTCTGGCCTACTCCCCGAGCACGAAGCCGCCTGTGACGCCCTTGTGCGGCTGCCGATGCGCGGCAAAGCGGACTCGCTGAATTTGGCCGTTGCCACCGCTGTCACCGCCTATGATTTGTGGCGTCGCCGCGATTACGAGGGCCACCATGACTGACCCCAAAGTGCTGATCGCGGACGACTGGAACGACTACGCCCTGCTCGACAGCGGCGATGGCCGCAAGCTGGAGCGCGTGGGCAAATTCACCTTTGTACGCCCAGAGCCGCAGGCGCTCTGGCAGCCACGCATGGCCCTGCCCAATTGGACGGGCGCAGACGCGATCTTTGCCCCGGGCGACAAAGCTGACGACGAAGACACCGGGCGCTGGCGCTTCGAACGACAGCTGCCGACCTCCTGGCCGCTCGCCTGGCGAGGCTTGCGCTTCCTGGGCCGACCAACCCCGTTCAGACACCTCGCGTTTTTCCCGGAACACAGCGTCCACTGGGCCTATGCGCAGGACTGCATCGCCGCCCACAGCGGTCAAGATCCGCCAGAAGTCCTCAACCTGTTTGGCTATTCAGGTCTTGCCTCGCTCGCCTGCGCCGCTGCTGGAGCCAAAGTCACCCACCTCGACGCCTCAAAAAAAGCGATCGGCATGGCCCGCGACAACCAGGCCGAAGCGGGCCTAACCCAGGCCCCCATCCGCTGGATTGCCGATGACGCCCTGACGTTTGTGCACCGGGAACTGCGCAGAGGGCGCCGCTACGACGGGGTCATCCTGGACCCGCCAAAGTACGGACGCGGCCCCAACGGCGAAGTCTGGCGCCTGGAGAGCCAGCTGCATGAACTGATTGACGCCTGCGCCCGCTTGCTGCGTCAAAACCCGCAAGACAACGCCAGCGCAAAGGGGTTTTTGATTGCCACGGTCTATGCCGTTCGGCTGTCCTATGTGGCCCTAGCACAAGTCACCAAAGACGCCCTCACCCCCAGTAAAGGCACCTTGGAGGCCGGCGAAATGACCCTGCCCCACGCCACCGATGATCGCCTTTTACCCACCGCCATCTTTGCCCGCTGGCGAGGATAGGACCGTCACAGGTCAGGTTTGCATCAACCGCCGTACCCAGGTCAAACGGGCTTCGAGCCAGGACTGGTGCAGGCGCTCGAGTTCAGGGTCCTCCGGGAAACCAGGCGTCAAAGCAAATGCTACCAGGCGCGCTTCCACCTGCACCAGAAAAGCGCGCCGCTCTAGCGAGGAAGCGCCGGCTAGATAAACCATCCGGGTTCGCAAGGGGTCAAAGCCCATGCCAGCGGCGCGGTCGCAGTCAAAAAGCCAAGCGCGATAAGCAGCAGCGCCGGCCTCACTCAGCCGATACCGGGTCCGCGCCCGCTTGCCTTGTGCGCCCAGCTCGGCGTCCACCAGGCCTTGGCCTCGCAAACGTTCGACCAACGGATAGACCGCACCGGCTGAGCCAGACCAGTACTCGGACGGAGAAGACTCAAATTGCTTAGCGACCTGATAGGCGGTGGCTTCTCCGCGGCGGGCGATGACCGCCAAAACGGCCCCTTCAAGGTCTGTTAGCGGGCGATCCGCAGCGTTGTGCATGCCTCATTGCTGCCATAGTGGATCACCATTTAATACTACTATTCGTAATATATGGGGATCTCTGATGCGAATTCTGGTGGCGATGATGGTGGCGTTGGCGATTGCGGGATGTGCAACCAGGGCCCCGGTGAACGCGAAAGACAGCTCAGTGCCGCTGGACATCACCACTGGAAGGACAATGGTCAACCTCGCACTTCCAGATGGGCAAGAAGGGGCGTTTATCCTGGATACCGGTGCCCAAGGACCCGTCGTGACCCAATCCGCCGTTGACGCCATGGGTCTTGAGATCATTGGAGAGGCGTTGCTCGGCTCGCCGATGGGCGGCGAGCCCCAGCGGGCCTTTTTGGTGCGGCTTGACGGGGTGACGCTTGGCTGCGTCGCCCCTGTGAACCGCGACGCCGTGGTTGCCCCAGCAGGTGTTTTGCCGAGGGAGACCGGTTTGGGGGTACTCGCGCCCACACAATGGGCCGATCGCGTGGTGACGCTTGATCTGTCGGCCAACCGGTTGTGGTTGGGGCAACAACCGCGCTTTCCTATCGCAACATGGCACGCGTTGTCGGGCCGCAACCTGACCGAAGCCGAGATCGAGGTTGGCGGCGAGCGCCTCCAGGCGCATTTCGACACGGGCAATTCCCGCGGCGTGGTGCTGCCCTTGCGGCTGGCGCAGGCCTTGGGTCTGGCGGATCGCTTGGCGCCTACCGACCCGATCCGGACCGTCGATGCCTCCACACCCGCCTTCTCCGCTCCTGGCGAAGTTACCCTTCGGGTCGGCGATGTGGTGATGACCGCCCGGGACGTGATCTTTGTCGATACGCCCATGGCCAATATCGGCGCTCCGGCCCTGCGCGGCTTCGCCTTGGTACTGGACACCCCCAATCGCCGCTGGGGTTTGGTGAGACCGAACGAGCCGCGATCCAAGGCGGGTCAGTGCCTCGGATGCCAAACTTCTTAGGCGATGGTCCAATCCACCCTGGCGCACGGCCATGATCATACCCACATCTGCGGCAAGGTTGCTTCTGCTTACCAATTGGGCAGCCTTGAAGAGGGGAGCACCATGACGACCGAGCCGACTTCGCCTAAAGCGCCGGAGCCGACCCTGCACGCCACGCCACAGGCAGAACCGCCCCCCTTGGCCCCGGTCGATCCCCAGGCATTGGCCAAAATCCGCGCCGAAATCCAGCTCGACGACCGCGCCAAGATCGCCACTTACGGCGATCGCGCCCAGCGCAACGTGACCGGCTACGCTGACCGCATCCTCGCCCAAACCCGCAACAAGGAACTGGGCGACACCGGCAAACTCCTCACCGACATCATCATGCGCGCCAAAAAGCTGGACCCGGCGACGCTGGAAAAGGAAGGCTTCCTCGGCAAGCTGTTTGGCGGGGCCCGCGCCCAGTTGGAAAAGTTCAAAGCCCGCTTCGACGATGTTGCCAGCCAAATCGATGCCGTGTCGATCGAACTGGATAAGCGCCGCGAAGGCCTGCGCAAGGACATCGCGATGCTCGATGACCTGCACGATGAGACTAAAGCCTCCATCACCGAGTTGGATAACTATATCGCCGCCGGCAAAGCGTTTGCCGAGCAGTTCCGCACGCAAGAGCTTGTGGCCCTTCAGGCCCGCGCCGCCGCCGCCGGTGGCGAACCCGGCCAGGGCTTGATGGAAGCCCAAGAATACCAGGACGCCCAACAAGCCCTAGACCGCCTGGAAAAGCGGGTCTTTTATTTGCAGCAGGCCCGCCAGATCGGCATCCAACAATTGCCCCAGATCCGCATCGTCCAGTCCAGCGACGAGACGTTGATGGAACAGCTTCAGGCCTCCACCCGCCTGACCATCTCGCTCTGGAAACAGAAAATGGTGCTGCTGCTTGGCCTCAACCGCCAGAAAGAAGCCCTAGACCTGCAGAAAAATGTGACTGACGCCACCAACGAAATGCTCAAGCAGACCTCCGAGATGATGAAGGGCCAGGCCCTCGAAATTGAAGAGGCAAGCCAGCGCGGCATTGTCGATCTGGAGACGTTGGAACAGGCCAACGCGGACCTGATCGAGACCATCCAGGGGGTTATCCAGCTGCAGGAACAAGGCCGAGCCAAGCGCGCCGAGGTTGAAACCCGCATGCAAGGCCTAACGGAAGAACTCCGCCTGGCCCTGACAGACACCCGCTTCGACCGGTGAAACGCACCTATTTGATCGCGGCGGCAATCGCTGCGATCCTCGCTTTGCCGATCCTGGCAATCTTGATGAGGCTGCCGCCTTGGATGACGGCCATCGCGCTCTTTGGCTTGATGCTGGTCTTTGCGCTGCGGGGCAGGCTTTGGCCAGGCCCTGGCGAACCCCTTGCCGTGCAAGGCGAAGAGCCAGGTGCGGCGATGGCCGGTGTTTTGGCTGCCGCACACCAGGATTTGGCGCGCATGGTTGAAGCGCCCGCCCGAAAGCTAGGCCCCTCGGTCGAGACCATCGCTGCCGCAGCCAAAGCAGCCATCGCCCGCATCGAAAGCGGTGCCCCCATGACCGACATCGACCGCCGCCTCCTCGCCTATTATTTGCCAAAGGCAGCAGACTTCGCCCAGGCCTGGGCCGTGCTGCTGGCGCGCGACGATGCAGCGCGCATGCAGGCGGTGGGAAGGGCGATGGCCGACATTGCCGATCATCTGGCAGGGGCCGCCAACGATCAGTGGCGAGACGATCTTTCAGCGCTTGATGTGGAGCTGCGCCTTCTGGAAGAGGCCCTCAAGCAGGACCGCCCCACCGCCTCAGGCTGACCGCGCCTCAGCCAAAGCCGCCTGCTGCGCCGCCTGCTCTTGCTTCAACGCCTTCATCACCGACAGTCTGGTGTCGGGGGCAAGGCCGTCCCCCATCCGGCGCAGCTGCTGATAATACCAATAAAGCGCGCCAAATCCGTTGATCGCTTTGATCATCGCAACCGGGCTCTTGGGCCCCAGAAGGCCAGGGCCGATCTGCAGTTTTTGCTCCCAGCGATCCAAGCTGTCAGCGCCTGATAACAGCTTCAAGGGGGCCAACGGGTCCACGCACAACGGCCGCCCAAGCCCCACAATCGCGATCCCATCAGACTGCACCGCAGACGCCATTTCTGAAGCGCTGCGCAGCCCGCCCGTTACCATCAACGGTATCGTCGCAGCCGACCGCGCCATCCGCGCAAAATCGAGGAAGTAGGCTTCGCGCGCCGCAGTAGACTTCGGCAAGCCAGACAGATCGGGTTTTTGCAAACCGTCCATCCCCGCCATGCGCGGCTGCTCATAGGTGCCGCCAGAGATTTCCGCAACGTCCACACCATCGTCCTTGAGCCAGCCAAGCACCTCAAGGCTGTCTGCCGGGCCAAAGCCGCCGCTTTGAAAGTCCGCCGAGTTGAGCTTCACAGCAACCGTGAAATCACGGCCCACGGCCAGGCGCGTTTCACGAACAATAGTGCGCAAAAACCGGGCGCGATTGGTAAGACTGCCGCCCCAGCTATCGGTGCGCAGATTGGACCGCGGCGACAGGAATTGCGAAATTAAATAGCCGTGCGCCGCATGGATTTGCACGCCGGAAAATCCGGTCTCGCGGGCAGTTTTGGCGGCCAGCGCAAAGCGTTTGATCAGGTCTTCGATCTCGCCTTCCGTGATCGCCCGCGGCTTGCCAAAAGTCTTGCCTGGCATCGCCAACGCCACAGCCGATGGTGCGGCGGGTGTTTCGTTGACAAGGCGTTGCGTTTGGCGCCCCGCGTGGCTGATCTGCATCCACAGCCCAGCCCCCTGCACCCGCGCGCTTTGCGCCCATGCCGTAAGCGCCGCCCGCATGAACGTGTCTGGCTCGCGATCGATCACCACGTTGCCGGGACGCTCCAAGTGATCGCGGTCCACGATCACGTTGCCGGTGATCAGCAGGCCGGCCCCGCCCCGGCCCCAAGCGTCATAAAGCCGTTGATGCCGCTCGGTAGGCCGCCCGACCGCATCAGCGAGCCCTTCGGTCATGGCGGCTTTCCCGAGGCGATTGGGCAGCGTTTCATTGGCCAACACCACCGGCGTGCGCAAAATTTCGGAGTCCGCCTTGGACATCACGATGGTCCTTTGTCCAACCCAATCGAAGGAGGCGCGCTGAATGCCACAAAAACCAGACCTTTTGAAAGGGCCTGCATCCAAACGCCATGAGGCCCGCATCCCTTACACTGACGCGACCCTTTGCGTCGACCTCTAGGCCCGCTGCCCGAGCCATTGCGCGGGTGGCCCGATGATACCGCCTTCCAGGGCGCTGCACTCTTGCTTGTGCAGCGCTCTTTTTTGGGGTCGCGGTGCCTACCGGCTAACCAGGTCCGGCGGGCCGCCACCAAACGCCCGGTAAACCGCGATCGCGGCCTTGGCTTGGCTCGCTTGCGCCTCGATCCGAGAGACCCGCGCATCGATCAACTGCTGTTCGGCCCGTAGGCGATCGGCAAGGCTCTGGATGCCGGCGTCATAAGCCGCCCGCACACCACGCCAGGTCGCCTCAGCCGCCAACTCGGCTTCCAAAGCCGCATCGAGCCGCTCCTTGGCAAGGCTAAGCGCCGCAAGCGAGGTTGATGCCTCCCCCACAGCCTGATTAACCGTCTGCTCGTAGCCGATCAACGCCTGGTCAAACCGCGCGTTGGCCGCCCGCACGGCTGCCATCCGCTGGCCCCACGCAAAAATCGGCACAGACAGCACCGGCTGCGCGTCGATCTGCGAAGACCGCTCCGCCACACCCGTTCCGATCAAATTGTCGGCAATGGAAAACCCGCCTGTGAGGTTCAGTTGTGGCAACAAGTCCGATCGCGCCACGGCAACATTCGCCGCCGCCGCCTCGGCCCGCGCCGCCGAAGCCGCGATATCAGGACGCATCCGCAACAATTCAGCCGGCGCAGCAGGGGCTGCAAACGCCGCTGGTGCGGGAATCGTTTGCCGCTCATTGAGCCGCGCCGTCACCGCTGGATCGTCCGCCCCCGGCGCATGCCCCCGCAGCAACGCAATCGACGCCTGTGATTGGCGCACAGCCAGGCTCACATCCGGCAATCGCACCCGCACACTGGCCGAAAGCCGGCGCGCATCCGCCGCATCCGCCGGCGCAATCAACCCAGCGCCCGCCCCCACGTCCAAAATGTCGGCCAGCCGGCGCGCGGCTATAGCTGATTCAGAAAGCGCCAACTCCAGGTTTTGCGCCCGCCGCAAGTCCACGTAGGCATCGGCCAGATCGGCAGCAATCGCCGCCCGCGCCCCGCGAAGGTCGGCCTGCGCGGTGGCCTGCACTGCCCGCGACCCCCGCCACGCAGCCTCCACCCGCCCAAACAGCGGCACTTCCCAAGACACCCGCGGACCATAAACGCCGCGCATCTGTTCGCGTTCGCGCGCCGGCGCTCCGCCGCCCGTGAAAAACTCCTGAAACGAGCCCACAAGGTCTGGCCCGTCTTCCACCCCGGTGTAGTCGCCCGATGCCCGCCCGCTAACCTGCGGCAAATAAGCAGCCACCGTCTGGCGCGCGGTGGACCGCGCTTCCATCAGCCGCGATTGCGCTAGTCGCACGCTAGGTGCCGAGGTGGTGGCCTCTTCGATCAACTGGCTCAACAGCGGATCATCAAAGCCGTTCCACCAGCTTTGCACGCTGCTTGGCACGCTGCCAGTCGGCGCTTGGCCCATATCCCAGCTGGTTGGCAGCGGCCCTGCGGTCGCCTGCCGGTCGGGCATGGTGGAGCAGCCAGCAAGCGCCAGCGCCAGCACCAAGCCGAACGTGACGCCCACCTCACTGGACATCGAAACTTTCCGCGATGGGGTCGTCATGGCTGATCCCGTGTAGCGACAACCGGCCTGTCTCGAGTCGCAAACCAAATTTGGCGCTTGACTATGGACAGAGGCTTTACATTTTAAGAACGAACATTCGTTTTATATGCACCGCACTCGGTTAACGGCAAGCCCGTTCTCCCCCAAACCACGCCGCCTTATGGAACCGCTCGCTTTGGCCCGCACCGCAGACCCAGTCCTGGCAGACCGCCGCCGTCGAGAAATCCTCGACGCAGCGATCGCCTGTTTTCGCCGGTCCGGGTTTCATCAAACCGGCATGCAGGCGATTTGCGCTCAGGCCAATATTTCGCCGGGCGCGCTCTATCGCTACTTCGATTCCAAAGCAGAAATCATCGCAGCCATCGCCGAAGAAGATCGGCGCGACCTGGCGGCCATTCTGTGCGGCGTCTTGACCAGCGGCGGTGTGGTGGACGACCTGATCCGGTCTGCCAACCTGATCATGGAACGCCATTTTGCCGGCACCAGCGCGGCCTTGGTGGCAGACGTCATTGGCGAAGCCGTTCGCGATCCGGCGCTGGGCGCAAGGCTCGCCAAGATCGACGAAGGCGCGCAAGCTCATCTGGCTGACGCGCTGCGCCGTGGCCAGGCCCGCGGCGAAGTTGATACAGCCCTTGATCCCGATACCGCGGCTTATGTCTTGTTCGCCGCCCTTGATGGCCTCGCCCTGCGCACAGCCGTTTTGCGGGGCGAGAATCCGAGCACAATTTTAGAAGATTTTCGCAACCTCGCGGCGCGCTATCTGGCCCCGCAAGGTCAAGCGGGGGGCCCCTGATGGACGCTTACGACCCAAACGCACAGCAGCCCGAAGCCAAAATCGCACCGCTTAAGCCGCGCACGATCGCCTTGATTGTGGGTGGCGCAGTGGTGATTGCGGGCGGCTTGTATCTCTTGACTCATGAAGGCAAGGGCCCGGCAGACGACGCCCAGCAGGTCTCGCGCGTTCAGGCGATCTCGGCAGTGGAAATTCAAACCGCGACTTTTGCCCCAACCGTTGCCTTGAATGGCGAAACCCGCCCGGTGAACGACCTGTATGTGTTTGCCCCCGCAGTGGGTGTGCGCATCCTGGAACTGATGGTGGATGCAGGAGACCGCGTTGAAGCCGGCCAACCCTTAGCGCGCCTGGATGCCGCCCTGGCGCAAGCCCAGATGAGCGCCGCAGAAGCCTCCGTTGCTGAAGCCGAGGCCGCCGCCGTGCGCGCCGCAGACGAAGCCGCCCGCGCCGAAAGCATCCGCAATTCCGGTGCGCTTTCCGCAGAGGCCATCGCCTTGCGCGCTTCCAATGCAGAAGCCGCAAAAGCACGCCTCAATGCCGCCCGCGCCCAATTGCAAGAAGTCACCGCCCGCATGCAGGGTGGCTTTGTGCGCGCCCCACAGGCCGGCATCGTCATCGAACGCACCGCCCGCCTGGGGGCCCCAGTGGACGGCCAAGCCCTGTTCCGCATCGCCGCCGGCGGCAATTTGGAAGCGGCTGTACAGGTGGCTGAAGCCGATATCCTGGCCCTGCGCCCCGGCACCCGCGCAACCTTCCGTCTGGTCGATGGCACCGAAGTGCAAGGCACCCTGCGCCGTTTGCCCGCAGCCCTGGATCCCCGCACCCGCACAGGAGAGGCCGTGTTTGACCTGCCCGGCGATCGTCGCCTGCGCGCCGGCATGTTCCTGCGCGGACAAGCAGCCCTTGGCGAGCGCCAATCCCTCGCTGCCCCCGCAGCGGCGGTGCTCTATGATGATGGCTCGCCTTTCGTCTATGTGATTGGGCAAGACAATATCGCCCGCCGCACGCCCGTCCTGACAGGCACCCGCGAAGGAGACCTGATCGAAGTGCGCGAAGGCCTGAGCGCAGGCCAGCGCGTCGCCGGCAGCGGCGGTGCCTTCTTGCAGGACGGCGACACAGTCCGCCCAATCGATCCAAACCCCACCGCAACGCCAGCCCCCCCAACGCCCGCTGGCTAAGAGGCGCCCCCATGGCCATGAACATTTCCGCCGGCGCGATCCGCAATCCGATCGCTCCCATCGTCTTCATCCTGGCCTTTGTGTTTGCAGGCTTCACCGCCTATTTCCGGTTGCCGATCAACCAGCTGCCGTCGATCGAATTCCCGATCTTCACAGCCACCGTGGCCCAACCGGGGGCCGCTCCCGCCGAGTTGGAAACCCAAATCACCCAGCGCGTGGAAGCCGCTTTGACCTCGGTGGAGGGGGTGCGGCGGGTATCGTCCACCATCACGCCTGGCGTCTCGCAAACCTTTGTTGAGCTGGAATTGGGCGCAGACCTTGCCCGCGCCGTAGACGACGCCCGCGACGCCCTCACCCGCATCCGCGCCGATTTGCCCGCAGACATCAACGAACCTATCGTCGCGCGCGAAGACGCCGTCTCTGAACCGATCGCCTATTACGCCGTGGAAGCCGATGGCATGACGCCGGCTGAGCTGTCCTGGTTTGTCGACAGCACCGTCACCCGCGAGTTGCTGAACGCCGAAGGGGTCAGCCAAGTTCGCCGCTCTGGCGGGGTGGATCGCGAAATCCGTGTGGAGCTGGACCCTGTGCGCCTGCAGGCCCACGGCCTGACCGCCGAACAAGTAAGCCGCCAACTGGCGCGCCAAAACGCCGACCTGCCCGGCGGCGAAGCCGAAATCAGCGGCCAGGCCCAATCCATTCGCACCCTGGGCGGGGCCGGCTCCATCGAAGACCTCGCCCAAACCCGGCTGGTCAGCCCCGATGGTACCAGCGTGCGCCTGGCAGACCTTGGCACCGTGGTCGATGGGGCCAGCGATTACACCAACCTTTCCCGCTACAACGGCCAACCCGCCGTGACCTTCCTGGTGCAACGCTCCCGCGGGTCCAGCGAAGTCGACACCTTCGACGCGATGGCCGCCAAGATCGCAGAAATTCAACAGGCCCACCCCGAAGTCCGGATGCGCATGATCGCAAGTCCGATCGACTTCATCCGTGGCATGCACAAATCGTCGATCGCGGCCCTGATCGAAGGGGCCCTGCTGGCGGTGCTGGTGGTGTTCATCTTCCTGCGCGACTGGCGCGCCACGGTGATTGCAGCCTTTGCCATCCCGCTCTCGATTTTTCCAACCTTTGCGATGATGGAGCCGCTGGGCTTCACCCTCAACATGATCACGCTGATCGCGTTGGCCCTGGTCGCGGGAGTGCTGGTGGACGACGCCATCGTCGAAATAGAAAACATCGTCAGACACATGCGCATGGGCAAAAGCCCCTACAAAGCAGCCCTAGAAGCCGCCGATGAAATTGGTCTGGCCGTGGTTGCAACCTCCGCCACCATCATCGCGGTGTTCATGCCGGTGAGCTTCATGAGCGGGGTATCGGGCCAGTTCTTCAAAGAGTTCGGCATCACCGTCGCCGTGGCCACATTCTTCTCCCTGATTGTGGCCCGTCTGATAACGCCGATGATGGCGGCCTTTTTCCTGAAACGCAGCGCCACCGACGACCATGAAAAAGAAGGCCGAATTCTCACCACCTATCGCGCGATGATCGGCTGGGCCGTGCGCCGCCCCTCGCTTGCAGTGATGTTGGGCGGGTTTATCTTTGCGGCTTCGATCCTGTTTGCCTCCACTGTGCCCTTCACCTTCATTCCCAGGATGGACAACGGCAACATTCAAATCCAGGCCGAAGCGCCCCCAGGGGCCACCCTGTTTGAAGCCGACCGCGTGTTGCAAAACATCGCCGCACAGATTGCCCAAACCCCAGAAGTAGAAGGCGTGTTCACCTCCCTGGAAGGCTCCGATGGCGCAGCCCGCCAAGGCACATTGTATGTTCAACTTGTGCCCCGCGAACAGCGCGACCGCTCCTCCTACGATGTGCAGCAGGAATTGCGCGCCCACCTCGCGCTGACGCCGGATTACCGCCTGACCTTTTTGAACTTCCAGGGCGGGGGCCGCGGGTCTGACATCGCCGTTCAGTTTGTGGGCGAAGACCCGGCAGCCGTCTCCGCCGCCGCCGATCGCCTGGTGGGCGCGATGCGCCGCATGGATACGCTGGCGGATGTGCGCTCCTCCGCTGCCTCCCGCAGGCCGGAACTCCAAGTCCGCCCCCGCACGGCCGATGCCGCGCGCCTTGGCGTGTCCGCCTCAGACATAGCAACGGCGGTTCGCATCGCCACCTCCGGCGATGTCGATCAGGCGCTTGCCCGCTACACTCTGCCCGATCGCCAGGCCCCGATCCGGGTGCTGCTGCGCCCAGACAGCCGCGCCAATCTGGACGTGCTCAACGCCCTCCCGGTGCGCAGCGCCACAGGCCAAACCGTGCGCCTCGATGCGGTGGCGGACGTCAAGTTCGGCCTCGGCGAAGCCGCCATCGAGCGCCGCGACCGCCAACGCGCTGTAACTGTTTCTGCCAACGTCGTGGCCGGCGTGATCGGCGACAGCCAGCTTGCGGTCTTTGCCCTGCCAGAGGCGAAGGATCTGCCGGCCGGCGTTTCGATTGTCGCCTCCGGCGATACCGAGCAGGCCCAAGAAATGTTTGGCGGCTTCTTCAACGCCATGCTGTGGGGCATCATCCTGATCTATGGGGTTCTGGTCCTACTGTTCAAAGACTTCTTCCACCCCATGACCATCATGACCGCCCTGCCGCTGTCTGTCGGCGGGGCCTTTGTGGCGCTGATGTTGGCGGGTCAGCCTCTGTCGCTGTTTGCGATGATCGGCCTTGTGATGCTGATGGGGATCGTGACCAAGAACTCGATCTTGCTGGTGGATTTCGCGATCGAGCAGATCCGCTTGGGCGTCCCCCGTGACGAAGCGTTGATGGAAGCGGGCATGAAGCGGGCGCGTCCGATTGTCATGACCACCTTTGCGATGTCGGCCGGGATGATCCCGGCAGCCGCCGGCTGGGGTGTTGATGGAGCGCTGCGCCAGGGCATGGGGGTGGCGGTGATCGGCGGGCTGATGATGTCCACCTTCCTCAGCCTGCTGTTCGTGCCTGCGGTGTTTGTTCTGGTGGACCGGCTAGAGCGGCTGGTGAAGCCCTTCTTTGCTGGCCTCACCACCCGCAACGACCCCGCAAACCGCACCGAAGCCGATCAACCCGCTGAATAGCTCTTCACCTCTTTGGTCTTGGACTTGATCCAGTCCATCGCCGCAAACGCGACGCCTGAGAACACGAACACCACGTGGATAATCACGATCCAATAGATGTCGCGCTCTTCATAGGAGTCGATGTCCATAAAGATCTTCAGCAGATGGATGCCCGAGATCGCAACGATCGAGGCGATCAGCTTGATCTTGAGGCCAGAGAAATCGAGCGTCCCCATCCACTCCGGCCGATCCTTGTCGCCGCGCGCGGCTTCGATCTTCGACACGAAGTTCTCATACCCCGAAAACAGGATGATGAGGACAAGATTGCCTGCGAGCGACAGGTCAATCAGCGTCAGCACCAGCAAGATCGCCTCCGCTTCGGTCATGTCCACCACGCCTGGGATAGCGGTGATCAGCTCGCGGAAAAACACGAAAATCAGGATCACGAGGCACCCGATCAACCCCAGATACACCGGGGCCATCAGCCAGCGCGACGCAAAAATGGCCCGCTCAATCGCCACTTCCAGGAACGGATGATGACCCGTCCCGCTTTCGGGCGGCTCATCGGGTTGCGGTTTGGTGACGCCTTCGGCCATCTCATTTCGTCCTTTTCCAGCGGGACAGATGGTGCAAAGTGCGCTTACGTCGAGCGAAATCGACCGCGAGGGGAATTTCATGGCTGAAACGTTCGCAGGATGGACAGTCGCAGTCACCGGCGCCTCCTCTGGCATGGGCCGCGCCATCGCCGTGCGCCTGGCGCAGGAGGGGGCGTTTGTCGTGGGCTGTGGCCGCAGCCGCGTCGAACTGGATGAAACCGCCCGCCTGATCAAACAGGCCGGCGGTCGCTTCCGCGGCGTCCAAACCGACCTCGCAGACCCTGGCGCGGGTGCAGCCTTCGTGCGCGAAGCCAACGCCGCCCATGGCCGGCTGGATGCAGTGGTGTGCAACGCCGCCGTGATTGACGTAACCCCTATCGCCAAGGGCGATCCGGCCTCCTGGCGGCGCATGATCGCCATCAACCTGATCAGCGTGGCCGAAGCCTTTCAGGCCGGCATTGAAGCCATGCGCGAGGCCAAGCGCCCCGGCTGGCTGATCGCCATTTCGTCCCTGGCCTCGCGCATGGAAGGCATGGGCATGTACGGCGCGAGCAAAGCGGGGCTAAACAGCCTTTGCCAATCCCTGCGCCTGGAATTGGAAAAAGACCCGATCCGCGTCACCACGATCATACCGGGGGCCTTTGCCACAAACCTTGGCCGCGACATGCCCGCAGAAACCCGCGATCGCTTTATCCAAGAGATCGTCTCCAAGGGCGCAGCAGCAGCCCCCGATACCGCAGGCCGCTCCGCGATTATGGGCGTTCCGGATGATATCGCCCGCGCGGTGTCTTACGTGCTGTCCCAGCCCCCGAGCCTCAACATCCCCGAGCTGGTCATCCGCCCACAGATGGATCTGACCATCCCGCTGGAATGAACATCTTTAGCCGCATCGGCAGCCGGGCCGAAGGGTGGAAAATGCCCCCATCCAGGGAGTTCCGCGGTGGTCGGCGGCGGAACCCGGAACACGACATCCAGACGGGCAGGATAGCCGCGGCCGGACCGGTGGGGTATTCGCCACAGACGAAACTGCCGCTGGCGGGCGTGAACGAGATCGCCAAGCTGCCGTTCGCACTTCCCGGGTACCCATATGCCGTGACTCGCCTGGGGCTAACGACGACGCCGAGCCTGACCGCCGCTCGCGGAACGCTGCGGCCCGTTTTGCCTTCCGCCGACGGGCGGGCATCGGCTTGGGATTGTGAAGTCTGACGCCGCGCCATAGCAGACCTAGGCGCGCCAGCCGGCCTCCGCGCGCCCCTGTCAACGGTAATGCGTCGGATGCGACCATTTTCCGCAGTCCCGCCGACAGCGGATGGTTTTATACCTGTTTGCGAGGACTCTTGGACCTAATCGTCTGAGCTCTTCCGACTGGCTCTCAGCCGGGACTTATTTCCCGCGTTCAAGCACTGCGGACGACACCTCCCGTGAGAAAAACTTTGCCATTTTGAGCAAAGCGAAACTGTGTGAATTAGGAGGAAAGCATGCTTTCAATTACGATTGGGCAGTATGAAATCGTATACAATGCACTGTCGCTGACCGTTGCGGCGATGTCGGCAGCCACCTTGTTCTTCTGGCTGTCGCGGGACTCTGTGGCACCACGGTACCGTATGGCTCTGGTGATCAGCGGCGTTGTGACGTTCATAGCTGCATATCATTACTGGCGGATTTTTGGCAGTTGGACGGGCGCATTCGTCGTGGACGCCCAAGCCGGAACGATCGCGCTCTCAAATGAGAAGTTCAATGATGCCTACCGCTACGTTGATTGGATCCTGACAGTACCGCTTTTGCTGGTCGAACTGATTATCGTCATGGGCCTCTCGCGGGCGGCGACCATATCGAAAAGCGTCCGCCTCGGCCTCCTTGCTCTCGCGATGGTCGTTCTCGGCTACCCGGGTGAGGTTGCGGGCGATATCCAATCCCGGCTGTTGTGGGGTGGGTTGTCGATGATCCCGTTCTTGTTCATCGTGTTTGAACTCGCCGTCGGGCTTCGCAGTTCGATTGCTTCCCAACCCGAATCCGCACGCGGGCTCGTCAAAGGGGCGATTGTGATCACCATCGGTACTTGGGCGTTTTACCCGGTGGTGTTTTTTGCGCCGCTGTTGCTTGGTGCAGAAAACTCAAGCTTGGCGACCATGTCGGGCCAGGCAGCCACAATCGTGCAGGTGGGTTACACAATTGCCGACATTCTCGCGAAAGCAGGATTTGGTATTTTGATTTATCTGATCGCCTCGGCGAAAAGCGAAGAGTGGGCGAGCAAACAAGACGAGTTGCGGACCCAGCCTAACTGACGAACCGGCCTATTTCAGCCATCACAAGGAGCGACCGCACTTGGCGCTCCTTGTGATGGAAAGGCCGCTGCCCGTCCAGATTGAGGCGCCCTTTCTCGGACCAAGGCAACTGTCCCTATCACGTCAATTTACGAGATATTGGTATCGGTTATGGTGTGGGGCGACGTAAACCTCGTAAACCGCCTAAGCATCCGGTCAGATACGCGCAATGAGGCCGTTTTTTCAAATCTCGGCGCTTGCCAATTCCAGGCCAAGGGGGTGGCCTATCAAGACACCGGCGTCTCGGCGATGCGGGCCAGGACATAGGCAAGTCAAGCTTGTGGGTCGACGTCATTGAGTCGCGTGGTCTGCAGGAGCAAGTAGATGGCCGCTGCCCACGCGCCGCTGCATTCTGAGCCAGCGAAGGCCCAGTGCGCCGCCGTCCTCCCCATTCTGGCTCGACGCCCCTTGCCCGTGTTCTCAGCGCACATTCAGAACCCGGCGGCGGAAATCGTCCACAGGCCTCAACCCGCCTTAGATTCTGCGGCGATGTGGCATGCAGAGGCATTGAGGAGAGCTGACACTTGAATGGAGGGGGTAAGGCCGCCGACCAAACCGGAGAAAAGTGCCCCATACCGCGAATTCGACGGCGATGGCCGGCTGAAACCGAGAGCAGACATCCTGGGCTTTCCGTCACCGCCCACCACCCCCCTACCGCACACTGCCCGTCGCGCGCTCCGCCACAGCCACCGCCCGCGCCAATCCCTCGATTTCCGCCCGCGACCGTCCGCGCAAATCGCTCTCAAACGCCAGTGCCCCAAACGGACCACGCATCGTAAAAGGCGTCGTCACAATCTGCGCGCGCGGTGTAAAGCGCAGATCAAGCCGCCGCTGCGCCAGGTCGATCACCCCGCTGCCACCCATCCGGATCCGGTCCAAAAACATCTGGAAGTCGGTAAAGCCCATCCGCCCGTTCGCCATCGACACACTCATCGAAAGCCCGCTGAAGCTGGTGCGTGCCGTGGGCTGGGCAAGCTCGTTGCGCATCGCCCGACCGATGGTTTCAGAAAGCCCCCCGATATCAACCCCGGTGATCGCGCCCTGGTTAAGCGCAAGGCCCGCCCGCCCCCGCAGCGAGCGCACCAACGCGTCCTGGTTTGCCCCGCTCGCCTCTAGCGCAAGCCGGATTTGCCCGCTGCCTTCAAGCGCGCCAAACCCAAACGTATCCCGCAAGAACCGCTGCACCCCCACCCCATCAAGCGCAAGATCGCTTGAAAAACCTGGCACGCTAGAGCGCCCATCAATCACGATCGTGCCAGACCCGCTGCCACCATAAAGCCCAATGTCTTGAATGGAAGCGCCCAGCAAACCGTTGTCCAGCCGCAGCGTCAAGGCCGAGCGATCGACCGTCGTGGCAAACGCCGTGATCGGACCGGTTTGCAGATCAAGCGCAAGGTCAAGGCTGCGCAAAATCTCCAGCCGGATCGGCGCCTGCCCCCAGGACGCAGCTGAAACGTCCATCGCCGCAGGTTCGGCTACCACGGCGTCCGAGCCAACACTGGCACCTTCAGCCAGCACCGGCTGGTCGCGCAGATAGGCGTTCAAGTCTAACCGATCTACCGCGAGCGCCCCACTCAGGCGTGGCCGCTCGCGGTTCAGTTCCAGCGCAAAATCCCCCCGCGCGTCCACCCCGTCGATGCCAATCGCTGCGTCTTCGAAATTGTAGCGCTGCGGCCCCACCGTCAAAAGCCCCGCCACATCAAACTGCTGCAACAGCCGGCCCTCGGGAAACCCAAACCCCGCCCACCGCACCAGACCGCGCAGGTTTGGACCCGCGGCGTTGATCCGCCCACTGATAGACCCGCTCGCCGCTGTAACCTCCCCGTCGAACGAAAGCGTCAACAGCTGACTTTCTGCATTGAACACAAACGGGGTCGTGCGCCCAGACTGCATCGCGCGGGGCTGGGCAATGGAGCCCTTCAGTGTCACCGGTTGGTCGCGAAAAACGAACGACGCATCCACCGCCATCGGCGCATCAAGGCTGGTGACCCGCGACTTGAAATCCAACGCCTGCAGCCCGTAGGTCTGGTTCGTGCGCCGATCCAGATAGCTCACCACGCCGCCCACGATTTGCAGGCTGTCGATCGCAACGTCTGTCGGTGCCGGCGCAGGTGCGCTCGGTGCCCGCGGCGCAGGGCTAACCGGTGCCACCGGCCCCAACAGCCAGTTCCCCCGCCCCGTAGCGTCCACCTCCAAGTTGACTGTCGGCTCTTCCAGATAAATGCGGCGGATCTCCAGGCCGTCGCGCAGCAACGCGCCTGGATCAAACCCGATATCGACCTCCCCCGCGCGCACGAACGCGTCGGCCGCACCGCCCGCCACATTGGCAAGCCGGATGTCTTCAGCGCTCACCCCCGCCACCGGCCACAGCGCCACATGCAACCGACCGTCCACACTAAACGCGCGCCCGGTTTGCTGCTCCACCGCCGCAATCAGCTGCGCGCGAAAAGCCGGCTGGCCCACATACCAGAATGCCCACCCAAGCCCGAGCGCCACCAGCAACGCCAAAAACCCAAGCCCCAGCAGCACAAACCGCATCCACCCTAGTTTCAGCTGCATCATGGCCTCCCGGTTCCGGCACCCTCAGCCTAACACACCCATTTGCCCTGGCGAGACCCACAAGCGCCCGCACGGTTCAATCGACGCAAGCAATTGACGCGCCTTGCCTCTTCGCGTTGGGTGGCCCTAAGCAAAACCCGGAACCAGCCCATGGCCGACGACGCCGCACCCCCGCCCCAACCCAAAAAGCAAGCCGTTTTACTGATCCACGGCATCGGCGAGCAACGCCCCATGAGCACGCTCTGGCGGCTGGTGGATTTGGTTTGGACCAACGCCCCAAAACCCGCCCATGCCCCCGAACGGCGGGTATTTTCAGAGCCTGATGAGATGTCTGGCGTGTTTGAGCTGCGCCGGATTTCCACCAATCTGAATGCCGACGGCAAGCGCACGGACTTCTTTGAGTACTACTGGGCGCATCTGATGTCGGATAACGAGATCGGCGAGGTGATCGCCTGGCTCGCCGATCTGGCCATGCGCCCCAAAGAGCGCGTGCCCGAAACCCTGCGCAAGGCGTGGGCGATGTTGCGGATCACGCTGGCGGTGGTGGCGGGCCTGTTGGCGCTGGTCACGCTGTCGGTGTTTGCCAGCGGTATTGCAGGCCTCCAGCACACCAATTGGGTGGTGATCCTGGTTTTGGTGACCATGCTGCTGGTGGCCGCCTGGATGGACCGCACGTTTGTCAGCCCGGTGTTGGGCGATGCCGCCCGCTATCTGCGCCCCAACCCCAAAAACACCGAGTGCCGCCAGGAAATCCGTGCCCGCGGCCTGAAGCTGCTGGAGGCGATCCACGACAGCGGCAAGTATGATCGGATCGTGCTCGTGGGCCACAGCCTGGGCGGGGTGATCGCCTATGAAATGGCGGTTCACTTTTGGGGGCGTCGCAACCGAACCATGAACACGACAGGCCCGGTGCAAGTGGCCCTGGCCAAGGCAGAAGAGGCCGCCCGCGCCCTACAGGATGCCCAAGACGACACCACCGCCCGCGATCGCTTTCGGCTGGCGCAAAACGAGATGTTTGAAGCGCTTCGCACCACCACCGATGCCGATGGTAAGCCGCTCTGGCTGGTCAGCGACCTTGTGACCATGGGCTCGCCCCTCACCCACGCACCGACCCTTCTGGCCGATGATCCAGATGACTTCACCTTGATGCTGGCGCGCCATGAGCTGTCGGCCTGCCCGCCCCAGTTCGAGACATTCCAAGGCAAAGTGCGCCGCTTCAGCTATTGCCGCCGCCCCGACAAGGCAGACGACCCAACAGCCACCCCCCGCGCGCCCCACAACGCGGCCGTGTTTGCCGCCGTTCGCTGGACCAATCTGTATTTCCCGATGCAAGGGATTTTGCGCGGCGACTTGATCGGCGGTCCGGTTGGTAAAGCCTTTGGGCCTGGCACAAAGGACGTCGCCGTGCGCGCGCCCCGCCCCGGCGGGTGGTTGCCGCACATGGACTATTTCAACGGCGAGACCGGCCCCCTTTGGGGCGAACCCGGCTGGCAAGATCACCGGCAAGCCCTGCGCGAAGCGATGGCCCTGGAAGCGGCCACCGCGCCTGTGGCCCCCCCTTGATCGGTTAACGCCCCGCTCAGCTGGTAACCACCCTTCCGCGAGCGGCACACCCCCTGCTAGGACTGAGTCCATGGACGCGCTGATCGAGGCAAATGGTCTAACCAAACACTATGGGGCCCGCCGCGCGGTTGAGGGGTTAACCTTCATCGCGCCGCGCGGGGCCATCTATGGCATTTTGGGCCCCAATGGCGCGGGCAAAAGCTCCACCATGCGCATGATCGTGGGCGCAATGGCCCCAACCCAAGGCCGCATCACCTTCGACGGCGGCCCGATCACCCGCGACGTGCAACGCCGCATCGGCTTTTTGCCGGAAGAGCGCGGCCTTTACCGTGCCATGACCCCGATGGGCATCATCACCTATTTCGCCCGCCTGAAGGGTATGCCGGCCTCCGCCGCCCGCAAACGCGCCAAAGCACTGCTAGAGGAACACGGCCTCGGCGACCGCCTGCACAAAAAAATTCGCACCCTTTCCAAAGGGCTCGCCCAAAAAGTCCAGCTGCTGGCTTCAGTGGCCCACGCCCCGGACCTGATGGTGTTAGACGAGCCGTTTTCCGGCCTGGATCCGGTCAACCAGCAATCCCTGGAACACATGATCCGCAATCACGCCGCCGCGGGCAAAACCGTGATCTTTTCCACCCATGTCATGCAGCACGCCGAACGCATGTGCGACCGCATTCTGTTGATCGCCGGCGGCAAGGCAGCCTTCGAGGGGCCGGTGAAGGACGCGCTTGCTCTTGTATCGCGCAGCGCCATCGTTGAAACCGATCCCGGCTATGATCTTGCCGCCGCCGTTGCTGCTGCCAACTTTCGGGCCGAAAGGGATGGCATGGCCGTCAACGGCGTGCAGCGCTGGCGCGTACCCTTGGCTGACGAGAACGCCGGTCGCCGTCTTTTGAGCGCCGCTGTGCAGGCGGGGGCTCCTCTGATTGCCTTTGAACCCAACCGCGCAAGCCTGCACGATGCCTTCGTGGCCCTGGTTGGTGGGGTCTCTGGCCCGGAGGTGGGCGATGCGTGAGATCCTGCTGATCGCAAGGCGCGACTACTTGGCGTATGTTTCGGCGTGGGGGTTTTGGGTTTCGCTGATCACCGCGCCGTTTCTGATCATGGCCATCGCCGCAGCGCCTTTGCTGCTCACCAGGGCAGAGCCCTCCCGTGCGATCGCCATTCTGGCCGATCGACCAGACGACCACGCCGCCGCCCGCCGCGCGATCGAAGGCCCTGAACGGGCCGAAGCCCGGCGCGCTTTAGACGCGTTCCTGACGGCCGCCGCGCCCCAAAGCCAAAGCGAAGCGATGGCAGCCTTCGACGCCGCCACAGACCGCGCCACGGGCCTTGCCAACGCCCGCGCTGTGGTCGGCCAAACCGCGCCCGGGGCCCTGCGCGCCTTTCCCAATCCCCAGCCCCGCTATGTGGTGGCCCGCAGCCCCGCGCGCTCCATCGAAGCGCTAAAGCCTTACCTGCGCGGCGAACGCGCAATCGCAGCCCTTGGCCGCCAGCGCGACCTGTTTGCCGCGATCCACATCAAGCGCAGCCCAGACGGCGCGATCGCCTTGGACTATTGGAGCACGAACCTCAACGACACTGTGCCCGCCAATCGCGTCATTCGCGGCCTTGGCGAAGCGATGCGAATAGACGCCCTCACTGCCCGCGGCTTCAGCCCCCAGGAGGCCGCTTCCCTGGAAGACCTGAGCCCCACCCTCAATCAGTTCGACCCGCACGCGCAAACCTCCGGCGAAACAGTGGACGACGGCGACCGCGCGCCCTTCCTGGTGGCGGTGCTGCTGTCGTTTGCGCTGTGGAGCGCGGTGTTTGGGGTGGCCAACATGCTGCTCACCAGCGTGCTCGAGGAAAAGTCCAACAAGATTCTAGACAGCTTGCTCACTTGCGCCTCGCCGGCACAAATCCTGATCGGCAAGCTTTTGGGCGTGGCAGGGGTGAGCGCTACGTTCCTGGCGGCTTGGAGCGGGTTGGGCGCTGGCCTGGCGGGCCTCCTCAATCGCTTCGCCCCCACCAACAACATGGCGGATCTGGCCTTGAGCGCCGTTCATCCGGAGCTAGCCGCCCTGTTTGTGCTGTGTTTTGTGTGCGGCTATCTGATGTACGGGGCGATGTTTCTGGGCCTCGGCGCGCTGTGTGAAACCAACCAGGAAGCACAAACCCTGCTGGGCCCAGTTTTCCTGGTGCTGACTGCACCGATCCTGCTTTTGGCCCCCGCCTTCGACAATCCCAACTCGCCCCTGGTCGCGGGGGCTGCATGGATCCCGTTCTTTACCCCATTCATCATGATGATGCGCGCACCGGTTGGCCTGCCCTTGACCGAAATCGTCGGACCCGTGCTGCTGATGATGGCAACCGTGGTGGTGGTGCTGTGGCTGGCTAGCCGGCTGTTTCACGCAGGCGTGGTGGACCGGGCTGATGCCTCAACCCTGCGCCGTCGCCTGTCGCCCCGCGGCTGGGTTGCGCCGGAAAAACCCGCAGCAAAACCCCGAACCTAGCCCTTAAAAAGCAACGGCCGCACGGGGCTTAGCCCATGCGGCGTTACACCTTTGCCAAAGACCCTAAAGCCTACCGCTTCGCGATCAGGCCTTCGCGTTGGGCCCGCTTGCGCGCCAGCTTGCGCGCGCGACGCACGGCTTCGGCCTTTTCCCGCGCCCGCTTCTCCGAGGGTTTCTCGTAGTGGTTGCGGCGCTTCATCTCGCGGAAAGTGCCTTCCCGCTGCATTTTCTTCTTCAGTGCTTTCAACGCCTGATCGACGTTGTTATCGCGCACAAAAATCTGGACCAGGACCAATCCTCCTCATCGCCGGCCAAACACATGGCCGAACGACAAAAACGCCTTCGGGGCGACCCCGATGGGCGGCCCGCGACAACGCTTCTGTCAACCGGAGGGTGGCGCGTAGCAAAAGGCGTGCGCGCTGTCCACCCCTTCTCGCGTCAAACTGGGCGTCACAGGGCGTCCGGGAAGGCCGCTTTCACCCGCGCCTCAAGCGCTGCAGCAACCGCTGGGTCAAGCCCGCCCGCCTGCGCACAAGCGATCATCGCCAGCCAAACCGACCGCGGCGGGCAATGCAACAGCGCCGGGGTTTCCACACACAGCACCCGCGCCATTTCCTGCGCCCATGCCTCAAACACCGCCACCACATCCCCCTCAGGCTGCGCCGCGCGCCAGGTTTGCCAGCTCAACCCCAAAAACGCCCGGTGCTGATCCAACGCATCAAGCGCCGCAGCAACGCGGACGGCCTGGTCCTGCACGCTCAAGCTGCCCCCTCCACCATCTTAACCCCGGCCATGATCACCCGCACCGTTTCGCTCCACATGCCAAGCTCAGCGAGCCCATCGATTGGAAAAAAGCGGGCCTCGGCGGCGTCGTCGCCGGCGCGCGGCTCAAGGCCAGTCCACCGGGCGGCGTAATCCACCAAAACATAATGCGCCCAGATATCCCCGCCCCCCCGCGAGGCAAAAAGCCCGTCCACCACCTCAATCAGACCAACCAATTCGGCCTGCACCCCGGTTTCTTCGTGAAGCTCCCGCAGGGCGGCATCGGCGGTCCGCTCGCCCCACTCGATCCGCCCGCCCGGCAGGCTCCACTCGTCCTTGCGTGGCGGCTGGCCCCTTCTGATCAGCAAGACCTCCCGGCCCCGCACACACACCACCCCCACCGCCGGGACCGGCGTGCGTCGCGGCGTCTCGCTTGCCCCATCGGTCATTGAGCCCTCCTTGACCTCGCCGCAATACCTGCCGACTGTGAATGCCTTAACGTGGTTTTTGCCCTTTGGGCGCCCGTTTCCGGTAACAGGAGGGCATGCCTATGCGACTGGCTGTTGTCTTCACTGTGTGCATGGCCATGGCAGGCCTTGCGTTCGCCCAAAACGAACAGGCCACCACTGACCAACCCCTTACCGCGCAAGAGCTCCGCGCGGCCATAATTGGCATCGACATGGTGGGCACTTATGTCACTGAAGATGGCCGACGATGGCGCGAGTGCATTGCCGTCGATTCTTCGACAGTTTACTTATTTGAAGGTGCACAACCCGATAGCGGCCGCCTGACCCTCACGGACAATGACGAAGCCTGCTTTTCCTATGTATCTAGCAACTTCACGCGAACAAGCTGCTTTCGTGTCTATCGCGATGGCAACAGCGGCCTACGTTTCATCGGACTCGAGGGTCTAGGCGATCCATTCATCGCCAAGCAATTGCGCCGGGTGCGCACCTGCGATCATTTAATGGGCCCAGGAGCCTAGAACCCCAGGAGCCTAACTCCCATGTGCGGTCGCTACGCCATCACCATGCCGGCAGAGGCCATGCGCCAGCTGTTTCATGCCCGCTACGAGGGGCTTGATTGGCCCCCCCGGTTCAACATCGCCCCCAGCCAGCCGGTGCCGTTCGTGCGACGGGCACCAGACGGCAGCAACGAGATCGCTATTGCCCGCTGGGGCTTTCACCCAAGCTGGATGAAAGAACCGCCCGGCGCAAAAAGCATGATCAATGCCCGCTCAGAGACCGCCGCCGAAAAGCCCTTCTTCCGCGACGCGATGAAAAAGCGCCGCGCCCTTCTGGTGGCCAACGGCTACTTTGAATGGAAGCGCGACGGTGCGGTCAAGACGCCGTTTTTCATCCACGCCGCCAACGATGAACCCTTGGTGTTTGCCGCGCTCTGGGAAAGGTGGCGCGATCCTGAGGGCGATGGATCGTTCATCGAAACGGTGGCGATGCTCACCGCCGCCGCCCACCCCAGCATCAGCCTGATCCACGACCGCATGCCCGTGATGCTAAGCCAAGACCTGGCCAACCAATGGCTCGACCCCACCTTGCCGAAGGAGGCTGCCGGATTTCTGATTGAGGCCGCCACCGCCAAACCGCCGCGCTTGGATGCCTACCCCGTGAGCCGCGCGGTCAATTCCCCAGGCCACGATGCGCCAGATGTGATCATGCCGGCGTAGGCCGCTTTCAGGGAAAGTGGTATCCGGTTTCCCGTCCGAAAGCGGCCTAAAGAATTGCTTTAGACCCGTTCCCGAAAAGTGTTACGCGGTTTTCGGAAGAGAACGGGTCCATACTTGAGATTTAGAGCAGCTCCCGATCGAACGATTCCGTTCGATCGGGAGCTGCTCTAGCGCACGTGATCGGGCCCGCCCCCCGTGACTGAACCCCTGCTGCCAGACGCGGGCTAATGTGTGCGCTAATGGTGGGCGTGCCCCACCGGCATAGGCGGTTCAGTCAGCGTCAACATCAACGCGGGATGCTCTGTGGGGCCCGCGGCCGGGTCATCCGCCCAGTCATAGGAGCCACCATTGGCGCACTCTTGGCGCGCCGCAAACAACAAGGTCCGCCCCGGCTCGTTCGGGGTCGCCAATCGCACCTCAAATTGTTCGTAGGCAAACGAAGGGATTTCGCCCCCAGACCAGGTGATCGTATCCACGCGCTCCATAACCGTTTGCCCGTGCAGCGAAAGCGGCACCTCCAGGGGCGCGTGCGTTACAGCCACCGTCCATCCAGGCACCACCCGCGGCGTCACCCGGCTCACCCCCGGCGGCAGCGTCAACCGCACCCGCACCGTTGGGCTGTCACCACACCCATGGGTGATGCGAAATTGCAGCGTTGTGAGCGCGCCGGCCTCAGCCTCGGTGGCGTTCAGCGCCGCGTGCCCAAACGCAACACCAGTCAACGCAACCCCAGTCAACGCTAAACTGGTCAACGCGACACTGGTCAACGCCGCCAGCACCGCGATCCCCATCGCCAAGGCCTTCCCACGCATCGCATTGAGCCTTCTAGAGTGCCCATCAACACTTGCCTTTGCCGGGGCCAAGGTCAACACTACCCCTCACCCACACACATCCCATTCAGCGAGTTTCCCCATGGCTATCCGCACCCCGATTTGCGACCTCTTGGCGATCGACCACCCCATCCTGCTCGCAGGCATGGGCGGGGTGAGCTACGCCAAATTGGCCGCCGCGGTTTCCAATGCCGGCGGCTACGGCGTGCTTGGTATGGCCGGGAGGGACCCGAAGGAAATCAAGGACAACATGCGCGAAGTGCGCAAGCTGACCGACAAACCCTTTGGCGTGGACCTCCTGGCCGCCACCCCAGATCAAATGATGGCCGCGGTGGATGTGATCATTTCCGAGGGGGCCTCAAGCTTCATCGCCGGCCTTGGCGTGCCGATGCCGATCATGGAAAAACTCAAACAGGCAGGGCTGAAGGTGATGGTGGTGTGTGGCGCGGTCAAACACGCCGTGAAAGCCGAACAGGCCGGCTGCGACGCCGTGATCTGCCAGGGCAGCGAAGGCGGCGGCCACACCGGGCTTGTGGGCACATTTCCCCTGGTGGCCCAGGCGGTGGAGGCGGTGAAAATCCCGGTGATTGCCGCGGGCGGCATCTATGATGGGCGCGGGCTTGCAGCGTCCCTGGCCCTTGGTGCGCAGGGCGTGTGGATGGGCACGCGCTTTATCGCAAGCCACGAAGCCCACGCCGCCCAAATGTACAAGGATGCAGTGTTGGCCTGCAGCGATGTCGATACCGTCCGCACCAAGAGCTATACCGGAAAGCCCATGCGAACCAAAGAAAACGCCTGGACCAAGGACTGGGAAAGCCGCCCGCAAGATATCCAACCCTTCCCCTATCAGGCCGGCATTTCCATTCAGAGCAATGCGCTCGGCGGCATAGGTGGGCAAACCGAAGGTCTGGACCCGGACAAATCCTGCTTCGCCATGGGCCAATCAGCTGGTGGCATCCGCGATGTCTTGCCCGCCGGCGACATCGTGCGCCAAATCATCGACGAAGCAGAGGCCGCCATCTCCAAAACCGCCCGCTGGTCCCACCCATGAGCCTGCCGCCCGATCTCGTGATCACGCTTGAAAAAACCGCCCATGGCGGCCGCTGGCTGGCCAAAACCGCCGAGGGCCCCGACAGCGAAATGACTTTCATCCACCGCCCTGGTGGCATCATCATCGACCATACCGGCGTGCCCCGTGAGCTGGAAGGTCGCGGCATCGCCCGCGCTTTGCTGGACCGCGCCCTGAACGACGCCCGCGCGCTCGGCCTGACCATCACGCCCCAGTGCAGCTACATCGTGGCCCAGTTTGCCCGCCACCCCGAGTGGGCCGACGTGATCAAGCCGGACTAAACATCACGTTTGCACTTCCGTTATAACCCAGTTATACACGGGTTATAACGGAGACCGCCATGATCAAGCTGAAAGTCACCCAGATCGGCAATTCCCTTGGCGTTGTGCTGCCGAAGGAAGCCTTGGCCCGCCTGAACGTGGACAAGGGCGATGAACTGTATCTGACGCCTGCCCCCGACGGGTATCGCATCACCCCGCAGGGGGAGGGATTGGCCGACCAGCTGGAGAAGGCCCGCGCCGTTATGAAGCGCCGCCGCGTGGTCTTGCGTGAGCTGGCGAAATGAGCCGGTGGGTCTGGATCGATCCGTCGATTGTTTCAGCCATCCACGACGAGCAGATCTCCGAGCATGGCGGCGCGACGGGTGTGCGGGACCCGGGGCTGCTTGAATCTGCGCTCGCGAGGCCACAAAACTTGGACGCCAATGGCGGGCCGGATGTGTTCCTACTGGCGGCGGCCTATGCCTTCGGCGTGGCCAAGTACCATCCCTTTGTGGATGGCAACAAGCGAACCGCGCTTGTGCTCTGCGAATTGTTCCTGGAGTTGAATGGCTGGCGCAACGAAGCGAGCGACGCCGAGACCTTGGCAGCGATGCTCGACCTCGCCGCCGGCGAAATCGACGAGGACGGCTTTGCAGCGTGGTTACGGGATGGATGCGTGGAGGGGTGAGGCGCAACCCAATACACGACTAACCGGCGCGACAGGTTCTCAACAATGAGAAACGTCATTCCGCGGCGACCCCTGCCGCCCGGCGTTCGCGATCAGCCGCGAAGGCCAGAAAGGCGCGGATGTCTTCAAGTGTCAATTCCGGGAAATCGGCGACGATCTCCTCAGGCGTCATGCCGGACGCGAGGTATTCGAGCACATCGTAAGCCGTGATCCGCAGGCCCCGGATGCAAGGCTTGCCGGAACGCTTGGCGGGCTCAAAGGTGATGACGCTGCGCCAATCCATGAGGCGAGGATGCGCGGGGAAACGGGCGAAATCAAGGGCTGGTGGTCGCGCCGGATCACGCTGGAAGATCGGCTGGTGTATTGGGTGGTCGGCGCGGGCGAGGAGCAGCGGCTAGAGATCACACAGTGCCGGTTGCATTATTGCGGGGTCTGATTCTGGCGTTGGGACTTCCCGTAAGACCAACACACAAAAGGCCCAACCAAAAGCGGCGCAGCGAGAAACCCGAAAACCTCGAAGGCGAGATTGTTGTCATAATCCCCTGCACCCCCCTGCAATGCATTCGCAAAGTTGCCGCCGACAACCGACGCAATAAACGCCGGTAAAGCAGCAACCAGGAGCGCTAAAAGGCCTTTGCGCAACTGCCCTTTTCCTGGTGTTGGTGTCGCCAAAAAATATCCAGCCAAAGCACCAAAAAGGACCACAAAGCACGCAGCCGCAACCGCAACCGCCACCCCCGGTCCACCATAGTCCACTGCACCCAACACCGAAATCACAAGCGCAACGCAAGCAGCCACCAGAAGGCGGCGGACCAAAAGCAGCCGCGGCGACACGTCTTCTGTTGCAGTCGCCACCTCAGGCGTCACAGACGACATCTTCGGGACTTCTGTCGTCGATTTCACGACAGGAGGAGGTGGTGCGACACCCTTCGCCGCCCGCCCCACGATCACCGCTACCCCGCGATCCACCAAAAACCGCCACTGCGGGTCGGTGCGACTGCCGCGCCAGGCCTTCAGATCCGCGGACTGAACGGTATCAAGCCCAATCGGCGCCTCGCAGGCCTCAATAAAGGCCGGGACCAGCACGCCCCGCGCCTTAGCCCGCCGGGCTTCAGAGCGCACGTTGTCGCTGTGTGTGGACGCAGAGCTCCAAAGAACCACGCAGCATTTCGCGCTGTTCAACTCGCGCTCCAGCCGCTTGTCCCAGGTCTCGCCGGCGTGGATGCCGCCGTCGCCCACGTCGTAAAACGTAGAGTAGCCCTCGTCCTCCAAGGCCCGAGCCACCTGCGCGGCACGGGCCAGTTCCTCGCGCTTGTAACTGATGAAAACGTCCGCCACCGCCGCCCCTTGCCTCATGCAACAGGTTTAGCCGAGCATGACGCAACTTGTCACCCCATCCGGTCCTTCGTCGCGCTGAACCGCACGCCAGCGTTCTTCTCCTGCACGTAGCCAATCTCCCAAGCGCTTTTGCCCAAAAACACCGGCGCGCCGTCGATGTCTTCGGCCATCTGCGCCTTGTACTTTTCCACAAAAGCTTCGATCTCGGCCTTGCTGTCGGCGCCGATCCAGCGCGCGGCCTGATAGGGGCTTTGCTCAAAGATCACATCAAGCCCGTATTCCTCGCGCACGCGCTCCTCTAGCACGTCAAACTGCAAAGCGCCCACCGCCCCCACCACAGCATCCGCCCCGATGATCGGCTTGAAGGTTTGCGTCACCCCCTCTTCGGCCAACGCATCGAGCGCCTTTTTCAAATGCTTTTGCTTCAGTGGATCTTTGACGCGGCACCGCTTCAGCAATTCCGGCGCGAAATTCGGAATGCCCGAAAACCGGATTGTTCCGCTTTCGGACAAACTATCCCCCACCCGCAACACCCCGTAGTTTGGAATGCCGATCACATCGCCGGGGAAGGCCTCATCGGTGATTTCGCGGTCCTGCGCCATGAACATCAGGGGATTGTGAACATTCATCGTCTTGCCAGACGCGCTCTTCAGCGTCATGCCGCGCCGGAAACGCCCCGAGCACAACCGCACAAAGGCCACGCGGTCGCGGTGCTTGGGGTCCATGTTGGCCTGAATTTTGAACACAAAACCGGTGACTTCGGTTTTGGCGGTGTCGATTACGATCGGCAGGGATTTCGCCTCTGCCTTCTGCTCCCGCGGCGGGGGCGCAAGCTCGGCAATCGCGCGCAACAACTCCATCACCCCAAACCGGCGCAACGCAGAGCCAAACACGATCGGCGTCAAATGCCCGGCGCGGTAGCTTTCGAGGTCAAACGCCGAAAGCCCGTCTTTGGCCAAAGCGGCGGTTTCATTCAGCTCCGCCAACTCGTCTTCTGCCAGGGCAGAGGCAATCGCGTTCGAGCCCTTCATCGCGATCCGCGTGCTGGCGGTGATGCCCTGCTCGCCGGGCTCTGGGCGGCGATACACGACAAATTCGTCCGAACGCAGATCAAGCATGCCGCGGAACCGCTGCCCAGAGCTGGCCGGCCAGTAGAGCGGCGACGCATCCAAGGCCAGCCGGCTTTGAATTTCGTCGATCAGCGAAAACGGGTCCTGCGCCTCGCGGTCCATCTTGTTGATGAAGGTGATGATCGGGATGTCGCGCAGCCGGCACACCTCAAACAACTTCAAGGTTTGCGGCTCGATGCCCTTGGCAGCGTCCAGCACCATGATCGCGGAATCGGCCGCGGTAAGGGTGCGGTAGGTGTCTTCCGAGAAGTCCTCGTGGCCCGGCGTGTCCAACAGATTGAACACCTTGCCGTCGCCCTCGAAGGTCATCACAGACGCCGAAACCGAAATCCCCCGCTCCCGCTCGATCTTCATCCAGTCTGATCGGGTCCGCCGCGCTTCCCCGCGCGCGGCCACCTGGCCCGCCAAATGAATAGCCCCGCCCGCCAGAAGCAGGGTTTCGGTCAGCGTGGTTTTGCCGGCGTCCGGGTGAGAAATGATGGCGAAGGTTCGCCGGCGCAGGGCTTCTGTTGGCGCGTCGTGTGTGGTCATGCCGCCGGTTACGACGCCTGCGCCTGGTCCGCAAGGCTCCAAACATAGGCGTTGATCGCAGCCGCCGTCAGCTTTCCGGCCCCCTGCAAGTCCAAAAGCCGCGCCATGGTCACGAGCGAGACCTTGGCCAACCGCATCGCCACGTCGTGTGGCCCCCGCGCATTCATCGGCAGCACAAACACCGCAGCGTTCGCGTCACAGGCCGCAACAAGAGCCGCCGCGACCAGCTGGCGCATGTCTTCTTTTGCGTTTTGCAGACCGCCGGCGGCGAATGCGGCTTCCCGCCCCAGCGCCACCGCCCGAACCGGCGTCAAACCACCCGGCGGCAACCCACCCTTCACTTTGGACAAGGTGTCGTTCACCGACACGAGGTCCAAAATCCGCTCATTCAGCAAAAACAACATGGGGTGATCACCTCGAAGCGGCGATCATACCTGACGTGCGTTAACGGAGCTTGCCACGCGGGGGCTCCCAAATCAGCGGGGGTTCCACTTCTGTGCCCACTTGGTAAAAGGGTCAGTAGGCGACGCACCCTTACCGTCGCCAAAGCGTGAAGATCGGAACCCCATGACCGACGTGTTCGTCTCCTACGCCCGGGCAGACCGCGCGCGCGTTGAACCCATTGCCCGCGGCCTTGAAGCCTTGGGCTTTGATGTCTGGTGGGATCCCAATCTCTTGCCCGGCGAGCAATACGCCTCTGCCATTGGAGAGATCTTACAGAGCGCCAAGGCCATTCTGGTGGTCTGGTCGGCCAATGCGGTGGAGCGGGACTGGGTGCTGGACGAAGCAGCCGTCGGCCGTGATCGGCGCGCGCTGGTGTCCACCCGGATTGACGCCTCTGCTCCGCCGTTGGGGTTTCGCCAGGTGCCGGCGATTGACCTTTCGACCTGGTCTGGCGCGCCGGGGGACGCCAACTTCCAGGCCCTGGTTCAAGCCCTTTCCGCCCTGCGCGGTGCAGCGCCCATGCCGATCGCGATCGCCACTGCCATGAGCCCACCGCCACCGACCAAAGCAGGCGGATTGGGCCGCTGGCTGCTGGCGGCTGGTGCCGTGGCGCTGGTCGCGGGCGGGATTTACGCGGCCTCCCAGTTTCTGCCGATCGGGCCAGCTGCGCCCGATCCTGATCAAGTCGAAACCACCGATGCCCCTGGAGCAGCTGATTCCTATGGCCTTTCAGAAGAAGAACGCCTGGGCTTTGGCCCCCAAGACCTGATCCGCATAGCCCTCGCCACCACAGACTTCGAGGCCATTGAGCAAGGCGCAGGCGCCGGTGATGGCTTTGGCCAGGCGCTGTCTTGCCTGGCCTACGGCTTTGGCGAGGGCGTCCCCCAGGACCTTGGCCTTGCCCGCGCCCAATGCGACGCCGCCGCCGCCCAAGGCGAAGGCTTGGCGATCTTTATGCTCAGCCGCTGGGCCCGCGCCGGCGAAGCCGGCTATAGCGCCAACGCTACGGTGGCCGATGCGCTGTTGATGCAGGCCGCCGACGCCCGCGATCCCCGAGCCTTGACAGAACTCGCCCGCCAGGACCTGGAAGCCGGCAACGCCCAGGAGGCAGCGGTTTCCGCCGAAGCCGCAGCCCTTTTGGGCCACCATCCGGCGCAGATCCTGATGGGCTGGATGTCTGAAAACGGCCAAGGCCTCCCCCAAAACGATCAAGAGGCCTTCCGCTGGTATGATGCCGCGGCTGAAAAGGCCTTTCCGGCGGGTTTAACCGCCACCGGCCGTCTGCTGGAGGAAGGCCGCGGGGTGACCCAGGATTACGCCCGCGCCCGCGCCCGCTATGAAGAGGCCGCCGGCCAAGGCGACGGGGAAGCCGCCAATCGCCTTGCCCGTCTGTTGGAAGCAGGCCTTGGCGGCGCCGCAGACCCCGCCCGTGCCCAGGAGTTGCGCCAAACAGCGATCGACGCGGGCGTCATCGATCAGCCCCCCGTCTCCCCAACGCCCTAACCGTCCTTCAAGGGCTCGGTCAGGAACGTCCGGCCCCAGCGGTCCTCAATTTCCACCACCCACATGTCTGGGTCCTGGGCGACACGCCGTGCGGCATAGGCATCAACATCGGCTTCAGCGTCTCCTAGGGTGCCAGCCGAAAGGTCAAGCCAAACCCGCTCGCCTTGCCCGTCCTGGGCCGGCATATAGAGGCGCGCCCGCCGATCCATAGTCGCCACTTTGACCAGCACGGCCCCGGCATCCGCGTCACCCTTTCGCACCACGGCCGCAAATGCCCCAGCCACCTGGACCCGTCGGATCAAGGCTTGAACCCAAATATCGGTGCGCAATGCAATCATGTGGCCCACGATGGCGCCGCGTTCACACCCCGGCAAGCGATGGCGTGTTAACACCCTGCCATGACCCTAAAGCCCTTTCCCCTGGCCATCGTCGCCGGCACCCTCGCGTTCTTCTTGGCAGCAGCCGGGCAAGCGCGCGCCCAGGCCGCACCAGACGCCCAAACCGCCTTCGCCGAACGCTCCGCGTTGTTGGCCGCCGATAGCCGTTGCCAACTCCTGCGCGCCGAAGAGCGGGCAGCGATCGTTGCCGCCGCCGCCCAAGCCCGCGGTGCGCTGCTGCGCGGCGGCTGGACCGGCACCCGCGTCGATGCCCTGCGCTCCCGCGCCACCGCGGCCGGCCAGGCCCGCGCCTGCGATGACCCGGCTCTGCGCCAGTCCGCCGCTCAAGCCCAAGCCGGCTATGAAGGCTGGTCCCGGATGACCCAGATGCGCTTCCCCGGCACCCATAGCGCCTGGAGCGCAAGGCGGGTGCCTGATGCCCAAGGTTTTATGCTGCGCCAGGAAGGCCGCGGCGGCACGGTTCTGGGCGTGCGCTATACTGAAAACGGCCCCGTGGCCACTTTGACCGCGCCCCTTGCCGCCCAAAGTCCCGCCCCTGGCTTTGGTGCCATCAGCTTCCGCGACAGTGCCCGCGCCCCATCAAGCCTGGCAGACGTGCCTGGCCGCGGCACAACCCTCGCAGCCCTCGTGGCCCCGCCCGCGATGGCCCGCGTGGTGTTTGCCACCCAACTCAGCGTGGAAACCGACGAAGAAGGCCGCCGCTTTGCCGTTGTTACCTTTCCGCAGTCCGCGTTCGCAGCGATTGCCGGCCTGGACCCGCGAGAGGCCATCGAAGTGCGCCTTGGCCGCGAGCCCGGCGTGCGCGGTGTGAGCCTTGTGTTTGAAGTGGGCGACCTGGCCGCGGCCCAAGCCTTCCTGCTGGCCCGGCCCGTGGCGGACTCGTAAGCGCCGCTAGCTGACCACCACCGGCAACGTGATCCGCACGAGGGCACCCCCCTCCGGCGCGTCATGAAAGCTCAACTGCCCCTGGTGCAGTTCCGCCAGCGCCTTGACCAGCGAGAGCCCGAGCCCCGATCCGGCGGCACCGTTTGCATGAGCGCCGCGCACAAACCGCTCCCCAAGGATGGCCTTGTCCTGATCAGAAATGCCAGGCCCGGTGTCGATCGTGTCGATGAGCAGATTGACCCCTTCCGCCCGCAGGGCGAGCCGCACCTGCCCGCCCTCTGGCGTAAACTTCACGGCATTGCCCACCGTGTTGATCAGCATCTGGCGCACCGCCCGCACGTCCGCCCGCACCGCAAGCGGGCCGCCCGGCGCCTGCAAGGTCAAGCTGATGTTTTTGTTTTGAGCGCTCCCTTGGGACAGCGCCACGACCTCGCCCGCCACATCGCACACGTTAAAGTCAGCCAGCTCCAGCGCATGACGGCCCTCTTCGATCCGCGACAGATCCACCATGTCATTCACGAGGCTCAGCAAATGGCTGCCGCTGGCCCGGATCAGCCCGGCGTACTCGCCGTATTTCTCCGGCATCGGACCAAACACCTCGCGCTCCATCAGTTCCGCAAAACCGATGATGTGCGTAAGCGGCGTGCGCAACTCGTGCGACAATTCCCCCACATGGCGCGACTTCGCTTCACTGGCCCCGGCTGCAGCCGTCAGGGCCGCCTGCGCCTCTGCCACCCGCGTTCCAAGCGCTGTGATGTCCACCGCGGTTAGCCCCGCAAGGCCAGCGCCCGCCGGCCTTAGCGTTAGCTCTACCGTCCGCACCGGTCCATCGATCGCGCGGGCAATCATGGCCAACCGGGCATCTGCCCCCTTCGTCGCCGCTTCAATCGCCTGTTGCAGGTTGGCCCGCGTTTCACCGTCCACAGGGCCCGCCAGCGCCTCAGACAGCTTACCGTTCGGCCGCAGCCGCCCGACCACACCAAGCACCGCCGCACATGCCGGCGTGTAGGCCAGTGCCTCCCCCTGACTATTCAGCACCATCGACGCCGTGCCCTGCGCCAGCATCGCCCGCCCCCGCACAGGCGTAACGCCAGTAGGTCCCGGCTGCGCCACCAGCGATCGCGGTGTCAGCTCCAACACCTGAGCCATCAGCCCGCCCACGAACACCACCGCAAGCGCCCCAAGCAAAGAGGGCAACAGATCAAGCCCCTCTGGCCCCAAAGCGCCCCGCGCCTGCGCTGCCGCCGCCATGCTGGAAGCCGCAAACGCACCAAAAGCCGAAAACAATGTGGCTTCCACCACCCGCTCCCGCTCGCCCGTGTGGGCAGCGATCCCCGGCGCAATCAAAAACGCAGCCACCGCCGGCGAAGCCATTGCCCCGGTCAGAACGCACGCAACTGTAGCGAATGCGATCCAACTGAAGATGGCGAGAGTGCGCGCCCAGTTTTCGCCCCAACGTCCAAGCACAAGGAACGTCACAACCGCAGGCGCGAGGGCCAGAGCCGCCGCCGCCGCCGCGGTTTCGACCTTTGCGCCAAACCGCCAAGCCAGGAGGCAAATCAGCGCCGTGGCCCCCATCCAGCACCACATCGCCAGCGACAGCCGCGCAACCGCCCCCGCCGGTTCAGCGGAGGCCGTAATGGCCATGCCAGTTCTGTCTGCATCGTATGTTGACACGGCGGGTACGCCTAAGCCTAAGGGAGATATGGCATTGATACCTGTCCGGCGCAGTCTTGAACACATCACTCGCGCCGCCGGCGACAAACCGGCAGCCCCAAGCTCTCAGGAGGACGGCATGCGCGAATCCGTTCAAAAGCGCGCCACTGGGTTGCGCGAATGGGGATTGGCTATGAAGGGCTTGATGAGGGGAGGCGCTGCGGCACTGGCGATGGCCGGTATGGCGAGCGCACAAGAGGTGGTTGCCCCCACTCCTGAACAGCTAGCTGCACCCGTGGCCCAGCCCGCAGCCACAGGCCCCGCTCACGGCCCCCTGCAGATCGCGTTGGAGCCCTACGCAGTTTACCAGCAGGACGTCACCACCCTGCGCGACGCCAACATCAACAGTGTCTCCACGCTTGGCACGATGGTTGAGCTGGGCGCCTCCCACCATTACCCGGCTCTGGCCAAAGGCGTGATCGCCTATGGTGCCTTGGCCGCCGCCCAATCGCCAACCTTTGTCCGCGCCGTGCGCGATGCAGAAGCCTACTTCGGCCGTCAAGGCCTGATTTTGCAGCTTACCCGCGATTCAGGCTACGCGCGCAACCTGCGGGGATCTGGCGAAGCCAGCCAGCTGGCGATGGGCGCGATCAACCACGATGTGGCCCGGATAGACCGCGTCGCACGGCGCTTCACCGAAATCTACCGCACCAACAGCGGCACGCGCTGGGGCCGGACGGCCACCACCAACGGGGCCGCCCGGGTTCAGCGCTTGGCCGGCATGGGCACTTCAACCAATCTACGCCCTGTCACCGCATCCTTGGCTGCACGGCTGTTTGCCGCCCCCGCCAGCCAATCGCCCGCCGCCGATGCCACGGCCTTGGGCGGGGCCTATTTCTGGGACGCCGCCACCACCTCCGGCGCGGTCACCTATCAAGCCTCCGCCACGCCCCCACAGTATTGGCGCGCAGATTCGATGCGCTTTCGCGCCATCGACAGCATGCTGTCCCTTGCCGCCTTGCACGCCCTCGGTGCCGAAACCGACCGCCCAGAAGCCTACGAGCCCCTGCTCAACGATCAGCTGCTCTCAAACTGCATGGCCGCCGCGCAGAGCGGTTATCTCGCCTGCCAAGGCTCTACCGGCCGCGAGCACGAAAACGCGTTTTGCCTCGCCAAGCACGCCTTAGGATGGGCCGAAGGCGATGTGACGGTCAACAGCGTGGCTCTCTGCATCGCCCGCCTGACCGAACCCGGCGTTGCCCCGGCGGTGAACTACACCCCGTTCGCCACCGCCACGAGCGCGGTCGTCACCCCCACGCAGTAACAGCGCCGCCCTTGCCCAGCCTAACGCCGCAGGCCATCTGCAGGGGATGAGCCGAAAAGACATCAGCCAAACCCTGCAAACCCTTGCAGACGATTTGGAATTCCTTCCCGATTGGGAAGAACGCATTCGCCACGTCATGGACTTGGGCAGGAAACTGCCGGCGCTGGCACCACATGACATGGTGGAGGCAAACAAAGTGCGAGGGTGCGCCAGCCAAGTGTGGCTGGTCGCCCAAGCCAACCCAGAAGACCCAAGCCTCCTGCGGTTCGCCGCAGATTCAGATGCCCCGCTGGTGCGGGGGCTGATTGCGCTGGTTTTGTTGGTCTATTCTGATCGCACGCCCGCAGAAATCCTGGCGGCGGATCCAAACCTCGTCATGGCGCGGCTGGGCCTCGATCAAGCCCTCACCCGCCAACGCGCCAATGGCTTGGCTTCGATGGTTGCCCGCATTCGCGCAGAAGCCGCCGCCAAACAGGCCTAGAGGCTCCTGTAAGTCACCGAGAGTTGCGCCAAACCCAGCTTCAGCGCGAGCTTGCAAGACCGCGCCGGCCAGCCCTCGCCCTGTTCCAGCCGCTCCAAACCAGCCCCCTGCACACACACAAGCACCACCACCCGGCGCAACGGCTCCCCAAGCGAGGCCAGCGCCGCTGCGGTCGACGGCGCAGGTCCGCCCGCTCATACACCCCAAAGCCTCCCGTGCCGGGCACCGCCGCAAGTAGCGCGCGGCGCACACAGCGCCATAAGCACCCGCTCCACACGAGCCCCAGCCTCGCGCCCGTGCGCTGCTCCGCGCCTCACGCCATCACCCCGTCCCGCCAGCCAAAGCTTGGTTTGGTAGGAGGCGGAGCGGCCCGCGCGCTGTCCTCAAGAGCCCCGATCCAGGCATCGAACTGTGGCATGTCGCTCCGGTCTTCAATGATCCGACACGCATGCGCGATGGTCGATCGATCCCGCCCAAACGCGTGCGCCACCCGGCTCAGCGACAGCCCCACGCCCACACGGCACAAATACATCACCCCTTGCCGCGCAAACGCGGCCTCCGCAGACCGCCGGGTCGCGGCCGAAATCTCTTCCACAGAGATGCCCCAGGCAAAGCTGAACAGCCCAACGGGCAAACGCGCCGCCGCATCATCGGCCCGGCGCTGCCCTGTTTTCCAGCCTAACTCGTCCATCCTCACGCTCCATCAGTATCAAGCTGCAACGAAGGCAGAATGACCGGATTGACGCGGTGTAGGGTAATTTTCCTATAGAGTGAGGTATAGTCCTATTTGCGGCGACCGTTGCTGCTGCTGGACTCTTCTTCGTCCTCACGACGCCGCCCAAGGCCCATGCGCTTGGCCAACGCAGAACGCGCCTTGGCGTAGTTCGGTGCCACCATCGGATAGTCCGAAGGAAGGCCCCACTTGGTGCGGTATTCTTCCGGGGACATGTTGTAGCGGCTGCGCAGATGGCGCTTCAAAGACTTGAATCTTTTGCCATCTTCAAGACAGATGATATAATCGGCGGTCAGAGACTTCTTAATCGAAACCGCCGGCTCCGCTTTGACTACCGGCGTACTCGGCACGCCATTGGTGAGCTCACTCAATGTCTCATAAACAGTACGGATCAAGGCGGGGGCCTTCTCCGCGGGCACCTCGTGAGAGCTGACGTAGGCGGATACGATGTCCACAGTCATCTCAATAAGCGAAGGTTGATCGTTCATTTGTAGTGGGGCCCCAGTTTGCGACTATGTTAATATGAACAAAGTCGAGATTTGATCAAGTCCCAATCCGCGCTTTCGCACCGTTACTGGACTTTCAGAAATCGAGGCATAGCGTTAGTCGAGCCGCCCACTTATAGAGCAACAACTTCAATACGTAGATTAAAACAATTAATTTACATCGGATTGTTTCATTTGACAGTCGACCAACAGATTTCACTGGGTTGGCGTCTGATTGCACAGATTTTACCGAATAGAGCCGGCGAAACGATCGGCAAGACGAATGCGATGAAATGGAACATCAGTGATTGCGCGCGTCGCCGCTGCGCTAAGCCCACTCAGTCAGCCGATCTGCTTGCAGGTAAGCCAACACGTCTCAAGAAAACTCGCGTTTCTATCCCCGGCCATCACACGGTCACAGCAGCACAAACACCAAAAACAGCACCGCCGCGGTAACCCCAGCCACCGCCGCTAGCCCCGGACCGCCTGGGCGATGCGGGCGATCGGCAAAAGCAGCAATACCCGCCCCGAGCCCTGCGCCAATCTGTCCAAGGCGCGCCGCAAGCGCCCCAAGCGCGCCAAACATCCGCAGCAGCAACACGCCAAACCAGCGGCCAAAACTGAACAACGGCCCTTCATAGAAGGCATCGATATCCCGCGGATGCCCCACGCCCGCCAGGCGCACCAGCCGCAGCAACGTCCCAAGTGCCAACACCACCCCAGCCGCAGCAATCGCCAGCGCCTGGTCTAACAGCCCTGCAGCCCCCACGTTCAAGCGAGCCGGGGTAGGCGCAAGGCTTTCAAGCCAAGCCGGTGCGACACCAACCGCAAGACACAAAAACACCGAAAGCAACAGCCCGATGATTGGCCCGGTCCGGGGCGGGGGGTGGCGGGCGGTGCCAGGGGTTGCGGCCCGCAAGGGCGCGAAAAACCCTGCCGCCACAATCCGAAAAACGCAACAGGCCGTCAGCCCCGCAAACACCGCCGCTGAAAGACCGGCCCACGGACCAGCCGTTGCCGCCAAGGCCGGAAGCATCAAGACAACAGCCATCCCCCCGGCCAGGGCTGGCATGCCAGCAAGGCTCAAGCCCCCCGCCAGCACCGCAACCACGCTCAGCGGCATAGCACCCGCCCGCACCCACAACTTGCGCGCATCCGCGCTGCCAGCCTGCGCCACAAGCGCCCCAAGCCCCGCAGCCATCGCGATGCCGCCCAGCGTGAACGAAAGCGCCAGCGCCGCGCTGGCCGTCACCCCGATCCCATCGGGTGCCGCCAACACCACCAACGCCGCGCCAAACTGAGCCCCCATCAACGCCGCAAACGCCCGTCGCAGATCAGACTCAATGAAGGCAAACAGCGCCCCAACGCCAATCATGCCAAGGCCCGCGTAGGCCAAAAAGGCTTCGCCTGGAAATGCCCGCGAGAGGGCATAAAGCGCCAGCAGCGGGCCGGTAATCACCATTGCCCCAAGCACGCTGGGGCTCACTGCGGCAGCGGCGTCCTTGCCCCACGGATGCGCCAGAAACGCCCCGACCCGCACCAGAAATCCCAACGCCAGCAGTGTGCCGCCAACGCTTGCAACGCTGGTGGCTTCAAACGCCGATGAACTGGACATCGCCAACTGAAATGCGCACCCCGCCAGCAGCAGGATCGACGCCGGCGCGTGCCACATCAAATAACGCATCCCCGCGCTCAAACCGGTCTGGCGTTGGGTGGCGATGATCAGCCACCCCCCCGCCAACGCCGAAAGCTCTGACGCGGCAAGGAAACTCACCAAATCGCCGGCAAAAGTGGCGGTGAGCGCCCCCCCGATATGCAACCCCAGGGCTGCGTCCTCCTGGCGATTGCGCGCAACCGGTGCCGAAAGCGCGCAGATCAGGGCCGTCAGCGCCAGCCCAAGCCCAAACACTTGGGCCAAAGCGTCCATCCGCACCGCAACAATCACCACGCCAAGCTGTTCAAAGGCATGCGAGGCCCCAAACGCTGGCGCAAACAGCATCCAAAGCGCACCGATAGCACCAAGCGCCATGGTCGGCGCCCGCAGCGCCGCCGGCAGCGCAAGCATCAACAGGCCCGCCGCCAATAGCGGAAACCCGGGATTAGGTGCGATCGCGAACATCATCGCCCCCCTTGCCGGTGGGAGCAGAAACGGCTGCCTCGTCTGCCTCCGCCTCGCGTCGCTTATGCGCCAACAGGCGCGCCGGCCACCCGAGCGCCACCAACACCAACGCGGCCACTGCCCCCGCCGCCGCCGCCCCGCCGTTGGAAAAGGCCTCCAGGTCCTGGCCCGTCACAAAGGCGCGCACCGCCACCAAAAGCGACAAGCCCGCCACCGAAATGCCGGCAGCAACCAATGCAGAGGGGGCTCCGCCTTTCATGGCACGACTTCCCAAATCGGCGCGAAATACGCGTTGATCGGATCCACCATCACCACCAGCGCGCACAGCAACGCCGCCGTCACAACGATCGGCACCACCATGAGAGCAGACCCCCCGTCCGGCCGCGTGAACGGATCGACTGGGGCGGGTTCAGAAAACGCCCGCGCCGCGATCACCGCCAGCGCCGCAAAACTCACCACAGCGCCCACAGCAGCCGTCACCCCATACCAGGCCCGCTCAGCATCCACCGAAGCCACGATCAGCCAAAACTTGCCCCACGCCCCGGCAAATGGCGCAAGCCCCACAAGGCTCACCACAGCAATCGCAAATCCCGCCATCGTCCAGGGCATCACCCGGCCAAGCCCGGCGGCTTCCTCTACGCTGGCCCGCCCGGTCGCAGCCCGCACGACCCCTGCGGCCATGAACGCCAAAGCCGCAGCACCCGCCAGCGCGTAAATCTGGAACATCGCAGCCAGCACCCCCGCAGGGCTCGCAAACATTGCCGCCGCCACAGCACCCGCCGCTTGCGCCGCGCACACATACGCCAGCCGCTCCCGCAGATCCCGCTTCGACAGCGCCAGCAACCCAAGCCCCAGCATCGAGCAGGCACAGGCCACAAGCACAACGTCAGCCCCGATCGGCTCGCGCTCCAACGTGCCGCCAAACACATAGACCGTGGCCTTCAACACCATGAAAGCCCCGACGGGCGTGACCGCAACGCCGTGCAACAACGCACCGACCGGAGCCGGGGCCCGCGCCGAAGCGCCCACCCATGCCGACATCGGCGCAAGTGCGGCCGCCGCCACCCCAAACACCAACAGCCCCAGCAACACACTCACCGTCAAAGGCGGTGCGTTCACATTCAACACCCCGCCCGGCGTAAACGTCGCCCCATCGCCCACCGCATGCAGCGTTACGATCGCCGGTAACAACAAGCCCGCCGCCGCAGCCAGCATCACCCCCAGATAGGTGAGTGCGCCGCGACGCGCTTCGCCCTCCGCCCCCACCGCCACCAGCGCCGAAGAGGAAACAGTGAGCGCCACGATTGCCACAAACATGGTGGCCAGATTGCCCGACAAAGCCGCAGCCAACGCCGCAGCAATACTTAGCGCCGCCGCTGCCTGACGGCGCGCCGCATCCCGCTGGCCCGTGGCCCGCGCAAACCCCACCGAAAACACCGTTACTGCAGCCCCAAGACTGGCGATCAGCCCAGCCATGAACGACCCCAACGGCTCGATCAAAAACACGATCGACAGGCCAGGCCCGTAGGTGCCCATGTTCAGCGTGGAACCGTTCATCGACGCGCCGTGCAGCGTCAACGCGACGCCAGCCCCAGCGCCGAGTAGCGCCACCAGACACACAAGCCCATCGCGCGCCAACGCAAACCGGTCCAACGCGGCAGCCAGCAGCGCCTGCAACAGCGGCGCGCAAAGTGTAGCCACAAGCAAAATGGCGGCGGGCGTCATGTCAGCGGCCCCCCATCGGCCAGGCGATCAAAGAAGCGCCGGCGGCCTCAGCAAGGTCGGCCACCCACCCGCTGGCAACCCCCGCGGCGGCAACCGCCAACACCGCCAAAAACAACCCAATTCCGTGTAGCGGCTCTGAAGACCCGATTCCGTCGGCCTGCGCGGTGCGAAAATACAGCCGCTCCAAGAGCCGCCCGCCAAACGCCACCGCCGCCAAAGACGCAGCCACCACAAGCCCCGAGCCTGCCCACCAACCGGCCCCCAGCATTGCCTCCAGCAAAAGCCAGGTGCTGGCAAAGCCAAGCGTGAAGGGGGCCCCCATGAACACAAAACAGCCAAGCGCCGCACAAAGCGCCGTCAAAGGGGCAGACCGGCCCGCCCCATCCAGTTGCGAGATCGCCCCAACCCGTCCGCCCGCGGCGGCCAATAGCAAGGCCCCCGCCGCCGCCGACGCGATGTGCAAAGCCGCCGCCGTTGCGCCGCCTACGGTGCCCAAAGCAAGCCCCATCAACGCGCAACCGGCATGGGCCGCAAACCCGTAGCCCGCCAGCCGCCGCACATCCCGCGCCGCCAACGCCTGAATAGACCCAATCAGCGCGCTCGCAGCCCCCAGCACAACGAGCGCCGCCCCCGCAATCGCGGCTTCCTCCACGCCCGCAAGGGCCGCAGCAAACCGTCCAAGCGCCATCAGACCGACAGGTGCTGAAATGCCAAGGATCGTCAGGCTCACCAGGCCCGGTGCCGCCCCCATCAGGCTCGACGCCCAGTGATGGAACGGGGCCAGCAACCCAACGCTGGCGGCCGCCACACAGGCCAAGATCAAGGCGGCAGCACTAGCGCGGTCGAGCCCCTCAGGACCGGCGCGGAATTGGCCAACATCGAGCCCGCCTTGCTGCGCCAGCGCCAACGCCACCCCAAACCACGCCAACGCCCCCGCAAGCCCCAGCGCCACGCCGGCGCGCATGGCACCTCCAAGCGCTGCTGGTCGTGCACTAGCGCCAAGAGCCGTCGCCCCCGCAAGCGAAAGTCCGATCACCTGCACCCAAACCGCAAGGCTCGCGAGATCTGCTGCAAAGGCCAACCCAAGGCTTGCCCCCACCGCCACCAGCACCAGCGAAAACCCGTGTCGCGCCGCGGGGCCGGCCGCTTCGATGAAAGTCCCCCCCCCAATCAGCAACACCAGCGGTGCGGTGGTTGCCACCATCAACGCCGAAAACGCAGACCACCCATCAAGCCGCCACGCCAAGCCAGGCCCCAGCGCATAAATCAGCGGTCCATTTTGCACGGCAAAGAAAAGGCCAATCACCCCAAGTGTCATCACCGTAAGCGCAATGCCGCAGACGGCTGCTGCCGCCCGTGGCCCGGGCATCAGGGCCGCCAGCACGGCCCCTGCTAAAGGTGCCGCCACCGCGAGCGCTGCCCCATGACCAAGCAATGGGTGAGTGAGGATGGCTTCCATCATGCGCTCGGCTCGTCTGGCCGTGCGAGATCATCGATGGAGTCGATTTCGTCGGTTTCGCTAACGCCGTAAGCCTCTCGCAGGCGCACCGCGATCGCTAAAGCCACAATAAACCCCGCCCCGCCCAGCAAGGCCGAAGCTACCGCCAAACCCAGCGCTGACGGCACCGCAGATACCAGCAACACAAGCGCTCCCGCCTGTGCCAGCAGCACGCCCATCGCGCGTTTCAGCAGCGGGCGCGCACCAATCGCTGCCCACAAACCAACGCCCGCGAGCGCTGCCGCTGCGATCACATGCAGCCGGTCCAGAAGGAAAAGGATGTCCATGTCACCAGGCCTCGTCGCTCAGCTCAGGAGCCCGCGCCACAAACGCCAAAAACCCAAGCTGGCCGGCCCCCGCCGTGGCCAGCAGCGCGCCTGCGGTGCAAAGCCCAGGACCAAACCCAAACGCGGCAAACAGGCCCCACGCCCCAAGTTGTGGTGCCACCAGCGGGCCAGCCACCGGCACCACCCAGCCCACGCCCATCAGGCTAACCCCAAGCCACAAAACGCCCAGCAAAGCCTTCACCGGCATGGCCTGCCTGGCCATCGCCACGCCGGCGATCAGCATGTGCAACACCCCAACGAGCGCCAAAACCAACCCACCGATCACCCCGCCGGCAATGCCCAGATCGCCCCGCGCCGCCAGCACAAAGGCAAAAACCGCCATCAGTGGCCCAATGGCCTTGGCGCCAAGCAGTGTCCATTCATGGGTCGACGGCGTCATGAGAAGTCGTCCTCTTTGCGCGCCTTGCGACGCCGCGCTTGCCGGGGCGGTTGCGCGGCCCGCAACACCGCCGCCCGCTCGCCAAATCCCAACAACGCAAGGGCAGCAAGCGCAGCCGCGGCAAAGCCACCCACCGCCACGCTCACCTGGAAAGCCCCAAACACGGTCAGGTCTGGCAGTGGGAGCGGTCGCGCCAAGGCGGGCAAATCAAGTCCAGCCCACGCCAAGGCCAAGGCAAGCCCCGCAGCGACCGCCATCGAGGCGACCGGCGGCCCGTCGCGCCGAACCCGCGCCATCCGTCCCACCAAAGACAGGCCCGCAATCGTCAAAACTGGCGCAATCGCGCCAAACACCAGCATGATCACCAGGCCCGCGCCACTGGCCCCGAGCAGGCCAGCAGCCGCCCCAAGCGAGGCCCCTGCAATCGCCAAATTCAAGGCCATCGCCAGCACCGCCCGCGCGGCCACAGCCCCAACGCCCGCCACGACAGCAAGGGCCATAAGCGCGATCGCACTGGCCCGCGCAGCGTGTTCTGCCCAGTGTGGGTCAAGTAAGGCCGCCGTCATGGTTTTGGTTCCGTGCCGGGCCGCGGCGCCCGGTAACGCCCAATGACGGGATCGAGCCCGCCCGCATGCGCTGCCGTTGCCAGCGCGTTGATGCCAGCAGCGCTCAGCCCCGCGATCACCACCCCAAGCAGCCCGAGGCGCAGCGCCATTTGCCCGTCAAACGCAACAATCGCCAGCCCAAACAGGATCAATCCGCCCCCGACCCCGTCGCCCGCCTGCACCGCATGCATTCGCGCGAAAAAGTCTGGAAATCGCAGCAGGCCAACCGCCGTGGTCAACAGCGCCAAGACGCCCAAGCCAACAAACAGCCCCCCTACGGCCATCCGCGCGGTTTCAAACAACAGCTCTAGCGTCATGCCTCGCCCTCCTGCTCAGAGCGGGCTTCCAGCGACGACTGCAAAGACCGGAAACGCAGCGTCTTTAACACCGCCACACACACCACAAACCCCAAGATCACTTGCAAAATCGCCTGATCAATCAGCGCCGGCTGACCAAGCACCACCGCGCCCGCAGCCAGCGCCAAAGCCAGCTTTATGTTGATCGACAGGGCTGCAAGCGCGCGATCATACAGCGTCGGTCCAGCCAATAGCCGCGCTACCACCACTGCGGCCGCCAGCACCAAACAGGCAAGGGCGATTGCAGCGATCATGGCTGGCCCTCCGCGCTCGCGCCGCTGCGGTGCTGCCGGCTGTCTTCGTCCAATACGTGGAGCAGGGTGTGATTTCTGCGCAGCGCAACGGGCATTGCCCCCGGCGCTTCCCCCGCTTGCGCCGCATTCACCGCCCGGTTGACCGCATCGGTTTGCGCAACGCTGACCTGGATCAGGGCCGGCGCGATGGTAACATCTGCGGAGATGCTGGCGGCCGCCACCCGAAAGGCACCGGCAAATTTGCGCCTAAGCCGGGCAGGCGTTCCCGCAAGCCGCCCCAGCAACCGCCCCAGCACAGCGGACTCTTTGCCCAACCACCCAAAGCGCGCCGCCACAATTAGCGCGCCCACGCTGGCAAAGCCCACCACAGTGGCGTCGGCAAGGCTTGTTCCCCCGCGCAGCACTGCCGCGAAGACGACCATCCCAAAAATCACTGCAAATGCGGAAAGCATCGACCACCCCGGGGCCGGCAAACAACTGGTCTTAACCATGCTGCAACGGATTCGCCACCCCGCACGGCACCTCGATTTATCCGCCCCGAAACGTCACACCACCTAAGGCCTTAGCCGCGCATCATTTCCCGCGCGATGATCAGCCGCTGAATTTCGCTGGTGCCTTCATAGATCCGGAAAATGCGCACGTCCCGGTAGAACCGCTCGATGCCATAGTCGGCCACATAGCCCGCGCCCCCGAAGATCTGCACGGCCCGATCCGCCACCCGGCCGACCATTTCCGACGCATAGAGTTTAGAGGCCGAACACTCGAGCACCACGTTCTCGCCCGCATCCCGCCGGCGGGCCGCATCAAGCACCATGCACCGCGCGGCATAGGCTTCGGTTTTGGAGTCTGCCATCTGCGCCTGGATCATCTGAAACGACGCCAACGCCTGGCCGAACTGCTTGCGTGACCCGGCATAGGCCACGATCTCCTCAAGCAGCCGTTCAGCCACCCCCACACATACCGACGCGATATGCAAACGCCCCCGGTCCAGCACCTGCATCGCCACTTTGAAGCCTTCGCCCTCGCCACCCAACCGAAGCTCCGGCCCCACCCGCACGTCATCAAAATTGACATCACAGATGTGCGCGCCCTGCTGGCCCATTTTCTTTTCCGGCTTGCCAATCGACAGGCCAGGGCTGTCGCGCGGCACAAGGAAAGCGGAAACCCCGCCGCCGCCTTTGACGGTCGGGTCGGTGCGGGCCATCACCGTGAACAACGAGGCCTTGTTGGCATTGGTGATGTAGCGCTTGGACCCGCGCAACACATAGGCTTCGCCATCCCAAATCGCCTGCGTGCGCACGCTGCCGGAATCTGAACCAGCCTCCGGTTCTGTCAGCGCAAAACTGGTGACGATCTCCCCAGACGCCACGCCCGGCAGATATTTTGCCTTCTGCTCCGGCGTGCCAAACATCACCAGCCCCTGGCTGCCAATGCCCACATTGGTGCCAAAGCAGGAGCGAAACGCCGGCGAGCAGCGCCCAAGCTCAAACGCCACTAGGCACTCTTCTTCCATCGACAACTCAAGCCCGCCGTAGGCCGCCGGGATCGAAAGCCCATAAAGCCCAAGCGCCTTCATCTCCGCCACGACATCATCGGGAACGGCATCGGCCTCCGCCACTTGGGCTTCGATCGGGCGCAGCCGCTCACTGACAAACCGGCGCACGGTGTCGATGAACTGAGCTCTTGTGTCCGGGTCGAGTGCCATGGGGATCTCCTTGATCGTTGGGCGCGATCATCAGGAAACCACAGCCCCGATCAAGCAGTTTCCTGGCCTAGGGCGATCAAGACCCAGGGCAAAGCGCAGCAACAGATCCAAAGCGCACCTGGCGACGTTCCGCAGAACGCCCCGCATAATCGCCCACCACCACGTCCACCACCACAGCTTGATCTGGTCCAAGCGGGTCGAGCGCGATCTCCAGCTGCAAAAACTGATCAGATCCCACCAAAGACCCAACCGCACTCACTCGCGTGCTGCCAAGCGCGGATGGGGCATCCACGTTCGTGGTGCGCTCGCTGGGCCGCGTCCGCGCCGCCAATACCCGCGCCCCACTGACCTCCACGTTCATGCGGCCAATCCCGCTGTCATCGTCCCGCGCGCGGATGTCCAGGATCCGCACCGGGCTATCGACAATATACGAATCCCCAACCACAACCCCGCCACCCGGGCAAAGCCCAGGATCAGCCGGCACCGGGTTTACCGCCGCCGCCAGCAGCGCCGTATTGGCCGCCTTTGCATCGATCGCTGTGATTTCGGGCGCCATCCGATCGCCGTCATTGTCGCCGAACCCCACGCCAACACAGCCGCTTGCGAGCAGCGCGACAGCAACCATGCCGCCCGTCAAAACCAGGTGCTTCATCTCAGGGCTCCAGCGTCTGGCCCAGGGCTGGGCTGCTCAGTTGGATGGAATTAGGTTCAAACAGCTGGACCTCAGATCCAAGCTCAACAAACAGCGCTTTGGTGGGGGCCGCCGCCTGAATTTCGATATAGCGATAGCCGGTGTGAGACACCCCATACCGACCGCAAGGCGGCGTTTCTGGCACCTCGTCAGCGGTAAGGGCTCCCTCCCAGGCCGAGCGGGTCAAACCGGTCGGCTCCAGGCTGTAGCGCTGGCGACCCTGCGGCAGCGGGATCACCGCTGGGGCCGTGTTGAGCGTGCAAGACGCCTCCGCCGGCGCGCCGCCCTCCAGCATCAACTGGGCGGTTAAGCCAGCAAGCCCAGACGCCGGCATGTCCAGCACCCGAATGTCTTCAGATGTGGCAAGCAAAGCGCCGTCTTCCACCGCTTCCCGCAGCACCCGGCCCGATGGCGCATCTGCCACCATCCGCTGCCCAGGGCAGGTTTGGGTCCACATCACAATCCCTGCGCCCTCAAACGGCTGCCAGGCACATTCAGGAAGCGCTGGCTGATCCGGAGGCGTTTGCCCCAAAAGCGTGAGTGCCGCGGCCGACACCGGTGCCGGCGCTTCAGCCCCCCCTTGAGGTGCCTCAGGGGCACGCCCACAGCCCCACAGCAAAGCAAGAGCGACCACCGCCAAAGGGGAAAGCCTAGGAATCATCGCCTCCATGTCCATCAAACCCATCCCCACCGTAGCGCGAGGCCAACCAGTCCGCTATTGCCCAAGCTGTCAAAGAGTCAAGGAAGAGTCATGGCGGACGGAACTGGCAACAATGCCTATGGACAAAGGTATACGATAGCCTCAGGCCCCTTTGCCGGTTGGCTCAGCTGGGGGCAAGGGCAGGACCCCTTTGAGACCCTCGTTGGCCCGTTTTGCTACCGGGTCCACGAAGACGGCGCGATCCAAATCGCCTTCCAGCCCGAGGCCCGCCATCTGAACGGCGCACAGTCCATCCATGGTGGCTGCCTGATGAGCTTTGCAGACTTTGCCCTGTTTGCGATCGCCCATCACAACCTCCAAGGCGGTGTCATGGCGGTGACCTTGACCTGTAACACCGAGTTCTTAGGTGCAGGCAATCTCGATGGCTGGGTGGAGGCGCGCGGCGAGGTGCTGAAAGAAACCCGCTCCCTGATTTTTGTGCGCGGCACATTGCACCAGAGGGGCGAGCCGATCCTGGCGTTTTCCGGAACCTTGAAGAAAATCAAGCCATCGCCCAGGTAAGCCTGCCCCATCCTCGGGGGTGCCGTGAATTGGCAGCAATTGGCGATTACACCTACCCCCGATGAGTTTGCCGCCACCCCTGCGTCTGGCCACCGCCCCAGATGTCGCAACCCCGGACCTGAAGGCCAGGCTTGCCATGCTGGTCACGAAGGCACAGGCAGCCCTGCGCGACCAGGATGCAGCCACCGCCGCCCACAAGGCCCGCGTCAGCTTGAAGAAAGCCCGCGCCCTGGCGCGCTTGACCAAAGCGGCGACCCCCACCTGGGCAGGCACATTCAACCGCCACGCCCGCGCCGCGATGGCAGCCCTAAGCGCCACCCGCGACGCCGATGCCATGTGCCAGGCAGCCCGCCTGTGTCGCGCCGGTGCGTCACGCAAGACCCGCAAGGCCCTGAAGCGCGCCATACGCAGCCTCGAAAATCAACGTGATGCGGGCGCGCAAGCCGGCCAAGCTCAGGCCCTCCTAAGCCTGGATCGGCTGCACGCCCACCTCCAACGAATGCCCGCCCTCACCGAGCAAGACCTGCAAACCGGGGCCAATGCTATTCTAGCGCGGGCAACAAAAGCAGCGGCCCGTGCGCGCGGGGCCAGCGATGTCGAACGCCGCCACGATTGGCGCAAACGCGAGAAAACCCGCCAAACCGCTGCCCTTGAACTTGGCGAATCCTGGCCCGGCAAATTCCGCCTCGCCGCCAGCGCAGCTCTCTCCCAAACCCTCGGTGCCGAACGGGACTTGATCCTGCTGGAAGAAGCGCTCGGTGCCGATCCCGGCGTCGCAGGAGGGCCGCGCGCCGCCCGCCGGGCCCTGCGCTTCATCCGCCGCACGCGCGTCGTGTTTGCAGCGCTGGCCGACGCCCAGGGAAAAAAGGTTCACCGGTCCGAAACATAAGGCGCGTCTTCGGCAATCGGATCAACCAGGCCCCGGGCGATATCAGCCGCCAAACCGTCAGACACCCCGTGCACCCCGAGCGCGGCAACACCCGCGTCAGGCGGGGTACGCCAAGAGCCAAAAACCCGATCCCAAAGCGTTAAGCCGGAAGAATAGTTGCTGCGCTGGCGGTCAGGGTCCCGGTCATGATGCTGCTCATGCACCCCCGGCGTTGCGATCAGCCAGGCCAGCAGCTTTTCAACCCTGGTGGGCAAGCGCACGTCGGCATGGGTGAACAGCGCGGCAACCAGCAACCAGATCTCAAAAACCGCCACCGCCAGCGCCGGCATCCCAAAGCCAGCCGCAATCACGCTCTTCCACACCAGCGAGGCCGCCAACTCGCCCGGATGGAACCGAAACGCGGTGGTAACATCAAGCGTCGGGTCTGTGTGGTGGGCCCGGTGCAGGCGCCACAGCGCGGGAAACTCGTGCATCCCCCGGTGCTGCACATAAAGCGCCAGGTCCATCACCAAAAACCCAGCAATCATCGCGAGCCACAGCGGAACGCAAAGCAAGGCAAACAGACCAAACCCGGCCCCGTTCGCCCACAACGCCACCGCTACCGGCCCAACACCGGCCAAGATCCGGCCCAAGAGGCCACCCAAAACCAGAAAAGTGAAATTGAGAGGCCAGCGCTTGCCCCGCCGCCGCGGTCGACCACGCCCAACGTTTGCCTGCTCACCCAAAGCAAGAGCGGCAAACACCAGAAAGCCCAACACCAGCTTGAGCGGCCCTGCGATAAACTCCAACATGCCACTCACCCCTTGACCAAGGCTTATGGCGGCGTTTGCCCGCTGGGTCGCTGCGCCATATCCTCGCGCCAACGCTTGAGGTGGGGCGTGTCATCGCCCGGCCGCCAGCGGTTCATTTTCGCAAAATCCATGCCCGCCAGCGCGGTGATGTCGGCGATCGATAACCGCTCGCCGGCAATAAACGGCGTGCTGGCCAAACGGGCATCCAGGAAGCGGGCGGTTTCCATGGCCCGCGCACGATTCCATTCCGCCACCTCCGGGCTCTGGTTCAATTCAACCTTCGCCAGGATCGGGCTGCCATGGCGCACCCACAACATCAGCGGCATGGCAAACATCAGCTCCACCCGCCGGTCCCACATTTCGACCTCAGCCCTTTCAAAGCCGTCGCGCCCCATCAGATTTGGCTCTGGGTAGGCGCTTTCAAAGTAAGTGCAGATCGCCCTGCTTTCGGTCAGCACCCGCCCGTCGCCAAAATCCAGGCACGGCGTTTGGCCCAAGGGGCTCATCGCGCGATAGCTTTCGGTGCGCTGGTCTCCAGCGGGCAGGTCGATAAACACCGTCTCGATGTCGCTCACGCCCTTTTCCGCAAGGAACATCGACACGCGCCGCGGGTTTGGGGCGTAGTGGGCCAAATACAGTTTCATGGCGCCCTCCAAAGAGCAAAAAAACGCAAAGCCCAGCGCACCGGGTATCAAGGCAGCCGCAGGTGCGGCTCCGGTGCCACATGCACGGCAGTGGCACGGTCACGCTCCCCCAGCTTGACCGACCGGTAAAGCCCAAGCCCGCCCCCCACCAATACCACGATCGCCATGCCCACCAAGATCCAAACATGGGCCGAACCCAACGATGGAGGCGCTCGTTTCGTCATGGGGCAAACATTTGCATTGGCATAGCGGCCACCACCGCAGCGGTCATCATTGTGGCCAAGAACCCGGGCAACAAAGACTTCCAGGCAAGGTCAAGCAGCACGGTGCGGCGCTCCGGCGGAAACAGCGCCGTCATCCCAGCCACCATGATCCCCACCGAGCCGACATTGGCAAACCCACAGATCGCGTAGGTCATGATCATCCGCGATCGCTCGCTGATCATCAGGTCTGGGCTCGACAACTCGATGAACGCGATGAACTCGGTCAAGAACAGCTTCGTGCCCAGCAACTGCCCGGCCACCTGCGAGTCCTGCCAAGAAACGCCCATCCCATAGGCAAGCGGCGCAAACGCCCAGCCAAACACCCGCTGCAGCGTCAAAGGCGCGCCCATCACATCAGGGGCCATTGTCAAAAGACTGTTCACCAGCGCCACCAGCGCCACAAACACGATCAGCGTGGCAGCGATGTTCAGCACCACTTTCAGGCCCTCTGAAATGCCCGTGGTGATCGCGTCCATGGTCGATTCGTACTTCAATTCAGCGCCGGAATAGCTTTGCGGCAACGCCTCTGCGTCCGTTTCCGGCACCATGATCCGCGCCAGCAACACGCACGCCGGCGCCGAAATGATCGACGCCACCAAAACGTGCGCGGCCGCATTGGGCAACACATCGTCCAAGAACAGCGCGTAAGCCACCAAAGTGGACCCCGCCACCGTGCCAAGCCCCAGCACCATCATCATGAAAATCTCAGAGCGCGTCAGCTTTTCCAGATACCCCTTGATGACAATCGGGCTTTCCACCATCCCCATGAAAATGTTGGCCGCCGCCGCGGTGGCCGAGGCTCCCCTTATCCCCATGGTCTTGGCGAAAACAAAGCCAAACCCTTTCACGATCAGCTTCAAAATCCCCCAGTGCCACAACAGCGCCGACAGCGCCGAAATCACCAAAATCAGCGGCAGCACGCGAAACGCAAAAATGAACGGCGGATCCCCATCAGGCGTTGCGGTGGTATAAGGCTGGTCGCCCCCACCCAAAAAACTGAACACGAACTTGGTGCCTTCGTCCGTCGCCGCCGCCAGGCTGTTGAAGCCCGCAGCAATGGCTTTCAGAGCAGGTTGGGTTTGGGGAAATGCAAACAGGGCAAACACCAGACCCGCCTGCACCCCAAGCGCGCCAATTGCCATCAGGAACGGAAAGCGGCGCTTGTTTTCCGAAAACAGCCAACACACCAACATGATCGCCACGAGCGCAAGCAGGCTCCGTGCGTTGTCCAGACTATAGGTCACCGCTTTTCCCCCGCGGACCGATCAAACATGGGTGGCGACGCTAAGGCTTCGCTGCGAAGGCGTCCATGGCATGTGTCATATCTGTGGCACAACCAAACTGGCGTGCCTCATCCGCGCGCGTCAGGTCACGGCCTCAAGCGGGGCAAAGATTTTTCCGGGGTTCATCAGGCCCTGCGGGTCAAGTGCGGCCTTTACCGCGCGCATCAGCCCCAGGCTTGCCCCGTGCTCTGCCGCCAAGAACCCCTGCTTGCCAAGCCCAATGCCGTGCTCGCCGGTGCACGTGCCCCCCATTGCAAGCGCGCGCGCCACGATCGCGTCGTTGGCGGCATGGGCGAGGGCAACTTCCCTGGGGTCTTGGCCATCGTGCAGGATCAGGCAATGAAAGTTCCCATCGCCCACGTGGCCAACGATGGGCGCAAGCAAGCCCCGGGCGTCAAGATCTTCGCGTGTAGCGATCAAACAATCCGCCAGTCGAGAGATCGGCACACACACATCTGAAATCATCACTTCGGCCCCAGGCCGCAAGTCCTGGCCGGCCCAAAATGCTTCGTGCCGCGCTTTCCATAACCGCGAGCGATCTTCAGCCCGTTCGGCCCACAAGAACGGCCCTCCGCCATAAGCGCTCACTATTTCGCCTACGAACGCGCACTGCTCCTGCACCGCCGCCGGCCCCCCGTGAAACTCCAGAAACAGCGTGGGTTTTTCCTCAAGCCCGAGGCCTGCCCGTCGGTTCACCGCATGCACGAGCAGCGTGTCCAACAGCTCGATCCGCGCCAGTGGCGTCCCCGCTTGCAGCAACGCAATCACGCAGTCCACGCAGGCCCGCAGGTCCGGGAAGGCCGCCGAAGCAGCCGCAATTGCCTCTGGGATCGGATGCAACCGCACCTGCACCTCGGTGATCACCCCAAGCGTGCCCTCAGATCCCACAAACAGGCCCGTCAGATCATAGCCGGCGGAGGATTTCCGCGCCCGCCCCCCAACCTCGATCACCTCGCCCGACGCGGTCACGACGGTTAGCCCCAGCACCGCCGCGCGCATCGTTCCGTATTTTACTGCCGTTGTGCCGGAGGCGCGCGTGGCGGCCATCCCCCCAAGCGTGGCGTTTGCCCCGGGATCGATTGGAAACATCAGCCCCAGATCGCGCAAATGCGTGTTGAGCTGTTCGCGTGTCACCCCGGCTTCAACCCGGGCATCGAGATCACCCGCACTCACCGCAAGCACCTGGTTCATCCGCGACATGTCCACACAAAGCCCGCCCTGCGGCGCGCTCACATGCCCCTCAAGCGACGTTCCTGCCCCAAACGGAATCACTGGCCGCCCATGCGCCGCGCACGCCAAAACCAGAGCCCGCACTTCAAGCGTGGACAAGGGATAGGCCACCGCATCCGGTGGCGCGCCATGGACATGGGCAGGGTCACGGCCATGCGTGGCGCGATCAGACGGCGAAAAGCTGACCCGCCCCGGCGCGGCTGCTTCAAGCGCCGCCTGCCACGCCGCTTCGCTCATCCACACACCTCAACCACTTGCGGCATCCGCTGCTCCCAATCGCAGCGGGCCGGCATGTCGATCGTGCAAGCCCATCCATAGCTGGCCAGGGTGCAATCACACGTGGCAGACTGCACACTCGGCCGACCGTTGCGAAAGCCCACGTTACCCGTAATGGCCCGACAATTGGTGGTGGCCTGGCGGGTGGCCATGGTGGAAGCCGTCGCGCAAGCTTGATCGCGGGTCAAATCGCTTTCAGTGCTCACCCCGCGCACGGGCTGGGCGCTGCCGCCCGGCTCCCAGGCTTCGCGCTGTTCGCTACGGCAGGTGAGCAAAATGTTGCGCACGCGGTCAGCGTGCGCGCCGTTGGGATAGGAGATGAGATAGTCTTGAAACGCCTGCTTCGTGCGCGCAGCCTGAGCGGCGGCAAACAGGCGGTCATCCTCGGGGCTTGCCGCTGCGGGCGCGGGGCTAGACGTTGCCCCGGGCACCACTACCGCAGGTGCCGATCCGTTGGCCGCTGGGGCAGGCACCGCAACGTTGCCCGGCAGCGCCGCAGGCCCTGGTACCACACCCGGATCTTGGACAGCGACCTCGACCGGCGCCCGATTGCCCATCAAAAGCCCCCCCGCCACCGCACCGCCCAGCAGCACTGCTGCCAAAGCCAAAAACATCCACGGCACACCTTTGCGCCGGCGCGGAGCATCCATCCCCGCCACGCGCTCGCCAGATAAGATCGCCTTCAGCGCCCCCAGGAAGTGCTGAAAATGCGGGTCCTTGGCTTGGCCGTCCCAGCCCCGCAGGTCTGCGGCTTGGATGAGCCCAAACCCCAAGGGCGGCTCTACATCGTCGATCAACACCGGCAGCAAAATGCCCCGGTTCTTGCCCACCGCAGCCTCTTCCTTCACCCAAGGTGCGCTGACACTGTTTTCCGACCAAACCGCCACGACTGCCTTGGCAAGCTTCAACTCGGTTTGGATGGTTTCGTCCCATTGGCTGCCCGGCGCGATGCCGTGATCCCACCAGACCGACAGGCCCTCCGCCCGCAATCCTTCCACGATCCGCACCACACGGCCTGCGTCTTCTTTCTTGTAGGAGATGAAGATGTCCGCCATGAGCCATTTCCCTTAAGGCATGCTTGACCGCGACCACCACACGCCGCATGTCACCCCACGATCTCACCTAAACTAATGCCAGGAGCAAGCCCCATGTCCGCCATCCGCTTCGACGGGAAAGTCGCCATCGTCACCGGAGCAGGCGGTGGCCTAGGGCGGGCCCATGCGTTGGAGTTGGCCCGGCGCGGGGCCAAGGTGGTCATCAACGACCTCGGCGGCGCGATGGACGGCTCTGGCGGCAACTCGCAGGCAGCGCTCAAAGTCGTCGATGAAATCAAGGCCCTGGGCGGCGAAGCCATCGCCAACGGGGCCTCCGTGGCCGACGATGCTGGCGTCGCTGGCCTCGTCAAACAGACGATGGATCAATGGGGCCGGATCGACATCCTGATCGCCAATGCCGGCATCCTGCGGGACAAATCCTTCTCCAAAATGGAAATCGCAGACTTTGACGCGGTCATGAATGTCCACCTCATGGGCACGGTCAAACCAACCAAAGCGGTTTGGGAAATCATGAAGGCCCAAAACTATGGGCGCATCGTGGTCACGACCTCTTCCACCGGCCTGTACGGCAACTTCGGCCAAGCCAATTACGGCGCGGCCAAGCTTTCCCTGGTTGGCTTCATGCACACCATGAAGATCGAGGGGGCCAAAAACAACATCAAGGTCAACGCCATCAGCCCGGTCGCCGCCACTCGCATGACCGAAAACATCCTCACCCCCGAACTGCTCGATGCCCTGCGCCCTGAATTCGTTACCCCCGGCGTGATGTATCTGGTGTCAGACGACGGCCCCACCGGCGCGATCCTCACCGCAGGCGCTGGCGTCTTCGCGATGGCCCGCATGTACGAGACAGAAGGTGTTTACCTGGGCAAGGACGGGGTCACGGCCGAAGAAGTGGCCGCCAACTGGGACAAAATCACAGACCCCACCGGCCAAGAGCACTACGAGCAAGGCGGCGGTCAAACCATGAAGTTCATGCGCAAGCTGGGCGGGGGCTGATCCGCGTCAGGTCTTGCCGCGCCCATCCAGCCGCCAAATCGGTGACAGCACGGCCAGCAACACCGTAGCCACCAACAACCCCACCGCCGGGATTAAAGCGGCGGGGCGTGCCCCAAGCTCGCCCGCCGCAAATCCTGAAATCGCAGACCCGATCGGCGCACCGCCCATAAACCCAAGCGAATAGGTAGCAAGCACCCGCCCCAAATAGGCAGGCTCAGAGGCCGTTTGCGTAATCGTGCGGCTCATGCTCATCGCCACCCCGCACGCAAGGCCCCAGCCCCCCACGATCACACAAAACACCCAAAACGGCTTGTCCACCGCAAACGTGGCGAGCGCGCCCGCCCCAATCATGTGCGACACCAGCAACGCCCGACCCGGTCGCTCCAGCGGCGGCAACCGCGACAACGCCACCGCAGAAACAAAAGACGCGCCCCAAAAACACGCAAACAACGCGCTCAGCCGCTGGCTTTGTTCACCCGGCCCCCCGCCGTAGGTTTCGCGCACGATCAAAGGAAACAGCACCTGGAAGGTGCCGATCACAAACACCCCCACAAACGCCGCCGACCACAACATCGGCCCCATCACCTGGTTCTTGAACGCGTAGGCCAACCCCGCCTTCACATCGCCAAACGCCGACGCCACAGACCGCCCAGCTCCAGGCGGCGGCGGGGCTTGAAGCCGCAGCGCAAACAGCGCGCTCACCGCCATCGCCAACGCCAAAACCGCAAAGAACGGGCCCGGTGCTGCCCCAGCCAGCTGCGCCACCAGAATGCCCAGGATCTGGGCGCCGATCTGCACCGCGGTGGTGGCAGCCGCCGCCTTTGGCAGCGCCATCCCGTGGCCCCGCGCCCGGTCGCGTTCGATCACGCCGTTAAGGGCGGCATCCCGGATCGGCAACATGAACGCCGCCAACGTGCCCATCGCGAAAGCATAGGCGATGGCCCAGCCAAGGTTCAGACCGCCGATCGCGGCGATCCCGGCAAGGGCCAGCGCCGGCACCGCAAATAGCGCCTGCAGCGCGCCAAGCGCAGGCCCAGCCCGCACCCGCTCTGCCAGCACCCCGCCCCACAGCAAAAACACCACCATTGGACCGGTCAGCGTCATTTGCGCAAGCCCCACCTCCGCCGGGCTCGCCTCCAGCACAAACGTCACCAACGACGGAAACAGCACAAACTGCAGCCCGAACGCAAAGAAATACAGCCCCACCGTCCCCAAATAGATCGGGAACTCCCGCACCGGGCGCGGAGGCTTTGGATTTCGGCTGGGGGCAGGCTCGGGCGACATCAGCTAACCGTTGCACCCCCGTTCGGGGGCCAATCCGTGCCCCTGTGCAGGCATTGTACCAACCAAACGCGCCATCGCGAACGTGGTTGACGCCCCCTTAACCGTTTACCCGAATACCTTGCCGATATCCTAAAGCCGGAGCAGCAAGGCCAATGGCCACCGCAACTTCCCCCGACAACGAATTTGCGTTGACCGCATTGGCAGACGGTTTCGAGAACGGCTTGGCAAGTCGCGCCCAGCTCACCGCGCGTTTGTCGGAGTTGGTCACCTGGCCCGCGACCCGTATGCAGCCGCACGAGCGCCAACTCGCCGCTGACTTGTTGATGGGCTTGATGCGCTCGGCCAATGCGGCGGTGCGTGAAAAGCTGGCCGAGCGCCTGGCCCGCGTGGAAGACGCCCCAAAGGCCCTCCTGCGCTACCTCGCCCGCGATGAAATCACCGTGGCCCGAAAGCTTCTGGAAGAAGGGATCGGGTTCGACGATAGCGATCTGGTCTCCACGATCCGCCATGCGATGTTGCCGCATTGGCGCGCGATCGCCGGCCGCAAAGGCCTGACCGAGATCGTCACTGAAGCACTGCTTCAAACCGGCGAACCAGAGGTCGTGCGCGCGGTGCTGGCAAATCAGCACGCAAAACTGTCCCAGCCTGGGGTTGATTTTGCGCTGGCGGCGTCCCGGCGCAACCGCGCCCTGGTGGACCTGTTGCTGCAACGCCCCGAATTGCGCCCAACCCAGGCTTTGGTGCTGTTTTGGTGGTCAGACTTCCCCCAGCGCAGCCAAATCGTTCGCCGCTACGCCGCCGAACGCCAAACCTTGATCACGGAACTGGCCGATCTGTTTGCCATGGCTTCGCGCGAGGATTGGCAAGACTCCGAATCGCGCAAGGCCCTGCAGGTGATCGAGCGCCGCCAGCGCAACCGCGCAGCCCTCAGCCGCAGCCCCTTTGCAAGCCTCGAAGAGGCCGTCGCTGCCTCCGAAGTCCATGGCATGACCAAAAAGAGCGCCACCGAAATCGGCTATCTCTGCGGCCTCAAGCCCATGACGATCATCCGCATTTTTGCGGATAAGGGCGGCGAGCCGATCGGCGTTTTGGCAAAGGCTGTGGGGCTAAAGCGCGCCAGCCTCGATCTGCTCTGGGGAGCGCTGCGGCGCTCCAAGGGAAACCCCGCCCTGCAAGACACGCCCTATGGGCGCACCTTGTACATCTTTGATGTCCTGTCTTCAGCCAAGGCCCAAACGGCCCTGCGCTATTGGAACTGGAGCTTCAGCGCCGAAGCCGAACAACTCACCGTCGAAGACCTGCAAGAGCAGGGCGATAGCGTTGGCATCACGCCAGCGCGCCGCAACGCAGCACTCTTGAACCTGCGCGTCGCCGACGACTAGCAAGCCCGCATCGCGCACCGTTGCGATCACTCCGCCACAACCGCCATCCGCGCGGGCGGGTCTTCGGCCTGCCGTCGCCAGAGCTCGGCGTATTCTCCCCCAAGCGCGATCAGCTCGCCATGACGCCCGCGCTCCACAATATGCCCGTTCTTCAGAACAAGGATTTGGTCAGCCCCCGCGATGGTGGAAAGCCGGTGCGCAACCACTACGATGGTGCGTCCTTTGGAGGCTTCATCGAGGGCAATTTGCACCTCCTGCTCGGTGCGGCTGTCTAAAGAAGACGTCGCCTCATCCAACACCAGGATGCGCGGGTTCTTTAGCACCACCCGGGCAATCCCCACACGCTGCTTTTCCCCACCAGAGAGCTTCAAGCCCCGTTCACCCACTTTGGTGTCCCAGCCGTCCGGCAGCCCCTCAATGAAGGCAAGCAGTTGTGCCGCGCGCGCGGCCGCATCGAGGTCAGCTTGTGAGGCCTCTGGGTGCCCGTAGGCGATGTTGTAGCGGATGGTATCGTTGAACAGGACCACGTCCTGCGGCACCAAACCTAAAGCCTCGCGCAGACTGTCCTGTGTAACGCCGCGCAGATCTTGGCCATCGATACTCACCGTCCCGGCTTCAGGATCATAGAACCGAAACAACAACTTCAAGATCGTGCTTTTACCGGCCCCGCTTGCCCCCACAACGGCGGTGGTCGTGCCGGGCTTCACCTGAAACGACACCCCCTCCAGACCCGCAATCCGCCCATCGTGCGAAAACCGCACGTCCTCAAAGGTGACAGCGCCAGCGCCGCGGCGCAGGGCGATGGCATCGGCGCGGTCTGCCACATCTGGCTTTTCGTCCAACAGGGAAAACATCTTCTCCATGTCGATCGAGCTTTGTTTGATCTCGCGGTAGGCAAACCCCAAAATGTTCAGCGGCGTATACAGGTTCAGCATGATCAAGATCACCGCCGTGATGTCGCCGGGCCCCATGCGCTGGTCGCTGGTCATCAACCCCGCCATGACCACCATCCCCACCAGACCGACGTTCATGATCAAGGCCTGCGCCACGTTCAGCATGACGAGCGACGTGTTCGACCGAACCGCAGCATTGGCATACCCAGCGAGCGCCCGATCGAACCGCTCCGTTTCGCGCTTCTCGGCCCCAAACGCCTTGACCGTCTCGTAGTTCAACAGCGAGTCCACCGCCCGGCCCGCCGTCTCACTGTCCCGCTCGTTCAGCTCCCGGCGAAACTGCAACCGCCATTCGGTGATCCAGAACGTGAGCCCGGCATAAATCACCACCGTGCCGGCCGCGATCAAGGCAAACACGCCGCCATACTTCCAGGCGAGCACGCCCGCCGCCAAAGCGAGTTCAATCACGGTCGGCGCGATATTGAACGCCAGAAAGCGCAGCAGAAAGTCGATCGCCCGCACCCCGCGCTCAATCGTGCGGTGCAGGCTGCCGGTGCGTTTGGTCTGGTGGAATTTCACCGAAAGACTGTGAACATGGGCAAACACGGCGGTGCCCGCCCGCCGCTGGGCTTCCTCTGAGATCGGCTGAAAAATCGCGTCGCGAACTTGCGGCCCAGCAGTCGACACAAACCGCAACGCCCCCCAGAACGCCGCCAAAGCCACAAAAACATGGAGCGCCCCGGTCGTATCGCCGCTCGACAACCGGTTGACCCCATCTGCCAAAACCAGCGGCGCAAACACCGCAATCACCTTGGCCGCCAGCGTGAGCACAAACGCCACCACCAACCGCGGGCGCACGCCGGGCCCTTTAAGACCGCCAATCAAGCGCATGATCCGCCCGATGCTGGCATAGAGCGGCGGCGAAGGATCGGCAGGGGTTGCGGTCGATTGTGGGGGCATCGCGTGCACATAGGCACAATCGCAAGGCGCGGCAATTGCCACGCGCTGGCCCCTAGCGCCCTCGCGCCATTGCCAGCTTAGCCCCAGAGTGCAAAATGATCAGCCAAATCCGGGGGTCGGCATGGAACGGGTCCAACGCTATCGTCAGACTGTCGCCAACATCCTGATTGCCTGCGCAGCTTTCGTCGGCGCGCTTGTGGGCCTGATGCAAGACGCGCTGCAAATGGCAGCGCAGCAAAATACGCTAGACGACGTGGCCGACAAGATCGCCTCGAACCAGGCCTTTGGCTTGGCTGCCAGCATTTTCTTCGTGATGCTGTTTGGCTTTATTGCCTTTGGCGCGGCCTACGTTCTGTTTGATCGGTGGCGCTTCTTGCGACGCTTGGTTCTGGGCCGCCATGACATCGAAGGCTACTGGTTTGACGCCCTCATAGACCAGAATGGGCAGCCCCGCGGCTACGGCTACATCAACATTTCAGTTACAGAAAACGGCCCGCACGTCGAAGGGTGGAGCCTAGACGAGCAGGGCCGCGAAACCGGTCACTTCGTGTCAAAGGCGGCGGAGTTCGATAACTTCATCCTCACCTTCATTTATTCCAAGGTCACCGCCGCAGACATCGAAGACATGGGCCTGTCGCGGTTCGTGTTCTCCACCAACGATGGCCGCCCCAACCGCTACAGCGGAGACTTCATCTCGCGCCAATCGCCCCTCACAAGGACATCAGCGATCCGCATCGAAGACAAGCTCACTGTGAAAACGCTGCGATCCACCCGCCCAACGCAGCAACAAATTGCAGCGCTCTGCGATCGGATGCACCGTCACTTAGGGATAACGCCAGCCCAAGGCCCCACGCGCGAAACCGCTTTTGAGAAAAGTGTAGGCGCAGCCTAATCCACCTGCCCAAGCAGCCGCGCCCGCGCCTTATCTGGGCCGATCAGGGCAAACAGCACGCCCATATCTGGGCCATGATCAAGCCCAGTCAGCGCCTGGCGCAGCGGCATGAACAACCCTTTGCCCTTGGCACCAGTTTTCTCTTTCACGGCCTCGGTGAAGGCCTTCCAGCTGCCGCCATCAAACGGACCCGCCGGGACGAGCTCTGCGGCGGCTTGTGCAAACGCCGGATCGGCAATCAGCGGCGTCACCGTGCCTTGCGCAACCTGCGCCCATTGGCCAGCATCCCCAAACAGCACCAGATTGGCCCGGATCGCTTCCCAAAAACCCTGCCCCAGATCAGCCCCAATCGCAGCCAACCGCGGCTGCGCTTCGGCATAAGGCATCGCGTGCAAGAGCCCTGCGTTCAGGCGCTTTAGCTCTTCCACGTCGTAACGCGCCGGCGCCCTGCCAATCTTGGCAAAATCGAATTCCTCGGTCAGCTGCGCCAAGCTCTCGCGGATCTCCACCGCGTCAGACGTGCCAAGCTTCGCCAAATGCGACAGGATCGCCAGTGGCTCAAATCCGTCCTCGCGCAACTCCATCACCGAGAGCGACCCAAGCCGTTTAGACAGCCCAGCCCCATCAGCCCCCACCAAAAGCGGGAAGTGCCCAAACATCGGCACCTTTCCCCCAAGCGCTTCAAACACCTCGACCTGCACCCCTGTATTGGTGACGTGGTCTTCCCCGCGCACGATGTGGGTGATTTCAAAGTCGATGTCGTCCACCACGCTGGGCAGGGTGTAAAGATAAGCGCCGTCCTCACGGATCAGCACCGGGTCCGAGAGGCTCGCGGTATCCACCGTTTGCGCCCCGCGCACCAGATCGGTCCAGTTCTGCCGCGCCCCAGACAGCTTGAACCGCCAATGCGGCGCGCGGCCCTCAGCCACAAACGCGTCCCGCTCTTCTTCCGTCATTTTCAGCGCGGCGCGGTCATAAACCGGCGGACGCCCGCGGCTTTGCGCGATCCGCTTTTTGCGCTCCAACTCATCAGCGGTCTCATAGCACGGGTACAACAGCCCAGCCGCCTTCAGCTTCGCCGCCGCCGCATCATAGGCCTCAAACCGGGCCGACTGGTTGGCCCGCGACTGCCAATTGAGCCCCAGCCAAGACAGGTCCGCTTCGATGCCCTCTTCGAACGCCTTGGTGGAGCGGGCGAGGTCGGTGTCATCAATCCGCAGCAACACTTCGCCCCCGCTCTTGAGGGCAAACAACCAGTTGAGCAGGGCGGTGCGGATATTGCCCACATGCAGCCGCCCTGTGGGCGACGGCGCGAAACGCAAACGGACAGTCATCAGGGGATCGGTTTCCAACAAATCGAAGGCAAGCCGGCGTTATGCGGGTTTACCGCCGCCGGTTCAAGCCAAGCTGGCCGCGGCGGCCGCTGCCACGATGTCTCGTAGGCCGCAGCTTGCCGCGCTTCCTATTCAAAACCCGCACGCCCGGCGGATGCGCGCCTCTGCCTCAGGACCTTCAAACACCCGCTGGCGGGTGGGCGTGCGAAACACAAGGCTCGCCTGCCCATCGCCGGTTTGGATGATGTTGGCGCTGGTGCCGCGCCCCCAGGTGACGATGCAGGCGGCGTTGTCGTTTCCAAACTGGCCGATCACGGCGGTCTGCTCTTGGCCGCGCTGCACCACGCCGGCGGCATTGCCGTCGCCCGCCTGCACCACCACCACACGGTTGTTTTGCGCCTGCGGTGCAAACCGGTTGGGATTGGAGCCAGGCCGCATCGCCTGCGCGCTGGCATCAGCCACAAACGCCAACGCCAACGCCGCCAACACAAAACCCCGGATCATGAGCCCACCTCCCGCCGGCACACCACGCCCGCGCGGTTTTCCATCACCAAAAGCGCCCGATAGCGCGCCCCGCGTCCCATGCTCAGATCGGCCGAACCCAACGTGGTTCGCTCCGCCCGCACCAACGAAAAGGCGCCGCCCTGGGTAATGTCGGAAGAGCCGTTGGCGTCGCTGCGGGTGAGCACAAAACTGAACTCCCCTGAAATCGCGTCGTCACTGCGCGCCACCGGCGCAAACCGCACACCCTGCGCGGTCGGCGTCACGCGAATATCGCACCACACCGAAGGCGGCGCATAACGGGTGGACTCCACCGGAACCACAACCGCCGGCGCAACCGCTGCAGGGGCGGCCGCCACATGGGGTGGCGGGTCAGACGCGGCTACCGCCTCCGGTGCCGCCGCCGCAGCGCACGCGCTAAGCGCCAATAGCCCCGCCACCGCATAAAAAGCCTTACGCATATCCTGTCCTTTCAAAGCTGGGCGGCGAGGCACCAACCGGCACCCCGCCGCATCGGTTGAAGGCATCATTGGCCTTGAATGACCACGGTGATGTTGTTGTTGCCGCCCTGCCGCACGACGGCATCTTGGCCATTGCCCACTTGGATGATGGCAGAGGTGTTGTTCACCCCGGATTGGTCGGTCAGGGCCCGGTTATCGGCCCCGAACTGGGCAATGCCGGCGGTGTTGCCAAGCCCGTATTGGTAGATGTCACCCTGCAGGCGGCGTCCGTTCTGCCCGGTCACAGCCAGGTTATCCACACCCCGCTGTTCGGTGATCGCAGAATTGCGCGTTCCACCCTGTTCCATGCGCAAATAGTTGTTGCGCCCGTTTTGCACTGCGCGGCTGAACTGGCCCCGCCCGTTCTGGCCGATCACCGCGCCGTTGCGCTGGCCGTTCTGGGTAGCGGCGGCACCATTATCCACGCCCCATTGCGTGACTGAGGTTCGGTTTTGCGCGCTGGCTTCCATCGCCCCAAAGCTGGCGAGGAGGGCGAGGGCGGCGGCGGCTGTAAGACTGCGTTTCATGGGCTCTGCTCCCGTTATGGTTGGTGTCGCTCAGCGCTCCCTCGCAGGCACCGCGACGCCCTCAGGTATCGTCCCCTCCATCTGAGCGGCACTTGAATGAACGCGTCAGACGATCTTCAGTTGGCCACCAGCCCCGATCGGCACCGATAACAAGTTTCGCGACGCCCTAGCGGTCCAGCGCCCAGCCCGTTAGGGTGGGGAAAATCAAGGAAGACCCCACCCCATGACGTTTGCATCGCAAGAAGTCCGGCTTGCCCGCCGCCCGGTTGGCCTGCCAAGTGCCCAAGACTTCACCTTGGCCTCGGTAACGCTGCCGGAACCCGCCGCCGGCGAAGTGTTGGTGCGCAATCTGTGGATGTCGGTGGATCCGTATATGCGCGGCCGCATGTACGACCGCGCGAGCTACGTGCCACCCTTTGAACTGGATAAACCGCTGCAAGGTGGCGCGATCGGCGAAGTTCTCAAAAGCAACGCCAGCGACCTGCAGCCCGGCGACCTGGTGGAATCCATGTTTGGCTGGCGCGAAGGCTTTGTGGCCCCCGCAGCCGCAGTGACCAAGCTGCCCAAAACCGCCGCCCCGCCTCAGGCATTCATCGGCGTGCTGGGCATGCCGGGCCTCACCGCCTATGCCGGGCTTTTGGAAATCGGCCAGCCAAAACCGGGCGATACAGTTTTTGTATCGGGTGCCGCTGGCGCGGTTGGGTCTGTTGTTTGCCAGATCGCCAAAATCAAAGGCTGCCACGTTGTTGGCACTGTGGGCTCAGACGACAAGGCAGCCTGGCTCAAAGGGCGCGGCATTGACGCGGTGGTGAACTACAAAACCAGCGCCAACCTCTTGGCAGATGTGCGCGCAGCCGCCCCCAAGGGCATCGACATCTACTTCGACAACGTCGGCGGCGAACACCTGGAAGTGGCGCTGGAATTGGCCAGAGCCGGGGCCCGCTTTGCCGAATGCGGCATGATCTCGGCCTACAACAACACCCAACCAGCTCCAGGCCCCCGCAACCTGATGCACATCATCGGCAAGGGCATTACGATGCGCGGCTTCATCGTCACCCAGTATGCGGGGCTGCGGTCGCAATTCATCGCTGATATGTCGGGCTGGATCGCCGAGGGCAAGCTGACCTGGGAAGAAACGGTTTTCAACGGTGTTGAAAACGCGCCGGAAGCGTTCCTTGGCCTCTTCAACGGTGCCAATACCGGCAAAATGCTTGTGAAGTTGGCTTGAGCCCATGTCCAGACTATTCAATGCATACGTCATGGTGGATTGGAGCGCAGCTTCAAAGCCCACAACCGGGCCAGACTCGGTGTGGATCGGCGTGATCAAGCGCAACGTGCGCTTTCAGTTCGTCGCTGAAAGCCACAATCCGTCCACCCGCGCCGAAGCCGCCACACTCCTCACAGACATTTTGGACGACCTCGCCAAAAAGACAGAACGCACCCTCCTGGGCTTTGATTTTCCCTTGGGCTTTCCCCGTGGCACCGCCGCAGCCCTGAAGCTGGAAGGCCCGCCCGCCGCCGCCATGGCCACGTTTGTCAGCAAAGAAGTGAAAGACAAGCCAGACAACTCCAACAACCGCTTCCAGGTTGGGGCCAAAATCAATCGCCTGATGACGGGCGAGGCCTTCCCGTTCTGGGGCTGCCCCGCGCGCGAAGTGCAAACCATGCTGTCGGCCAAGCGCACCCGCGATCACGGCCCCAAAGACCTGCCCGAGCTGCGCCACGCCGAAGTGGCCGCCAAAACCGCCTCTTCGGTTTGGAAGCTGTACTACCAAGGCTCGGTCGGTGGCCAAGCCCTGACCGGGCTGCCCTTGGTGCGCAAACTGAAACAGGAGCGGGGCGATCGCCTGCGCCTTTGGCCGTTTGAAACCGGCTGGAAGCCGTTGACCTCTGCTGCCCTGGAGGGCGTTGAGGTGGTGGTTAGCGAAATCTACCCAACCATCGCCCGCGCCAAACCTGGCGAGGGAGAGATCAAGGACCAGGCCCAGGTGCGCGCCATCGCCGATTACTTCGCCGCGATGGACGAGAAGGCAACGCTGGGGCGGATTTTCGGCCCCGCCGGCGAAGACCCCCGCCGCGCAGAGGTCGAAGCCGAGGAGGGGTGGATCCTGGGCGTGTGAGGCGGCCTTAGCCGCGCTTGAACAGGATCAGCTGGCGCGTGGCCAAAATCGCAAAAGACAACACGCTCGCCCAAAAAATCGCGGCCATCAGCCCGGCCACGCCTTGCCCCTGCACCTCGCCCCAATAGGAGGCGAGCGGCGGCATAACCCCGACGTAGGCCAGCACGTGGCTGGCGGTCGGGGCCCAGTTGTCGCCCCGCGCCCGCAGGGTTGCCGCCACCACCACCTGCCCGCCGTCTGGCAGCAGGATCGCGCACGCCCACCCCATCATCGCCAAGATCAGCAAAATCAACGCTGGGTCAGAGGTGTACACATGCGCCACCGGCCTCGCGAACACCCAAAGGGCCGCCCCAATCGCCAGCATCGCCGCGCTGTTGAGCCACAGCCCAACCCAAGCCGCCTGCCCGGCCCGTTCGCGGTGTGAAGCCCCGATCGCCTCTGCCACAAGCACCGCGCTCGCCCCAGCGATCCCCAGCGCCACCATGAACACAACGGCCAACAGGTTCAGCAAAATGGCGTAGGTGGCCACAGCTTGTGCGCCAATCCGCGCGGCAATGACGGTCAAAGACGAAAACGCACCCGCTTCCGCCGCCTGGCTCACCGCCGCCGCAATCCCCACCCGCAGCATCGCCCCAATCCCGATGCCCGCAGTGCTGCCGTCCGGACTGCCCCTAACGCCAAGCGCTTGGCGATCGGGCAGCCGCCAGATCCATCCCACGATCACCACCGCCAGAAACAGCCGTGCCCCCGCCGTCGCCCAAGCCGAGCCTTCCGCACCGTGCAGCGGGATCAACCAGGCGTTCAGGCCAAAGTTCACGATGTTGGCCGCCCACATGATGACGCTGCCCGCCACGGGTCGCTTCAAGGCCTCAAGAAAAAAGGCACCGGCCACGTACACAAGATGCAGCGGCAACGACAGCGCCAAGATCCGCATCACCCCGCTGGCTGGAGCCGCAAGGCTTGGCTCCACCCCAAGCACCAACAACAGCTGTTCGCCGAAAATCCAGATCGCCCCGCAGGCGAGCAGCCCCGCCACCAGGCCAAGCCCCATCCCCAGCCGCCAAACCCGGCCCACCGCCGCAGGCCGGCCTTCCCCGATCAGCCGCGCCGTTAGCACCTGCACCCCGAGCAAAAGCCCAATCCCCGCCACCAGAAAAATGCTTGTGGGCGCCCAGCCAAGCGCCTGCCAAGCCAGCTCCGTTGGCGCGAGCTGCCCCACCATGATGGTGTCCACAACGCCCATGCTCATAATGCCAAGGCGCGCCAACGCGATCGGCCACGCCACCCGCACGATCTGGCGCATCATTGCGATGTTTGAGGCAAAGCGTGTCATGACATCCCGGCAAACAAGGGATGCTAGGCTTAACTGAAGTCAATCCCAAGTGAAACGCACGCGCGCCTTCGGCCGATCAATAAAGCTCGCCCGCATCAGCGGTGGGAGGCGCGCTTTCGTTGGGCGGCACCCCAGCTTGCAGCGGGGCCCCCGTGACAGGGCCGCCATTGGCAATGGCTTCGGCCATCGCCTCCATCTGCTCATCAGCCGAACGTTGGGCCGCCTGCGCGTTGCGCCACACGTCGTGAAACACTGCGTCCCTGGCCTCGATATATGCCAAACCGCCATCGTCAGACCGAACCTGCAGCCAGATCTCGCCATCGCCCGTGCGCAGCTGCCCGATCACCCGCAGGCGCTGACCGGGGGCCACAGTGCCCCGCGAACCGGCCGAAGTTTCCCCTGGCCGGGCACGCAAGGTGAAGCGCTCGCGCACGGTTATGGGCCGCGGCGAGGCCAACGGTGTAACAGCGATGCCATCGCCCGCATCCACCAGTAAAGCTTCGCCATCGCTGGCAACAATGGGAGCAGGCGCTGGAGCCTGCGTTGGGGCTGGCTGCGCCGGCGCAACGTCTTGGACCACTTGCGTTGCTGCCCGCGGGGCCGGCTGCATCAGGCTTAACGCCCCGCCGCCACACACCAAAAGCGCAAGGCCCGCCGCCGTAAACAACAACAGGCTATCGGTGCCCAGCTCGGGGGGGGCGGGCGGATCATCTCGGGAGGGCCGCAGTCCAACCCACGTTTCGTCCGCGTCGCTGTGCGCAAACGAGCCAGAAGGCGGTCTTGGCGAGTGTTCAACGTCCATCACGGGCAGTCTCTCAAGGCATACTCAAAGCGCGATCGAGGCGTAACGCAAGCCTTGCGCCACCACTTCGCGCCGTGCGCCCCTCTAGCCAGCCCTAGACTTTAGCCCGTTGCCGCCAACGCCGCAGGCCCCCGCGCGCCCCGCAGCGCCTCTGCGATCATGAACGCCAGATCCAGCGCCTGCTCCCCATTGAGACGCGGATCGCAGTGGGTGTGATAGCGCGAAGACAGATCCGCTTCGGTGATCGCGGTGGCACCGCCAAGGCACTCGGTCACCTGTTGGCCGGTCATTTCCACGTGCACACCCCCCGGATAGGCCCCTTCACTCGGCAAAACCTCGGTAAACGTGCGCACTTCGTCCAAGATCCGGTCAAACGGCCGGGTCTTGAAGCCGCCTTCGGTTTTGAGGGTGTTGCCATGCATTGGATCGCAAGACCACACCACCGCCCGGCCTTCCCGTTGCACCGTCCGCACCAGCTTCGGCAGGCCCGCCTTGGCCTTTTCCGAGCCAAACCGCGCGATCAACGTTAAGCGACCGGGCTCGTTGGTTGGATTGAGAATATCAATCAGCCGCAACAAATCGTCCGGCTCCAGGCTTGGCCCGCACTTCATGCCGATTGGGTTTTTTACCCCCCGGCAAAACTCCACATGCGCCCCATCGGGCTGGCGCGTGCGATCACCGATCCACAAAAAATGCGCGCTGGTATCGTACCAATCGCCCGTCACGATGTCGCGCCGCGTCATGGCCTGCTCGAAGCCAAGCAACAATGCCTCATGCGAGGTGAACAGCTCGGTGGCCCGCATTTGCGGGGTTGTGGCCGGCGAAATGCCACAAGCTGCCATAAACGCCAGGGTTTCGGTAATCCGATCCGCAAGCATCGCATACCGCTGGCCCTGCGGGCTTTCCGCCACAAACCCTAACGTCCAGCGGTGCACATTCTGCAGGTCAGCATAGCCACCGCCTGCGAAGGCCCGCAGAAGGTTCAAGGTCGCGGCCGCCTGTGAATAGGCTTTCAACAGCCGGTTGGGATCAGGCACCCGCGCCTCAGCCGAAAACTCCATCCCGTTGATATTGTCGCCCCGATACGAAGGCAGGGTTTGCCCGTCGCGGGTTTCGATGGCTTCCGATCGCGGCTTTGCAAACTGCCCCGCGATCCGGCCCACTTTCACCACCGGCTTGGAGCCAGCAAACGTCAGCACCACCGCCATTTGCATCAAGGCGCGGAAGGTGTCGCGGATGTTGTCGGGGTGAAATTCCTTGAAGCTTTCTGCGCAATCGCCCCCCTGCAACAAGAAGGCGTTCCCCGAAACAACTTCGGCCAAGCGCGATTTGAGCGTGCGCGCTTCGCCCGCAAAAATCAGCGGCGGCAGGGTAGAGAGCCGCGCCTCCACCGCATCCAGCGATTTCATATCCGGATAATCGTCCGGGATGTGGCGAGCCGGCTTTGAGCGCCAGCCGTCGGGGGTCCAGGCCATGGTCATGCATGCTGCATAGCAAAACATCGCCCTGCAGCGCAAAACCATTTCACCTCCCTGCCGACACCAACTCAGTCACCGCGTTGCCAACCGCATGACCGATTGGATAGGTTGAGGCTCACAGGGCAGGGCCAAAACCACATGACCACCGCGGCGTACATCGCCTACGAACCAGAAGACGCCGAAACCGCAGGTGCCGTGATCGCAGCACTGCAGGCCGAGGGGTTGGGGATTGTTCAACCCCTCGCCGAACTGCGCCGGCCGGAAGCAGCAGCCCAGCTAGCGGGAGCAGTGGCCGAAGCACGCTGCCTGGTGTTGGTGGTATCGTCTGTCGCGGCGCGGTCTGAAAACATGCGCCGCGAGGCTGCCTTTGCCCTGGCCAATGGACGCCCGATCATTTCAGTCCTTGCCGAGGCCCCGCCACCAGACACTTGGCTGAGCCACGCGATTGACCCACAAAACGTGTTTGAAGCTACCAACGGATTGGCCCCACCCCAGCGCGCTGGGCTGATTTCAGCGGTGCGAGCCAGTACGGCCGGCGGCCGTGTGATCGCGATGCTGAACATCAAAGGCGGCGTCGGCAAAACCATCCTGTCGGCCAACCTGTTTGCGGCCGCACACCTGATCGACAACCGCTCGGTGGTCTTTGTCGACATCGACCCCCAGCATAACCTGACCCAATACTTCATCCCCCCCGAAGAGCGCCATCAGCTCCGCAACCAGAACCGCACGCTTTACGCGGTCCTGCAGTCGCGCCCCCCGCATGCGATCTCGCGGGAACAGTTCAACGCCCTGCCCGTCGCTCTCAACCGCGGGCGCATTGGCCAA
>JBMOEW010000010.1:0-79472 GCA_049314555.1 Caulobacterales bacterium
GGCTGGTAGCTGTCTTCGCGGTCGGTCATGTACATGCGGGTGCCGCTGTCCATCGACAGCACCTTGTTCTCGACCAACAGCTGCCGGTTGCCGGGCACGGGGATGGCTTGCGTGCGCAAGGCGAAGGCGCTGGCGTAGTTGTTGCCAACTGGGCGCTGGCCAAGGACCCAATGCCGGTTTTCCTGTGGTGCGCTCATGGTTGGCCCTTCCTGTTTGCGCGAAAGCCTGCCGCTTTTGTCCAGACCGCGGCACTTCTCAAAAATGAGAGTAACACGCCCGCTTTAGCGGGCGACACAGGCTTTGCGATGTCCGTTGCCATGGGCGTAAACGACTTCGGCCCCTCCTTTTGAAGGGAGGGGCCGATCGTGTTCAAGCGTCGCTTACGGACGGCTTAGAAGGTCACCTTGGCACGCGCATAGACGAAGCGGCCGTTGACGCCCACAGGCGACAGAATGTCATACGGCAAATTGCCGAAGTAGTTGATCAGGTCGCTCGACCGATCGGGATACTCGTCCAGGACGTTCGAGGCACCGATGGTGAAGGCAAACTCCGGGGTGATTTGCACCTCCCCTTCCAGATCGAGCTGCAGCTCCGAACCGTAGGTTTGGGTGGGTTCAAAGCCGCCGCCAAAGTCGAACACGCGGGTGGCATCGCCGTAGTAGTTGACCCGCACCAGCCCGCGCCACGTTTCGTTTGACCATTCTGCCGACGCCACGACCTTTTCGGTGGGGGCTGCGGTTTCGATGGTGTTGCGCTCTTCCACGCCCACCAGACGGAAGGTTGGGTCCAGCGCGCGCAGGGCGGCCGGGGTTGTAGCAAAGCGGGTGATCTCGGTTTCGGCGTTGCTGTAGGCAAGGCTCAGGGCCAAATCGCCCGAGAACAGCGGGGCGAGATAATCAAGCACGACGTCGACGCCGTTGGTTTCGGTATCGATGGCATTGGTGAAGAAGCGCACGGAGCGGACGTTGGCCCCGCCCGGACGGGATTGGACGAAGTTTTCCAGGGCTGTTCCGAAGAACCGGTCAGACAGCGTGATGCGATCGTCCACTTCGATGCGGTAGGCATCCAGCGAAAGCGTAAAGTTGCCGAACGCGGCGGTGGTGCCGACGCTGTAGTTGACGCTTTCTTCCGGCTTCAGATCAGTTGCACCCAAGGCGCGGGCAATCGGGTCGTCCACTCGCAGGGTGCGGGTGCGGACGAGCGAACCACCGGTGCCGAAGTTTTGTGTGGTGTCTGAGAAGCCGATTTGCTGCAGGCCTGGCGCGCGGACGCTGTTGGACACGGCAGCGCGCAAGTTCCAGCCATCGACGATGGTGAAGAGGCCCGCGAGCTTTGCGGTGGTGGCATCGCCGAAGTCTGAATAGTCTTCGTAGCGGGCCGCCAGGGACAGGTAGAGCCGCTCGGTGACGTCGCCAGACAGATCAGTGTAAATGCTGAACACATCGCGGTCGATATCGACCACATCGGCGGGCGTGAGGCCCGGGGCAGCTTGGGCACCAACCGCCAGCGTGGTGAACGGGCCGCCGATATAGGAGGCTGGTTCGCCGGCCTTGGTTTCATACGTTTCGCGGCGATATTCCACGCCGACCGCAAAGATCGCGGGGGTGGCGGTGAAGCCAAAGTCCAGCTCGCGCTGAAGGTCTACATTGGCGGTGAGCTGATCGAAGATGTAGGAGCCGGAGTCGAAGCTTGTGGGGCTTGATGGCCCAAGCGACGGGTTCAGCGAATTTTCGACGCCAAAGCCAAACTCGTTGCGACCGTAGCCAATCGAGGCGTCCACGTCGAACGCGCCAAGGGCCCAGGTTGCGCCGCCCACAACGGAGAGGTCTTCGTTGTCGCCGGTGGTTTGGGGGCGATAGCCGTTCGGATAGACACTGCGGATGTTTTGGAAGCTATCTGGATAGCGCAGGAACGCCGCGCCGCCTTCGGTGGTCCGGTTGGCGTAGGTGGCGAAGCTGTACAGGTTGAAGCCGCCTGCGGGCAGTTCGGCGTTGTACCAGAGGTTCCAGGCGTTGGTGGATGGATCGCCAATCGCGTAATTGCGCCGGCCTGCCAGGGCAAGGTTGGCAGGGGTTTGCTGTTCAAAGAACGGGACCAAATCGAAGCCCGCCCGATTGGTGCCTTCGCGGTCCAGCGCTTCGATGCCGAAGCGCACAAAGCCGCCGCGCTCGCCGAGGGCAAGGGCGCCTTCGGCGGCCAGGTTCAGCGTTTCACCGTCGGTCAGGTCTTGGCGGATCGCTTCGACATTGGTGTTGTGCTGGCCATAGGTGATGGTGAGTTCGCCGCCTTCGGGGGCATCATCCAGGATCACATTGATAACGCCCGCGATCGCATCCGAGCCGTATTGTGCGCCTGCCCCATCGCGCAGCACTTCGATGCGCCCGACCGCGCCGAGTGGGATGGTGTTGAAATCTACTGCCGCGGTGCCACGGCCGATCTTGGTTTCGGTGTTGACCACCGCGCTCTGGTGGCGTCGGCGGCCATTGACCAGGACCAGGGTTTGATCTGGCGAGAGGCCGCGCAGCTGACCGGCGCGGATGTGGTCTGAGGTGCCGGAGTTGGATTGGCGGGGGAAATTGAATGAAGGCGCAAGGGCCGTCAGGGCTTGGCCTAACTCGTTGCCAACGGCACCGGCGTTTTCCAGGGCCTCAGCGCTCAACACGTCCACCGGGACAGGTGAAGACAGCACGGTGCGTTCGCCGCCGCGCACGCCGGTGACGATGATTTCGTCTGAACCCGGTTGTGCCAATGCCGTGCCCGCCATTGCGACGGCCAAAACCGCGGTCGCTGCCGCTGCCATCAGTCCACGCTTCCAAACTGCCACGCCCACATCTCCTGCATTTTGCAAAAAAGGTCTCAATCGCACCAAGGCTTAGCGTTTATCCGGGTGCCGATCATCGAACGGCACTAGCTCTTTACGTAAGCGGAAGTTACAGACCATTCTCCTCCCAGGGGAAAATCGCCGCGGGTTGAGCCATGGCGCTGCGTTTTCGGGGTTGGAAATGGGCGTGTTCGGTTAGAGTTCTGGCACCCACTGGTTTTTAAGGCCGCACTCTATGACCGCTTCCAGCACGCCGCGCCGGCACGTGTCGACGACGTATGTGGTGATGCTTGCTGTGGGCATGGTGGTGGGCGCGGGAATTTTTAAGTCGCCCGCTTATGTGGCGGCGGGGGCTGGGGATGCCGGCTGGCTGTTGATCCTGTGGCTGGTGGGCGGTGCGGTCACGCTGATCGGTGCGCTTTGCTATGCCGAGCTTGCCAGCACGTTCCCGAGTGCTGGCGGTGACTATCATTTCTTGAAGCTCGCTTACGGGCGATCGATGGCCTTCCTGTTTGCTTGGGCCAGGTTTGCGGTGATCAACACCGGCTCGATTGCACTGCTGGGGTTTGTGCTGGGGGACTATCTGAACGCGGTGTGGGACATCGGGCCCCACGGGAACGCGATCTATGCTGCGATTGCGGTTTTCGTGATCACGGCTTTCAACATGCGCGGCGTTTATGAGGGCGTGGCCGCCAACTACGGGATCACCGGGCTTGAAGTGGCGGGCCTGTTGATCATGACCGCTGCAGCGTTGTGGCTGGTAATCCAAGGCGTGCCGCCGGCCACCGATCTTGCGCTGCGCGCGCCTGCCCTGCCGCCGCCGGAGGGATTTGGCTTTGCACTCGTAATGGTGATGCTGGCGTTTGGCGGCTGGAACGAGATGGCCACCTTGTCTGCGGAGATCAAAGACGGGCGGCGGGGGATTGTGCGGGCGCTCGTGGCATCTGCGATTGCGATCACGGTGTTGTATCTGCTGGTCAATTGGGCGTTCTGGCGGGGCCTGGGGATGGAGGGTCTCGCCACAAGCGAAGCTCCGGCGGCGGATTTGATCGGGCGTGCCTTTGGCGATAACGCGCAGATCGTGCTGGTGATTGCGGTGGCGTTTGCGGTGATCACCTCGATCAACGCCACGATTGTGGTGGGGGCGCGGACCACGTTTGCTGCCGCGCAGGACATGGCTTCGCTGTCGTGGTTTGCGGAATGGGACGAAAAGCGCGGCATCCCGGCCCGAGCGACCCTGGCTCACGGCGTGTTTGCTTTAGGGCTTGTGGGGCTTGGGGCGGTCTATGACGGGTTTGTTACCATGGTGGACTATACCGCGCCCGTGTATTGGCTGTTTTTGGTTGCGTCGGGGCTGGCCGTGATCGTTTTGCGCTTCAAGCAGCCAAACGTGGAGCGCCCGTTTCGGGTGCCGCTTTATCCCCTCTTGCCGCTGGTGTTTGTGGGGGTGAGCGTGGCGATGTGCTGGTCATCGATCGGCTATGTCGCGACGTTGAACGACCGCGGCCCTGCGGTCATGATGGGGTTGATTGTGGTGGGTGTTGGGGTCGTGTTGATGGCCTGGAAGCCCGCCGCAAAGTCAGTTTAGGTCAAAAACAGGTTAGGACTTCGCCATGTGGCGTGCGCGTCTTTTTGTTGTTGGTTTGGCGTTGCTGGCGGGGTGCGCCAGTGTGCCAACGCAGGTGGCCGAGCCGCCGCAGAATGCTGGCGGTTTTGCGGTGGGCTATCTGGCGCGGGTGCCGGATGCGCGTGCCTTTTTGGCACCGCCGCCTGGCGGCGATTCCGCTTTGCAGGCTGGCGAGCTTGCCACCGTGATTGCCCTGCGTGCGCCGCGGGACGAGGCCCGCTGGGCGCAAGCCATTGCGGATAACCGGGTGGACGCCGGCCAGGCCTTTGCGGTGCCGCTTGGCATGGTCATTTCCGCGGAAACGACGCCCAATCTCACGCGGGTTTTGGCGCGGGTCACGTCTGATGTCGTGGCGGTTTATGATCCCGCAAAGGAAGCCTTCGGGCGGATGCGGCCGTTCCAGACCGACAGCTCCATCGAAACGTGTATCGCGGGAGATGCTGCCCAAATGGCGCGTTTGGCCAACAGCCGCTCGTATCCATCCGGGCACGCCGCGTTTGGCTGGGCGTGGGCGCTGTTGCTGTCGGAAATGGTGCCGGAGCGGGCGGGCATGATTTTGGCGCGCGGGCGCGAGTATGGGTGGAGCCGGGTCGTGTGCGGCGTGCACTATCCGAGCGATGTGCAGGCTGGCCAGCTTTCTGCTGCGGCGATCGTGGCTGCCTTGGATGCAGACCCGGCCTTTGAGCGCGATTTCGCCATTGCCCGGGCAGAGCTGCGCGCGGCGATGGGCTTGCGGTGAAAGCGCGCAGGACGTTTGCGTGCGGCAAAGCCTGCCTAAGTCGGTGATATGACCCGTTTGCCGGACGCCCTCGCGCATGAGCCGCGCGCCGTGATTGTGTTTGACGGCCAATGCAAGCTTTGCTGCTTCACGGTTCGGTTTGTGGTGCCGCGGGACCGCAAGGGCTTGTTCGCCTTTCTGCCGGCGCAATCGGCCCTTGGGCGGGAGGTGCTGAGCGCGACCGGCCAGGATCCGGACGATCCGGAAACGTTTTTGCTGATCAAGAACGACAGGGTGTACGGCCTTTCAGACGCGGCCCTGCGGATCGGGCGGCGATTGTCTTGGCCTTGGTCGTGGCTGTCGTGGATTGGGACCGCTGTACCGCGTCCCCTGCGGGACTGGGCGTATTTGGTGTTGGCGCGCAATCGACGGCGGTGGTTTGGGAGCACGGCCGTGTGCATGGTGCCGGATGAGGCAATGCGGGCGCGGTTTGTGGGGTGAGAGGCTGAACGGCGGGTCAATTTGCACCGGCGCGCCAGCCTAACTTAGGCACCAAAATGACCGTGGCAGCGATTCCTGATCGCTGGTTCCGCACTGCCGTCTAAGAGGTGGTGGGAGCCTGGCAGGTCGAGCGGGTGGCAGGGGCCACGGCAAATTGCCGCTTTCCCCCGGTGACGTATGTGCCGATGCGGTTCTTGTTTCGGTAGGTCGGGTTGAACTTGCTGCGCCCGGCGGGCTTGTGCTGCAGGGTTTGTGGCCGTTTGAAACCATTGCGCTGCATTTAGCCGATTAGTCCCGCATGGGGCGCGAAATAGCTTGGATCATGGGCGAAGGGCAGCGGGGCTCCGGTGCTCAGGGCATCAAGGACCGCGGCGAAATCTGTTTGCGCACGAAACCCCAGCAAGCGCTGCGCTCGTTCGGCATCATAAACCCGGCCTATGCTTGTGGGGAGAACCCATCCGCGTTTGGCATAAAGCGCAGCCTGGTGCGGGAACAGGCGGGTGATCACGGCGCTGGGGTCCTGCTTCAATGCTTGGGCGTCTTCCCTCGAAAAAGGCGTCTTGGCGGCGATGATAAAGGTCTCGAAGCCAAGGTCCGGGGCCTTCTCTAAAGCCAAGAGATGGGCGCGGCTGACATCCTCAACCGTCGCGCGGCGATAAAGGAATTCATTGGCCTTCAGATTTTCGCCGCAGGGTTTGGCGTGGGTGTCGTCGTCTTCCGGGAAAAAGCGCGCTGTGCGCAACACGACACAGGGCAACCCGTGTTCAAGGTGCGCGATCCGGCACAAGCCTTCAGCTGTGAGCTTCGTCACACCATAGATGTTGCGCGGTTCCAAGGGGCCTGCGCTTTCATCCAACCAAACGGCGGCATTTCCTTCCTCATTGCGAATCGCTTGGGAAATCATGAGGGAGGTTGTTGAGGTGAACACGAAACGCCGCACGCCGGCGGCACGGGCGGCCTCCAGGAGGTTCAGCGTGCCCGTCACATTTACGTCTAGGAAGGCGGAAGCTGGGTTTCGTGCGATGTCTGGTTTGTGCAAGGCGGCGGCGTGGACCACGGCGTCTAGTGCGTGATCCGCAAAAGTGCGCTCTATGGCTGCGCGATCGGCGACTGAGGCCTGAACGGTGGTGCCTGCGCCTTCGGCTATGTCAAAGCCAATAACGTCATGACCCTGCTGGCGGAGGGCTGGCCCCAGGTATCGACCGAGCCAGCCGGAGGAGCCTGTCAAAAGCACCCGCATCTTGATCACCGCGGTGCCAAATCCGCACGGCGATCGCGGAAAAAGCCCCAGGCACCGCGGTGGGTTTCGAGGAAGTCGAGGTCAAACGTGTGGACCAAAACGCCCTCCTGCGTGCGGTTGAAGCTTTGGACAAGATCGCCGCGGTGATCGGCGATGAAGCTGCCGCCATAGAAGGATTGCGGTTTGCCGTTGCAGGTTTCGGCCCCAATCCGGTTCGCGGCGACCACCGGGATCACGTTCGAGACCGCATGGCCCTGCATCGCGCGACGCCAGGGATCCAGCGTGTCGAGGCTTTGGTCGTGGGGTTCTGAGCCAATGGCGGTGGGGTACATCAGGACTTGGGCGTCCATCAAGGCCATCGCGCGGGCGCATTCGGGGTACCATTGGTCCCAACAAATGCCGACACCAATCCGTCCGTGTTTGGTGTGCCAGACTTTGTAGCCGGTATCGCCGGGGCGAAAATAGTACTTCTCTTGATAACCTGGCCCGTCTGGGATGTGGCTTTTGCGATAGGTGCCCAGGAGGGACCCATCCGCGTCCAGCATCACGAGGCTGTTGTAGCGCTCCGGGCCATTGCGTTCGTAAATCGAGACCGGGATCGCGACGCCCAGCGCCTGGGCTACGGGCTGAAGGGCGGTGACGCAGGGGTGTTCTGCGGCGGGATAAGCGGTGGCGAACCAGCGTTCCTGCTGGTCGGTGCAAAAGTATTCGCCCTGGAAGAGTTCGGACGGCAGGATCACCTGCGCGCCCTGCCCCGCCGCCTCGCGGATGAAGGCGATGGTTTTGGCGATGTTGGCGGCCATGTCCGGGCCGTAGCTCGTCTGGATCGCCGCGACGGTGATCGTTCGCGTCATGGGCCTGCCCTTTCACCTGCAGCGGCAAGCGCCCAGTCGAGCGCCTGTTCCAGCCTGTCATTTCCCCAGAAGAGTTCCCCGTCGAGGGTCGTGAAAGCCGGCGCGCCAAACACACTCAGAGCGATCGCTTCATCCACCGACGCACGCAATGCGGATTTGACTTCGTCGCCGTTGGCACGCGCAAGCACCGGCCCGGCTCCAATGCCGAGGGAATGTAACACGGCCTCGACGACCGCCACATCCGCGATTGTGGCACCATTGGCAAATTCGGCCGTGTAAAGCGCACGCACGAATGCGGGGCGCGTCGCATCGTCCAGCGCTGTGGCGACACGGGCACCGAGCAGCCCGTTCTGCGGGAAGACATCCGGCTTTCGGAAAGGCAGATCGAGGCTTGCACAAATGCGCTCCACGTCGCGCCACATGTAAGCGCCCTTCACGGGATAAAGGTTGAACGGGGACTCTTTGAGCCCCTGCCCCGCGAAGATGGGGCCGAGCAGAAAGGGTCGCCAATGCACCGCGACGCCCCGCCGCGCCGCTAGGGCCTCGGTGCGCATGGCGGCGGGGTAAGAGTAGGTTGACGCAAACTCGAACCAAAAGTCGATGACCGGGGCCATTACGCGGGCTCTTGCTGGGTGATGCAGTGGAAGGAGCCGCCGCCGGTCAGGATAGCGGTGGACGAAAGACCCAAGACACGCCGGCCGGGGAAGAGCGGTGCTAAGGCTCGCAGCGCATCGTCGCCGCTGTCGGAATAAATCGGAACGACGACGGTGTCGTTGCCGATCAGAAAATTCATATGGCTTGCGGGAATAGCCTCGCCCTCATCGTTCCACAGGGCGCCGGGGGATGGGATTGTTACCACTTTCAGCTTGCGCCCGGTGGCGTCGGTCATGGCCGCCAAGGTGAGGGCGATTTCGTCCAGAACGTCTGCGTTCGGATCGTCTGCGCCGCGAGGTGTTTGGCACACCACCACGCCGGGGGCCACAAAGCGGGCCAGATTGTCGATGTGACCATCGGTGTGGTCATTCTGGAGGCCTTCGTCCAGCCACAGGACCTTGGTGGCGCCAAGCGCGCGCTTTAGTTCCACTTCAGCGCTGGCTTCGTCCCAGCCGGGGTTGCGGTTGGGGTTGAGCAGGCACTGGCGTGTGGTGAGCACTGTGCCCTGCCCGTCCATTTCGATGGCCCCGCCTTCCAAAATGAAGGGGTGGCGGGTGACGGTGGTGCCTGCCAAGGCCGCAACAGCGTCGCCGACCGTGTCGTCGCCGGGCAAATCGTACTTGCCGCCCCAGCCGTTGAAGCGAAAGCGATGGGCGGTGGCGTTGGGGCCGAAGATCGGGCCGGTGTCGCGCAGCCAGATGTCGCCGAACGGGGTTTCGATCACTTCGGCCACATCGCCGACGGCGGCCAAAGCTGCGCGATAGGCTTTGGTGCCGGCGGCCAGGACGCGCATGCGATCTGCTGCCGCGAGGGCGCGCACCATGGCGGCGACCTCATTTTGTGCGGGCGCCAGATCTTCTTCCCAAAGGGCGGCATCAGAGGGGAATGCGGTCCAAATCGCCTTGTGGGGTGCCCATTCGGGCGGAATGACACTCATTGGATGCTCCCACCGGCCCGGTTCGCCGCAAAGCCGGCTCAGATAATCATAGTTGGCGCGGGCGCAAGGGCTTTGCGGTTTTGTGGCCCACAAATCGAGAAAAGGGGCGGCTCGTTGGAGCCACCCCTTCCCGTTCATTGATCTTGATCTGCCAAGCGGCCGATGCGGTGCTTACCACTCGTAACGAAGGCCGATTTGCAGTTGCCACAGAGACTGGTCCACGTTGCGGCTTGGCGTGAACACTGTGGTCACGTTGCTGATCCGCCAGCGGGTGCACTGAGCGGTGGCCAGCGCGGTGGTGTTGCCGGCAGCGTCGGCGCAGGCGGCGCTATAGAGGGTTTGGGTGTCGCCCAGTTCTTCCACACGGCCCCAATCGTCGTTCAGCATGTTCAGCACGTTCTGGAATTGGAACGTGAGGAGCGTGCGATTGCCTTCAAAGAACGCTGGCAACTGCTGGCTGATGTTGAGGTCTAGGCGGTCCACGCCGCGGTTGGTGAATTCACCCACCTGCGAAATGCGACCTTGATCTAAGCCGAAGCGGTTTACCGCGGTGACGAGGTTGTTGATCGAGGTTTGGTTGTCAAACACGACCAGCGAGTCTGAGGCGATGGTGAGGCCGCCCGCGACTGTGGTGGTGGCGAGGTTGGACAGGTTTGGAATGTAGGCGAGTTGGCCGCCCTTATTGACGCCCAAGTTCGCGTTGCGGTTGCCGCCCGCATTCATGACGAAGCTGGAGGTCCGGCCGTTGCGGGTTTCGCCGAACAGGTCGAACCGGGTTTCCAGACCGCGCACGAACTCGCGCCGCCAGGTCAGGCCCAACCGCGCGCTGTGCTCGATCTCATCGAAGGAACGACCCAGGGTTGGGTTGTTTGGATCGGTGGACGAGAACATGCCGCCGTAAAGCGAGCTGGCGGTGGAGGAGAAGCGGGTTGAAGCCGTCAGGCCTTGGCTGTCCTGATAGGTGTAGGCCGCAAACATCGACAGGCCGTTATCCCACTCGCGGGCTACCGAGAAGGCCGCTGTGAGGGCGGCGGACTCTGCATCCGGGTTGTAGAGTTGGATGTCGCGGTTGGCACCGGTTTCTGGGGTGGTGTTCACGGTCAGGCCAGCGCCGGCCGCAGCGGTGACGCTTGCCGCCGAGAGCGCATTGTAGCGGATCCGGCCATCTGGTGTGCGAGCCTGAACGCCGTTGATGAGAAGCGGGCGGGCGCGGATGTCGCGGAACGCGATTTCTTCTTGGGCCATGGTACCGACGATATCAGCGCCCAGGTCCCAGCCGCCGATGTTGAACTGGAATGACAAGTTGGCCTTCCATTCCGACGGCATTTCAAAGTCCGGCGCGATCGAGTTGGTGATCGCGGTTGGCGATGAGGTCGTGCCGCCGAGCGCAGCTTGGACCAGCGATGGCACCGTTGTGCCGAACGAAGAGTTCACCGGCACGTTCAATGCGGCTTGGCAGATCGCCGGCGACGCCAAGCAGTTCACGGCACCTGATGTTTCAGTGAACCACCCTGCACCAGAGTTGAAGCTGGTGGCGTTTTGCGAGGTTGGGGTGCGTTGGAAGGTCAGTGAGTTCGTCAAAATGCCGGTGTTGGAGAACGAGTTCGAAATGAACACGTCTGGAACACCGCCGGAGAACAGGCCAACGCCGCCGGAGATTTCGAGGTTCTCGATCGGGTCATACTCGAAGGAGAAGCGCGGCATCAGCACGTCGCGGCCGTCGTAGGTCTCTTGGTTGTTAAACCCGTAACGGTTGATGAAGTTCGGGTTCCGGGCCGGCGCGCCATCGACCGTGTAGGTGTCATAGCGCAGGCCGTAGTTGATGCTCAGGCGCTCGGTGATGTCCCAGCTGTCTTGCAGGAAGACAGAAAGAACGTCGTAGGTGAACTCAGCGACCGCGTCTTGTGGGTTATTGGTGATGGCGTTGTTGTAGAGCAATTGGCCAGCGCGACCGGCGGTGAAATCGGCGATGGAGTCGAAGTAGTAGACGCCGTCGGACTGTTCCACGAACAGGTTTTCAACGCCTGTGCGCTGCCATTGGCCGCCGAACTTGATCAGGTGGCTGCCGAGTTCGTATTCACCGGAGAGCTGGATCTGATCGTTGGTCGTGGCCAGTTCGTTGGCGTGCCGGAATTGGTCCGGACCGAACCGGATTACGGACACCCCGGTTGTGCCGCCGGTGGCGCGGCAGTTTTGGAATGGCTGGGTGCCGGCGGTGCCGTCGGCGGCCGTTGGTGAGGCGCAAACGGAGATATCAGCGAAGGCTTGGCCAGATGGAGGCATCTGGGCACGTTCATAATCGCGACGGCTCCAGCGCAGTTCGGTGGAGAAGTTGTTGGTCCAATCCGAGTTCAACTGGGCCGAGTAGGTGAGGTCTTCTTCACCCGTCAGATACCATTGGCTGTCCAGTCCGGCGCTGGTCGCGGCCAGGTTGGTCCGTTGGATCAGGCCCGATTCTGCAGAGCGAACCACAAAGCTGGCGCGGTGGTCGTTGGTGATGTCCCAATCGAGCTGGGCCGAGTATTTTTCGTCCGTAACGGGCTTCGACGGCGTGATGTCGCCGAAGGCAAACGTGGAGCCGTAGGTGTTACGGAACACGTTGGTCACGGCATTGATGTCAGAGCGCGTCAGGGTGTTGGCCGCGCCAGTCAGGCCGGCAAAGCCGGTTGCGTAGTTCTCGCCAGCGGGGCCGCGGTCGGTGCCGTCGATCGAGGTGTAGGTCTCATAGGACAGCGAGAAGAACAGGCTTCCCGGAACGATCGGGCCGCGCAGCGTGGCACCCCAGTTTTCCTGGGTACGCGGGATGCGGACTTCGGTGCCGGCGATGCGGGTGCCGACAAAACCATCGTTCAAGTAGTTGGCGAACACCGAGCCGCCGAAATCGTTCGTGCCGCCCTGGAGAATGATGTTGATCGCGCCGCCGGTGAAGTCGCCGTTTTCAACGTCGAACGGCACAGCTTCCACCGCGAGTTCGGAAATCGCATCCAGCGAGACCGGGCCGCGACGGGTGGGGAAGCCACCGGTGTTGAGGCCGAAGTCGTCTTGGGATTGGACGCCGCCGACGGTGATGCGGTTGGTGCGGGGATTGGAGCCGGCGATGGAGATGCCGCCGTCGCCGCGGTTGTTTTGGGTGACGAGCGGGTCACGGCGGGTCAGGTCGCGGATGTCGCGGTTGACGGACACGATGCCGTCGATCGCGTCGCGACCGAGGGTGGTGGCCGAGCCAACGGACTCGATCGCTGAGCGGCGCGCGGCCGTCACAACGATCACGTCGCCTTGAGGAGCTGGTTCCAGGGTGGCCGTCAGGCGGAGGGGCTCGCCCACCGACAGGAAGACATTGTCGTAGCGCTGGCCGCGGAAATCAGGGGCCGTGACGGTGATCGTGTAGGGGCCGCCAACGCGCAGACCAGCGACGTTGAAAAGGCCATCTGCGTTGGTGAATTCGGTTGAGACCGCGCCAGTTGGCTCGTGCACGATCGTGACTTCTGCCAAATCAACTGGCGACCCTGTGGTGGAGGCAACGCCACCGCGCACGGACGACGTGGTTTCCTGCGCCATCGCAGGCGCGACGATCGCCGACGCCATTACTGATACTGCCGCGCCAGCAGCTAATTTTCTGAGCCAAGACATATGGAGACCCCCTCGTTATGGTCGCAATTCGGCCACGCCAATGGCGAAGTTGCGCCGGATGAGGTTCCGCTACCGGTCAATTGCGACTGGTGCGTTTACGATTTGTTAAAGTTTCGTGACGGTCGAGCTTTTGGCGTGTTGCTGCGAACAGATCACACATCCCTTAGTGCGCTCATTTCTATGGAATTCAACGCTTTCACTGGGGGACGCCGCGCGCTTCCGAAGACGTCTTTCGCGGATGTAATCACGGATGCGCGGCAATTCTGCAACACAGCTGTCGGGGTGGCGCAGGGGCCCTTGAGACGCTAGAAGCAGAACGTTCCTTTGCAAGGCCAAATCGTGCTTGGCTGCCTCAATCCCGCCGTGGAGCGCACAGTTGCCCTCGACTACCCCATTTGCTTCTGCGCCCGCGGCGCAGGGTGCTGCCATGGACGTGATGCTGCGCTGGATGTTGCTGATCGTGGGCGGCGTGACCCTGATTCGGATCGCAGCGATCGCCATCAGCCCGCTCGATTTGCACTTCGATGAGGCGCAGTATTGGGCGTGGTCGCGGCAATTGGACTGGGGCTATTTTTCCAAGCCGCCGCTGGTAGCGTGGGCGATCGCAACGACCACCGCCGTGTTCGGCAATGGGGAATGGGCCGTTCGATTAACGGCACCGCTCGGGCACGCCGCGGCGAGTGTGATTTTATTCTTTTTGGCGCGTCGGCTGTACGGCTCGACTGCGGGTTTGTTGGCCGGTGTCGGGTGGCTCTGCATGCCGGCGGTGTGGTTGTCTTCGGCTGTCATATCGACGGATGCCCTGCTGTTGCCGATTTGGGCGGGCGCGCTTTGGGCGTTCTTTCGCTTGTTGGATAAGCCGGGATGGGGTCCGGCGATTGGGCTTGGGGTTTTGATCGGCGTTGGGGCGCTCGCGAAGTATGCGATGTTATACTTTGTGGGATGTGCGGCGTTGGCGGCATTGATCGCGCCGGGGGCGCGGGCTGCGCTTTTGTCTCGATATGGCTTGGTCTCGGCCCTCGCGGCGCTGGCTGTGCTGATGCCCAACCTTGCGTGGAATGCGTCGCATGATTTCGCCACCATCGAACACACGGCGGCGAACGCCAACCTGGAAGGTGATTTGTTTAATCTTGGGGAGATGATTGACTTTTTGTTCAGTCAGCTCGGAGTGTTTGGGCCGGTGCTTTTTGGGGCGCTGGTGTTCTTGTTGTATCGAGCGGCACGCCGGTTTGGCGCGTTGAGCGAAACGGATCGGATCCTAATCGCGTTTATCTTGCCGCCGCTGGTCGCGATCACATTTCAAGCGCTTCTCAGCCGGGCGCATGCCAACTGGGCGGCGAGCGCCTATCCCGCCGGTGTTGTGTGGCTCGCGGGCCAGCTGGTGGTGAGCCAAGCCGGGCGTCGGGTGTTGATCGGCGGCCATGGTTTGAATGCGCTGATCGGTGCGGTGTTTTTGAGCTTTACCGCGTTTCCGCCGCTTGCTGATGCCTTGGGGGTTGGTGGCCCGTTCAAGCGCGCCCGTGGCTGGGATGCGGTGTGCCAAGAGACCGCCGCCCGCACTGCGGTGCCGGGGGCTGCTTATTCGGCTGTTCTCGTTGATCATCGGGCGCTGTTTTTTGCGCTTTCTTACTACTGCCGCCCAGAGGTTTTGGAGCGGCCGCTGCCACCGATACGGATGTGGTTGCTGCGGGCGGAAGCCGCCAATCACGCCGCCGCCACCGCGCCCATGAACACGGCCTATGACGCCAACGTGTTGGTGGTGCATATGTCCGAGGGGTATGTGCCGGTGGTGTGGGAGGATTTCCGCCAGGCGGATTGGCTGGGGCGCACGATCATCGACCTTGGCGGAGGACAAACCCGCTGGATTGGGTATTCACATGTGAGCGGATTTGCGCCCGTGACCCGCGACGATGCCTTTGAAGATCGTCTCAGGACCCGCCCTACCCCGCCTGTGCTTCCGGGGGAAGCAGACCCCAATCTCGGAAAAGCGTCGCCGTGAGGCGTTCGTGACGCTGGCGGATGAAGTTGGGGGTCCATTCCATAACGGCTTCAATTTCACGGGTGATGGCCAGGATCTTGGCCCCATCGTCTTCGAAGTAAATCGCGTGCTTCTTGTCGTAGGGCAAATTGCCGGCCCGCCGATTTTTTTCGGCACCGATCAAAACAAAATTTCCAAAGAGCCGCGCGAGCTCCTTGCGCAACTGGGCGTTGGTAAAACTGTCCTTCCATTCCTTGCAGGGATTAAGGGGCAGGACGTGTTCGACTGACGCATCGTCTTCCAGGGAGAGTTGCTCGCCGCCGGCCAGGGCGGCATTGATCCGTAAGGCGATAACGCGGCGGCGGCCGCTGTCTTTCATGAAGCTGCCGTTGATTTTATCGACCAGGTCGCGTTGCTCAACCTCGGTGAGGGCCAGCGCGACGCCAGGGGCGAACAATTGCTGATCGTCGTTGCAGTGGCGAATGACGCGGGCGAAACGGGTTTCACGGCGGTCTGACCGAATGGCCTTGAGGAAGCTTGCGTAGGCCAATCCGTCCAGGGCCTGGAAGAATTTTTGGATGCGCTTTGCGTCGCCGCGATGGGTTGCCAAAAACGCCACTGCCGGGGCCAACCAGAGCGTTTCTGGAAGCTGGAACAGGCCCTTTACGCGGCGATTGACTTCCTGAGTGTAGGGGCCGGCCTTCACAGCGAGGGCGCGCAGCTCCACCAGCGCAGAGCCATAGCGGGGCAATCGCTCGCGCAGGAATTCTTGCGGTGTCATGCGCTGCAAGATTGCGGCGCGCAGCGCATTCAAATCGCCGGGCGAACGCAACGGCTCTTCGGTGAAAATCACCGGCAAAATTTCACCAATCAACTGGGCGAAGGCGTTTCGTCCGAGGCGGTCTTCCAGGTCTTCCCAGAGCCTCGCCATTTCGTCAGCGCGCTCATCGTCCAGCCCTGCCCGCTCCAACAGCTCTTGCTTCAAGATATCGGGGCCCGAAAGCGCCCGGCCTCGATTATTCATGGTGGCAAAGACGGTAGCGGCGCCGCCGCGCTCGTCGGCGACAATCACATCGAAGGTGGCTTGCCGGCAGGCAAAACGGGTGAAATCTGCCAGCCTTTCGTCCGAGATCGGATCAAGAGCTTCAGCGATTGTATCGACGGCCTGGGCCATCAGAATTTGGCTGTCGGTCGGCTGTTGGCTGAGGGCGCGCAGGCGGGTCAAGCCGCCGGGAATTTGGATGTGCTCCAGAAAGAAGCGTTCATCGGCCTTGCGCAACATCAAGCGTGGACGGGCGGACCCTGGGTTGTCTTCAATCATGACCAGCGGCTGCAGCGATGGTGCAAGAACGCTCAAACGCTCGCGGACATAGGCGAGGAACATCGTCAAGGTTGCAAGGCGCTGCTGGCCGTCTGCGATTTCCAGTTCGCCGCGGTCATTGCGCACCAAAACGATATGGCCAACGAAATAGAACGGTGCCCGGCGCTCATGGGCGAGCCCAAGGTCTTCCAGGAGGGCGCCAACTTCAACCGGGGTCCAAATATAGGGGCGCTGATAGGCTGGGATGCGCAGGACACGTGACGAGCCCAGGATGCCCGTGAGATTGCCGATTTGCGCAGTCAAGCCAATCGGAACGCCAGCGGCCGCAAGGTCCATACGTCACATCTCCTTTGGATGTGCCCACCCGTCCTTGGGCGATGCTGAGCACCGTTCAATCACCGGCGCAAGCGTAGGACAGAGGAATTGCCGTAGCAGACGGTCGATGAGGATGGAGCAGTCACCGAAACGACACAACTGCCCTTAACGAAACTTCAGGCAACGAATTCACGGCGCATCCTGGCCAAAGAATGGCGGCGTCGCCATGATTGCGGTGGTGCTTTGAAAGCCGGCGTTTTGCATGACGGGGCGCATCGTCGGCGCGCCCGTCCAGAAGGCGTGCTGCAAGATGGTTTCGGTTGGCTCTAGATCCAGGCCAAGCACTTGCGCGAGCCGACGGGCAATCGCTGCGCCGGAGTCCAGGAAGGTGATCGCTTGGGGTGCTGCCGCCTGCAGTTCTTCGCGCAGCAACGGGAAGTGCGTGCAGGCCAGAACAACAACATCGATGCGGTCTCCCCCCGGTTGATCGATCAGCTTGGCCAGCGATGCGCGCACGCGGTGGAGATCTGGCAAATGGCCCGCGAGTTTATCTTCCGCCGCTGCTACCAGGTCTATATCGCCGTGGCGCACGACCGTGACGCCCGCCGCATAGCGTGCAATAAGATCATTCGTGTATGGGCGACGAACGGTCGCAGGTGTCGCCAGAAGCCCGATGACGCCGGATGTTGTTAGCGCGGCCGCTGGCTTGATCGCTGGCACAACCCCCACAATCGGGATCTGCAATTCGGCCCGGACTGCTTCGAGCGCGATGGTGCTGGCGGTGTTGCAGGCGATTACGATTGCGTCCAACGACAGCGCGCGGTGGGCGTCAACGCACAGGGCTGGAATCCGCTCCAGCAAGGCTGCGTCTGACTTTTCGCCGTATGGCAGCCAGGCCGAATCGGCCAGATAATTGATCTGAACTGGAAGGCGCGCGGCTTGGATGGCATGCATGACACTCACGCCGCCAACGCCGGAGTCGAACAACAACACTCTTGGTAAGGCGCGCGTCATGGTGAGGCGGATGGGCCGTCATGGGAGGGTTCGTCAAGCAATTGGGCAGGAAAAATCACTTGATTCTTGCTTTTGCGGCCGCACTGCGGACGCTTTGTGGGCCTGCTGAAATTAGCTGTGAACTATTTGTTTACCGAATTGGCTAGAATCGCGTTCTAGGTTAGTGAAGCTCCGATTGTGCGCGTGATGGGTTTGTCCCTGGCGCGTTGGGAACTCTAGGGCCAGCGCCTTCTGATTGGTGCGGGCTTCAAAAAGCGAAGGCGCGCAAGCGTCCAGAGCGAGGATGAGGCAATGAATCCGGTTGGTACTTCCTCTATCGTTTTCGTCACGCTCTCCGGGCTTTTCTGGGGCGGCTGGATGTTTGGGTCGCAGACCCCCGCTGGCCAAGATGCCGTGGCACGGGCCTACGCCGCCTACGCCGATCATCAGGCGCAGGCGAACGAAGACCTGTTTGAAACAACCGCGCTGCGGGCGCTGGTGTGTGGCGCGGATCAAATCGGCCCAGATGGGCACGAGGCGCGGCCGTGCCTGGCGGTGGTTGCTGCCGGTCGGATCTTTATCGTTGATGCCGGATCTGGGGCGGCAAATGCCCTACAACGCCGGTCGATCCCGATGGAGCGGCTGCAGGCGGTGTTGCTGACGAACGCCGGCTTTACGCAAAGCGCTGACTTGAATGAGCTTTATGCGTCTTTCGCGCGGTCTTCACCGGACCAGTTGTTGCCGGTTTACGGCCCCGCTGACACGCAGCGCATGGTTGAGGGCCTAAACGCGGCTTCCGGTTTCGATGGCCTCGACCGCGGTCTGCAAGCCTGGGCACCGGCCCCTGAGCCTTCCCGCTCTGTGATCGTGTTTGAGGGCGACGGGTTGGTGGTGTCGGCGTTTACGACAGCTGACGATGCGATGTACGGGCGCGTGGGCTATCGGTTTGACTACCGCGGACGGTCTTTGGTCGTGGCCGGCGATGGCCGCGTCGACCAGGCGGAAGCCGCGCTGAACGCGGATGTGTTGCTGCACTCGGCGCAATCGGAAGCTTTGGCGTATTTGCATCAGCCCGCTGGTGGTTCTGATCTGGTGGGCGAGTCGATGGCCGGGATTCAACATGCAAACGCCGGCATGGTGGTCTTGACCGGTGCCAGCACCGACATGGCCGCGCGGGTCCAAGAAAACGCCGCGCGTGCTGCCGGGATCGAAGACGTTGTGGCAGGCCGCCTGGGGATGCTGGTGGAGCTTCCGCTCGCGAACCAAGAGGTGAACGTGCGCACACTCTGATTTCCAATTGGATTCGGGTATGAAGCGGCGGCCTGCGGGCCGCCGTTTTTTTTGGCATCGTTGCGACGGAAGATGCTGCTGCAGACGTTTGTCTGTGAGGAGGCGCGCCATGCCCGATCTGTTAGGTGCAGCTGTAGCGGCAAGCCGGTTTGGCCTTGGGGCAAGACCTGGCGAGTTGGCCACGATCGCGGGGGACCCGCGGGGATGGGTCAAAGCCCAGCTTGCTGGTGCCATGGTAGAGCCACCGGCCATTGCCGCCTTGCCGCCCTGCGAAGACGACATGCTCGCTTACGGGCGGGTGTTGTTGAGCCGGCGCCTGCGCGAGGAAGATACCGCGCGGGTCCGGCAGCAAGCGGAGCGGCTGGGCGTATCTGCATCCGCCCTTGAACAGTTTGGCGAAGGCGAAGGGTATCGGGCCCAGTTTATTGAGCGGATGGCCGGCGCGGTCAGTGCCCGGCTGGAGGCGGCCTTGACCAGCCCGTTTCCTGCGCGCGAGCGGTTGGTGCATTTCTGGTCCAACCATTTCACGGTGTCTAACGCGCGGCGGCAATCGGCGGCGCTGCCCCCCTCCTTCGAGCGCGAAGCCATTCGACCGCACATCGCGGGTCGGTTTTCGGAGATGCTGCGCGCGTCGTGTGGCCATCCGGGTATGCTTGTTTACCTCGACAACTGGATCTCGATTGGGCCGAATTCTGTGTGGGCGCGAAACCCGCGGCAGGCGCCGCGGTTTCCTGGCGTTGGCCGGCCGGAGGGTCTGAACGAAAATCTGGCGCGGGAGGTTTTGGAGCTGCACACGTTGGGGGTGAACGGCGGCTATACCCAATCCGACGTTCAGGGGTTGGCAGCCATGCTGACCGGCTGGACCCACGCGCAGCTTGGCTTGCCGCAGCTTCTGGCGGGTACTGCTGGGCGTCGAACCGGGCCAGGGTTGTTTGTGTTTGCCGCGGACGGCCATGAACCGGGCGCGAAGACGTTGCTGGGGCAGAGCTTTCGGCAAAGCGGTGTGGACCAGGCAGAGGCGGCGCTTGAGATGCTGGCCACGCAGCCGGCGACAGCGCGTTTCATCGCTACCAAGTTGGCGCGGCACTACGTGGCGGACCAACCGCTCGGCGCGCTGGTGGATCGGTTGGCGGCTGTGTTCCTACAAACCGACGGTGACCTGCGGGCGGTGTTTTTTGCTTTGGTGGACAGCCCAGAGGCATGGGAGGCGCCGCTTGCGAAGTTCAAACGGCCGGAGGAGTACCTGATCGGGTTGCTGCGCGGTTGCGGCCAGGACACCTTCCCTCGTGAGATTGGGGCTGCCGCGCTCGAACAGATGGGCCAGCGCCCGTACGCCGCGCCTGGTCCCAATGGATGGTCTGATGAGGCGGCGGCGTGGCTGAACGCCAACCTCGTTTGGAAGCGGATCGAGTTTGCCCAGGGGCTCGCTGCGCGGTTGGCGCGGGCGGATGTGTCCGCCCAGCGTTTCCTTGACGATGCCCTAGGGCCGCTTGCTTCGCCGCAAACGCGCGAGGCGATCGCGCGGGCCGACAGCCCAGTCCAGGCGATGACCCTGGCGTTTGCCAGTCCAGAACTGCAACGGAGGTAAGTCATGGGCCTTTCTCGGCGGAACCTTCTTGTTGCGGCCGGCGCGATCGGCGCTGCCAACCTGAGCTTTCCTGGTGGGGCGTTTGCCCAGGCCGGGGCGAGCGACGCGCGCTTTGTGCTGTGGATTTTGCGCGGGGCGCTGGACGGCTTGGCTGCTGTTCCCGCGATTGGCGACCCTAGCTATGCGGCGGCGCGGGGCGAGCTTGCCCTTGCCCGCAGCGGTCCAGGGGCGGCTTTTGCGCTTGATGGCATATTCGGTTTGCACCCAAGCCTTGCGCAGCTGGCGGCCCGTTATGGGGCCGGCGAATTGCTATGTGTGCATGCGGTTGCCACCAGCTACCGGGAGCGGTCCCACTTTGATGCGCAGAACCTTTTGGAGAACGGCCAGTCGCGACCGTTCGCGCGCGATACAGGTTGGCTGAATGCCGCGTTGGGGGTGTTGCCGGCTTCGTCTGTTCGGCGCGAGCTTGGGATGGCGCTTGCCACGCAAGCTCCGCTGTGTTTGCGCGGTGCTGCGGCTGTGGCGACCTGGAGCGGGTCTCGGCTGCCTGACCCGAATGCGGACACCCTCGCGCGCCTTATGGGGCTTTACGAAGCGCGGGACGCCGCGTTGGCGCAGGCCTTGTCTAGTGCCCAGGCCACCAACCAGATGGCCGCCGAGGTGGGGGTGGATGGCAGCGAAGCTGGCCGCAACCGCTCCATGGTGCCGGTGGCGCGGGCGGCGGGGGCGTTTCTAGCAGCGCCCGATGGCCCGATTGCCGCGGTGATTGAGGCCGGCGGCTGGGACACGCACTCTGCCCAGGGCGCGGCACAGGGGCAATTGGCCCGCAATCTGGCAGACCTTGATGCGGGGCTGGAGGCGTTGCGAATCGCCCTTGGCCCCAGCTGGCGGCGCACGGTTGTTGTTGTGGTGACTGAGTTTGGTCGCACCGTCGCGCCGAACGGCGGCGGCGGGACAGACCATGGCATGGGTGCTGCGATGCTGTTGGTGGGGGGCGTGGTTGCCGGAGGGCGGGTTTTGGCCGATTGGCCTGGCCTTGCGCGGGCCAACCTGCATGACGGACGCGAGCTGCGACCCACCCTTGCTGCCAACGCCGTGTTGAAAGGCGTGTTGCGGGATCATTTGGGCGTGGCAAACGGCGCGCTCGATCGTGTGGTGTTTCCTGACGATGCGGGCCTTCGCCCCATTGACGGCCTCATTCGCGGATAGTCCCCTGCCCTGCGATTTGACAGGCATGGGACCAAGATATGCGAAATGCGCTCGCGGCATTGGCAGCGGTTGTGGCTCTCGTTTCTGGGGGCGCTGCTCACGCAGACACCTATCTGTTGGAGTACAACGGGCGGGCTTATGGCGTGCTTGGGATCGGCACCGTGCGGATGGAGGTCCGGTTAAGCGCCGAACAGTATACTGCCAGCGTTGGCTTGCGATCGGGCGGGCTGCTCGCCTTGTTTGAGCGCACCACTTTGAATGCTGCCTCTGCTGGGGGGGTTGTAGACGGGCTGCCGCGGTGGCGCAGCTATGTGCTTGACCATGCCTACAGCGCGAAGCGACGTCAGATCCGCATGACCGCGGCCGATAGCGGCGTTGAGGCAGTGATCGAGCCAACGTATCGCCTTTGGGGCGACCCTGCCACCACGGCGGCCCAAAAGGCGGCATCGCGCGATCCGCTGGCGTCGTTTGTGGCTTTGGGGGCGTCGGTGGCTGCGAGCCGGCGCTGCGAGGGCACGTTCGCAACGTTTGACGGCCGGTTCCATTATCTGCTGCGGCTGAGCGGCGGGCGCGCAGACACCCTGCGCAGCGACGCCTATAGGGGACCTGTGCTGCGTTGCACTTTGCAGTATGTGCCGGTGGCGGGGTTTGAGGCGCAGGACGGGGGCGGTAGCGGGCGGGTGCCAACCGGCGAAATGTGGTTTGCGTTGACCGATGACCCCGGTTTTGCGCCGCCGTTGCGGGTGACGGTTCCGCTGCCGCTTGGTGAGGTGGGGTTGTATTTGAGCACGCTGCGACGGGGCAGCGTGGCGTTGGATGGCGAGATGGACGTCTCTGCACCTTGACCTAACGCCAAAAAAACGCCCCGGACCATTGCGGTCCGGGGCGCTCGTTGTTTCGGCGATGTGCCGTTTGCCGCTTAGTAACGGGCGCGGAGCGTGACGCCGTAGGTGCGTGGATCGCCGAGGAACGAACCGAATGACCCCGCTTGCAACGGCAAGTCGAAGTTGATCACGGTGTATTCTTCGTCGGTCAGGTTGCGCGCCCAGAGTTCAATGCCCCAGCTTTCGTCGGGGGTGGACAGGCCGAGGCGCCCGTTGACCAGGGTGTATTCTGGCTGACGCTTGGCCGGGGCGAGATCGGATCCGCTGACGACGTTGCTGGTGTAGCGGGCGTCGATGTAGGCCAAGCCGTTGAGTGCCCCATTGAACATCGGGCGCTCGAACGTCCAAGCGCCGGTTGTGGTCCAAAGCGGCGAGTTGGTCAGGCGGGCGTTTGGCAAGCGCGCACTGATGCCGGGGCCTGCGGTGAAGGACCCGTATTCGGCTTCGGTGTAGGCTACACCACCTTGGAACGATAGGCCTTCGATTGGCGTGCGCCACATGGCGTCCACTTCGACCCCCTGCGAGATCACTTCCGGGATCGAAGCCACAATGAACTGAATGCCGGTGAACGTGTTGAGCTGGAAGTTCGCGAACTCTTGGTAGTAAGCTGCGGTGTTCAAGATCAAGTCGCCGTTCATGAGGCGGGTTTTCACGCCCAGCTCGTAGGCATCAACGGTTTCGGCCGCGAAGCTTGGATCGGTGTCGTAGTCGCGGTCGAGGTTGTAGCCGCCGGCTTTGTAGCCTTGGCTGTAGCTGACATAGGCCGACACGATGTCTGAGAACTCGTGGCGGAGCGAAACAATGCCCGACCATTCGTTTTCTTCGCGCGACCGGCGCAGGTTGCCGTCCAGGCTGGAGTTCAGCCAGGGCAGACCGTAGATCGTTGTGGCAACCGAGGCTGCGGTTGCCGCACCGGCCAATGGCGTGAGGGTTGTGGTCGTGGAGGCGCGGAGCGCGTTGCCACTGAATTGGGTCACATAGTTGGCGTTAAAGTCTTTTTCTTCTTGGGTGTAGCGCAAGCCGACGGTGAGTTCGGTGGCGTCAGTGATCGAGAAGATGTTGTGGGTGAAGAGCGCCAGCGAGGAGTTGGATTGTTCGTAAGTGTCGCGAATGCCGCGCCCCTGCGCACCGAGCAGCCCTGCGGTCAAAGCACCGGCCGTGGCTGACCCTAATGTTGGCGTCAACAGGCCCGCGATGTGCTGGCGATAGTTTGCGCCCATCGTGAAGTTGTCGTTCCGCGTCAGGGTTTCATCGGCGTAGTAGAGGCCGACCAACCAGTCTAGCGGCCCGTTCACACCGGTGAGGCGGAATTCTTGGGTGAAGATTTCGAAGCCGAAGCCGTCGCCGGTGTTCTTGTCCCGGAAGGTGATGTCGGCGCCGGTGAAGTCTGCGTCTTGGCCCTGCACCACGCTCCAGTCGCGGTAGGCTGAGATGGCCGTCAGCGTCATATCGCCGATTTCCCAGTTCAGCTCGCCGGAGAAGCCGCTGTCTTCGATCTCTTGATCATAGGACCGGTTGGAGAAGCCGGTGCGGTTGCTAATGGTACCGTTGCCGAGCGTTGCCACACCACCGGGGCCGAAGCCGCCCATGGAGCCCACCAGGCTAGCGGTTGGCGGCGGGTAAACTGTTGGCGCGCCAGCGTTGGTGAACGGCGTGCTGTTGAGCAGGGCTGGGTTGTAGATTTCGGCCGCGCAGCACTCTTCGTCGCGCTGGGTGTAGTCTGCAATCAGGCGCAAGCTGACGTCTGAGTTTGGCTCCCAGAGGAGTTGGCCGCGGATGGTTTGCACGTTGCGCGTGTTGGCATCGCGGACGAAGCCGGTGGGGCTGATGACATCCAAATAGCCATCACGACCGGCTGAGGCCGCAAACAGCCGGAAGCCGAGTACATCTTCGATGATCGGGCCGCTGAGGCCACCCGAAACGCGCAGCTCTGAATAGTTGCCGACAGTGAGATCGGCATGACCGCTATACTCGGACAGGTCCGGGCCAGCGGTACGCACGGTGATCAGACCGGCGGAGGTGTTGCGGCCGAACAGCGTGCCTTGAGGGCCGCGCAGCACTTCGACTTGGGAGATTTCGCCGATGTCGGTCAAGGCGACGCCGTTGCGGGCGCGGTACACGCCGTCGACGAAGATGCCGACTGCGGACTCAAGGCCAGGGTTTGAGCCTTCCGTGCCGACGCCACGCAGACGCGCGGTGGCGCTGGTTTCGGCAGCGGCGTTGGTGAACACCAGGCCAGGGGCAACCGAGGTCAGGTCTTGCAGATCGCGAATGCCGGAGTTCTGGATCATTTCCGCAGTGACGGGCGTGACCGCGATGGGCACATCTTGCAAACGCGTTTCGCGCCGTGTGGCGGTGACGACGATTTCGCCGTCAGCGCTGTCTTGGGCGGCGGCGTAGTCTGTGGCCAAGAGGGTCGCGACCGCGGATGCGGTGAAGAGCCAAAACTTTTTCTGATTTCTACCCGCCATCGAACTCTCTCTCCCTGACCTGCCTAAAAATGCGGCGCTTCATTGCACCATTTTGATTTGTACGCGCCCCGGATGGGACCCGTTGCCTTCCGCGTCACGTGAATCGTGACTGCTTCGTGGCGATCCTAGGCATGCCTTAGGGGAACGTCGAGTAACCACAGCGACAGGAACTGCAGTTGTGGCTATGGCGCAACACACGTTGATTTCTTTATGAAAGTTCATCGACGCCGCGCGCGATCGAGCCGCACGGTGAGCCAGGCACGCCAATCGTTGGGGCGCTCGGCGATGGCGGCCTGGAGCGCTGCCGCCCAGAACTTGCGCGCGGATTCTTGATCGCTGAACTTTTCGGCAGCTTTCGGCGCTAGTCGCGCGGCTGCTGCGAAAAACCCAGCGAGTTCACCGGGAGCGGCGGTTTCGAGGCGCTTGCGAACGACGTGTGCGAGCGGTTCTGGGGTTGCGCCGGTGGCCATGCCGATGGTGATCGCGCCAGAAATGGTGGAATCGCCCAACAGGCCATCTGACATTTCTGGGACGTCCACCATGTAGAAAAACGCGCGGGCACTGCGGGCGGAGGCGCGGGCTTTGAGGGGGCGGTCTTCGTCCGCACTCGCAATGACCAGGGCTGCGCCCTTCATGTCCACTGCGCGCCATTTGCGTTCAATCAGTCGAAGGCCTGGGCTGAGGTCTCGGACAGGCGCGCTCGGGGTTGGATCAACGACCCGGACCCCTGCGCCTGCATCCAGCAAGCGTGCCGCGATTGCAGCCATTTGTGGCGCGCCGGACAACAACGTGATCGGCTTTCCAGCCAGGTCCAAAAATACCGGCGTAAGCGGAAACAGATGCGACATCGGGTTGGCCTCCCCTGTTCGCTTTCCCGTGTAAGCTAATTCTTCGCGTTGCGCGCGCTTGTTTGCCGGCCTTCATTGTTCTTGAGTATGCAATAAGGGGCCTGGGCAGGGGGTTGCGCGTCGATCAAGAGGCCAGCGCGGCAGCTAATTCAGCTCTATCGGGAGGAAAACCGCGGTGCCCGACGGACCGCGGCACCCCCTTATTTCGCAACTTCGGTGCCCAGCCCTGCGCGGATCGACCCCTTGGCCTTGGCGGGCGACTTGTTGATGAAGGCTGAGGCCGACCTTGCGAAGGCGCGCGTTGAGACCCGCGCTTCGCTCGATGCCTTGGCGGGCGAGGTGGAAACGCGCTACGCGGCTTTGCATGTGCCTGGCGGGGGCCTCGTGAGCCGATCTGACCGCCGAAATCGGCGCGGCAGGCATAAGCGTGACGCGCGCGGTGGGAACGCGTTGGGGATTGCGTTGATCGGTGCGGCGGGGTTGGCGTTGGCTGCGCCCGCGGGGGCCGCCACCTTCATTCGCCTGCCACCGCTGGATCCTGATACCGGATGCCGGCTTGATCAGCCGTTGGCGGCTCACACCTTGGTTTTGGTCGATGCCACCGATCGGTTCGAGGCGCGGCATGTGTGCCGGCTGCGGGCCGCGTTGCAGCAGGAGCGCGATCGCCTGGCGCGCTTTGGCCGGCTGACGATCATACGGATTGACGCTTCTGACCCACGCGAGCCGCGGCGGTTGGTGTCTTTGTGCGACCCGGGCGACGGCAACAGCGTAAATGCCCTGATCGCCAATACAGGCGAGGCGCAGCGCCGCTGGGAGCGCGGCTTTACGGTGCCGGTGGATGATGCGATTGCGGCGGCGGGTCGGGCTGGCGGGGGTGCCTCTTCCCCGATTGTCGAGGCGCTGGCCACCGCTGCCAGTGAGCCGGACTTTGGGCCAGAGATTGCAGCGCGGCGCTTGGTGTTGGCGTCCGACCTGTTGGAGCATCATCCAGGCGGGTTTCGCCTGTTTTTGCCCAACGCCGATTTTGCTGGCTTCAAGGCGAGCGCGGACGGTTTGAGGGGCGATTTGGCGCTGCGCGGCATTGACGTGCGGATCATTCCGATCGACCGCGAAGATCAAGCCGAACGCCAGCACGACGCGATCGCGCGTTTTTGGGTGCCGCTTTTGGCAGAGGCCGGCGCGGCAAGCGTGACGTTTGACGCCACGCCCGCCGCGCCGGCGATTACTTCGCCCGTCCCGCCAGCATCTGAATGATGCCGGAGAAGTCTTTTTCGCTGCCACCATTGGCGGCGTAAAGAGCATAGAGGGCTTCGGCAGCGGCCCCCATTGGGGTGGACGCGCCGGCACTGGCTGCAGCGGCCTGCGCGAGCTTCAGATCCTTCAGCATCATCGCGGTCGCAAATCCAGGCGCGTAATCGCGATTTGAGGGGGCGGTGGGAACCGGGCCAGGTGCCGGGCAATAGCTGGTCATGGACCAATTCTGGCCAGACGCCTTGGAGCTGATATCAAAGAAAACCTGCGGATCGAGGCCCAGCTTTTCGGCAAGCACAAAGGCTTCGCAGGTGGCGATCATGGACACTCCAAGCAGCATGTTGTTGCAAATCTTGGCTGCCTGGCCCGCCCCTGCCCCGCCGGCATGGATCACAGCCTTGCCCATTTGCTTGAGAATTGGGTCTGCCCGCTCGAACGCTTCTTTTGCGCCGCCTACCATGAAGGTCAAGGTGCCGCCGGCTGCGGCCGCTACGCCGCCAGAGACCGGCGCGTCGACCATGGCGAAGCCCTTGTCTGTGGCTTGACCAATGACTTTGCGGGCAGCGTCTACCGAGATGGTGGAGCAATCGATGAAGAGCGCGCCTGGGGGGGCGCTTGGAAACACTTGGGCGTTATACACACTATCCACATGCGGATCAGCCGGCAGCATCGTTACAACAATCTCTGCGCCTGCTGCTGCTGCGGCGGCGCTATCGACGGGCCGGCATCCCGCCTCGCGGGCCTTATCCAGAGCGGCTTTCGATAGGTCGAAGGCTGCGACCGCATGGCCGGCCTTCGCCAGGTTTGCGGCCATGCCAGAGCCCATATTTCCCAAGCCAATGAAACCGACCGTGGACATCACCTTTCCTCCCCTTCACGTGCGAACGACTCAGCGTACCGTCTAGAACTATGTCTGCGGGATGACGAGAGCGATTCGCGCGACGGGCTTGGCGACAACAAAATGCGTGTGGAGGATCAATCGTGAGCTTTTCTTGGCAGGGCGACAGCGGGCGTTGGTATGAGTTCGACGTGGCGCGGACGAAGCGCGTGTGGGAAACCACCGGCGGCGTTTACATGTTCGTCAAGCCAGGCGACTACCCCACGATGGAGGCCGGCGGCCCGATTGCGATGTTTATCGGTCGCACGTCGAACATGGCCGATGCGCTTGGTCGCAACGATATGTGGCAGGCGGCGCAGCAACTAGGCGCAGCGGAAATCCATCTCGTTTATCTGGGCGACGATGCGATGGCAGCACGGGTCGAAGCAGATCTTGTGGCCGCGCACATGCCGATCCTCAATCAGCGGATGCTTCGGCGCGTGGCTTAAGCCGCGAGGTTTTCCCCGCGCAAAAGTTTCGGAAGTTGGCCACCGGCACCCCCGGCGGTGGCCATAAAGAATTTTCGCGCGGGTCCAACCGCATTGACCGCGGCTAACCCCAATCGGCGCGCAATGCGCAGGGTTCGCAGGTCGTTGGAAAACAGGCGATCGAACAGGTCCGTTGCGGTGGCCATTGCGACGTTGTCAAAACGTCGCCAGCGCTGATACCGCTCCAGTCCGGCAGGGTCACCGGCGTCCAAACCGAGGTTGACCGAATCGACGATGCATTCCGCCAAAGCTGCCACGTCCTTCAAGCCGATGTTGAGGCCTTGGCCGGCGATCGGGTGAATACCGTGGGCTGAATCTCCTGCAAGGGCGATACGCGGGCCAATCATGCGTTCGGCCAATTGGAGGCTCAGGGGGTAGCTAAAGCGCGGCCCTTCGAGTTGGACTTCACCCAGGAACGTGCCGAAGCGGCGGCCCAATTCTTGGAGAAAATCCTTTTCCGACATTGCCAGGAGCGTTTCGGCGACGGCGTGTTTCTCGGCCCAAACGACGTTGGCGCGGTTTCCCTTGAGGGGCAGAATCGCGAACGGTCCTGCGGGCAGGAACAATTCATGGGCGACGCCGCCGTGGGGCTTTTCGTGCTGTACCGTCGCCACGACCGCGGTGACGGGATAGGGCCAGCCGGTGAGGCCGATGCCTGCCTGTTGTCGGACAAAGGACTTGCGGCCATCGGCCCCGACGATCAACCCAGCCTGCACGGCGCGCCCGTCTGCGAGGGTGGCAATGACGGTGCCTGGGTGGGTGGTGATCTCGGCAACGCGGGCTGGGGCTATGAACGTGATGGCGGGCGTTTGGCGCACGGCTTCGTCCAGGGCCAGTCGGATATAGCGGTTTTCCAACATGTAGCCCAAGGGTTCGCCGTCCGGGCCAGGCGACAGTTCTTGGCGATCGAAGTGCAGATGGAGGAGCGAGACCCCTCCCCGCGGGCCGCCGGTGGCTCGGCCGTCGGTGACTAAAATGTGTTCAATAGGTTGGGCGTGCGGCAGCAAAGCGGGGCCTAAGCCCAGCGCTTTCCACATCCGCATATTGGCAAAGGCAATGGCAAAGGCGCGACCATCGAAGTTGGGTGCCAGAGTGGTCGCAGGGGTTTGAACATCGGCCATGGCCACGCTCAAGCCGGCCTGCGCCAAAGCCAAGGCCAGCGTTTGGCCGACGAGACCACCGCCGGCGATAAAGACATCGGCCTTTGTTGGCATGGAGTTTGGGTTGCTCATTATTTTGATATGGGCGCGCGCGGGGGGTTGGTCGATGCGGCGTGGTGCCTCTTTGCAGCGCGGGCCGCCCCGGCTTTGAGCAGTCGTGCCTCATTTATGGGCTTTTTGCGCTTGCGAACAGAACTGTCAGTTGGCGCGCTTGCGGTGAGTGGCTTGGTCTCGGTTCAATCGGTCTGACTGGGTGGGTGGACGCATGCGGGAGCGCTGTCCATTCGTGGCTGCACAGGGGAACCGTGCCAATGACGAGACCAAAAGCATCACTGTTCACGCGGGCCTTGTTTGGGCTCAAGATTGCCGTGGTTGCGGCGGCGGCGGGGTTTTCGCTGGCGAGTGCGGGGCCGGCTGCTGCGCAAACGGTGCCGGCGACACCGACTGAAGTCTTGGCACCGGTCGCAGCAGAGGTCACGCCGGTGGTTGAGGCCGTTGTGACGGAAGGTGTTGTGGCGGTGGAAGCACCGGCGACGGCAACGCTGCCGGAAGCCACGGTCGACAAGGGCGACACCACGTGGATGCTCGTTTCCACGTTGTTAGTGTTGCTGATGATCATCCCGGGGCTTGCCTTGTTCTATGGCGGCTTGGTGCGCACAAAGAACATGCTGTCGATGCTGATGCAGGTTTCGACGGTGGCCGTGATCGGAATGGTGGCCTGGTTCCTGTGGGGCTATTCCCTCGCCTTCTCCACCGGGACGTTTGATTCGTTCCTTGGGGGCACGTCGAACCTGTTTTTGAACGGCACTGGCCTTGATGGCGACGGCAACCCCGTGTTGGCCGCCACGTTCTCCACCGGGGTGTATATCCCGATGTTGGTTTTCGTCGTGTTCCAGATGACGTTTGCGGCCATCACGGCTGCGCTCGTTCTGGGCGGCGTGGCCGAGCGGATGAAGTTCGCTGGCGTTGTTGTGTTTGCGGTGCTTTGGCCGCTGCTGTCCTATTATCCGATCGCGCACATGGTGTGGTGGTGGCCGGGGCCGGACCTCTTGGCGCAGGCCTCGTTTGAGGGGACTGAGTATACAACCGGGTTGATCTGGGGCTTTGGCGCCCTGGACTTTGCCGGCGGCACCGTGGTCCACATCAATGCTGGCGTCGCTGCCTTGGTGGGGGCGATCATCCTTGGGGCGCGGGCCGGTTATCGCAACGAACCGATGCCGCCACACTCTTTGACTTTGACCTATGTTGGGGCTGGTTTGCTGTGGGTCGGGTGGTTTGGGTTCAACGCCGGGTCCAACCTTGAGTCCAACTATTATGCGGTGTTGGCGATGGCAAACACGTTCATTGCCACGGCGGCAGCCGGCCTGAGTTGGATCATCACCGAATGGGTTACACGCGGCAAACCTTCGATGCTGGGGCTGGCCTCCGGGATCGTTGCGGGGCTTGTGGCGGTGACACCTGCGGCCGGCTTTGCTGGGCCAATGGGCGCCTTGATCCTTGGTCTTGTGGTGAGCCCAATCTGCGTGTTCTTCTGCTCCGTCATCAAGAATGCTCTGAAATACGACGACAGCCTGGACGCCTTCGGGATCCATGCCGTGGGCGGGATTGTTGGCGCGATCGGGACTGGCCTTGTGGTCAACCCAGCTTGGGGCGGCGCTGGGATCGTCGATTATACAAAATGCTTCGATGCGGCCGGCGTGATCTTATCGGTTTGCCCTGCGGGCGACTACAACATGGTGAAGCAAGTGACCGCTCAGGCCCAGGCCGTTGGGGTTACGGTTGCTTGGTCTGCCGTGGCCAGCTTGATCGTGTTTGGTCTGATCCGGGTGATTGGGCTGATGCGGGTGTCTCGCGATACTGAGGTCGAGGGCCTTGATATCAACGAGCACGGCGAGCGCGCCTACCACAGCTAGTGGTTCTTGCAGCCGGTCGGCGCAGGCTGATCGGCTGTTTTCCTCCTCCAATGCCTTCGGGGCGCAGTTCGAAAGGGCTGTGCCCTTTTTCTTTTTTGGCACTACTTCGGGTTAAGGTTAACCAATTCGGCGCTACCGGCCGGAGCGGATTGCTTGGCCCATTTGAAGATAAAGTGTGCGCAATCGGTAGTGCGATTCACCCGTGGTTTACGAGTTAGGCCAAGAGTCCGCCCCGTTGGCTCTAGAATGAGCATTGAATCGCCGATGGCAACTATGACAAGTTCTCCAGAGGGCGCTGTCGCGTCCGCCCCGCCGGAACCCGGCACTCGTACCTTGGCGCTGCGGCTTGCCGTTGTGGTCGGGGGTGCGCTTCTTGGCGCGTATGGCTTGGGGGCAACGCTGAGCTACAAGGCCAGCGATCCAAGCCTCAACGCCGCCAGCGACAAGCCGGCGCAGAACCTGTTTGGCGCGCAAGGTGCTGCTTTTGCAGACATCGTGATGCAGGCTCTGGGGGCGGCTGCCCCGTTCTTGATGGCGGCTTTGCTGATTGCGTGCGGCCTGCGGTTTGCGCAACGGCGGGTGTTCATGCCGATTGACCGGGCGCGTTTGGCGATGGGCGCGTTTGGAGTCTTCCTGTTGGCGATGACGGCTTCGTCTGCGCCGGTGCCATCTGCTTGGCCGCTGGCTGTCGGGTTTGGTGGCGTGATTGGCGACGGGCTGTTGCACGTATTCGCGAGCCTCTTGGCGCTGCCAGGCATTCCAGGCGCGCGGTTGCTTGCGGGATTGGTGGCGGGGCTTGGGGCGTGTGCGGCGTTTGCGTGGGCCTTTAGTGTGACCGGCGCTGATTTACATGAGGCGACGCGCAGCTTTGTGCGTTCTGCCACGGACGCCGGGCGTGGCGCGACGCGCGCGATCGCGGACATGCGCGAGAAGGCCCGCTATCCCGAAGACGAGGAAGAGCCGTGGGACGTTTATCGCACCCGCGGCCTGCAGGACCAGCGCGGACCGGTGGTGGTGGACGTGGCGTACGATGCGCGACCGCAAGCCTCAGCGCCGCCTTCGCCGCAGGGTCGCCCCTCCCCGGCTGCTGCGCCGGCTTTTGAAGAAGATATTCGCCCGGCGCCCAGCGCGCGCTCCAGCGAGCCTGAGCCAGCGCGGCGGCCAGCTCCCAGTGCGTCGGCACGCCCGAAGCCGCAGCGCGCTGCGGCCCGCGAAGCCGGCTTTATGGGGTCCAGCGGGTTTGAGCTGCCGACGGTTGACCTGTTGACCCCGCCAACCGCGCGGACAAGCCAAATGGACGCTGCCACCTTACAGGCGCGCGCGCGCCAGCTGGAAGCAGTGCTGTCTGACTACGGCGTGCAGGGCGATATCGTTTCGGCGCGTCCTGGACCGGTGGTCACGTTGTTTGAACTGGAACCGGCACCGGGTTTGAAATCCGCGCGCGTTATTTCAACCTCTGAAGACATCGCCCGCTCGATGAGTGCGAATTCGGCGCGGGTGGCAACGATCCCCGGGCGGAGCGTGATCGGCATTGAGCTGCCGAACGCAAAACGGGAGACGGTTTATCTGTCGTCTTTGCTGGCCACGAGCGGGTTCCGGCAAAGCACGCAGCAACTGCCCTTGGCGCTGGGCGAGACCATCGAAGGCGAGCCGTTCTACGCTGACCTTGCGAAGATGCCTCACCTTCTGATCGCCGGCACCACGGGATCGGGCAAATCCGTTGGCATCAACGCGATGATCTTGAGCCTGTTGTATCGGCACTCGCCGGAAGAATGCCGGTTCATCATGATCGACCCGAAGATGCTGGAACTGAGCGTCTATGAGGGCATCCCGCACTTGCTTTCGCCGGTCGTGACAGACCCGAAAAAGGCTGTGGTGGCCCTGAAGTGGACCGTGCGGGAGATGGAAGAGCGCTATCGCAAGATGTCCAAGCTTGGGGTGCGCAACATCACGAGCTACAACGAGCGGGTGCGCGAAGCGATCGCGAACGGTGAAAAGCTGCAGCGTACCGTGCACGCCGGCTTTGACCCTGACACGGGTGCGCCGATCCACGAGACGCGCAGCCTGCCTTTGGAAACAATGCCTTATATCGTCGTGGTGATCGACGAGATGGCCGATCTGATGATCGTTGCTGGCAAAGAGATCGAAACCGCGGTTCAGCGCTTGGCGGCGATGGCCCGGGCCGCGGGCATCCATCTGATCATGGCCACGCAGCGGCCATCGGTTGATGTGATCACCGGCACGATCAAGGCCAACTTCCCCACGCGGATCAGCTATAAGGTCACCTCCAAAATCGACAGCCGCACCATCCTTGGCGAACAGGGGGCCGAGCAGCTCGTTGGCCAGGGCGATCTGTTGATGATGGAAGGCGGGCGGATCCGCCGGATGCACGGGCCGTTCGTGACAGAAGATGACGTCGAGCGGGTGGTGCTGATGTTGAAGGCCCAAGGCGCGCCGTCTTATCGCGCGGAGGTGACCGAAGATCCCGAGGATGCAGAAGAAGAAGGTCCGGCTGATCTTTTTGAGAACAGTGCAAGCACTGGCGACGAGCTTTATGACCGCGCGATTGAAATCGTGATGCGCGATAAGAAAGCCTCTACAAGCTATTTGCAACGGCGGCTGCAAGTTGGTTATAATCGCGCAGCCAGCCTTATCGAACGTCTTGAGAAGGACGGGATCATTTCGGGGCCAAACCATGCGGGAAAGCGTGAAGTGCTTACGGGGGCGGATGAATAGCGGCTGAATAAAAAAGTTCTATTTTAGCCGTGATCACTTCTTGTTTTCGCCGCGCCCTGCCTGCACATGCTTGCCGCATGAAAAAACTTGTTTCTCTGCTCGCGCCTAGCGCCCTTGCTTTCCTCGCTCTTGGGACGGCGGTTTGTGCAAACCCGGCTTTGGCCCAAACCCGCAGCGTTGTCAGTGTTGGACAGGCCGGCACGGTGCCCCGCCCTGCAGCCATTGTGTTGACTGGGACAGAGCGCACAGCCGCGCTCACCGCAGCTAGCCGCGCTTTGGGCACTGTGCGTTCTGTGCAGGGCCGCTTTACGCAGCTGGCTCCCAACGGTGGCCGCACGGCTGGCACATATTATTTGCAACGACCTGGCCGCGCCCGGTTCGAGTACGACTCCCCTGCTCCGCTGCTGATTGTGTCTGATGGCACAACCGTCGCCATCCATGATCGGGAGTTGCGCAACACGGACCGCGCTCCGTTGCGCTCCACGCCGCTGTTCTTTGTGCTCAAGAACAACCCGAACCTGGACGCGGATTTCCGGATTACGCGGGTGGCCCGGGCCGGAGACCTGTTGCAGATCACCGCGCGGGATCGGGACGGCGAGATCGACGGCGAGCTGACATTGACTCTGCAAGGCCCGAATATGGCTTTGCAATCTTGGGCCGCGGTGGACGCGACGGGGGCGACCACCACCGTTCGTTTGGACACCATGACCACGGTTGCGCGCCTGAATCCACGCCTGTTTATCGCCGACGATCTGCAGGATCCGACAAATCGCCGTCGATAAAGCCGGCACCTGTTGGTGAGGCTCACTGTTTCGTGAGCACATCAGGCAAGGAAATTCTCCAAACAGGTATTGTTTTTTCCAGCTCTGTGTCGTATATGTCACTTGCAAGGCCGCCACTTCATCCCCCTGGATCAGCGTCGTCCCCCCGCTGACCGATCCAGCGTGGCGGCCTCCGCCGGAAACATCCCCTCCCGGCGCGTGCGCTGATGATGGCGCATGAAGGAGCGCTCGACCGTACCCCACGGTCGGGCGCTTTCTTTTTGGCGGGCGCTTTCTTTTTGGCGGGCGCTTTCTTTCATGTGAATTTTCACAACAGGATGTCGCCAACCGCTGTACGCCGCGGCGGAAATGGCGCAACACCGCGCAATGCGTATCGCCACCTGGAACATCAACTCGGTTCGTCTGCGGATTGACCAAGTCTCTCGTTATGCGGCCATGGCCAAGCCCGACGTCTTGTGCTTGCAAGAAATCAAGTGCCTGGAAGCGGAGTTCCCCTACGCCGCCTTCAAGGACATGGGCCTCAAGTATGTGCACGTGGTCGGGCAAAAGGGCGCTCACGGGGTGGCGATTGCGTCGCGCAAGCCGATTGAGTCCCTGCCCTCGCCTGGCCTTTGCCCGTTTGGCGAAGCCCGGGTAGCGGTGGTGAAGGTGGCGGGGATTAATGTGCTGTCTTTGTATATCCCCGCTGGCGGTGAAGATCCGGACGTGAACACCAACGCCAAGTTTGCCCACAAGCTCGCGTTCCTCGACCGCATGAACGGCTGGTGCAAAACGCGGCCGGGCACGACATTGCTAACCGGCGATCTCAACATCGCACCGGGGGAGCATGACGTTTGGAACCATAAGCAGCTTCTGGATGTGGTGAGCCATACGCCGGTGGAGACTTCTGGTTTGAACAAGGCGCGGGAGGCCGGCGCGTTTGTGGACCTGATGCGCGCGGCACGGCCGGAGCCCGAAAAGCTGTTTACGTGGTGGAGCTACCGTAACGCGGACTGGAAGGTCAGCAATCGCGGGCGGCGTTTGGACCATATCTGGTCAAGCCCGGATATCGCGCCGGCCTTGAAAAAGATCAGCGTGTGGACCGAAACCCGCGACTGGAGCCGCCCCAGCGATCATGTGCCGGTGATGGCCGAGCTCGAGCTTTGAGGGGGGCTTGGCCCTCCCCCATTTTCCGGGATCGAACTTGGCTTTTGGGGGCGTTTAGGGCTGCAATCGGTAGCCGCCGGTTTCGGTGAGCAGCAAGCGTGGGTTGGCCACGTCTGGCTCGATTTTCTGGCGCAAGCGGTAGATGTGCGTTTCGAGGGTGTGGGTGCTGACGGTCGCGCGGTAGCCCCAGACTTCCCGCAGCAGTTCTTCCCTGCTCACCGCCTTTTCGCCGGATCGGAACAGGTATTTTAGGATCATCGTTTCCTTTTCCGTGAGGCGCAGGCGTTTTCCGTCGGTATCGGCCAAGAGCTTTGAGGCCGGGCGGAATTCGTAAGGCCCGATGCGGAAGACTGCGTCTTCACTGGCCTGGTGGCTGCGGACTTGGGTGCGGATCCTGGCGATCAACACATTGAGATTAAACGGCTTTGAGACAAAGTCGCTGGCACCTGCCTCCAGGCATTCCACCACGTCTTCCGGGGCCGATAGACTGGTGAGCATAATGATTGGCGTTGCGATCGCGCGTTTGCGCAACTCGGCGCAGACAACGCGCCCGCTCACATCCGGCAGGTTGATATCCAGAAGGATTAGCGACGGATTTTGGTGCAGCGCTGCTGCAACCCCTTCGTTACCGGTTCGCGCCTGGAGCACAGCCAAATCGCCCTGCGCCTCCAATTGAAGGGCCAGTTCTTCGCGGAGATCGTCGTCATCGTCGATGATCAGGATTAACGTCTTGCGGTTTGGGCGCATCAGCGATGGGCGTCCTTTTGCCTGTTTGGAACAATTTGGCGTGCGAAACGCTAACCGCAAGGCCGGACTTGACCGCCGCTACGGCAAGCGCGGCATTTTCCCTGCCTTCCAAGCGGTGGAGCGCCTGATGACCGACCCTATTTTATGCACAACATCCGACGGCGTGCTGAACATACACTTCAATCGCCCGGAAAAGAAAAACGCCCTGACCAATGCGATGTATGGGGCGTGGGCGGATGCCATGGAGGCGGCAGCGCACGACCCCGGTGTTCGCGCGATCCTTTTCACGGCGGCGGGCGACGCGTTTACCTCCGGCAACGACATCATGGATTTCGCGCAGGTCGCAACCGGTGCCTTGGCGCAGGCCGATATGCAGGTTGGGCGTGTGTTGAAGGCGCTGGCTTATGCCGAAAAACCGCTGGTGGCGGCGGTGACGGGTGTTGCAGTGGGGATCGGTGCCACCATGCTTTTGCACTGTGACCTGGTTTACTGTGCTGATGAGGCCAAGATTTCGACGCCGTTTGTGAGCCTTGCTCTGGTGCCGGAGGCGGCCTCCAGCCTGCTTCTGCCGCAGGCCATCGGGGCCAAGCGCGCGTATGCCATGTTTGCCTTGGGAGAAGCGCTTACCGGGAAAGAGGCCGAAGCGTTCGGGCTGGTGACGCGGTCTTTGCCGCGCGATCAGGTCGAGGCTGCGGCGCGCGAGGCTGCCCAACGTTTGGTGCGGTTGCCGGCGGGGGCTTTGAAACAGACCAAGCTGCTGATGCGCGATGCGCAAGCGATCGCTGCTTTGATGGACCGCGAGGGCCAGGTGTTTAACCAGCAGCTGTTGTCGGGCGAGGCCAAGGAGGCCTTCAGCGCCTTTTTTGAACGCCGAGCGCCAGACTTTATCAAAGTTGCTTGACCTGCGCTTCGGCCTGACGCCATCGCTGGCAAAAACCCGATTTTGCGCGCACACAGGGTGGTCATGGATTGGCGCTTGATTGGTGATCTTTGATCATGATCGATGCGTCTTGGCGTTTGGAGGTGCCTATGTCGGCGATGGATGGCACAGAGGATTCCGCAAAGGCTGAAGCGCGGCACAGCAAGGCGCGACTTGGCTATCCATTTGCGGGCGCGCCGGAAGCGGGTGCGACCCTCGATGTGGCGCCTGGCGTCAAATGGGTGCGCATGCCCCTGCCCTTCGCCCTGCAATGGATCAATCTATGGCTGATCGCCGATGGCGATGGCTGGGCTTTGGTAGATACCGGCCTTGGCAGCGAAGTGACGCGCGAGCATTGGCGCAAGATTTTCGAGGAGTCCCTTGGGGGCGCGCCGATCACGCGGGTGATTATCACCCATATGCACCCAGACCATATCGGCCTTGCGGGATGGATCACGCGCAAGTTTGACTGTCGCTTGTGGATTTCGCGGCTGGAATACGTCACCTGTCGTATGCTGGTGGCGGATACCGGACGGGAAGCGCCCGCAGACGGTGAGCGCTTTTATCGCGCCGCAGGGTGGGATGAAGACGCGCTGGACAGTTACCGAGTGCGCTTTGGCGGGTTCGGCAAAATGGTGTCGCGGTTGCCAGACAGTTACGTGCGAATGCGGGATGGGGATGTGCTGTCGATTGGCGGGCGGCCGTGGCAGGTGATCTGTGGCAACGGGCACAGCCCGGAGCATGCTTGCCTGTGGCAAGAGGACCTCAAGCTGCTGATTTCTGGCGATCAGGTACTGCCGCGGATCACGTCGAATGTGTCGGTGTTTCCAACCGAGCCAGAGGCTGATCCGCTTTCCGATTGGTTGGACTCCTGTTCCAAGCTGAAGGCCGCGTTGCCCGCAGATCTATTGACCCTGCCGGCCCATAACGAGCCCTTCACGGGTTTGCACGACCGGCTCCAGGACCTGATCGATGGACATGAGCGGGCATTGGCGCGGATCGAGTCTCGCCTGAAACAGGCCCCTCGGCGGGCTGTGGACATATTTGGTGCTTTGTTTGCACGTCCAATCGGGCCGGACGTGATTGGGATGGCAACGGGCGAGAGCATTGCCCATCTCAATTGCTTGGTGTCGCGCGGTCGGGCCAAACGAACGACCGATGAAACGGGAATGACGGTTTATGTCGCAGCCTAAGGAAGCCCCCAATCCGGAACGTCGGTCCAACGCGGCGTTGATGTGCCTTTTCATCGGGCTTGCGATGATGGGCGTGGCTTGGCTGCTGGGCGTTGGTGGGGTTTTAACCCTGGCCTTGGCTGGCGAAGGGGATTTGGCGGCGGCGGCGGGCGGTACGGCGGGATTGATCCTGTTGCCGTTGGCGGCGGTATTGGGGTTCTTGTTTGCCGTTGTGGGCAGCGTGTGGCTTGCCATCCAGGTGATTGCGGATCAAACCGGCGCGCACCACAAAGACCCTTATCGTGACGTGGAGCGCTGAAACCGATGATCCTTTCAACAACCTTTGACGTGCCAGGCCGGCAGATCACGCAAAACCTTGGGCTTGCCCGGGGGAACGTGGTGCGGTCGCGATTCATCGGACGCGATATCGTTGCTGGTTTCCGTATGATCGTGGGCGGTGAAATCCACGAATACACCAAGCTTTTGGCTGAAAGCCGCGAACAGGCCCTTGATCGCATGATTGAGCACGCGCGGAGCCTGAATGCGGATGCAGTGATCGGACTGCGGTTCGACACGACCGATGCTGGGCAAGGCCAGGCAACGGAAGTGCTTGCTTACGGCACTGCCGTAAAGCTTGGCTGAAGCGTCGGTTGGGGCTTGAGGCCTTCTATGGCTTCGCGCACTTCGCGCGGGGCCGGGAGGCGGAGGTCTGCCAGGAACGCGAGCCGGAAGGCGATCAAGCCCATCACGCCTGCGGAAATGTCGCTGGCCAGAATGAACGCCACCAAAATCAGAACCAGCCAAGACATATCGTGCGCCGCGGCTAGCCAGCGCGGCTCGCCCAAGCGCCACCGGGTTAAGCCGCGCAACAAAACTTCGGCGCAGGCGAGGATCGTCATCAGGCCAAGTGCAATGACCGCAACCACCGGCGGGTGCGGCAGATCAAGCGGCAGGCCCAGCAAAACGTGAGGCGCTGCAGCTGCTACCAGCGAGAACGCGAACACAGGCAACAAAATCAGGTGCAGCCGCAGCAGGTTGCGGCCGTAGCCGCCTGGCTCCATTTGGCCAACTCGCACGGACTGGGCAAAGACACTGCGGATGCTATCGACCATCAGCCAGGTGAACGCGGCTCCCATCGCGCCGGGAATGCCCTGCCAAAGCACGCCCAACACCAGCAGCGAGAGGCCGCAGATCGCCGATCGGTCCAGGCGCGGCGCGACCAGCTTACCGTTCAATGCCGCCAAAGCGACCATCGCTGCCACCACCAACAGCGAGCCCGGCGCAAAGGCCTGGCCGATCACAATGGTTGCGAGGGCAATGGCCAGCGCACCGCCGATTTGACGCGCCACGATCGCTTGAGACGCGTTCATGGTTTGGGGGTGGGCGTCGACCATCAGCGATCTCCAGAGGCTTTCACGCCCCTGTCATCGCCCCTTCCTCGTGAATCGTGCGTAAACGCGATGCAAAACAGCGTTAGTTTTGGCGACGGCCTCTGGGTTGCTCCGGTGGCGGTGCAGCAGGCGGTGCAGCGGGCGCGGCTGCTGCTCGGGTTGCAGCTTCGGCTTCATAGGCAGTTTGCGCCGCCGCATCGCCGGCGGAACCCATAGACCGCAACACTGCGCTGTAGATCGCTGGCACATCCGGCCCGTCGAAGGATGTGCAGAACGCATAAATGTCGTATCCTTGGCGGCCTTGGATGCTGCCGTAAACCGTGCGGCCTTCGTGCAAAATTTCTGCGGTTTGGCGAGGCCAGAAGCCTGATTCATCAACGCCGGTGGTGACCAACGTGCCTCCGCGCACAAAGGGATAACCAGAAATCACCTGGTTCCATTGATCAGCGGTAAATTGGTTTGAGAACGTGCGCTTGATGGTGCCGGTGCTGACCGTGGCCGTCACTGGATTGTTGGGCAGGACAACGCGGCATTCCTGGGCGGCTGTTCCGATCGCAATATGGAAGACCGCAGCGCCGGGGTCCGACATCACATCAGCGACCCAACCATCGGGCATGGTTAGCGTGATGCGGCCATCGGGGGACGCGTAAGGGGTTTCTGCAGATGCCGATGCGAGCCCCAGGGCGGCAAACGCAGCTGCTGCGAAAGCAGTGCGGGCGAGGATGGTCTTCAACTTTGCCACGGGCTTGTCCTCCAGGCTATTCTTGTGAACGTTGCGCCAAGATGCACAGCACTTGGCGTCTTTTTGTGGCGAGGAGATTAGTCGCTGCGGGGCGATTTGCTCAAGCGTGCGATTCAGCTTTCGCAACCGGCTATCAATCCCTCTTGTGGTATGGGCCGTTTTTGTAAACACCGCTTGGCTGCCAAGCGATGGCAGCTAGACTACGGGGCAGATGCGGGTCCAGGCAATCGATCCAAAAGAGCTGGGCGACAGCGAAACCCGCGCGTGGCACGCGTTACGGGCGGAGGCTGGCTGCTATTCCAGCCCGTATTTTCACCCCCGCTTCACCCAAATCGTTGGTCAGAGCCGGCCCGATGCCAGGGTTTTGGTGATTGAAGCGGACGGTGCGATTGTCGGGTTTTGGCCACTGCATCACCGACCGGACGGATTCGGACGCCCCATAGGGCAGCCGTTTAGCGACCAGAACGGGCCGATCCTGGGACAAGGGGCCCCTCCCCTTGGGCACGTGTTGCGGGCGTCAGGGCTTTGGGGTGCGGCGTTTACCGCGGCACCGGCAAGCGTGGCTGGCCTACAGGGCTATGCGCAAGGATCTGCTGAGAGCGGCATGATTGCCCTGCAGCAAGGCAATGATGCATCGCTGGACCCGTTGCGCGGCAAAACGGGTAGCCATTTCAAGTCATTGCGGCGTCGGGAACGGCGCGCCATCGAAGCCTATGGTGCGGTGGAAACCCGATGGGGTGAAGTGCATTCCGATACGATGGCGCTGTTGATGGCCTGGAAGCACACCCAGTTTCTGCGGACGGGCTTGTTTGATGTTTTCAAGCCCGTTTGGGTGCGCACTGTGATCGACCAGCTGTTTGCAGAGCGGGATGGTGCTTTCCGCGGGGTGCTGTCTACGCTGCGATTTGGCGAAACCCCGGTTGCCATGGAGTTTGGGCTGGTGGACGGCGGGCATTTGCACTCATGGATCGCGGCTTACGATCCGGCTTATGGGCATTTCTCTCCCGGACATTTGTTGCTCACCGCCCTTATCAAGGATGGACCGGGTCGCGGATTGGATGTGATCGAACTTGGCATGGGCGCCGACTACTATAAGAAGAACTACGTTACCCATGGGTTGGCGCTTGTTCGGGGATTGGTGCGGGCGCAATCGGTGAAAGGTGCCTTGCGCAGCCTGCCGCAGCGTCTTTGGACCGCCACTGAAGACGCAAACATTCGCGGGGTGTCTGATTTGTTTGCGCGCACCCGCCGGCGCGTTGATAACATCGTCTCGGCGGAACTGAGCATCGGCGGACGGTTGCGTGGGATGGCCCAGGCAGTTGCTGCGGTTCGTCCCGCGCCAGTGCCTGCCCAGGCGGATTAGGCATAGGCATTCGTGCCCGCGCGATCTACATCGTTGGCAACAATCGAGTAGAACGGGAGCGAGACCCATGAGCCTTGCGGGCAAAACCCTTTTCATAACCGGTGCAAGCCGCGGTATCGGCTTGGCGATCGCGCTTCGGGCGGCCCGGGATGGGGCCAACGTCGCGGTCGCGGCGAAGACCACGTCGCCGCACAAGCATCTGCCGGGGACGATCTATTCGGCAGCAGACGCGATTGAGAAAGCGGGCGGCAAGGCCCTCCCCCTGGTGGTGGATGTCCGCGAAGAGGCCAGCGTTTATGAGGCGGTCGAAAAGACCGTCGAAGCCTTTGGTGGCATAGACATTTGCATCAATAACGCCAGTGCGATCAACCTGACGGGCACCCTCAGCACGGACATGAAGCGCTATGATCTGATGCACCAGATCAATCTGCGGGGCACGTTCCTCACGTCCAAGGCCTGCATTCCGCACTTGAAGCGGGCGACAAATCCGCACGTTTTGATGCTGTCGCCGCCGCTGGATATGAAGCCGCAGTGGTTTGGCGGGCACGTGGCCTACACCATGGCCAAGTTCGGGATGAGCATGTGCGTGCTGGGCATGGCGGAGGAATTCAAAAGCGATGGGATCGCGTTTAATGCCCTATGGCCGCGAACGGCGGTGGCGACGGCGGCGATGGAGTTTGCGCTTGGGGGATCGGAAAGCCTGAAGCTTTGCCGCTCCACCGACATTATGGCGGACGCCGCTTACGCCATTTTCAATCGGCCGTCGCGGGAGTGTTCTGGCAACTTCTTCATCGATGACACGCTGTTGTACGAAGAAGGCGTGCGGGACTTCGATCAGTATCGGGTTGATCCAACCCAGTCGCTGGCTCCGGACTTCTTTGTGCCGGAGCATATGACCCCTCCTCCGGGGGTGCATTTTGGCCCGGTGAAATGACGACGGAGCGGTGGTCAACACGGAGACTTCAAACCCCGGGTGGGAATTGAAGCCCCGTGTTGACCGCGCTTTTGCCGGTTTCGGCTTAGGCTGGATCGGCGACCTTGATGATCATTTTGCCGAGGTTCTTGCCGGTGAAGAGGCCTTGCAGGGCGCTTGGGGCATTTTCCAAGCCTTCAACGACCGTTTCTTTGACGTGAAGCTTGCCCTCTTTGACCCATTGGCCGACTTCCGCCATCGCTTTGGGGAAGTCCTTCATATAGTGCAGCACCAAGAAGCCCTTCATGGTTGCGCCGTGAAGGATCAAGTTCATGTAGTTCTTGGGGCCGGAGGGCGCAGACCAGCTGGAATAGCCGGTGGAGATGCCGCCGCAGATCACGACGCGTGAGCCTGGCTTCAAGTTCAGAAGCGCTGCGTCGAGGCTTTCGCCGCCGACATTGTCGAAGAACACGTCAACGCCTTGCGGGCAGTGTTCTTTGATTTTTGCTGCGATATCGTCTGACTTGTAATCAATCGCTGCGTCAAAGCCGCCTTCCTTTACCAGCCAGTCGCACTTGTCTTTGCCGCCGGCGATGCCGACCACCTTGGAAGCGCCTTTGATCTTGGCGATCTGGCCCACGACCGAGCCCGTAGCTCCCGCCGCGCCCGAGACCAAAACCACATCGCCGGCTTTCATTTCGCCGGTGTGCAGAAGGCCGAAATAGGCCGTTAGCGTGGTTAGGCCGAAGACGGAGAAGTTCCAAGTGAGCGGGTAATCCTTGGAAACCTTTGATACCGGGGTCATGCCCTCTTTCGGGTTGACCACCAAGTAATCGCTCCAAGCCAGCGTGCCTTGAACCACATCGCCCGGCTCAAACCCTGGCGCGTTAGACTTGACGACTTGGCCGATCCCGCCGGCGCGCATTGCTTCGCCGATCGCCACCGGGGCAATGTAGCCGCCTTCGGCGTGCAGCCAGCCGCGCTGGGTGGGGTCGCAGGAGAACATCAAGGACTTGACCAGCAATTGCCCGTCGCCTGGCTCAGGGATGTTGCCCGACACCCAGTTGAAATGTTCGGGTCCGACCAGGCCCGCAGGCCGTTCCTTCAGTGTCCAAGCGCGGTTTTGGGTGCTCATCGGCGATTGCTCCGTGATGGTAAGGCCGGCTCAAAACAAGCAGACCTGTCGGTTTTCTACGGGAGGTATATGCGCCTAGATCTGCTCTGGGCAAACCCGAAGTCTTCGTCACGTGCCGAAAAACAGGCTCCACATCAGCCGGCCCGGTAGAAAGGTGAAGGCACCGGCAACGATCAACGCGCCAAGAAATAATCCCGTCATGGTGCGGCGATGGCGGACGACGTCGTGGCGGCGCGCCGCCATCACGCCAATCGGGAGCATCAGGAGGGTGAAAGCGGTGAGTCCGTGGATTAGGCTATAATGGTCGCCGTTTAGGCCAATGATGAAGAGGCTGGAGCCAGCGGTGGTCGCCATCAAGCCGACCCAGGTCCAGCCCATCAGCTTATGAAAGCGCGACCCCTTGCGGTTGAGGAACAGTATGAGTCCCAGCCCGAACGCAGCTACCGCGGCCATCACATGGGCTTGGATCACGGGCGACACCGTGCCCCACAGCTCCACGTCGAAGCCTTTGAAGCGGATGTCATGCTGGCTGAGGTAAGCGGCGATGCGCGGCAGGCTGGGTCCTAGCGTGACGGCCAGCACAGCAAGTGTGCCGATAAGGGCGAGGGAAGCAGCGGTCCGACCAGAGATGTTCAATGCCATGGGGAGTGGCCTTGGTTCAGCGCGTCAGCGCTACTGTATGGGTGGTGCCCGCGGCGGGCACGGCGATGCGCACGGCGGCCCAGCCGGGCGGGCCGAAGCGGATCGGGGCGTTGTTGGAGAAGGCGTAGGGTTCGGATGGAATGCCCAAGAAGCCGGTGTTGAGGTCGCCATTGGCGTCGATGTCTTGAAACAGGCGGATGGCGTAGGTTCCCGGCGGCAGGTTGGCGAAGGATACACGCATGCTGGTGGCGGTTGCGTCAACGCGGGCCGTGCGAAGGGCACCGCTTTCACGGCCGCGCCAGCTTTGCTCGCTGTCGAAAAGTGCGACCATCACCGGGCCGCGACCTGCGCGAACCTGTTCGACCTGCAGGGTCAATGTGGTCGTGGGTGCTTGGGCAACGGCTGGGGCGGAGAGCAGCGCAGCCGCCAGCAGGGTTGACGCGGCGAGGGCTGTCTTGTTCATCGTTGGGTCCTCCAATATGGCCGGCGGGACTGCCGCGGCCGGTGAAAAGGACATGCCCGTGGCGACCGCGCCTTTGCATCGCAAACTCCTTGTGCCGCTTTGGATTCTTCGCCAATTGCAGGCGCTGACCGTTGGCGAAGCGTAGGATGCAGGAGGGTTCTCTTCGCGATGCGCCGTTCGTTAGCCCGCCCTGGTGGTCCGGGTTTTGGCGGATCATGGCGGTGGGGGTTGGGGTCAGTGCGTTCCTGGCGCTGACGGGAGCGATGGAGACGATTCAGTGGCCGCTTTGGCGGCGCTTTGCCTATTGGACGCCGCTGATGCTGCTGACGACGCCGATCGCGGTGATCTGGCATCCAGTGGCGGATCGGCTTGCTTTATTGCAGCGCTGGCCGATCGGGCTATGGCTTGTGACCTCTTGTTTGGTGGCGTTGCCGATTACCCTTGTCGTGTGGGCTTACACGCGGTGGTTCAATGGCTGGCCGATGGACCCTGGGTTGTTGCCCGCGTTTTATGGGCCGACCTTGACCGTTACGCTTGCGATGGTGGGCCTTGGTATCCTTTTGGATCGGCGGGGTGTCATGACGCACGCGCCTGTGCCAGGAGGACAGTCCCCTGCCCCGCGGGCCCGGTTTTTGGAGCGACTGCCGGCTAAGGTCATGGGCGGGACGCTCTTTGCCGTGAAGGCGGAGGACCATTATCTGCGGCTCTATACCTCCAAGGGCGAAGACTTGATCTTGATGCGGCTGTCTGATGCGATTTTGGAGCTTGAGGGCCTGGAAGGCGCGCAGACGCACCGGTCCTGGTGGGTTGCCAAGGACGCGGTGCAAAGTGTTACGCGGGCAGACGGCAAAGTGAGCCTGCTGCTCATAGGCGGCATTGAGGCACCGGTTAGCCGGGCCAACGTGAAGGCGCTGCGGGACGCGGGCTGGTTTTAAGGCGCAGCCGGCTCCCAGAGTTCGATTTTGACGCCTTCAGGGTCCAGCAGGTGGGCAAAGCGCCCGCTTGGATCGGCTTCGCTGATCCAGGTTGGCGTGACGCCCGCTGCGGCGGCGCGCTGCAACATGCCATCGAGATCATCGACAACCAGATTGAGCATGAAGGGTTTGGTTGAGGGCGCGATATAGGTTGTGTCGGTCTTGAAGACGCTCAAGACAGATGCGGCACCCGGTTTGGCTGCGAAAGGTTCTGGCAGGAGGGCCGTTCCGCCCCAATCCTCCATTTCAAGGCCTAGAACAGTTAGATACCATGCCTTGACGGCGGCGGGGTCTTGGGCGGTGTAGAACACGCCTAGTCCGATGACCTGAGCCATAGCTTTCCCCTTCTTTGCGCGAGCCCTGATGAACTATCGCCATATCTATCATGCTGGCAATCACGCCGATGTCATGAAGCATGCGACGCTGATCTGCGTGCTTGAGGCCTTGAAACGAAAACCCGCCGCTTTCGGGGTGCTTGAGACCCATGCAGGCGTCGGGATCTATGACCTTGAAGCAAACGAAGCCAGCCGCAGCCCTGAATGGCAAAGTGGGATTGGGCGGTTATGGGAAAGCGACGCCCCTGCCCTTGCGCCCCTCTTGGCGCTCGTGCGCGCGGCCAATCTGGGCGACAATTTGCAGAAATATCCAGGATCGCCTGAAGTGGCGCGGGCCCTGCTGCGCGCGCAGGACCGGTACATTGGCTGTGAATTGCACCCGCAGGATGCCGCGACCCTCAAGGCCCTTTATGGCCGCGACCCCCGCATGCAGATCCATGCGCGGGACGGCTGGCGGGCGCTGACGGCGCTTTTGCCGCTGCCGGAGCGTCGCGGCTTGGTCCTGATCGACCCGCCTTATGAACAGCTTGGCGAGCTGGGGCGCGCGGCAAAGGCTGTTGGCGCGGCGCATTTGCGCTTCCCGCAGGGGGTGATCGCCTGGTGGCGGCCTTTGAAGGATGCGGCGGCACTAGACCGTGCGGACGCGGAGGCCATGGCGCAAGGCGCGCCGGGCTTGCTGCGGCTGGATCTGTGGATCGACACCCCAACGCCGGTCGGGCCGATGTTGGGGTCAAGTATGGCGTTCGTTCGCCCGCCGTTTGGATTGCGTGACGCGCTCGAGGAGCTTGGGGCGGCGCTTTGCCCGATTTTGGCGATCAGTCTTGGGGCTGGGTATCGGGTGGTGAGCTTGGGCATGCTGTGATCGCTGGACAAGGTGCCTGGCTGACCTAAGGTTCCTTGCCATGGACATTGTTACTCACCTGACCGCGCTGCACGCTTTTGTTAGTCAGCCGCTTTTCTATCTGCCGGTGATTGGGGTGACGGCGCTTGGCCTTGTCTTGTGGCGCAAGCCTGCGGTCGCGCTTTATGTGTGCTTGATGCCGCTGATCAACTGGTCGTTTGCAGCGGTGCCAACGTGGGCCATTCCAGACGCCTTGGGCGGTGGCCAGTTCCAGCCCCTGGCAATTGTGACGGGATTGGTCTTGGTGGTCCGGGACTTCGCGCAGAGGGAGGTGGGCAACAAGGTCTTGCTGGCCATGCTGGTGGGATTGGTGTTTTCCACCATGACCTCCTGGGTGGTGGTGGTGCTAGCGTCGGGGGCTGCCTTCGTCATCAGTGAATTGGTGGATTGGGCGGTCTATACGTTTTCCAAGCGACCGCTTTCGCAGCGGATCATGATTTCGAGCGTTGCATCGGCCCCGCTCGATCAAGTGACGTTTACTTTTTTGGCCTCGTTCGTGGTTCCTGGCATCTTCGCCTGGGGCACAGTTATCACCGGGATTGCCTCAAAACTGCTCGGCGCGGCGGTCGTTGCGGCGTTGGTGGCGGCCCGCGAGCGCCGGCAGGCCGCAAATCCTGCGTGAGACCCGCGAATACGCCTTGCGAGGTGCGGCTTTTTGCATCATAGGTACTTGAAGTAGATCCGACGTTGGGTCGGTCAGGTGCGACATTCCGCAGCGTGCGGCTCAAGGTTTACCCCCCACATGTGCTGAGGATCGCGTTTCGGTGCGGGCGCACGGTCGTGCGCGCGCGTTTTGGTGTTTGGGACTAGGTAGAATGAGCTTCGACGACGACTTCGACGACGACGACCGCGACGGCAAAAAGAAGAACAAGAACCCGCGTCGCCCCCGAGAGGGCGGCCCGGATGAAATGGCCCCCCCGGATTTCCCCCCACCCCCATCGCAGCGGTTTGATCGCGGTCCTCGTGAGGGCGGCGGTGGCGGCTATGGCGGTGGCGGCGGTGGTTACGGCGGCGGCGGTGGCGGTCGTGATGGCGGCGGCGGCGGCGGGGATCGAGGCGGCGGTGGCGGCGGCGGATATGGCGGCGGCGGCGGCGGTGGTTATCGCGGCGGTGGCGGCGGCGGCTATGGCGGCGGCGGTGGCAACCGTGACGGCGGCGGCGGCGGCGGATATCGCGGCGGCGGTGGTGGCGGCTACGGCGGCGGCGGAAGCCGTGAAGGCGGCGGTGGCGGTGGCTATCGCGGCGGCGGCGGCGGCGGCTACGGTGGTGGCGGCGGTGGTGGCGGCGATCGCCCGTTCCGCCCACGCGGTGAAGGAGGAGGCGGCGGCGGCTTCAGTGGCGGCGATCGTCCGCCCAGAGCTCCGCTTGGTGACCCACAGAACGGCACCGTGAAGTTCTTCAACGCGGCGCGCGGGTTTGGCTTTATCACGCCAGATGGTGGCGGTGCAGACGTGTTCGTGCACGTGAGTGCGGTTGAGCGCGCAGGGCTCGCCGCCCTAGCTGAAGGTCAAAAAATAAACTTCCAGACGCTGCCAGACCCCAAGGGCAAAGGCCCAAAAGCTGTCAACTTGAAGGTTGTCGACTAACCGATCGCTGAAATTAAATTTCGGGCAGATTTGCGCCCCGGTCGGAGACGGCTGGGGCGCTTTTCTTTGTCAGGTTGCCTGTACAAGCGTTACCGTAAGCACACTGATCATCCGGCGTGACGCCAAAGCCTCCTGCGTGCGTTCGATTTGGCCGGTTGGGCGCTGCTGGCCGATAGCGGCCGGCTCATTGCTGCCAAGACGCGCCGATGACTCGCGTTGACCTCTGCGCAGTAACCGCTAGTTTGCCGAGGTCGTCAGGAGGGTCAGATGGCCATTACAGACCCCAAGGCTATTGTCGCCGATTATGCAGGGCGGGCTCGCACGCTGGTCAGTGCGATTGTGGCGTCTTGGCCGGCGCTGGCGGTTTCAGCGCTCTGCGTGATCGCGTTTGCGTCTAGCGTCTTGCATGCGCCGGACCGGTTGCCGCCGTTTGGCAGTATCTCGGCGGCACAGCTGGGGCTGCCTTTGGGCCTGCCGGATTTGGATGAAGTCGGCACGCAGGCGCAGGAAGCCGCGCAGGCAGCAAAGCCCCATGTTCAAGACGCAGTTGCGCGCCTGCAGGCCGAGCACCCAGGCTGGGTGCGCTGGTTGAACCTGAGCGGGCTGATTTTTTCCACGGCCATGCTGATCATGACCATGGCCCTGCAGGTGCAACAGTTTCGCCGTTCGGTTTGAAACCAGGCCGCACGCGGCGCGGTTAACTGCGCGGTGCCATAACCATGACGACCTGACGGCCCTCAAAGCGGGGCTCTTGCTCCACTTTGGCGATGCCATCGAGTTCTTCGCGCATGCGTTCCAAGAGCTCCATGCCCAAGTGCGTATGGGCCAGCTCCCGGCCGCGGAATCGCAACGTGACCTTCACCTTGTCGCCTTCTTCAAAGAACCGGTGAATTGATCGCATTTTGACTTGGTAGTCATGGTCGTCAATATTGGGACGAACCTTGATCTCTTTGATTTCGATGGCCTTGGCGTTCTTGCGTGCTTCGGCTTTCTTCTTCTGCTCTTGGAAACGGTACTTGCCGAAATCCATGATCTTGCAAACGGGCGGCTCTGCGGCGGGCGCAACCTCTACAAGGTCCAAGCCAACTTCAACCGCGGCCTCGAGGGCAGCGCCGATTGGCATTTCGCCTTGTTTTTCTCCGTTTTCGTCGATGAGCAGAACCCGCGGAACGCCGCGGATTTCATCGTTCACGCGCGGGCCATCTTTGGACGGCGGCGGCGCGGCATAAGGACGACGAGCGATAGTTCACCCCCTGTGGTGATTGATGAAAGCACGCGCCGCCGGACTCACTGAGCCGACAAGACGCGCACATCTCCTATATCGCCGCGTAGGGCCTTGTGATCAAGCGGGAACCGACCAACCAAACGCACCAAGATTGCGCATCGCCCGTTCGACTTCGATCACTGGCAGATCTGCCAAGTGGCTGGCGCTGATCGTGGCCACCCCTTGAGGCGAGCGCGGGGCGACGCGCGCGGGGTCTGAATTGGACGAAAACAGCACCAAACACTTTGTGCCTGAGGCCGCTGCGATATGCATCGGGCCGGTGTCGTTGCCTACGGCGAAGGCCGCACGCTCGGCCAAGGCTGCCACTTGGAAAAAGTCTGTCCGGGTCACGAGGTTTTTGGCCCGCGGCTCTGCTTCGGCCACAGCTTGCCCCACTTCCCTCTCGGCCAAATGTCCGATGACAACTGGGGTCACGCCGCGTTCGGCGATGGCGATTGCCAGGTCGGCGTAGTGTTTGGCGGGCCAGCGCTTCTCCGGCCGATGCGGCGAGGCACCGGGAATGATCAAAACATACGGCCCGCGCAGGCCGAAATAACCCGGCTGCAGGCGTGGCGGATCGCGGAGCGCTGGGCGGACCCAGCTGAGATCCGGGAGGGGTGCTTCGCCGCTGCGATACACTTCGCGCGCCGAGAAGCCCGCTTGCACGAGCTGGTCGGCTAGACGATCGAGCGAATGCATGGTTTCGCGGTCTGGGTTGGTGTGGGGAAAGGCACAGCCAGGTGCGACGCCGGACCAGGGCGGTGGCTTGGGTTGCAGCGCGCGAAAGTAGTTTGTGGTGCGGCCGGAGGTTTGGAGGTCATAGACCATATCGTATTTTGCGGCTCGAATGCGCGCGAGGAGCTGGGCGGTTGCTGCGGCTTCGCGCGGGCGGCCATCGGCCTCGACCACATCGAAGTATGGGCACTTTTCCGCAAAGTCCTTGAAGACTTCGGTGGTCAACAGCGTGATGCGCGCGCCCAAATGGCGCTGACGGATCAGCCTCGCCGGTGCCAGCGCCTGGATGAAATCGCCCAGGGCACCCAGCTTGATCACCAACACTGACTTGGCCTGGGCGGCCGGTTCGGCGTTTTTCGCCACGTTCCAAATGGCCATTATCGACGCTCCGTCGCTACACGTCGGTAGACCAGCAATGTGGCCTTCTGGAGTGCTAATTTGGAGTATCTGCCCTTCACCCACGCGCGACCGGCAAGGCCCATGGCGGCGCGGCGATCGGCGGTGGCGTCTGTGAGATTGAGCAATGCCCGTGCCAGGGCGTAGGCGTCGCCTGGGGGTGTCAAGTGCCCGGTTTCGCCATCCTTGATCGTTTCCAAGAAACCGCCGAGCGACGAGGCGATCACCGGCTTGGCCATGGCCTGGGCTTCGATGGCCACACGGCCAAAGGCCTCCGGCTCGATGGACGGGGTGACGACGATATCGGCCGTCGCCAAAGCTGCGGGCATGTCAGATTGATGGTCGATCACGCGCACGTCCGCTGTCAGACCGTGGCCGTCGATGCGAGCTTGCAGGCTGTTGCGGTAGGCATCGCGCCCAGCATGACTGCCGGCCATGAGCACCAAAAAGGCGTGTGGGCGGTCCTTGAAGGCGGCGGCGGCGGCGTCGATCAGGACCTCGTGGCCCTTCCAGCGGGTCATTCTGGTGGGCATCAAGATGATCGGGCGCGTGTCGTTGTCTTCGATGCCCCAGGTGCGGCGCTGGGCCAGTTTGCGTTCGCTGGACACGAGTGCGGGGTCAAACGCTTGCAGGTCAACGCCGCGCGGGATGGTGACGACGCGATCGGGGTTGGTGTGATGGGTTTCAAGAATGTGGCGACGGGTGAACTCGGAGTTCGCAATGACCACATCGCCGCGGGCCATGACGGAGTTGTAAAGCGTCTTGGCTGACGACTTGGCATTGTAGACGCCGTGATATGTGGTGACGAACGGCGTTTTTGTGCGGCGCGCGGCCCACAGGGCGCTCCAGGCAGGGGCGCGGGAGCGCGCGTGCACGACGGTGACCTTTTTTGAGCGAATGATTTGGGCGAGATTGCCGGCATTGCCCCAAATGGCGAGCGGGCTTTTGACGTCCATGCTTAAGCGGATCAGTTCGCCGCCAACCTCTTTCAGCTCCGGCTCCAGGCGACCGCCCCGGCTCGCGACAAGGGCGCGACCGCCAGCCAGCACCACCGCCTCGGCGACCTCCAGCGTGGTACGTTCCACGCCGCCGGCATTCAAAGCCGGCGTCACTTGGAGGACCGTGAACATTGCCATCGTACCGTTATGCCCTCATGCGCGACAAACGCCCCCGCTTGACGCCAAACTCATAAACAGGGACAGCCTCGCCCTGTTCGGACCTGAAATCCACATCCCAGGAGGCGAAAATGCGACCGGATCTGGAGTTCACGCAGCGGCCAGGCGGCGAACGCCTTGCGTATTCGCGCTGTGCAGGACGCGTGCCGACTGTCGTTTGGTTGTGCGGGTTCCATTCTGACATGTCTGGAACCAAAGCGCTGGCCGTCGATTCTTGGGCCAATGCATCCAATCAGAGGTTTTTGCGCTTCGATTACTCTGGCCATGGCCAGTCTAGCGGCGCGTTCAGCGATGGTACACTGAGTGCGTGGCGGGCAGACACTTTGCACGTTCTAGACTCGGTTACCGAAGGGCCGCTGGTTTTGGTGGGATCGTCCATGGGGGCGTGGATTGCGCTTTTGGCCACCCTTGCGCGCCCCGAACGGGTGGCGGGACTGATGCTCATTGCACCGGCAACCGATTTCACAAGCCGGCTGATGGCCCCCCAACTCTCCGATGCCGCCAAGCGTGAGCTTAACGAGACGGGGCGCTGGGTTCGGCCTTCTGCCTACGACGCGGGCGGCTATGTGATTACTCAGCGCCTGTTGGTCGACGGCGCTAGCCACGCGCTGTTGGATCAAGCGATCCCAATCAAAGTGCCGGCGCGGATCCTTCAAGGGCAAGAAGACCGCGATGTGCCATGGCAGCACGCGCTGGAAACCGCGGACCGAATTGCTGGCACCGATGTTCGACTGACCTTGATCAAGGATGGCGACCACCGGCTTTCGCGCCCGCAGGACCTTGACCTTTTGATCCGGGAGATTGGTCAACTGGTGGCGGACGTTTCGGCCTGAAGGATGGACTTTAACCCCTCCCGATAGGTCGGGTATTTGGGCCGCCACCCCAACTCGGCCTTAAGCCGGGCGTTCGATACGCGCTTGCACTCGCTATAGAAGCGCCGCCCCATGGGGCTCAGGTCTGCTTGATCGAAGGGTACTAGCGGCGGGGCCTCAATGCCCAAGAGATGGGCTGCGAAGGCTGACACCTCGTGGGTGGGGGCTGGTTCGTCGTCGCACACATTGTAGATCCGGCCCGGATTTGGACGCGCGATGGAGGCCTCCAAGGCAGCAGCGATATCGTCCACATGGGCGCGGGAAAACACTTGGCCGGGCTTGTCGATGCGCCGCTCTGAGCCTGCGCGCAATTTGTCGATCGGGCTGCGGCCGGGGCCATAGATGCCTGGCAAGCGGAAAATGTGGGCGGGACTTCGGCCCTTGGACCATAGCGCTTCGGCAGCGGCGCGACGGGTGGCCTCTGGGCTGGCCGGCGTGACGGGGTCGTCTTCAAAGGCCCAACGACCGCGCCGATCCCCGTAGACACCGGTGGTGGAGAGGTAGCCCACCCAAGCCGGGCTTGAAGACCCCGCGATTTCGCTGAACTCGAGAAAAGCTGGATCTGCGCCCTCCCCCGGGGGAATGGACATGAGAACGGCCGTGGCGCTGGCGAGGGCTGCCTTTACCTCGTCTGGCTGCTCTGTTGGAAAAACCAAGATTTGTGCACCGTCGAGGGATTGTGCGGCGGTTGCACGGCTGGTGCCGGTGATCGACCAGCCCTGGGGGCCAAGCCTTAGGGCGAGCGCTTTTGCCACGTAGCCGAAGCCAAAACACAGCAAATGCGGAGATCTGGCCTTGGATTCGCCCTGAGTGTCGGGCATGCGGCGGTCCTCTTCGCTGTGTCACGGGAGTCGCACCATGCTGATCGCCGCCGCGCTCGTCCAGCTTGCGCTTTCGCAAGCGCCTTTGGCGACCGATCCTGACGAGGCTTGGCTGACAAGCTGCGTTGCCCGGATCGAAACTGCGGCGGAGGCTGCCTACGAGGACGGCATGCAATGGTCGTCTGAGACGCGCCGGCCCGCGGGGTGGCGTTGTGCGGCGATGGCCCTGATTGAAATGGGCCGGGTGGGCGAAGGCGCTCGGCGGTTGGAGGCATTAGGCTCGCCGCCTGATGCTGGCCCGCCGAATATGCGCGCTGAAATCCTGTCGCAGGCAGGCAACGCTTGGTTGATGGCGGGCGATGGCCTACGGGCCCAGGCCACTTTTTCTCGGGCCATTCAGATCATGGCGTCCGATCCAGAGGTGAGCGCAGATCTGTTGATCGACCGGGCACGGGCGTTTGCCATGCAGGGCGATTGGCGGCTTTCGGAGGAAGATCTTTCGCGCAGTTTGGATCTGCGGCCAAACGATCCTTTGGCATTGCGGCTACGGGCGGTGGCGCGGATGAACCAAAACGCGTTCGACTTGGCGGAGGCGGATGCCCAAGCGGCCGCTTTGCAGGCGCCAACGGATATCGAGACGTTGCTGGTGCTTGGGCAGACCCGCGAGGCGCGCCGGACAGGGGTTGCGGTGGTTCCGCAGTAAAGGGAAGCCTCTTGGCCTTGATGCCAGCCATCAAGGGCGGCTCGTTGACCCCCTGCCCCGGCTTGGGGGCGAGGCCGACGGCGTGACTGGATCAGCTGGTGCAAGGCAATGGAAGGCTTGGTCTGCCTCCAGCTTCGCCATTTGATTGGCCATGCCGCCCACCAATTGGCGCAAGGTAACCGACTGGGCGGCGTTACGCAGCAAATCCGGGTTGGCGCGGCCAATGACCAAGGGCAAGGCGGCATTTACGCTGTCTAGGTCTGTTGCGGAGGTGCCGAGCCGGGCTTGGGCTGCGGCTTCCACGCCGATCAGACCACCGCCCCAGTTTGCGGTGTTGGCAAAAATTGTGAGGGTTTTGGGCTTGTCCCAGAACAGATTTATCAAAGCTCCGAGATAATCCGCCATCACGCCGCGCACCGGCGAGGGGGTTGCGCCATCCGGTTCGGCCCACAGGAACGCATTTTCGGCGGTGAGGCGGCGAAGGACTGCGCCATCGAAGCAGAAGTTTGGGTCATTTGCTGCCACAAGGGCGCGTTGCAGGTCTGGGTCTATGCCCTCAATGGGGAGCGGCCGGTAGGCGACTGACAGTTCACGGGAGGCGGCGGCAACGAGGTTTGGGGTGCCTATGGGGCCAATCTCGGGCGTGCGCCAAACCATGAACGCCGGCACCAACCCTAAGGCAAATACAAGCGTGGCCAGGGACAGCCAAACCAGGCCAAAGCGTTTGGCCCCCTTGAGTTTATCAAGCTCATAGTCGAGTTCGCGGACAATCCACTTTGCCCGTTTGCGTTTGCGTTCTTGGCCGTACGGCGTGAGGATCACCTCTGGCGGCTTGCCGGCCCTGCCCTTTGCGCGCCCGGTTGCCATCGTCACGCCCCCCATTCGCGCGCAGCCTGCGGATCTTGCTCGTGGACGGCGCGGCTGTCTTTCAGCCGCTGAAATGCCGGCGCGTCAAGCCTGCGTCGCAACGCCCAGATGGCGGCACCGCGCACTAGGGGTGAGGGATCATCCAGAAGGGTGTGCGCGGCTGCGAGCGTTTCTTTGCCTTCAGCGTTGCCTAAAGCAATGGCGACGTTGCGGACAAAGCGGTTGCGACCGGTGCGTTTAACGGGGGTTCCGGCGAAGCGGGTCCGGAACGCTGGTTCATCCAGGGCCGCGAGGTCCACGAGGTTTTGGGCTTGAAGATCCTCGCGCAGGGAGAGTTTTTGGTCCTGGCTTGCGGCGGCGAACTTGTTCCAGGGGCAAACGGCCAGGCAATCGTCGCACCCGAAGATGCGGTTGCCGATGGCTGCGCGATGTACTTCCGGGATCGGACCGTCGTGCTCGATGGTCAAATAGGAGATGCAGCGGCGCGCATCGAGCTGGTATGGGGCCGGAAACGCCGCAGTGGGGCAAATGTCCAGGCACGCTGTACATGAGCCGCAATGGTCTTGCTCTGGTTCGTCTGGCGGCAATTCGGCTTGTGTAAGGATTGCGCCCAGGAACAGCCAGGACCCGTGTTCGCGTGAGACAAGATTGGTGTGTTTGCCCTGCCATCCCAACCCGGCGCGGGCGGCCAGCGGCTTTTCCATGAGCGGGGCGGTATCGACAAACACTTTGACTTCGCTTGCGGCGGTGGCGGCCAGCCAGCCGGCCAGCTCTTTCAGTCGGCCCTTGACCACATCATGATAGTCCTTGCGCGCGGCATAGACACTGACCACTCCCCTTTCGCGTTGATTGAGGAGCGGCAGCGGGTTTTCAGGTGGTGCGTAGGAGGTCGCGAGCATTATCGCGCTGCGGGCTTGCGGCCAAAGCGCGGTTGGGTGGGCGCGGCGTTCGATGGTCTCGGCCAACCACCCCATGCCGGCATGGTGGTCTAGGGCTATGAATTGGCGCAGGCGCTCTCCTGCCGACCAAGGCTCTTGCGCGCTTGCGACACCGACGGCCCCAAACCCTAAGGCGTTGGCCCGTTCGAGCAATTGGGATTTGAGGGTGGCTGTCACCGGCGCCTTTACAGCGCAAAGCTCTGCGCGAAATTGACCGTTTGGGTTGGTCTTTGGCGATATAGCGCCAAGAGCTGGTCCAGGTCTTGTTGAATCCCTGGCGACGACCAGCCGTTTTTCGTGATCAAGGCTTGGCCCAGTTGGTTTGCAAGCTGGGCAATTCGAGCCTCATGCACTAGGCTGCTTTCCCAGGCATCTGCCAGATCACTGCCGACCGCCACCGAGTGTTTGGCTTGATCCAGTGCCTCCAGCATGGCGTCGGCGCTAGCATCGAGACGCTCGCCCATCATGCGGGGGCTTAACTGCATGCCGTGGGCGTTGCCCTGGGCGAGGAAGGCAAGGTGCACTTGGACGTCAGCTGAAAAAGACAAGACGCGCAGGCACGCGGCCTGGAACGGGTCGCTGACCAATTCGGCTTGGGCCAAGGCCAAGTCCCGCTGAACGTTCATCGCCATTGTGCAGGCATCGAAGTAGGTGTCTGCGTACCAGGCCTGTTCGCGCTCCAGCGAAATCGGGTCCAATGCTGCGAACCGCTGGAGATAATTGAGGTTTAGGCCGAAGGCCGTCAGCAAATGCTCGATGGCTTGCTGTTGGGTGATCAACGCTTCGTTCTGCCTTAGGTCGATCGTGAGCGGCGCGCCGCCAGCTTGATCAATTTGCCGGCGCACGGCGGTGCGAACCACACTTCCTTCGGTTAACCAGGCTTGGAGTTCGCTTTGGCCGCGGCGAGGGTCGCTTTGCATGAGGCTGGGGTGCGGCAGGGCGTGCACGCAATCGGTCAGCGCCAGGTTAGCGCTTTGGATCAGGCGACCGTAGCGCTCTTGTGGCGTACCAACCTCGGGCACCGGCGTATAGATTTCGACGCGGTCATAGTCCGGCGAGACCTGAGCATAAGCACTCGATTGGCTGGCGAAGGCCAACGTGCTGCCAACGCCTACGAACAGCTGTCTTCGGTTCACGATCCCCTCCCCGCGTTCGGCACCTTGTTTTCTGACAACATTATGGCCCAGAGTACCCTTCTGGAAAAGCCTCATGTCCATGCGGCGCTGCACGATCGGCGGGGTCTGGGTGGATGATAATGTCTGCTGCTGGATAGACCTGCCTGATGCGCGTTTCGGCGGCGACGATCAGGGCGTGCGCCGCTTGTAGGGTGAGGTCTGGGTTCAGATCCGCGTGAAACTGGATGTGAATATATGGGCCTGAGGCACGGGTGCGCAGATCATGGACCCGCAGAACCTGGCCATCTTCAAGGGCCAAGGCTTCGATGCGCTCGCGATCCGCCGCCGGCAGTTCTTGATCCATCAAATGGTTTGCGCTGTCGCGGGCGACGGTCCAGGCACCGTAGGCCAGCCATGCGGCGACAAGTAAGCCTGCGACAGCATCTGCCCGCGGGATGTTGATCACTACGCCCAGTGCGATACCTGCAATGACAATCAGGTTTGCGGCGAGGTCTGAGGCGTAATGGGCGCGATCGCCGGAGGTTGCGACCGACCCGGTTTGACGCAAGGCGCGGGTTTGGGCTGCCACCAAAGCCAAGGTTACGGCGATGGAGATCACCATTACGATGATCGCTTCGCCGCCGGCGGCCAAGGGCTGGGGAACGATCAGTCGCGCGCCCGCCTCGGCTGCAATGAAAGCTGCCGAAACAGCGACCAGCCCCGCCTGAAACAGGCCGGCAAACGCTTCAGCCTTGCCATGGCCATAGCGGTGTTTGGCGTCTGGCGGGTGTGCGGCGTAGCGCACAGCAAAATATGAAAACAGCGACGCCGCCAGATCCAATGTGGAATCTGCCAGCGACGCCAGCATCGCCACGGAGCCAGAGGCGAGCCATGCCCACCCCTTTAGCGCGATCAAGGCGACCGCGACCAAAACCGCGAGTTGGGCTACCCCTTGCGTAATCTTCGCCGCTTGCGCGCTTTGCATTTTGCCGTAGCGGGTTTCGCTGGCTGCGTCGGACACGGGTTCTCCTGGTTGGAAGCTGCCCTACTCTGCTGCGGTGCGGGCGGTGTCGTCCAGGGGGTGCGACAGGCGCGAGCGCATTTCATTGGGTACGATTTGCCAGAACGATCGCAGCGCGGCCGGCCAATCCGCCAAAAGACCATCTGCCAAGGGCGATTTGGTTCGCTGATGGTGCTCAAGCACCAAGGCGTGCAGCACAGTTGCCCAATACCGCGTTCCAAGGCGGTTGAGGGTGACGGTATCTGGGTTGGTTCTGACTTGCAGCGTGTTATGCGGATCATAGACAAAGGCCATGCCGCCGGTCATGCCGGCGGCGAAATTGTCGCCCATGGGACCGAGGATGGCCACTGTTCCACCGGTCATGTATTCACAGCCGTTAGCCCCGCACCCTTCAACGACCGCGGTGGCTCCGGAGTTTCGCACTGCGAAACGCTCCCCGGCTTGGCCTGCGGCAAACAGTTTCCCGCTTGTAGCTCCGTAGAGCACGGTGTTGCCAATAATGACGTTTTGCGCGCCGTTGATTGCGTGGCGCTCGGGGCGCAAGGTTATCAACCCGCCCGATAGACCTTTTCCCACATAGTCATTGGCGTCGCCGGTGACATCCAAGGCAATGCCCTGGCACAAAAACGCACCGAGCGACTGGCCAGCGGAGCCGGTCAACTTGACCGTCAATCTGGCTTCCGGGAGCTTGTGCATGCCATGCCGGCGCGTCACTTCGGAGGAGGCCCGCGCGCCGATCGCGCGCTGCGTATTGCGGACGCTGTAATCCAGGCAGAGTTTTTCGCCGCGATCGAAGAAGGCTGCACCGTCCCGCAGGATCTGGGCATCGAGGGTGTCGCGGACTTCGGTCCGGCCTTGCCGGGTGCAGTATGGCGGGTACGGACTGTCTACCTGGACCAGAAGCGGGTTCAGATCCAGGTCGTCGAGGTGTTCGGCCCCGCGGCTGATCTGCTCGATCAGGTCTGTGCGGCCGATGATTTCATCAAGCCTGCGAAAGCCGATCTGCGCCAGAAGTTCGCGCACTTCCATGGCGATGAAGGTCATGAGGTTGATGACCTTTTCTGGCGTGCCGGTGAACTTCTTGCGGAGCGCTTCGTCCTGGGTGCAAACCCCAACCGGGCAGGTGTTGGAATGGCACTGGCGCACCATGATGCACCCCATTGCCACTAGGCTTGCGGTGCCAATGCCAAACTCTTCGGCGCCCAGCATGGCTGCCACGACGATGTCTCGGCCCGTGCGCAGGCCACCATCGGTGCGCAGTTTCACGCGGTGGCGCAGATTGTTCAGGGTAAGGACTTGATGGGCTTCAGACAGGCCCATTTCCCAGGGTATTCCCGCGTATTTGATCGACGTTTGTGGTGAAGCGCCGGTGCCGCCGACATGTCCTGAGATCAAGATCACGTCTGCATTTGCTTTGGCGACACCGGCGGCCACGGTGCCGACGCCAGATTGGGCGACGAGCTTGACGCAAACTTCCGCGATCGGATTGATCTGTTTCAGATCATAGATGAGCTGGGCCAAATCTTCGATCGAGTAGATATCGTGGTGGGGTGGTGGCGAAATCAGCATGACGCCCGGTGTGGCGTGGCGCAGGCGGGCGATCATCTCGGTCACTTTGAAGCCAGGAAGCTGGCCGCCTTCGCCAGGCTTTGCCCCTTGGGCAACCTTGATCTCAATTTCGCGGCACTGGTTCAGGTATTCCGCCGTTACGCCAAAGCGGCCTGACGCAACCTGCTTAACTGCCGAGTTTTCGTTATCTCCGTTGGGGTGCGGGGTATAACGGTCGCGATCCTCGCCGCCCTCCCCCGAGACGCTTTTTGCGCCGATACGATTCATCGCGATGTTGAGTTTGCCGTGGGCTTCGGGGCTCAGCGCCCCAAGGCTCATGCCGGGAGTTACAAAGCGCTTGCGGATTTCGTTGATGCTTTCGACTTCGGCGAGCGGGGTTTCCGGGCGCAGACCCTCGCGGATTTCCAAGAGATCGCGCAACTGGATTGGCTCGCCTAGGCGGCGATCGCGCACCATGGTTGAATACGCCTTGTAGGCCTGGAAATCGTCGTTATCGCACGCCTTTTGGAGCTGGTGGATTTGCTCGGCCTCCAGGGCGTGGCGCTCCCCTTTGGCGCGCAGCCGATAGAGCCCGCCAACCGGCAAGGCCAGGACCTGTTCGTCAAAGGCCTTGGTGTTTAATTCGGCGGCTTCCAGAGCCAAGCCATTCAGGCCGATGCCGGAAATGCGGCTTGTAAGGCCTGGGAAAAACTCATCCACCAAGGCGCGCGAGAGCCCAATGGCTTCGAAGTTCAGGCCTCCGCGATAGGAGCTGATGACCGAAATACCCATCTTGGAGATGATTTTTAAGAGCCCTGAGTCCAAGGCCACCTTGTAGTGGGCGCAGGCGACTTCAGCGGAGAGGCCATCGGTGAGGCCGCGGGCGGCGCGATCGGCAATCGCTTCCATGGCCAGATAGGGGTTCACAGTGGTTGCGCCGCAGCCGATCAGCACGGCGGCGTAGTGGGTGTCCAGGCATTCGGCGGCGCGCACGCTGATCGAACAGAACGAGCGCAACTCCTTTGCCAGCAAGTGACTGTGGACGCCGCCGGTTACAAGGATCATTGGGCACGCAACGCGCCCCGGGCCTTGTTTCAAATCCGACAGGACTAGGTGGGATCGCCCGGAAAGAACGGCCTCTTCTGCTTGGGCGCGGATGCGATCGAGGGCGTCCCGTAGGGCTGGGCCCGCCGCTTCTTGGTTGGTTGGGGCCTCAAAGGTGCAGTCGATTTCGGCGATCGCATCGCCCAGTTCCGACTGCATGCGTTCAAACATGCCGTTGGTTAGGATCGGGCTTTTAAGCACAAAAACATCGGTTTGGGTTTTGTCCTGCGCCAGAATGTTTCCAAGGTTTTTGAACCGCGTTGCCAAACTCATCACGCGATCTTCGCGCAGCGGATCGATTGGGGGGTTGGTCACCTGGCTGAAGTTTTGTCGAAAATAGTGCGACAACGGCCGATAGTGATCGGACAGCACGGCCAGCGGTGCATCATCGCCCATCGAGCCGATGGCTTCTTTGCCGGTGAGCGACATGGGCGACAGGATCAGCTCCAGGTCCTCCAGCGTGAAGCCGGCGGCGTATTGGCGCTGCAGAAGCTCTGCGCGCGTTTCAAACAGGCGCTGGGCCGGACCTTCGAGGGTCTTGTCCAGCTCGCGGACGTTGGTAAGCCACTCCTGATAAGGGTGCTTAGCGGCCAGCCAATCGACCACTTCTTCGTGGCGATACAGGCGCGCTTCATGGGTATCGACGGCGATCATTTCGCCGGCCCCCACCCTGCCCCGTTCAATCACCTGCTCGCTATTGATAGCGCACAGGCCACTCTCAGAACCAACCACGAGTAAGCCGTCATTGGTCAGTGCAAAACGCAAGGGGCGCAGGCCGTTGCGATCCATGCCAGCCACGGCCCAGCGGCCGTCGAACATGGCCAGGCCGGCTGGGCCGTCCCACGGCTCCATCACGGCGTTGCAGTAGGCGTAAAGCGCCTTGTGTTCTGCCTTCATGACTTGGCTTTTTGCCCAGGCCTCGGGGACCAAAAGCGCCTTCGCCATCGGGGCTGAGCGACCCGCGCGCACCAGCAGTTCAAAGACGTTGTCGAGGGCGGCGGAGTCTGACCCGCCCGGCTGAATGATCGGCTTTACGTCTCGGTCTGCGGCCCCAAACGCGTGCGAGGCCATGCGGATCTCATGGCTCTTCATCCAATTGGTATTGCCCTTGAGGGTGTTGATCTCACCATTGTGGGCGAGCATCCGGAAGGGTTGGGCCAAGCGCCAGTTCGGAAACGTGTTGGTGGAGTAGCGCTGGTGATAGATCGCCACTGAGCTTTCAAAACGCGGATCCTGCAGATCTGGATAAAAGGCATCGATCTGTTCAGCGAGGAACATGCCCTTGTAGATCATGGTCTGGGCGGACAACGAGCACACGTAAAGGTCGATGTTGGAGGCCAACGCGCGCTTTTCGATCCGCCGGCGACAGATAAACAAGTCCCGGTCGACCGTGACTTCGTCACGATGCAGAGGATCATGGAACATGATCTGCTCGATCTCGGGGCGGGTTGCGTTCGCCTTGTCGCCGATTGCTGCGATATCTACTGGGGTTTGACGCCAGCCATAAAGCTTGAAGCCGGCGCGCAGGACCTCGCTTTCCACGATGATCCGCGCCCGCTCCTGCGAAGCAAAATCCAAGCGTGGCAGGAAGGCTTGGCCCACATAAATGGGGCCGTCTGCCACTTTGTGGCCGGTCCGCGATGCCACCTCCCGGAAGAAGGCTTGCGGCACATCCAGAAGGATGCCAGCACCGTCGCCGGTCTTGCCATCTGCATCGACGGCTCCGCGGTGCCACAGGTTTTTCAAGGCGGCGAGCGCCATGGTGACGACATCACGGCGGGGCCTTCCGTCGATGGCCACGATGAGGCCAACGCCGCAGGCATCGTGTTCGTCTTCGCGACGGTACAAGCCGTCTGCTTCCAGGCGGGCCCGCTCGCGTTCGTATCGTTGAATGTCTTCATCGCCGCTCATGCTGGGCTTCCTTAGGGTTTTTTGCGCGGTCGTTTAGGGGTCTGTGGATTTATTCGGCGGCCATGGCGGATGCCGTTGCCCGATCCTTGATGAACGCATGGATGGCTTCTGCCGCATCCCTTCCCTCTCGGATGGCCCAAACCACAAGGGATGCGCCGCGCACAATGTCGCCGGCGGCGAACACCCCCGGCAGGGAGGTGGACATGTTACGATAGTCGACCCGCAGGGTGCCAAACCGACTGACCTTTAGGGCCGTCGTTTGGAACGCGTCTTGGAGGTCTTCTGGATCATAACCCAGCGCCTTGATCACCATGTCGGCCTGAACGTCGTGCTCCGATCCTGGGGTTGGGGTTGGGCTTTGGCGACCAGAGTTATCGGCTGGGCCGAGGTGCATGCGCACGACCCGCACGCCTGCGGCTTTGCGGAGGGTGCCGAGAATTGCTTGCGGCGCGGACAGCCAAGCAAAGTGGACGCCTTCTTCTTCGGCGTTTTTCACTTCGGTGCGACTGCCTGGCATGTTTGCCAAATCGCGGCGGTAGAGGCAGGTGACCGATTTGGCCCCCTGGCGCACCGCGGTGCGGACGCAATCCATCGCCGTGTCTCCGCCGCCGATCACCACGACCTTTTTGCCCTTCGCGTTGAGCGTGCCGTTGGCGTGTTCGGGCACGTCGTCGCCCAGCCCAACGCGATTTGAAGCTATAAGGTAGTCCATGGCCCGCAAGACGCCGCGCGCTGCGGCGTTGGGCACTTCGAGGTCTCTGGCCTTATAGACACCCGTGGCAACGAGCACGGCATCGTGCTTGGCGCGCAAGGCGTCGAACGTGATGCGCTTGCCTACTTCACAGTTGAGAACGAAGGTCACGCCGCCTTCGATCAGGCGATCGGCGCGCCGCCGGACAACCTCTTTGTCCAGCTTGAAGTTGGGAATGCCATAGACCAAGAGCCCGCCAATTCGGTCGTGGCGGTCATAAACGGTGACCTTGTAGCCCTTCAGGCGCAACGCTTCCGCCGCAGCCAACCCAGCCGGGCCGGCACCGATGATGCCAACGGACTGCGGACGCTCCCGCGGCGGGCGGATTGGTTCGACCCAGCCGTTTTCCCAGGCGAGGTCTGTGATGTGTTTTTCCACCGCGCCGATCGTGACCGTGCCAAAGCCGGATTGTTCGATGACGCAATTGCCCTCGCATAACCGATCTTGCGGGCAGATCCGACCGCAAATCTCCGGCATGGAGTTGGTGGCAGCGGCCACCTCGTAGGCTTCCCGCACACGGCCAGCGGCGGTGAGCATCAGCCAGTCTGGGATGTTGTTCTGTAAAGGACAGTGAGACTGACAGAACGGCACGCCGCATTGCGAGCACCGCGCAGCTTGTTCTTCAGCTTTTGCCTGGATGAAGGGCTGATAGATCTCGTGGAAATCGCCTTTGCGCGCCTGGGTGCTGCGCTTTTCGGGCGGACCGAGGGCAACACGGACGAATTTGAGCATGCTTTCAGCCATCGCGCCCTCGGCACCTGGGGGAATTGGGGTTGAGATGACCCTTTATTGTGGTTTTTTTGGCATTGCAAGGCCAAAATCTGTCTTTAAGTCATCTTTACTGCCATATTTATGGACTTTTCGGATTCCTTAAGGTGGGCTGGCCGCATTGGGCGGCGCATGGCAGAACGGGCTCTGATCTGATTTTCTAGGATTTGCGCATATGGATCCGGTCCAAACCTTGATTGCCATTTTTTTGGGTCTGGTGGAGGGCCTGACAGAGTTTTTGCCTGTCTCGTCCACTGCACACTTGATCTTGCTGAGCCAAGCGCTCGCGTTTGAGCGGTCGGAAACGTTCAAGGTGGTCATTCAGTTCGGTGCGATCTTGGCGCTGGTGTGCCTGTATTTTGAGAAGATCTGGACTATCACTACCTCCCTGCCCTCAAGGCCTGCGTCCCGGCGCTTTGCGCTTTCGGTACTGCTGGCCTTTCTGCCGGCGGTGCCTGCAGGGATCTTTCTGCAGGATATGTTGTCGCGCGTGTTTCTAGCGGATGTGATCAGCCCGTTGGCCGGCACGATCATCGCCACGACGCTGATCACCGGCGGACTGATCATGTTGCTGATCGAACGGTTCCGGCCGGCCACCCAGCACATGGACGCCGAGCAGATTCCGCTTTGGAAGAGCCTGGTCGTGGGCTGCTGCCAGGCGTTGGCGCTGATCCCTGGCGTGTCACGGTCTGGGGCGACGATCGTTGGCGCGCTTGCGATGGGTGTTGATCGGCGGGCGGCGGCGGAGTTCAGTTTCTTTTTGTCCATCCCGACAATGGCGGCGGCGACCGTATACAAAGTGTACTCCGACTGGGCGACCTTGGACTTTTCAAACGGGTCGCTGATTGCGGTCGGGTTTGTGGCGGCGTTTGTGGCGGCCTATCTGGTGGTGAAGCCGTTTCTGGCGATCGTGAGCCGGTTTGGGTTCGCGCCGTTTGCCATCTATCGGATTGCGCTTGGCTTGCTTGTACTCGGGACCATTCAGATGGGGCTTTGGGGATGACCGGCATTGTGTTTACCGCGGGCTACCAGGGCGTGAGCCTGCCAACTCTTATTGGTGCGTTGCAGCGGGCCAAAGTCACTGAGGTCGCTGATGTCCGTCAACTGCCGCTGTCGCGCCGGGCGGGATTTTCAAAGCGCATGCTTGAGGCGAGTTTGGCGGCTGAGGGGATCGGTTATACCCATTTCAAGGAACTTGGCACGCCGAAGGAGGGTCGAAGCGCAAACAACGAGGGGCGGATTGCCGACTTCTGGGCGATTGTTGAGCGCTCGCTGGCGCGACCTGAAGCTGTTTTGCAGTGGCAGGCCCTGAGGACGCAGGCCTCCACGGCCCTCTCGTGCCTGGTGTGTTTTTGCGAAAATGAAGAGCGCTGCCATCGCTTGCGCCTGCGCGGCCTATTTGAAGCCGAGGGCGTGGAGGTGCGCGCTTTACCCTTGGACGATTGAGCGGGTGGTGTGGCTTGCTCTAAGCCCTACTCCGCCGGCCGTGCCTGAAACTGGCCATGTGGCCGGAAGCGCCACAAATAGCTCGGCACGATTGTTTCAATATTCTCCAGGCTTGTGACGCCCAGGTCCTGGATCGTGCCGATCCCCTTCTCTGCGCTTATCCCAACAACGTTGTCGTTCTTTAGGAGGCGGACCTGATCTCCGGTGAGCGGCGGGCCGGCAAACGGGTTGAGCTTGAAGATTGCATCCGTCAAAGAACCCATCGGGCCGGCGACAAAAAACGGTAAGTTGGCCAGGCTGCGCGGCCTATTGATCGTCTTTAGAGTAAACTGAAGCAGTTCCTTGAACGTGTATTGCGTGGGGCCGCCCAGTTCATAGGTGCGGCCGAGGGCGGTTGGCCGATCGAGGGCGTTGCAAATCGCTTCGGCCACGTCCAGCACGTAAACCGGCTGGAACTTGGTTTTGCCGCCGCCAATCAAAGGTAGTGCCGGCGAGAATTTAGCCATATCCGCAAAGCGATTGAAGAACTCATCGCCGGGTCCGAACACGATCGAGGGGCGAAGCACCGTCGCGGTTGGGACTGCCGCGCGCACGGCGGCTTCGGCTGCGGCCTTTGAGCGGGCGTAATTGGCTTTGCCGCGCGGGTCTGCCCCGATTGCGGAAACCTGCACAAACCGGCTGATGCCTGCTTTCTTGGCGGCAATCGCGATGGTTTCGGCCCCTTCCGTCTGCACGTCGCTAAAGGTTTGCTTGCCCTTTTCGTAGAGCAAACCCACGAGGTTCACGACCGCGGTGGCCCCCTCCAAGGAGCGCTCCACGCTTTCGGAATATCGGACATTGGCCTGCATCAGTTGGACTTGGCCGACATCGCCGAGAACGCGCAGCTCATGCCCCAGGTGCGGACGCCGCATGGGCACACGGATGCGCTTGCCGCGCTTGGCTAATTGCTTGACCACTTGAGTTCCGATGAAGCCGGAACCGCCGAACACGACCACAAGATCGCCTTGCATGGCAAACGCCCTTTTTCTTACTTAACGGGATATGCGAGGGTTCTGCGCGGAAGTCCACCGGCTGTGGCGGCACGTCGCGGATGCTGGGCCCTACCCTCTTGACGCTTGCGCATGGGCGGCGCACGGCTAAGAAAGTGCCGGGTTAACTGGTCGTTCATAGACGTACCTTGGGGGGCGATCGATGCCAGAAGGCAAACCACTGACCATCATCACTGTCCACGGGACAGGCGACACCGCGACAGACCTGGATGGAACCAAATGGTTTCAGAGGGGGTCTGTGTTTACGGAGAAGCTCCGGGCAAAACTGGCCGAGCGCGGCTTCGAGGCGGAAATCGTGCCGCATCTTTGGAGCGGTGCCAACAGTGCGCGGGCCCGTGAGAACGGCGCAGACAAGCTGGCTGATCGGTTGCGTCGACGTGGTCGTGGTTCGCCGGCCCACATTGTTGCCCATAGCCACGGCGGGAATGTCGCCAACGAGGCAGCCGAGCACATGCGTTGGGGGAAACGCGCCGGCAAGGAGCGGATAGCCAGCCTGACGACTGTGGGGACGCCGTTCTTCAAATCAGCAACCGGAGTGGCGGAGCGCTACGCGGGGCTGGCGTTTTTGGCGATCACGATTTTATGCGCCGTTATGTTTGTGCTGCTTGCACTCATGATCGCGATCGTGGCCGCCACTGAAGGCACGTCGGACTTGGGCTTGCCCTTGCCATTGGTGCTGTTGTTCAGCGCGATCGCGGCAATTTCGCTTTACTTTATGTTGCGCCTTGCGTTTGCGGGGTATCGCCGGATCACGCGCCCGTCGCGACGGCTGGAGGTGGATCAACAGATCCACGCCTTGTACCACCCCAACGACGAGGCGATCGCTTTCTTGCAAAAGGTTGAGGCGCTCCCGATCCAGCCCTTCCCCGCCGGCTCCTTCTTTCGGCAGTCTCGTGGGGGGGCGATTGTGTGGGGGGTGAGGGCGGTATTGCTGCTGGCCGTGATTGGGATTTTGCTGTTTTGGCCAGGGGGCGTTGCGCAAGGCACACTCAAGTTTCTTTACGGCCTGACCGGCGAAGAGTTTGGAGCCGCCGATAACACCTATGGCAGCGCCGCAGCGATCGGATTTGCCGCGTTTGCGTTTATGCCCGCGGCTTTCTCGATTGTTTATGTGCTCTACCGCTTGTTGTTCGGCTTGATCCCGGATTGGCTGACACGACCGGCTGCGAATAACGCGATTGCAAACGCGCTAAAGGGCATGGCGTTCGGTCGCGATGGGGATCAGCGGCTTTCCAATGTATCGACCGCGTCGCACACGTTTCCGACGCATGAGGCGACGTTGACTGGGGCAATCGCCGATCGCCTGCAAGCAAATGCCGCCAAAGCGGCTGGATCTTTGATCGAGAAGTATCGCTGGTCCTTGTTCACGGTGGGGTCGGACACCAACGCAGCGCTGTCGAATTTGGCTACTGATGCGATGACCTGGGACAGCCTGATCCACACGACCTACTTTGATCACGACGAAACGATCGATTTGATTGCGGATCATATTGCCGATCGGGCCCGGGCTGCTGAAGCCTGATATGACTGCCTCGACGATTGGTTGGGCGCGTTGGGTCTTTGCCTTTGAAACGAGGTGAGCGATGGCAAAGGAAGCGAAAACCAAGCCTCGTGACGTAGACGTCGATGCGTTTGTTGCAGCGGCAGAGCCCGCCCAACGGGCTGATGACGGCAAAGTCCTGCTGCAGATCATGCGCGACGTGAGCGGGCTAGAACCACAGATGTGGGGCCCTTCCATCGTTGGTTTCGGGGCTTACACTTATAGGTACGAGAGCGGCCATACCGGTACCATGTGCCGGATCGGATTTTCGCCGCGGAAAGCCAATTTGGTTGTCTATCTTGTTGACGGCTACGAACACCGCGCGGACGAATTGGCGAAACTTGGCAAGCATAAGATTGGCAAGTCCTGCCTCTACCTCACGTCGCTGAAGTCCGTGGACCTCGATGTGCTCAAGGCCCTGATCGCCGCTTCGTGGGAAGAGCTGGCGCAGCGTTATCCTTAAAGACCCTTCGGGCGTGGCGCGGGGACCAAAGAAAAAGCCCCGACATGGCGATCGGGGCTTTGTGGTTTTGATCGTGATCGGGGCTCTAGAACGCCGGGCCTTGGTCTGGCGGTGTGGTGCCGCCGGACGATAGCCTGCGGCAGATGCCGTCCAAGTCGGCGAGGGAGCGGAAGCCGATCTTGACCTCGCCTGGCCCGCCATCTGGTTTGCGCGTGATGGTCACCGGCAGACCCAGGGCCGAAGCGAGGCTGCGCTCAATGACGGCCAGATCATCGTCCTTTATGGCACTACCGGTCGTGCCTATCGAGACCCGCGGGCCATCCCGCTCGTCTTTGGCCTTTTGGGCCATGCGCTCAACTTCGCGCACGTTCAGGCCTTGATCGATCGCCATTAGGGCCAAGCCCTTGGGATCAGGGGCGGTGATAACGGCGCGCGCGTGGCCAGCGGTCAGGCGGCCCTCGCGGACCATCGACTGAATGTCGTCTGGGAGCGAGAGCAAGCGAAGCGTGTTGGCGATGTGAGGGCGGCTTTTGCCGACCGTTTCGGCGATTTCCTGTTGGGTGCGTCCGAACCGATCGATCAGTGCCTGATAGCCCATCGCCTCTTCCAGAGGGTTGAGGTCTACCCGCTGGACGTTTTCGATGATCGCGATCTCTAGAACTTCCGACTCCGACAGAAGGCGGACAACCGCAGGCATGTTTTCCAGACCCGCCATTTGTGCGGCCCGGAAGCGGCGCTCGCCGGCGACGATCTCGAAGCGGTCCGTTTGACCGGCAAACGAGCGCACCAGGATCGGTTGCAGCACACCGCGTGCGCGGATGCTTTCTGCCAGCTCGGAAAGCTCGGCCTGGGCGAAGGTGCGGCGCGGTTGATTTGGGTTGGCCTGAATCTGGGCCATTGGGATCAACCGCGGGCCCGCCTCTCCCGAGGGGCTGGGCGCGGGGAGCGGGGCGGGCGTTGGCAGCTCCACAACGTTGGCGGGGGCCGATACTGGCGCCGGTGCCTGTGGCGTCGCCCAGGCCGAACCTGGCTGGGGCGCTGAAACAGGCCGCCCAAGATCGGCGGCGACCGGCTCTCCCAACAGCGCCTGCAAGCCTCTGCCTAACCCTCGCGGAGCGTTTGTCATGTGCCCATCCTCTTCACGCCGCCATGAGCGTGCGTTCGCGCTCAATCAACTCTTTCGCCAGAGCGATGTACGCTTTGCTACCCGAGGCGTTCTGATCGTAGACGATCGCGGGTAGGCCGTGCGACGGCGCTTCTGACAATCTAACGTTTCGTGGGATAATGGTTTCATAAACCTTATCACCGAGCACCGAACGGACATCATTTGCAACTTGGTCCGATAAATTGGTGCGGGCGTCGTGCATCGTCAGCACGACGCCTTGGATTTCGAGGGTCGGGTTCAAATTGACCTTCACCGCGCCGATCGTGTCCATCAGCTGCTTTAGACCTTCCAAAGCGAAGAACTCGCATTGAAGCGGCACCAGCACGCCATCGGCGGCCGTGAGGGCATTGACGGTCAAAATGTTGAGGGATGGCGGGCAATCGATCAGCATGTAATCGAAGCCATCGCCCTGCCCGGTCGAGTGGGCGTGGGCGGCTATGGCATCGCGCAACCGATACTGCGGGCGCGTCACTGCCATTAGCTCGGTTTCTAGGCCCGACAGGTTGGCGTCGCCTGGCACCAGGAAAAGATTTGGCACTTTGGTGGGCAGGACCGCCCCGGCGATCGCCGCCTGGCCAACAAGTACGTGGTAGGCGTTCACAGTGCGCATGTCCGGGCTGATGTCGATGCCGGTGGATGCGTTGCCTTGAGGGTCTGCATCAAAGATCACGACACGCTTGCCGGTCGCGGCGAGCGCGGTGCCCAGATTGATTGCCGTTGTGGTTTTGCCGACGCCGCCCTTCTGGTTGGCGATGGCCAGTGTTCGCATGGAAGCCACGGGGCCGATCCTCCTTCGCGCCGAGGGCCTGGAGGCCCTGAACGGTTCAGGCCTCGGAGGCGATCGACTGAATGCGCAGCACGCGAGCGTCTGGATTGCTTATGCTCTCCAACACCTCTGCGCGCATCGACCCTTGGATGTATGCCCCACCACGAGGCGAAAAACCCGCAGCGGCCAGCTCGCTTTGATAGTTGCTCCCTTTTGGGAACAGGCCGGTCGCACCGCGTGTCAAATATCGCTTCGCATGTTCGATGAGTCGCGGCAAGGGCGCGAAGGCACGGGCGGTCACAACGTCGTAGGGTGTGTCCGGTAGGACCTCGGCGCGGACCGGTAAGACGCGGATCGGTACGTCCATGGCGATACCGGCTGCGGTGAGGAATTGGCCCTTCTTTGGGCTCTTTTCTACCAAGTCGACCGAAGCGCCCGGGATGTCTTTGAGGTAGGCCGCGATCACCAGGCCCGGAAACCCAGCGCCGGACCCAAGGTCGATCCATCGTGTGCTACCGGGTTGGGCCATCCCGATCAGCTGGGCGCAATCCAAAGCATGGCGTGACCAGTAGTGCTGCAGCTCGTTGGGTCCGACCAGATTGATCTGGTCGTTCCAGGTGGCGAGGGTCTGGAGATGGACTTCAAGCCGGGCGAACACGGCGGGTGTTGTCTGGTAGCGCTCAGCAAGGCGTGCGCGCGCTTGTTGTTCGGTGTCCTGGATCACGGGTGGGGGCCCACGCCACCGTACCGTGCGGCGAGGGCGGCGGTGATCTCCCTGCCCCCTTGAAGGAAGCGTTTGCCGTTTGCTTCCAGGGACGTTGCGGGCGCGGTGTTTGGATCGCCGAAAACGAGCAGTGGCAGGCTCTGATGATCTTCCCCCACGAGGGTGATCACTCTTTTCCTGGGGCGCACAAATCCGATCTGTTCGATATCGATGGCTTGCGCCCAATGGGGATTGAGTTGGAGCGCCTGATAGACCATCGCGCAATCTGGGCAGAACCAGGCTCGCTCATGACCGAGGGCGGGGTCTTCGAACTGTGGATCCAACAGGAGCAGGAGGTCTTTGCTCATTAGCCTGCCCTTCGTTTAACGTGCGCCAACAGGGCCGTCAGTGCGCCTGGCGTTACGCCCTCGATCCGGCCCGCTTGGCCGAGGGTTGCGGGGCGGGCGTCGGCGAGCTTTTCCCGCATTTCGTTGGAGAGCCCGCCGACCGCGGCATAGTCCAGGTCCAAGGGCAGGTCGAGGCTTTCGTCGCGCCGGAAGGCCAGGATGTCAGACTCTTGGCGGTCGAGGTAGCCGGCATAGAGCGCTTCGATTTCCAGCTGTTCACGGGCGAACACCGGCACAGCCTGAAGCTGCGGCCAGACCGTTGAGAGGTCTTCCCACGTGATCGATGGGTAGCCCAGGAGTTGGACCAGGCTGCGCCGCTGGCCGTCTTGGTTGACCTTCAGGCCGGCGGCGGCCGCTTCGGTGGGGGTGAGCGACAGGGCTTGGCCCAAGGCGCGCGTGCGTTCGATGTCTTGCATCTTTGCGGTAAAGGCCGCGCGGCGCTCCGGGCCGATGCAACCAAGAGCCATACCCCTGCCCGTCAGGCGCTGGTCGGCATTGTCGGCGCGCAGCGTGAGGCGATACTCCGCACGACTGGTGAACATGCGGTAGGGCTCGGTAACGCCGCGGGTGATGAGGTCGTCGATCAGAACGCCCAAATAGCCTTCAGCACGGGTGACTAGAAACGGCTGCGAGCCACTGGCGGCTTGGGCGGCATTGAGGCCAGCGATCAGGCCTTGGGCGGCCGCCTCTTCGTACCCTGTTGTGCCATTGATCTGTCCCGCCAAATAGAGCCCAGGCAGACGCTTGGTTTCTAAGGTGGCGAGCAGTTCGCGGGGGTCTACATAGTCGTACTCGATCGCATAGGCGTGTCGGAGAATGCGGGCATGCTCCAGGCCGGGGATGGTTGCGATAAAGGCCGCTTGGACGTCCTCGGGGAGGCTCGTGGAAATGCCGTTGGGATAAACGGTGTCGTCGTCCAAGCCTTCGGGCTCGAGGAAGATTTGGTGGCTCTGCTTGTCGGCGAAGCGGACGACCTTGTCCTCGATGGACGGGCAATAGCGGGGGCCGCGCCCGGCGATAGCGCCCGAATACACGGCGGAGTGGGAGAGGTTCTGCTCGATGATCTTGTGTGTTTCGGCGGTGGTCCAGGTGATGGCGCACGGGACCTGTCGGTTGGTGATGGCGTTGGTGAGGAAAGAAAACGGTGTGGGCGGATCATCGCCATGCTGCATTTCCAACGCGGCCCAGTCGATCGTCTTTCCGTCGAGGCGGGCGGGTGTGCCGGTCTTGAGGCGGCCCATCTGGAACCCAAGGCCGTAGAGGCGATCGGAGAGGCCGATGCTGGGGGCCTCGCCTGCCCGACCCGCCGGGATGCGTTTGGTGCCGATGTGGATCACGCCCTTCAGGAACGTGCCGGTGGTCAAGACAACGCGGGGGGATTGATAGGTGCGCCCTGACGCACAGCCCACGCCGGCAACGCTGCCGGATTGAAAGATCAGATCCTCCACCGCCTCTTCTTGAATGGTGAGGTTTTCGGTTTGCGCCAGCGTGGCCTGCATCGCTTGGCGATAGAGCTTCCGATCAGACTGGGCGCGGGGGCCGCGCACAGCGGGGCCCTTGGACCGATTGAGCATGCGAAACTGGATGCCGGCTGCATCGGCCACTTTGCCCATGACGCCGTCGAGGGCGTCGATCTCTCGGACCAGATGGCCCTTGCCCAGGCCGCCGATCGCCGGGTTGCAGCTCATTTCGCCGATGGTGTCTGCGCGATGGGTGAGCAGTAGGGTACGCGCGCCCAGGCGAGCGGATGCCGCGGCGGCTTCGCAGCCAGCATGACCTGCCCCGATTACGATGACGTCGAACTGGTTTTCGCGCACGCCCTTAGCACCTTTGAGATGGGCGGGCGTCATAGCGGAAACCTGTGAGGGCGTCGAGCGCGGCGCTATGCTGGCGCCTTTGTTTCACGGGAATCCAGTAAACGCGGCTTTACTTTACTCAAGCTAACGCGCGTTCACCTGTTTCGTGTGAATCATTCACCCCCCACGTAGAATGGTCAGATAAGATCAAACGTGACGGCGGCGAACTCTTGGATTGACAAGTATTCGCGTTCCACGTGGAACAGATTGATTCGATAGTGCATCGATTTTTACCCCGGCCGGATCGGCGGCGCTGCAAAGATTGCGACGCTCGTGCTCACTTGCCGATGCAGAACCGGCCAAAGATCTCACCCAGGACTTCTTCCACATCGATGCGGCCGGTCAATCGGCCCAAAGCGTCGGCGGCGCGGCGGAGGTGTTCGGCCGCGAGTTCAGGCGCAGCGGCGGTTTGGGCGCTCGTCAGATAGGTGGCCGCCTCGCTGACCAGCACGCGATGGCGAGCGCGGGAGATGGCGGGGGCTTCGCTTGCTGCCAGGTCCTGCGCGACCCGCGCGGTGATGTCTCCCAAAAGTTGCGCGAGGCCGATGCCGGTTTTGGTCGAGACGTTGACGTGGTGATGTGCTGCACCTTGTTGCGGGGTGGAAGCCTGCGCGTCGTTGAGGTCGGATTTGTTCCACACCACGATGTCATCGCTTTTCGCCGCATCGGCGATCGGCGCTGGGTTTGCCGCGTCGATCACGATGAGGCGAAGGTCGGCCTCCTCTGCTCTGGCAAGTGCCCGCCTGATGCCCTCGGCTTCGATGGTGTCAGCGGCTTGGCGGAGGCCTGCGGTGTCTGCGAGCCAAACGGGGAAGCCGGCCAGGGTCAAGCGCGCCTCGACCACATCGCGGGTGGTGCCGGGGATGTCAGAGACGATTGCCGCCTCGCGCCCCACCAACGCGTTCAGCAGTGAGGACTTGCCGGCATTGGGCGCGCCGATGATGGCGATGCGGTAGCCATCGCGGATGCGCTCGCCGCGGGCGCGGTCATTCAGGTGGTGGCTCATTTCCCACAGCAGCGCGCCGATCAAAGGATCAGCACGCGATGCGAGGGCATCGGGGAGGTCTTCGTCAGGGAAATCGATCTCGGCTTCGACCAGCGCGACGATCGACAAGAGCTGCGCGCGCCAGCCGTCGTATACCGATTGAAGGCCGCCCTGCATCTGGCGCAGCGCTTGACGGCGCTGGCCCTCGGTTTCGGCGTCCACCAGGTCTGCCAGGCCTTCGGCGGCGGTAAGGTCCAGTTTGCCATACTCAAAGGCGCGCCGGGTGAACTCGCCCGGTTCGGAAAGGCGCACCTCCGGCACGGCGAGCAAGGCTTGGAGCACGGCGGCGATGACCGCCTGCCCGCCGTGCACGTGAAACTCAGCGACGTCTTCGCCCGTGAAGCTTGCCGGGCCAGGGAACCACAGCACGAGGGCCTGATCGATGGTTTCGCCGGACGTGTTCTTCAGGGCGCTGCGGGTGGCCCTACGGGGTGGCGGCAATCGGCCAGCAAGTGCCAGAAGCGTGTTGCACGCCTGCGGCCCAGAGACACGCACGACGGCAACACCAGCGCGGCCGGACCCGCTGGCTAACGCTGCGATGGTCGAAGACGGATTTATCAGCTGCCGCCCTTCAAGCCTTTGGTCGACCCAGCTGCGGCGGATGTCATCAAGCCCATCAGTGCTTCTTGGGCCTGGCCGCCGATGGTCATCCAGGACCGCATCATCGCGTCTGGGCTCATCATCTGCATGTTGCTTTCCATGCGCGTGGTCATTTCGCGAACCATCGCCTCGTTCAGCGGGGTGACGTCTGGAAGGCCGATGAAGCGGCGGGCTTCCTCCGGGGTGCATTCGACGGTGACTTCAAACTTCATGGCCTGCGGTCTCCTGAGCGGCGCACGTTTTCGCCGGAATCGTCATGGTCGCGTTATAGACCATCTGGCCCGCCTAGGGGTAGCATGGGCTGACATTCAAGGGAGACGACCAATGGGTGAGTGGGTGCAAGTCGCAGGTCCGGCCGGCGCGTTCAAGGCTTATGTGGCGCGGCCTGTGGGCGAGCCAAAGGGTGCGGTCGTGGTGATCCAAGAGATTTTTGGCGTCAACGACGGGATCCGCGGCAAGGCCGATTGGTTGGCTGGCGAAGGCTTTCTGGCGGTTGCGCCGGATCTGTTCTGGCGGATTGAGCCTAGCATTGAGCTGACCGATCAGACCGAAGCGGAATGGAAGCGCGCGTTTGAGCTGTTTGGCTTGTTCAATGTGGATGGTGGTATCGAAGACATCGCCGCGTCGATTGCATGGGCGCGTGGTCAAGGGGCCGGTAAGGTCGGCGCGGTGGGCTACTGCCTTGGCGGCCTGCTCGCTTACCTCACGGCCTGCCGCACGGATTGCGATGGCGCAGTGGGGTACTATGGCGTCTCCATTGACCAGCGATTGGGCGAAGCGGCGTCGATCAAAAAGCCGCTGTTGCTTCACGTGGCGGGCAAGGACCAGTTTGTGAAGCCTGATGCGCAAGCGGCCATGGCGGCGGGCCTGGCTTCAAACCCTCACGTCACGCTCCACACCTATGCCGACCAAGACCACGCTTTTACCCGGCAAGGCGGCGCGCACTATGATCAGGCAGCGGCGGTGCTGGCTGACGGGCGCACCGTGTCGTTTTTCCGCGCGCACCTCGGATGAGGGCGCTGCTTGGTATTGCCACCGCGCTCGCCCTATGTGCGTGCGCCACCAGCGCTGGCCTTCCTAACGCACGACCGGGCGGGCTCGCCCCACGTGACGTGGGGCAGTTCCTGGAGTGCCTTCGAGTGCGCGGACAGACTGTCATTTCCGCGCACCGCGGTGGCTATGGCCCGGGCTTTGCGGAGAACGCCATCGAGACGTTCGCGCATACCTTGACCCAAGTGCCGGCGATGCTTGAGACGGATGTGCGGGTTAGTGCCGATGGGGTCTTGGTGCTGATACACGATGCCACGGTGGACCGCACAACGACTGGTCAAGGTGCGGTGGCGGAGATGACCGGGGCTTGGCTTGCATCTCTGGCACTGACTGACAACGCCGGCCAATCGACTGGTGGGCATATCCCAACCTTGGCACAGGCGCTGGCGTGGGCCGATGGCCGCGCAATCTTGCAGTTGGATGTGAAACGCGGCGTGCCGTTTGAAGCTGTGGTGGAGGCGGTGCGTCGGGCCGGGGCGCAGTCGCGGGTGGTCGTCATTGTCTACTCGATCGAAGATGCGGCGCTGGTCCATCAGCTGGACCCGAGCTTGATGATGTCTGTCTCCATCGATGCGATCGACGACGTGGATGCGTTGCGGTCGCGGGGGGTGGATTTATCGCGGGTGGTTGCCTTTACCGGGATCGCTGCGCCGAACCCGCCGCTCTATGAGGCTTTGGCAGATGTTGGGATCGAGGTGATCTTTGGCACCTTGGGCGGACAGAACAGCTATGACGCGCGCTTTTCTGCGCCCGGCCAGGAGGTTGGCTACGTGACCCTTCAAGAGCAAGGCGTGCAGGTCATCGCGAGCGACCGACCGTTTGCCGCATTTGCTGCACTGGATACTTCTGACGGCCCCGGCTGGGGGCCTTCTGTTTGCTTGGAGGCCGGTCAATGAAAGCGATCCGTATGGCGAAAACCGGGGGGCCTGAGGTCCTGAGTTTGGAAACGATCGCGGTGCCCAAACCGGCGGCTGGGGAGATCCTCATTCGGCAAACATCCATCGGCGTGAACTTCATCGATACCTACCATCGCACGGGCTATTACCCCGTGAGCTTGCCCAGCGGGCTTGGCATGGAAGCGGCCGGTGTGGTGGAGGCGGTGGGCGACGGCGTTTCGCGGTTCAAGCCTGGGGACCGGGCTGGCTATTGCTCCGGCCCAATTGGGGCGTATGCCGCGCTTCACGTGGTGCCGGCCAGCCGTGCGGTGGCGCTTCCTGACGGCATTAGCGATGACCTCGCAGCTGCGTCGATGCTCAAGGGCATGACCGCGCGTTATCTTCTTCGTAAGACGTTTCCCGTGAATCATTCCACTTGCGCAATGATTTTTGCGGCCGCCGGCGGGGTGGGTCAGATCCTGGTGCAATGGGCCAAACACCTCGGCGCGACCGTGATTGCGGTGGCCGGCTCTGAGGAAAAATGCGCCATCGCGAAAAACCTCGGGGCGGACCACACCCTGGTTTGGGGGCGCGACGATGTGGTAGCGCAAGCGCGGGCGTTGGCCGGCGGCGAAGGCGTCGATGTGGTCTATGACAGCGTAGGCAAGGACACGTTTGAAGCCAGCCTCAATGCGTTGAAGCCGCTTGGCATGTTTGTGAGTTTTGGCAGCGCGAGCGGGCCTGCCCCTGATGTCAAACCTGGCGTCTTGAATGCCAAGGGGTCGCTGTTTTTCACGCGCCCCGGATTGTTCCATTACACACGAACCGAAGCGCTGCTGCAGGAAACGGCCGATGAGCTGTTTCACGTGCTCGGATCAGGAGCGGTCAAGCTGGCCCCGCCAACGCGGTATGCCTTGGCTGACGCCGCGCAGGCCCATCGGGACCTGGAAGGCCGGCGGACGACGGGTAGTATTCTGCTCGTTCCTTAGCTGTGCGCTTTTCG
>JBMOEW010000011.1:0-72530 GCA_049314555.1 Caulobacterales bacterium
AACCCAGGTTTATGCTTGCGCGGTGGAGGATCAGCCGGAAGGCCAGTTCATGTTCGAAGTGGCGGTGCCGGCGTTTCGGGAAGGCGGGTTCAGCTTCGGCGGGTTCTCTGTCAGCACTCAGGGAGACGTGCCGGCGGAAGAGCAGCAAGCGATCCTGCGGGCGACCATGCTTTACCGGGGTGTCGCGTATGAGGCGCGGCCAACGGGCTTCGCCGCCCATCAAGGCGGCGGTTTCAGCATGATGGATGGTGGCCAGCGGCGCATTGTTGAGGGCTATTCGATTACGCGGGACGGCGTGGCGGTGGGGGGCATTGCGTTCAACATGCGCAATGAAGACGACGCAACCGTCACCGCGCCCGTGGTAGAGGCCGATGGCCGCGAGGCGGTGCTGTATATGGTGTTGCAGCTGATGGCGATGCCAGACTTGTATTCGCCGAACGTGCGCGAGGAAGTGGCGAGTCCGTGAGATGTGCCAGGTGATCTCCCCCGGGCGAAAGGGGGGAGATGACATGGGATGTGTGCGGATTGTGCCTCGTGGCGAGGGTCTATGGGCGGCGCGACGAGAACACCCGGTTTCGGTGTCCTTGTCGTCGCTGGCGCGACGTTCTATACGCGGCAGCCCGTTTGCTTTTTGGTTGCCCCATGACCGTTTTACCCCCGCCGCAAGCCGTATCCGCGCTGCCGGACAATCCGCTGTCGTTATCCTCCAGCGTGCGGATGCAGATTACAGGCTGTCCCGATACGCCCGCTTTGGTGGAAGCGCCAAAGAAAGAGCTTTCTGCCGCGGAGTGGATGTATCAGCGGTTGGCGCAGGCGATTGCTGCGTTTGAGAAGGGCCTGGATGACGAGCACGAAGTGGCCTTCAACCTTGTTTCAGGCGGTGGCGGCCAGCTGATGCACGCCGACAATCTGGGGTTTTGGGCCCCAGACCTCTTGGTGTTCATGGGGCGCAACGAGCAGGGTCTGCCGGTGCAGCTGTTTCAGCACTACAGCCAGGTCAACTTGACGCTGGCAGCGGCCAAAAAGCAGGCCCCGGAGGCCCCGAAGCGGATCGGCTTTGAGATCATGCGTTCTGTGGAGAGCGCGGCGACTCCGTAGATTCGCAGCCGAGAAGGCTGATTGGCCCCTTGCGTGTGGTGCGACCTGCGCTACACCCCTTGGCCCATGAAGTTCACCCTCTCCTGGTTGAAAGACCACCTCGAAACTGACGCCACCTTGGGCCAAATTGTCGATGCCATGACCATGGCTGGACTTGAGGTTGAGGGGGTGATCGACCAAGCGGCGGCGTTGGCAGCGTTCAGCGTCGCGAAGATCATTTCGGTTGCGCAGCACCCTAACGCCGACAAGCTGCAGGTGTGTCAGGTCGATACCAAGGACGGTCGCAAGGAAATCGTTTGCGGCGCGCTGAACGCGCGGGCAGGCTTGGTTACCATCTATGCGCCAATTGGGGCTTTCATCCCCGGCTCTGGGATCACGTTGGAGCCCAAGCCGGTGCGCGGTGTGGTGAGCCACGGCATGTTGTGTTCCGAGGCCGAAATGGTGATCGCCGACGATGCCTTTGGGTTGCGGGCGGGGCGGTTTGATGCCTGGAAAGCGCGGGCAGCTTTGCTTGGTCTTGATGCCGAAAAGGCCAAGGCCGACGGCGGGATCATGGAGCTGCCGGACGAGACCCCGGTGGGGGGTGAGATCGCCGCTCTGCTTGGTTTGGACGATCCTGTGATTGACTTTGAGGTAACGCCCAATCGGCCCGACTGGCTTGGTGTTGCGGGCATTGCGCGGGACTTGGCGGCCACGGGGATCGGACGGCTCAAAACAAAGCCAATTCCCGCAGTGGCTGGGTCGTTTGAAAGCTCGATTTCGGTTGCGACCGATGATGTGTCGGCGTGTCCTGTGTTTGGGGCCGTTTTGATCCGCGGGGTGAAGAATGGGCCCTCGCCCGCGTGGTTGCAGGCGCGCTTGCGGGCCATTGGGATTAAGCCCCGCAATGCGCTCGTGGATGTGACGAACTACCTCTGTTTTGATCGCGCACGGCCGTTGCACGTTTACGACGCACGCAAGCTTAAAGGCGCGGTTCGCGCACGACTTGGCCTGGCGGGGGAAAGCTTTGAGGCGCTGGACGGGCGCACGTATACCATCACGCCCGAGATGTGCGTGATCGCCGATGACGCGGGCGTGCTTGGCTTGGGCGGGATCATGGGGGGCAACGCCAGCGGCTGCTCTGACGCGACCACGGACGTGTTGCTGGAAAGCGCACTGTTTGACCCAAACCGGATCTTCAAAACCGGGCGCGCCACGGGGATCGCCTCAGATGCGCAGTATCGGTTCGCGCGGGGTGTTGATTCTGGGTTTGTGGTCGATGGGCTGCATTTGGCGACGGCCCTGATCGTCTCGATGTGCGGCGGCGTTGCTTCGCAGCCGATGGTCGCGGGGGCAGTGCCTGCACCGCCTGCGCCGCGGGCCTGGACGCCAGATCGCGTGCGGTCTTTGGCCGGGCTTGATGTTTCACCTGAGCGCACAAAGGCGATTTTGGAAGACCTCGGGTTTGTGGTGGCTGGAAAAGGCAAAAGCTGGACGGTGACCCCCCCGTCTTGGCGGCGCGACGTTGAAGGCAGCGCGGATCTGGTGGAAGAGGTCGCGCGGATCGAGGGTTTCGACAAGCTGCCGGAAGCGCAACCGCCAAGGGCTGCAGGCCTGCGCGCGCCGCCGGCAAGCGTTTCTGAAAGCCGGGGGCGGGTTGCCAGGCGCGCGATGGCGGCGGTTGGATACCAAGAGGCAGTGAGCTGGAGTTTTTGCCCTGAAAAGCACGCACGGGCGTTCGGTCTTGACCAAAGCCGGATTGCCACGCTGACGCTGGCCAATCCGATCGCTGCTGAACTCGACACGATGCGGCCCAGCGCCTTGCCAAACCTGTTGCGCGCGGCGCAGCGCAATCTGGATCGTGGCCGCGGCGATTGTCGTTTGTTTGAAGTGGGGCCTGTGTATCGGGGCGACCAGGACGGCGACCAGAAGCGAACCGTTGCCGCCGTTTGGCAGCCGCAGCCGGCGCGCCACTGGCAAGGTAAAGCTGATGGTGATGTTTTTGCGATGAAGCGCGATTGCCTGGCCGTTTTGGAGGCGATTGGTGCGCCGCTTGCGAGCCTTGCAACGGCTAAGGCCGACGTTGCTTTTCTGCATCCGGGGCGGGGCGGGGCGCTGAAGCTTGGGCCGAAGGTGATCGCGCTGTTTGGGGAGGTTCACCCCGGCACGCTCAAGATCCTGGATGTGCAGGGCCCGGCCTTCGTGTTTGAGATTGACCTGGACGCCTTGGCTGCACCGAAAGCCAAAGTGGGGCGCGCGCGGGCACCGTTTGAAAAGCTGGATCTGATGCCGCTGTCGCGCGATTTCGCGTTCGTGGTGGACGAGACCGTGGCGGCGGCGGATCTGGTGACGGCGGCGTTGCGCGCTGACAAGGCGCTGATTGCCAACGTTTCCTTGTTTGACATCTATCGCGGACCGGGCATTGGCGAACGCAAGAAGAGCCTTGCCATCGAGGTGCAGCTGCAGCCGCGCGAGAAAACGCTCACGGAGGCGGATATCGAAGCTGTCAGTGCAAGGATCATCTCCGCCTGCGCGAAGGCCGTCGGTGCCAGTTTGCGAGGGTAGCTTCTGGGTTCGCTGGCCTCTTTCTTGAGGGCGGATTGAGCATTAGCGTGCCGGTTCGCCCAGGAGTCGTTGATCATGACCGCACCCACCGCGCCGGCCCAACATAGTTGGCTCTATCGCATGCTTGAGCCGGAAGCCTGGGGCAAGCATGGGCTGTCGCCGGTGAACGGCCTGATCGTGATGCTGGTGGTTTTCAGCTTCATCACGCTGGCGCTGGAAACCGAGCCCAGCGTGTCGGCGGAGCTTCAAGCGACGCTGTCTGGGATCAATGTGGCAATCATCAGTGTGTTTGCCATCGAATACATTTTGCGTGTGTATATTGCCGGGGAAAACCCGCTCTACAGCGGCCCGATGGGGCGGCTGCGGTATGCCTTCAGCCCCTATGCGTTGGCGGATTTGGCGGCGTTTTTGCCTGAAGCCATTATTCTTGTTACGGCCGGGCACATGGGGGCGCAGGAGGTGGCGTTCTTGAAGGCGTTGCGGTTGTTGCGCCTGTTCAAGATCGCGCGCTACGTGCCGGCGTTTGAGGTGTTTGGTGCCGCGGTAAAGCGCAGCTGGGAGCAGTTGGGTGTGGCTCTGGCGCTGGCTTTGGCGTTCGTCTACGTGGGGGCGCTGCTGTTGTACTTCATCGAAGGGCATGCGGATCCTGAGCACTTCGGATCGATTCCGCGGGCGCTGTGGTGGGCGGTGGTGACGCTCACGACGGTGGGGTACGGCGACGTTTACCCGCAAAGCGTGCCAGGGCGCTGCGCGGCTGCGATGATCTCGCTGGCTGGGATTGGGATTGTGGCGCTGCCGGCGGGGATTTTGGCTTCCGCCTTTTCGGATGAATTGCGCGAACGCGATCATCTGAAAAAGGAAATGGCGTTGTCTAAGCAGCAGGCCCATCCGCCCTCAGAAGGGCAGGATGTTGCGCCGCGGTGAATACGCCAGATAGCCAATATTGGCCCCTGCCCGCAGACCCACACCAAATCGGATCGGTGCCAGGGTGATGCCTTCGGCGCGTTGGTAATTGACGCCAAGGCCCCCCACAAAATAGGCCGTACCTTCAACGCCAGGGAAGCGGCGGAAAATCTGCAGCGGGTTGGTCATGCCATAAATGAGGGTGAATACCTTCGAGGCATTCCCGCCGGTATCCCAGCCAATCGACGGGCCCTGCCAATACACTTTTGTGGTTTCTCGCCGCCGGTGGAAGTGAAGCTGGCCATCGCCGTAGCGTAGTCCCACGCCGATGGCACCCGAGGCCTCGCCCCCCTCTATATAACCGACCGGATTGCCGTTTTCAGAGAAGACGCGTTCCAAAACCGAAGCCAAACCGCCTGCGCCTGCCCCGAAAAAGCTTGAGGCAGCGTTACGTATCTCTTCGAGGGTATAGGCTTCGCTGCCTGAGCCGCCGTTTTGTGCTCTGGCGGGACTGGGCAGCGCCAAGAGGCCAGCGCTAACAAGCCCCATAGCGATATCGCGGCGCGTGGCATTGCGGTCGTTTGCCATGGGGGCTCCTTCCGGACTTATTGCGAAACAGTGCTTTCCTTGTGCCCCCTATCCGGCAATCGCGGCAAGGGCGGGGCAGTGAACCGAAAAGTTAGTTGACTCCGTTATGTTATCTTATAGCATTTTGGGCATGTCTGGACACCGCACTTCTCCCTCCGCCCTTGCTGCCGCTTTTGTGCTTGCAGCTGGATCCCCTGCGATTGCGCAAAACCTGCCTGACCCGGCTCAAGATGAGATCGTGGTGACCGTCACGGCTTTGGGCGATCGATCGGTGGACGCGTTGCAAGGCAATGTGACGCTGGATCGGGGGGACGTTATCGAGAGCCTCGGCGATGGGCTTGGCGAAACGCTGGAAGACCAACCGGGGGTGGCGAGCACGTTCTTTGGGCGCGGGGCCAGCCGACCGATTATCCGCGGTTTGGGCGAGGATCGCATCCGTGTTTTGAGCAACGGGCTTGCCCAGATCGATGCGTCTTCTGTGAGCCCAGACCATGCCGTTGGCAGCGAGGGGCTTGATGCGGAAACGATCGAAGTGCTGCGCGGCGCTGCGGCCTTGCCGTATGGCGGCAATGCGGTGGGCGGCGTGGTCAATGTGTTGGACGGCCGCATTCTGGAGCGGGCGCCTGACCAGGCCTTTAGCGGTCAGGCTTTGGCCTCTGCGGCAACGGGTTTGGACGAGGCGCAGGCCGCCTTGGCAATGACGTTTGCTGGGCACCGCTTTGCCTTGCGGGTGGACGGCTTCACGCGGGACGCTGGCGACTATGAGATCCCAGGCTTTGCGGAATCCGTTTCGTTGCGGGCTGAGGAAACCGCGGAAGCGACGGCTGCGGGGGAGCCGGCCCCAGACTTTGCCGAAGGAACCGTGCCCAACAGCTTTGCTGAGGCCGATGGGGCTGGTGTTGGGCTGTCGACTTACGGTGGCTGGGGTTATGCGGGGTTTTCGGCGCGTCGACTGGAAAGCACCTATGGCATTCCGGAGGCTGCAAAGCCTGAAGAAGGCCCAAGCAACGACGTTGCGGTTTTTGCGGGGCCGCGGATTGAGCTTGAGCAGACGCGCCTTGAAAGCCGGATCGGTCTTAACCGCGGCTTTGGCATTGTGGATCGGGTTCAACTTGAAGCCGCCTACGTGGACTATCAGCACACCGAGGTGGAAGAAACCGGCGAAGCGGGGACTGTGTTCACGAAGGAAGGATTTGATGCGCGGGCTGAGGTCTATCACTCGATTGGTGTCTCGACCGGCGTGATTGGCTTGACGGGAACCTCGGTCGAGTTCGCCGCAGAGGGCGATGAGGCCTTTGTGACTCCGACCGACATTCAAGATGTGGGTTTGTTCCTGGTGGAGCGCTTTGAGTTTGGTGCCTGGACCATCGACGGCGGGGCACGAGCGGAACGGCGCTCGTACGGCAATGAAGCCCTTGGCGACAAGGACTATGACCTGTTTGCCGCGTCACTGGGGGCCGGTTATCGGCCGTTTGAGGGGCTTTTGGTTGGGTTGACGGTGGCGCGCTCGGAGCGGGCTCCAACCGAGATCGAGCTGTTTGCCAATGGGGCGCACTTGGCCACAAATACGTTTGAGGTTGGCAATCCAAACCTCGAGAAGGAGGTATCTACCTCGATCGAAGGAACGGTGCGGTGGACCGGGGCGCGTTTTGGGTTTGAGGTGAATGCCTTCCGGATTGGCTTTGAAGACTACACGACGTTTTTTGCCACGGGCCTGGACGATGCGGAGTCCGGCCTGCCGATTTTCCAAGCCGCCCAGGACGATGCTATTTTCGCCGGCGGTGAAATCACCGCGCGGGGCGATCTCGGGCAGGTCGGGCCGGTGTTTTTGCGGGCGGATGTGTCGTTTGACGTTGTCCGGGCCGAGCTCGATACCGGGGGCAACGTGCCGCGGATCCCGCCGCGCAGCTTCACCTTGGGCCTGGAAGGCGAAACCGATCGGTTTTCGGCGCGGGCTGAATGGGTGAACGTGGCACAGGCGGATGATCTGGCTGGGTTTGAAACACCCACGGAAGGATACGACCTGATCAACGCGCGCTTCAGTTTCCGGCCTGTGGCGGGCCAGGACAGGCTGGTGGTGCGGCTTGATGGGCGGAACCTGACGAACGAAGAGGCTCGGGTTCACCCGTCGTTTGTCAAAGACCTTCTGCCACGGCCCGGGCGCAGCGTGCGCTTGGTGCTGAGCAGCACGTTTTGACGGGATCGTGAGGGGCTTAGACCAGTGTGGTGTAACAAAGGCGGCGCAACGTGGCCCGTGTTTTGGACGATGCGCGTAACGGATGCACCCTAGCCCTTCCCGCAGCGCAGCAAGCGCGCTACCTGAACAGCATGAGCACGCCCCGCGACTTAATCCGCAATTTTTCCATCGTGGCCCATATCGACCACGGTAAATCGACCCTGTCTGACCGCCTGATCCAGTTCACCGGCGGCCTTACTGAGCGCGAAATGACCGAACAGGTCCTCGATAACATGGATATCGAGCGCGAACGCGGGATCACGATCAAGGCGCAAACCGTTCGGCTCGAATATCCGGCCAAGGATGGGAAAACCTATGTCCTGAACCTAATGGATACACCGGGGCACGTGGACTTCGCTTATGAGGTGAGCCGGTCGCTGGCGGCGTGTGAAGGCGCGCTTTTGGTGGTGGATGCCTCGCAGGGGGTGGAAGCCCAGACCCTGGCCAACGTTTATGCGGCGCTGGACAACAATCTTGAGATTGTGCCGGTTTTGAACAAAGTGGACCTGCCGGCGGCCGAACCGGAACGGGTGCAACAGCAAATCGAAGACGTGATCGGGCTGGATGCCAGTCAGGCGGTGCATATCAGCGCCAAAACGGGGCTGAATATCGATCAGGTGCTGGAGGCGATCGTGACCCGCCTGCCGCCGCCGCCGGAAGGAGATCCAAACAAGCCGCTGAAGGCCATGCTCGTGGATGCCTGGTACGACGCGTACATGGGCGTTGTGGTGCTGGTGCGGGTGATTGACGGGGTGCTCAAGAAGGGTAGCCGCATCAAGATGATGTCGACCGACGCGGTTTATAGCGTCGACAAAGTTGGGGTGTTTCGCCCGAAGGCTTCAGACGTTGAGGCCCTAGGGCCGGGGGAGATCGGTTTCCTGACGGCGGCGATCAAAGAGGTTGCCGATGCGCGGGTTGGCGAGACGCTGACCAACGAAAAGGGCGGTATCACCGTTGCGCTGCCGGGCTTCAAGCCGGCGCAGCCAGTGGTGTTTTGCGGCCTGTTTCCGACCGATGCTGCCGCGTTTGAAGATCTGCGGGCGGCGATGGGGCGGCTGCGCCTAAACGATGCCAGCTTTACCTTTGAAATGGAAACCAGTGCGGCGCTTGGGTTTGGCTTCCGGTGCGGTTTTTTGGGCCTGCTGCACTTGGAAATCATCCAAGAGCGGCTGTCGCGGGAGTTCAATCTTGATCTGATCGCGACCGCGCCTTCGGTAATCTACCGAATGCACCTGCGGGACAAGACGATCCTTGAGCTGCACAACCCGGCCGATATGCCCGATGTGATGGCGATTGAAGAAATCCACGAGCCCTGGATCAAGGCAACGATCCTGACGCCAGACGAATACCTCGGGGGGATTTTGAAGCTTTGCCAGGATCGGCGCGGTGTGCAGGTGGAGCTGAGCTATGTCGGCAACCGGGCGATGCTGGTTTATGAGCTGCCGCTCAATGAAGTGGTGTTTGATTTCTATGACCGCCTGAAAAGTGTTTCCAAAGGCTATGCCAGCTTTGATTACCAGATTTCGGACTATCGGGCCGGGGATCTGGTGAAGATGTCGATCCTGGTGAACGAAGAGCCGGTCGATGCGTTGTCGATGCTAGTCCACCGCGGGCGGGCGGAAAGCCGTGGCCGGGCGATGTGCGAGAAGCTGAAGGAGCTGATCCCGCAGCATTTGTTCAAGATCCCGATTCAGGCCGCGATCGGGGGCCGGATTGTGGCCCGGGAAACGATCAGCGCCCTTCGCAAAGACGTGACAGCAAAGTGCTATGGCGGTGACGCGAGCCGCAAGCGCAAGCTTCTGGACAAGCAGAAGGAAGGCAAAAAGCGGATGCGGCAGTTTGGCCGTGTGGAGATCCCGCAGGAGGCGTTCATCGCCGCGCTGAAGATGGACGACGACTAAACGTGGGAGCGCGCTTGGGGCGGCGCGCGACCGGTTCACTGCGCCTTTTAGGTGGAGGCTTCTTTGGCCGGGGTTGGGCTGATTGCCACTGCGGCCACGATCATCGCCAAAGCCAGAAAGCCCGCGGCTGCCAAGAAGGGCGCGCCCGGCAGGGCGATGCCAGCAATGTTGCCACCGATCCCCCAAGCAAAAAGCCCGGTGAACAGGCTGGGCGCTGCCACGCCAGACAGCGCCATAAGGGAACCGAGGCCGCCTTGCAGCCTTCCTTGCGCGCTGGGCGACACGCGCTGGGTCATCAGCGATTGGATTGACGGCATAAACAGCGCCCAAACCATCATGATCGGCATGGACGCCCAAAACCACAGGGCCGTTGGGGCAAAGCCATAACAGGCAAAGCCGATTGCGCCCGCGGCCAAGCCAATTAGCAGGGCGCGGCGTTCGCCGAAGGCGTTCACGGCGCGCTGCACGAAAAGGGCTTGGGCAAGGATGCCAAGGATCGCCGAAGCGGCCATAGTGAGGCCGATGGTTTGAATATCGAAGTGGTAGCGATGTTGGGCGTAGAGCACGAAACTGGACGGGAACACGTTCTGCGCCAAGCAAAACAGGGCATAAACCGGCAGCAGTGCATACAACATCGGTTGGCCGCGAAACACCAACAAAGACCCAATTGGATTGGCTTTGCGCCATGAAAACTTGGTGCGATTTTCTGGCTTCAGGCTTTCAGGTAGGATGAACCAGCCGTAGGCGGCGTTGAGCAGGGCCAGGGTGCCGGCGACATAGAACGGCAAGTGAATGTCGATGGAGCCCAGCAGGCCGCCGAGGGCTGGCCCAAGGCTGAAGCCAACGCCAAAGGCAGCGCCCAAAAGGCCAAACGCCTTCGCGCGGTCCTGCGGCGCGGTCACGTCTGCAATGTAGGCGTTGGCGGCGGAGATATTGCCGGCGGTGGCACCGGAGATCATGCGCGAGGCCACAAACAGCGCAAACGTAGGGGCGAGGGCGGTGGCGAAAAACGACAGCCCCAGGCCAATGCAGGACAGCAGGATGATCGGTCTGCGGCCGTATTGATCAGACAAGGCCCCAAGAATTGGCGACATCACAAATTGAAGCAGCGCCCAAAGCGTGAGGACAATCCCAAATGCGTGGGCCGCGGCTTGGGTGTCGCCCTCGAAATAGCGCTGCACCAGCGGCACCATCACCGGCACAATGAGGCCAATGGCCAACATATCGAGCACAACCACGCCAAGGATGAAGTAGACGCCGGCGCGCGAGGGCGCGGGCTGAGCTTGGGTCATTGCGTCGCCTTTGAGGAGATGTCGATCTGAGCCGGCCTTTTGCTCGCAGACCCCCCACATCCTAGCCTGATCGTTGTTTGCTTGAAACCGCCCGTGCGCAGCCTGTTCGCAAATGCCCCGCGCGCTTGCTCGTCACACGAAACGACGACTATACCGCGCGGATGAGCACCGTATCATTGGCAATTGAAGACGTTAGCGCAGACATCACGGCTGTGATCGGGGATGGTCTGCGCGGCTATAATCGTGACCATGGCCACAATTTGGATCGTAGCGAATTCACGGTGACGGTGCGCGACGAAGCGCATCAGATGGTTGGCGGTTTGGTTGCGGTGGCCGGTGCGGGCGTGCTGTTCATTCAATGGGTGTTTTTGCTACCGGATCGTCGGCTTGAGGGTGTCGGCCGCCAGGTCATGGCACTGGCCGAGGCGGAGGGTTTGCGGCGGGGCTGTCGTTTGGCGCATCTCGACACGTTCACGTTTCAAGCGCGCGCATTTTATGAAAAGCTTGGATATTCCGTTTTCGGAACGCTTGACTATCCAGACCCGCAGGTGAGCCGGTACTATATGCGCAAAACCCTGATTTAGCTTGTGCGGGTCAAGACCCACCGAAGCGTTGAACAAGCCCCATGCCTTGATGCAGCAGCTGCATGAGAATCTCTTGTGCCATATAGCCCGCAGCGGCAACCAACAGGCCGCCCAGAAGCAAGACGAAACCGTCGCGAGCCACCAGGCCGAGGGCAAAAAGAACCACCGCAAACCCGGGCACCATCGGCGCAAACGGAATGACGCCCAGCGGAAACGTGATCAGGGCCGCAGCCATGATCATCAGTCCGATCACGGTGATAAAGGGGAAGCGCGCCAGGAAGTCGAGGCGCGGTCGCAACAGCATGTCGATGCGGCGCGCGGTGGGGCGCAGGAAATCAACCGCCTTCACGAGCCCACCTGAAGATACCGGAGCATCGAGCAGGCCTTTTGGCACCCAGGGCCGCTCCATGCCAATCGTCAATTGTACGGCAATAATCAACGTGAGGGCAGCGCTGGCCCAAGTCATGCCGGGCACTGCTGTCAAAGGGGAGATGGAGAACAGCCCCAAGAACAAAAGCAGTGGGCCGTAGGAACGCCGTCCTATCGTTTCGAAGATCTGGCGCACTTGCACCGTTGGGCCTGTCGCGTCTGGCTTTTTCTCGCAGTCGACGAGGCTGCAAAGCCGATCCAGCAGACCTGTCAGGTTTTCGATGGGTCGCTTTTCTTGTCGGATCCGCTTTTGCTTTGCCACTTTGTGCCCCTTCGCGCGCACGATCGACCAATCCGGTTGATGCAGCAAGCACAACTGTAATGCCGCCCTTTGCGGCCGGCGCTCGACTTACTTTCGTTGCGCGTTTAGCTTTGTGGTGGTGTTTAGCGCGGGAGAACTTTATGCGAGGCTTTATCGCATTGGGGGTCGTTTTTCTGGTGGCTGCGTGCAACGTGCCAGATACACCAGATCAGTCGCAGGCGCAGCCATCGGTTGTGGCCTCAAGTGGGGCCGGCCCGCAGCTTTCCGACAAGGAGCCCAAAGCGCCGCCAACGCTTCCCGCTGGCGAGGGGGAGCAGGTAACCGCTTCTGGGGCCGGTGGGGTGCCGGGCGATATGGTTGATGTGAGCACCGCTGAAGGGCGGGCCCGTTTGCAGGCCAGCGTGAGCGAAATGATGGACCAGGCCACAACGCGGTTTGCGTCTGGCTATCGGAGTGATCCGGGCTTGGTGGATCAGTTCCCCTTGATGCATTTGCGCGACAGCCCCTACCTTTGGCAGGCGTCTTTGGTGGCCGGGGTGAACTATCGCTTTCTGGGTGGCTGCGACATGGACTGCAACAACGTCGACCTGGAGTTGGTGAACGCCAGCGGTCAAGTTGTCGCGAGCGATCTGGCCGCAGATGACTTCCCGTCGATGTCGTTCACGCCGTCCGCGGCCGGCGTCTACACTGTGCGCGTGCATTTGCGGACCTGCAACATTGAGCCCTGCATGGTCGCGCTGCGATCAATGGTGCGGTAAGCGATGGCCGCGCACTCACCGGGAGGTTGTGGACGCAGTCGTTTTGCACGATTAGAACGGGCCAGGGGTGAATAGGGAGACGGAAATGCGCTTTTTGATTGTGACCGCGAGCTTGCTCGCACTCGTTGCGTGCGGCCAACAGACTGCGCCAGCTCAAAGCGCCGCTGGCGCAGGGCAAAGTGCCCCTACAAGCGCCAGCGTGCCTGGAGCGACGCCGAAAGACGGCGAGTTGGTTGATCCAGATACCGCGGCTGGACGTCAGCAGCTGCGGGACATGATCGGGCGATTTTTGGACAGCGCTTCGGCCGAACACGCGCAAGGCTTTCAGCGGGACGCTGGTTTGCCGGATCGGGTGGAGTTTTTGCAGCTCGCCCAGTCGCCGGATCGTTGGCAGGTTAACTTGAATGCGGGTGCCAACTACCGCTTTGTTGGCCAGTGCGACATGGAGTGCGGCAACATCGATATCGAGTTGTTTGACCCCAGCGGTGCGGTTGTTGCCAGCGATGTGCTGCCAGATGACGTGCCGGTTGTAAGCTACCGCCCGGCAACGGCGGGGACCTATACGGTTGCTACGTATCTGCGCACGTGCACCCAGGAACCCTGCGTGGTGGGCGTGCGCGCGCTTTACCAGTGATCGCTTAGCGGCCGTAGGGATAACACCGTTTGTGATCGAGCTTGAGGCCGAAATGGTTGCCTAAGAGCTCGATCGCTTCGGCATGCTGAACGTAGGGGTCGGCGTTGGCCGGGCCAACGATAATGGCGCGCCACTCGCCGGTGGCGCGTTCGTCAGCGTTCGGGAGCATGGCGGTGGCGAGGCCGTTGCCCTCATCGTCGCGGAGGGTGAGAAACACAGGCATGGTGCGGGAAATGTGGGCCTTGAGGCCAATGTCACGCTCGATCCCTGCGCCGGACAGTGGCTGGTAGCTCGCGCGCGCGCTTTCGTATGCGCGCGAAAAGTACCGCGCGACCGCGTGACCTAAGGTTGCGGATTCGCTTTCCGATTCGGGTTCCGTTTCGATCCGGAACCACGTTTTTCCGCTCTTCGCGTCGCAGATGAATTGCATGATATTGCATGCGATACAGCAACGGTCGCCCAGCACGCAAGCATGATGCGGTGGTGTTGGGCTTATCGCGACGAATAGCCCTAGACCGCTTTCGGACGGGAAACCGGACTCCCCCTTGCCTGAATGTGGGCTCGCTTAATCCGCCATTTGGCGCTGGAAATCGGCGAGATCAAAATAGTCCCGCCAGGCCGAGATCTTGGCGTTCCGGAATTCAAACACGCCGCACACGGGCAGGCTGATGTGCTTGCCGCCTGACATGGTGAACCGATCGACGCGTTCGTTCAGGACCTTTCCGACACCATCGTCGGCGATCGACAGCACTTCCCATTCGATCTGTTCTGCCGCGCCCATGAACTGTTGCAGCACTTTCACGGCAACGTCTGCGCCTTTGACGGCCGGCATCGGGATGTTGTGATAAACGACATCGTCTGTGAAGGACGCATGAACCGCTTGCCAGTCTTTGCGCTCGCAGGCGGCGATGAAGGCTCTGGCCAGATCGAGATTGCTCATTGGATTAGCCTTTCTTCAGTTCACTGAGAATTTCTTGGGTGTGTTGGCCGAGGTGCGGGGCGACGCCTGGCTTATCGACCGGGGTGCCGAAGAACTTGGCCGGGTGGCGGGGTTGGCGGATACGACCCAGGTCTGCGTGTTCCATTTCGAAGATGGTTTCGTTGTGAACAATCTGGGGATCGGTCGGGAGGTCGGTGCGCTCGTTGACGCGGGCTGCTGGCGCTTCTTCTCGCAGGAGGCCGGCCATGATTTCATCCGGGTTGGCTTCGCCGATCGTCTTGGTGAGTTCTTGGCGATAAAGATGGGCGTTTTGCATGCGATCCGAGATCGTCTTGAAGCGCGGGTCGTCGACAAGGTCAGGGCGGCCAACGCCCCGGCAGACTGCGGCGAACTCCTTGTCCTGGACAGCAGCGATGGCGAAGAACGCGCCATTTCCTTTCCAAAGCCGATAGAAGGCTCCGAAGTCTGGTTGTGGGGGCGGGGCATCGTCGAGGAAGGTGTGGTTGTACATGCCCTCCGGCCAGAGGAAGGCCACGGATGCATCCAGCATCGAAAGCTCAATTTTTTGTCCGACACCGGATCTTTCGCGCGCATAGAGCGCGGCGGTGATTGCTTGCGCCGCCGTGAGGGCGGTGAGTTTATCGCAAACGAGGGTTTGGATCAGGGCCGGGTCGCCGGTGGTGATGTCGCGCTGGCTGGCGGCCATGCCGGAAGAGGCTTGGATGATCGGATCATAGACCCTGGTGCGGGAGTACGGGCCGGTTTGTCCGTATCCGGAGATAGCCGCGTAAATCAAGCGCGGGTTCAGGGCCGCGCAGGCTTCATAGCCAAAGCCCAGCTTTTCGATCGCACCGGGGCGGAAGTTTTGGACGAGCACGTCTGCCCATTTGACCAGTTCAGCCATCGTTTCTTTGCCTTCGGCGGTTTTGGCGTCGATGACGATCGAGCGCTTGCCGCGGTTGGCGGTGAGAAAAAGGGAGGCAATATCGCCCTTGCGCGGGCCGAGCCAGCGGCACAGGTCGCCTTGGTCTGGATCTTCGACCTTGATCACTTGTGCGCCCTGGTCGCACAGCCATTGTGCTGCCATCGGGCCAGAAATCACCTGGCTCAGATCAAGTACGCGAACGCCTTCTAAAGGTCCGGCCATGTCATCCTCCCGCTTCTAAACTTTTGTCGTTACCACCCGCCGCGAGCGAGCCATTCGTCCAGCATTTGCATCCGATCGCAGCCCCAAAACAATTGGTCGGCGACCTTAAAGGTGGGCGTGCCCCAAACCCCAGCTGCGACGGCGCTGTCGGTTTCGGCCTTGAGGCGTGCCTTGGCTTCTGGGGTTGTCAGGTAAGCGCGCACACCATTCGGATCGGCACCGACTTCAGCGGCGATTGCAGCGACCGCTTCTGGCTCATTCGGAACCGTTTTTTCGGCGAAAAACACTTGAAAAATGCGCCATGCAAACCGGCGCGCGGTATCTGGGTCTTGGTCGTTGAGGAACCAAAATGCGCGCATCGCGGCCAGGGGGTTAAAGTCCAAAACCGAGCCAGGGTTATAGGGCAACTCGAAATAGCGGATGGTTCTGGGCACATCCTGCATAAAATAGGGGCCCTTCAGGGGCTGCTGAAACAAGGGTTTGTCGAGCCCAATGATGGTGGCATTAACGCTGCGCATGTTGAAGGTGCGCCAACGCACTTGGCGTGCGTGCTTGGCGGCAAGGACTTCGATACGGGATGCGGCTGCGTAGCCGTATGGGCTGATGAAGTCGAAGTAGAAGTCAATCGGATCGGACATGGGTGCCTCCTGGGCAAGCCCTGAGTTTTTGAGACTCAGGGCATTGCTGGTGTTCAGGAGGTGCGCTGAGCGCGGTCTTTGTCGTTCGCCGATTTGATCATGTTGCGGACGGCGTCCCATTGGTCGTCGCCCCAATCGCGCAGGCCGGAGAAGTTACCGCCGGTGGCTTGATACATCGCGCCGTCGATGGCGATGGTTTGGCCGTTCACGTATTCAGCTCCCGGGCCCATCAAGAAAATCGCGAGATTGACCAGCTCGTGCATTTCGCCGACGCGGCCCATCGGGTTTGCCTTATTGGCGTTGTTTTCGCTGCCATCGGTTGCTTGGCCGGGGGACAAGCGTTCCCACGCGCCTTTAGTTGGAAATGGTCCGGGGCAGACGTTGTTGAAGCGGATGCCGTAGCGGCCCCATTCGACCGAAAGGCTTTCTGCCATCGCGCGCACGCCCGACTTGGACATGGCGGAGGGTACGGTGAAGGGAGATCCGTTCCAAACCCAGGTGGTGAGGATGTTGATCACATTGCCTTTTTGGCCGCCTTCGATCCACCGCTTGCCGACGTCGAGGGTGGTATAAAACGTGCCCTTAAAGACGATGTTGGCAATGGCATCGAACCCGCGGGGGGAGAGATCCTGGGTGCGGGAAATGAAATTGCCGGCGGCGTTGTTCACGAGCCCGGTGAGCGGGCCGCGGGCCTGCCAGATTTGGTTGAGGCTTTCGTTGATCGCTTCGGCGCTGCGGATGTCGGTGGCTTGCGGAACCACCACGCCGCCATGTTTGGCCATCAGTTCGTCGGCGGTTTCTTGCAGGATGCCGCCGCGCCGACCCCAGATCACCACCTCTGCGCCCAGCTTCAAAAACCCTTCTGCCATCTCCTTACCGAGGCCGGTGCCGCCGCCGGTGACCAGAATCCGTTGGCCTTGCATGAGGCCGTCCTTAAACATCAGCTTGGACGCGTCCACGTGTCTCTCCCTTGCCTGCCGACAATGCTCGTCAGCCTCTTTTCGTTGGGGAGGGTAGTGTGTGGGGTGGAAAAAACCAGCAGGCAAGCTTGTTTTTTACGCTTCGAGGCGATGGAGGGCGAAGGCCTCCTGTGGGGCGAGCCAGACGCCGGTGACGCGCCAGCCCGCCGCCTCGGCCATGGAACGAAACGACTCCGGTGCCCATTTGTGGGAGCTTTCGGTGTGTATCGTTTCGCCAGCTTCAAACGTAAACCGGCCGGCGCTGCAGGTAATTGTTTGATCGCGCAGGCTAAACAGATGCATTTCCACGCGGCTTTCGGTGGCGTTCCAGCGGGCAAGGTGGGCGAACCCGGCGAGGTTTGCGTTGCCGGCGAGCTCGCGGTTGAGCCGCACCAGGATGTTTTTGTTGAAGGCTGCGGTGACGCCGAGGGCGTCATCGTAGGCGGGGATCACCACTGCTTGGGATTTGGGTGTGTCTACCCCGACAAGCATGACGGGGTCTTGGCCCAGGGCTGCCCGCGCATGCGCAAGGAGGGCGACGGCGGCACCGCGGTCCAGATTGCCGATGGTGGAGCCTGGAAAGAAGCACAGCTTGCGCCCCTTGGCTGCTGTGGCCGCCACTGGCAGGTGCCAAGTGGCGGTAAAGTCTGCCACGAGCGGGGCGACGTTGAGGGCGGGGAAGCGCTCGCGGATGGCTTTTGCACCAGCCAGGAGCGCCGGTTCTGCAATGTCGATGGGAATATAAAAGCTTGGGCGATCAAGTGCCTGCAGGAGCAAAGGCGTTTTGGTGCTGGAGCCTGATCCAAGCTCGATGACGGCCACGTCTTGCCCCAAGCCTGCGACGGCCTTCGGCATGACCGCTTCAAATAGGGCGATTTCGGTGCGGGTTGGGTAATACTCCGGAAGCTCCGTGATGGCTTCAAAGAGTTTTGCACCCAAAGGATCGTAAAGCCATTTCGGCGAAAGCCACTTCGGTGTGGCCGACAACCCATTGGATACGGCTTCGACGAAGCTGGTGGCCTGATTTTGGGGAAAGGCGTCGGCGCTCATTGCGACGGGTATAGCGGTCGATTGCGACAGCCGCGCGGCCTTAAGCCTGCGGCGGATACGCGCGCCAATAACCGTCATATCCACACAAATGCAGCTCTGAACCGTTGTGTCGCGCGCCTTCCGCGTTGAGCCGCGCTTTGCCGTGGCCGCCCGGCTGATCCAGCACGTAGCTTGGCTGACAGAGGCCAGAGGCACCGCGGCGCAGGCCCTCTACCAGCTCCTGTCCGGCCGACACCGTTCCGCGCCAATGGGAGGTGCCGGGGGCCAGATCTGGATGATGGAGGTAGTAGGGTTTTATACGGTTTTCGACAAAGGCCCGCATGAGTGCATCCAGCGTGGCCACCTCGTCGTTGACGCCCTTCAAGAGCACCGACTGGCTAACCAAGGGGATGCCGGCGTCTGCCAGTCTGGCGATTGCGGCGCGCCCTTCGGTGGTGAACTCTTTGGGGTGGTTGGCATGGATCGAAACCCATGTGGTGGCCCCTTCGGATTTGAGCGCTTCGACGAAGGCCGGCGTCACGCGGGCTGGGTCTACGAGCGGAACACGGGTGTGCCAGCGGATCACCTTGACGTGCGCAATGCTGGCAAGTGCCGTTGTGATGTCTTTGGCGCGGCGGGGTGAGAGCACGAACGGATCGCCGCCGGTGAGGATGACCTCCCATAAAGCTGGCGTGGATTGGATGTAGGCCAGGGCTGCATCCAATTCTGCGCCGGTTAGCGTGCCATCTCCCTGCGGCCCAACCATTTCGCGGCGGAAGCAAAACCGACAATAGACCGGGCACACGTGCACGATCTTCAACAGGCAACGATCCGGGTAGCGATGAACGACGCCTTTGACCGGCGTATGGTGTTGATCGCCGATCGGGTCTGCCGTTTCTTCCGGCGTATCGATCAATTCGCGAACATCGGGCAAAAATTGTGCGGCGATTGGATCACCGATCTGGCCGGGGACCATCAGTCCTTCCATTGCCGGGGTGATCGCCACGGCATAACGCGCAGCGACTTCAGCTAGCTGCTCACGGGGTTTCAGTGCCTTCATAGGGGGTGTGTGGCGATTCTGCTGGGCGGCGTCCAGGCTCGATTTTTGGTGACGCACGCGGTCGCTCAGGTTAACGTCCGTTTATTGATCCAAGGGGAGGCCAGGATGCGACGCGCTATTGCATTGATATCAATGGTGATGACTTCGATGTTTGCCGCGCCTGCGTTGGCGGACGAGACCTGGACCGCACCGAATGTGGGGCGGATCGTTTGGGAAACCGACATTGGCGACACGTCGGTGTTTTCCTATCAGGCGCAAAGCGGGCGCACGGTAAAGATGTATGTCGAAGGCCTTCCAAGCAACATTTCAAACCGGCAAATCTTGGTGGGCTATTGGATGATTGCGGGCGATCCAGTGGGTAGCGGATTGTGCAATGTCGCGCTAACGGCGGCGGATGGAGCGATCTCTGCCACCTGGGGGCACTTCCAGATGCGGTTTGCGCGCCGGACGTTCCCAACCGGCTGGACAGCGACCATGACGGACTGCTTTGCGGGTCCGCGCACGACGATGCGGGCACGGCCAAACGTCGGTAACTGAACGGTTAGGCCTGGGGGGTCCACAGCACGTCGCTTATGGACCGGGCACCTGAGGCCAGCATAACGAGGCGGTCGAACCCCAAAGCGCAGCCTGACGCGGGCGGCATGAGGGTTAGGGCGGCCAAGAAGTCTTCGTCGATGGGCCAGCGCTCGCCGTAGCGCTGGTGCTTGAGGTCCATGGCTTGCTGCAGGCGGACGCGCTGCTCATGCGCATCGGTGAGTTCGCCGAAGCCGTTGGCGAGTTCCACACCGCAGGCGTAAAGCTCAAAGCGCTCTGCAACGCTGGGATCCTTTGGGCTGTGACGCGCGAGGGCAGCTTCTGAGAGTGGGTATTCGTGGAGTAGGGTCAGGGCGTCTTGGCCTAAGCGGGGCTCTATCTGTGTGACCAGGGATGCTGCGAAGTTGTCCGGATCCGTTGGGGGTGCAGCAGCGGTGAAGGCTCGAAAGGCGGCCTGCACAGTGAGACGCTGGGGGCGCTGGAATGGGTCGCAGCTTTGGTCGCGCCACCGCAGGTTGGGGGTGTCGTTGGCGGTGGCGGCCAACCGGGCGATCGCTATTGAATCGTCCATAATGGCTTCGTAACCGGCATTGGCGCGATACCACTCCAACATGGTGAACTCGGGCGCGTGCAGGGGGCCGGTTTCGCCCGCGCGGTAAACCTTGCCAAGGAAGAAGATTTTGGTTTCGCCGGCCGCGAGAAGTTTCTTCATTGCAAACTCTGGGCTGGTGTGGAGATAGCCTGCGCTGGTTTGAAGGGCGGCGGTGTGGATTTCCGCGCCAGGGCTTGAGACCAGTGCGCCCGCATCAACCTCGGTAAAGCCTTGGCACTCGAACCAGGCCCTTACAGCACGCAAAATGGCCGTCCTTGCCCGCAAAAACGGGGCCCGGTCTTTGTGCCTTGCTGCATGCCACCAAGCGGCTTCCATTGCGGCCCTTTGCGGTTCCAGGTATCAGGGCCGCTTGAACGTATCGGCCGGCCAATGCAAGGCCCCCAACTGCATCAGGTGTTTCCGTGGTCAAAGTGATCGCCAGCGACGTGCGCAAAGGCAATGTGATCGAGCATGAGGATGGGCAACTCTATGTTGTCATGGCCCACGAGACGTTTCGTCCGGGCAAAGGCACGCCGACCACCACGCTTGTCATGCGGCGGATTGTGGACGGTACCAAAGCTACGGTGACGTATAAGACCGGCGATGGCCTAGAAAAGGCCTTCGTTGAGGAAGTAAAACACACGTATCTGTTTGAGGACGGTGATGTGGGTTATGTCTTTATGAACCCAGACAACTATGAACAGGTCATGGTGGGCAAAGATACTGTCGGGGATTCCGCGGTATACTTGGCGGCGGAAATGGAAGTCTATCTGACCATGTATGATGGGCAGGCGCTCGCCATCACTTTGCCGCCCCGCGTGACGCTTGAAATTATGGAGACAGAGCCGGTTGTGAAGGGGCAAACGGCGTCTTCGTCTTATAAGCCGGCCAAACTGTCGAATGGCGCGCGTTCCATGGTGCCGCCGCATATCGAGGCCGGGACGCGGATCGTGGTGTCGACCGAAGACGGATCCTATGTGGAGCGGGCGAAGGACTGAACCGTCCTGACGCGCGTTCATGGTTTCATTTGCATTACACTGACGTCATGATGCCCCCTTGTTCTGAGGAGGCGTGCACGTGGAGTTCTCAGCCGCGTTGGTTTGGTTGCAAGACTGGACTGCTTTGTTGTTCCATTACACGGCCGTGCCAATTGCGTTCGTGGGCCGGTGGATCGACCATCCAGTGGTGCGTTCCATTGGCCTGGTGCTTTTGGTGCTGGCGACCATCCGCTGGATGGGCGTGATTTATGGCGGGAAAGTCCAAAACGCGTTTTATGGGCCGGTGGCGATCCGCGCGCATTCTAATTCTGGTCTGCGCCGACAGGACATTCGCTTGCCGAAGGCGCTCGTTGATATGAGTCTGGATGGGGTGCACGCGGATTGCGAGGTTTACTACGCCTATACTGACTGGCGCGGCAAACGACGCAAAGTGCGGGTTGGACGCATTGGGCAGTCTGTGATCAACGTCGTGCCTAGCGCATTGCCGGCTGTGCAAAACATGGTGGATGGCCAAGAGATTTCTGGCCGCATCGCGGATCTGCACTTTGTGGATGTGGTTATCCCGGTGCCTGAGGCCGATCCCGCCATCAACGTTGTGCTGCCAACGCCGGAACGGGTGGGGGACTACATCCGCGAGAACAAGGTGTTGGAGTCATGGACCGACGACGACACTGCGGTGCGGATCTCGTTGCATGCAGACGAATTGCGTAACATCATTGCTGCGCGGGAGGACTTCATTGTTGCGGGGGCAGAGCGCGTGCGCGCGGCGCGGGAGGGGAATTGGTGGGCGCGGCTGTCGCGGAGCCGGTTGGCACAGAAGCGCCCTGGGGTGATCGGCAGCTATTATCTGCGGTTTCGGCACTCGATGAATCCGATCGATATTCTTACCCGCCATCCCGATCGGGACTTGAAAATGACGGCGTGGTTGACGCTTCTGACCAGTCTGTTTGCGATGGTGATGGAGGCCTGGCCGATGCGTTCTGCGCCTATGCCGGTGGACGGTGTGGCGCAAACCGCGCAACATGGTTCCGATGCTATCCGAACACCGACGCGGGTGCCGTAAACCTAAGGAGCACATGGTGATCCGACGATTGGCGCTTTATGTGCTGGCCCTGTTGATTGGCCTTGTTTTGGGCGTAGGCTCTGCGATCTGGGTGTTGCGGTTGGGCCCCGCCTTGGGGGAAGTGAGTGTTGCCGGCTGGACGGGCACGTTTAGCGCTGGTTCTGCGCGCGCCGATCCGTATACGCGCGCTGTGGTGGCCGCCCGTGGCCTGCTCGCAGCTACCACCGATGAAGCGGTCTATCTTAATCGAACCCTTGATGATCAGGGTACTCCGCTCTCGGAGCGCTGCGACTATGAGGTGAGGGGCGGCGCGATGCCGGCGCAGTGGTGGTCTTTGACGGTGTATGCGCGAAACGACTTTCTTCCGCCGAATGCGGACGATGCGCTCTCCCTTGATGCGACGCGAGCCGGCGGTGGTGCCTTTTCGCTGCGCCTTTCGGCTGTGCGGCCGGATGCCGGCGCGCCCTGGATTTCAACGAAGGCCGCCGGCGAAGGGTTTACCTTGATGCTGCGGCTGTATCGTCCATCTTCAGCGTTCTTGGGTGATCCGGGTGCGTATCTGACGCCGCCGACGATCCGAAGGCTGACGTGTCGGGGGGGCGTGTGATGAGGGTTTTTTTCGGCTTTTTGGGCTATGTGTTGTTGGTGGCGGTGATCGCGCTGGCGGCTCATGTGGCGACGCTTATGGCGTATCCTTCGGTTGCGATGGAGCGTGCGATCGCTGTGATCGCGCCGCGCGGGGAGGGCGTCAACGCTTGGCGGCATTCACCCCGGGTGACGGCCCAATCGCAGAGGATCGTGCGATCGTCGCCAGATCTTGCCTATTCGGCCTGTGCCTTTGACCTCTGGCTGGGGCCGGTCACGATCAAGGTGGGGTCGTACGCGGACATGTGGAGTCTGGTGCTATATGATCGGGCAAGCAATGTGTTCGGACATTTCAACGATCTGGAGTATCCGGACGGCGTTACCGTTACGCTGATCCGTGAAGGGGCTGCACCGCCGGCCAACGCACAGGGGATTGTGCTGGAAAGCCCCAGCCGGCGCGGGATTGCGCTGGTGCGCCGATTGGCCCCGACCGTTTCAGGATTTTCCGCGGCTGAAACGGCAAGGCGCGATGATGTTTGCCGCGGTTAGGGAATCTTCTGCAATAGAGCAACCAGGAATTTGGTCCGTGGGCTGAAAAGGGTCGGCACGTACCATTGGCCGGCGACGCGCTTTACGATTTCGCCGCGGGTTGGGTAGGGGGCGATTACGTTTGTCAAAGCCCGGATCTTTAGCTTGTTGCTCATGGCCAGCGTTATTTGCTGGATGATGTCGCCGGCATTGTCGCCGACGATACAGGCCCCAAGAATTGTGCCTTTGGCGTCGGTGACGATCTGGGCAAAACCTTCATGGCTGGCTTCGGCTTGGGCGCGGTCGTTTTCTTCGAAACTCCAACGCACGACACGCACGTTGGGGGTGCCGAGCAGCTGCTCGGCTTGCGCGGCCGTCAGGCCAACTTGGGCAAGTTCTGGTTCGCAGTAAGTAACTGCGGGGACCGGCAGGCTATCGACTTTGGTGCCGGTCTTGAAGAGTGCGTTGCGGACCCAGACGCTGGCGTGCCAGCCGGCGGCGTGGGTGAAGAACGAGCGGCCGTTGGCGTCGCCCACCGCCCAAACGCGCGGGTTGGAAACGCTTCGGAGCGTTGGTTTGGTGTGGACGCCTTTGGCATCGTGCGATACGCGCCCAGCTTCGAGGTCCAGGCCTTCCAGCACGGGGCTGCGACCGACTGCCACAAGCAGGTGCGTGCCGGCCACGGCCTGGCCGGTGTCTGTTGCAACACTGATTGCGCCTGCTTGCCCTGAAACTGCGGTTGCCTTGGTGTTTTCCAGGATGGTCACGCCTTCGGCGCGCAGGGCCTGGATTGCAACAGACGCGGCTTCTGGTTCGGCCTTGGCCAGCGCGCGACCGGCTTCGAGGATGGTGACCTGCGAACCGAGGCGGCGGAAGGCTTGGCCAAGTTCGATCCCAATCGGTCCAGCGCCCAGGATGATCAGGTGGCGGGGCTGGTCTTGGATGGAAAAAATCGTCTCGTTGGTGAGGTATGGGGTTTGATCCAGCCCGGGTATCCTTGGCACCACGGCCCTCGAGCCGGTGGCTATGACAATCCGACGGGCGCGGACGCGCGCCGATGGAGATTCGACCGTGTTGGGATCTGTGAACTTGGCGTGTTCGCGGATCACGGTGCAGCCGAGTTTTTCAAACCGTTCTTGGCTGTCGACCGGCGCAATGGTGGCGATAACGCCCTGCACATGCGTCTTTACTCCGGCCCAGTGAATTAGAGGCTCGTGATTGGCAATGCCGAAGCGGGCGCTGGTGCGGGCGGCCTGGGCTGCCTTGCCCGCGCTGATCAGCGCTTTAGAGGGCACGCAGCCGAAGTTCAAGCAATCGCCGCCCATTTCTGCCTTTTCGAACAGGACCACCGATAGGCCCATTTGCGCCGCACCGGCAGCGACCGACAGGCCTCCAGAGCCTGCGCCGATGACGCAGACATCTGGCTTGATCAGCTTTTGGGTCATTAGGCTTGTTCCTTTCGGCCGAAGCTTTTGGCGATGACCGGAAGCAGTGCAAGGGCGATCAAGCCAATGATGGGGCCGATGATGATCGGTTGAAACAAAAGCGCGCGCGCGGCGGCCACGGGATCGACGTCTGTGCCCGCGGCAAAAGCGGCCCGAAGACCGGCCCCCACCGCAGAGTAAACCATTGTACCGGGAATAATGCCCAGCAAGGTCGCGAAGAAATAGTCCCGCAGCTTTACGCCAAGAAACGCGGGCACCAGATTGACTATGAAGAATGGCGCACCGGGAAACAGCCGAAGCGTCAACAGGTAGTTGAAAGCATTTTCCTGAAAGCCCTTTTCTAGCTTGGCAATGAAGCCGCCGGCTCGGGCCCGCAAAGCGTCGCCAAAAGCGGTTTTGGCCGCGAGAAAAATCAACGTGGCACCAAGGGTGGCTGCGATCACTGTGGCTGGACCACCGATCCAAACGCCGAACAAAAAGCCGCCGCTGAGGGTCAAGAACAGGGCGCCTGGGATCGAAAAGGCCACCGCCGCCGTGTAGGCCGCCATGTAGATCAGCAGAGCCAGGGGCAGGTTTTGGGCGACAAAAGCATCCATTGCCGCCGACTGTGTGCGTAGTGTTTCCAGCGACAGATGGCGATGAAGACCAAGGGCGTAGGCTAGTCCAAGGCCGCCCGCAATCACCACGACGGGCAGAAAGCGCAGCCATGGGCTTTGTGTTTGTTGGGGGGGTGCGGTGTTGCTCATGGGGAACTTTCGATCGGATCGTGTTTGATTTCAAGAACGCGTCGGCTGGGCGTGGCGTTACGGTCCCATCCAAAATTTGTGGTGAAGCGTAACACTTCGGTGGTCTGCGGCGTATCGGAGATCAAAGGAGCACCTGATGTTCATTCGAAATACGGTCATGGCGGCGATGGCTTTGGCGCTGGTCGCGTGCAGTGCGTCGACCGATGTAGCACGCGGCCCGCTGGTGGCACCGGCTGGAACTGCCGAGGCCGTGTTTGCCGGTGGTTGCTTCTGGTGTGTTGAGCACGACTTTGAGGAGCTTCCCGGCGTTATCGACGCGGTGAGTGGCTATACCGGGGGCACTTTAGAAAACCCGCGCTATGAGGATGTGGTGACGGAAAGAACCGGCCACTTTGAAGCCGTGCGGGTGATCTATGACCCAGCCTTGGTTTCTTACAATCAGCTTCTCGATTACTTTTGGCGACATGTGGATCCGACCGACGCCGGCGGCCAGTTTTGCGATCGAGGCCCAAGCTATCGGACCGGGATCTTTGTGACACCGGAACAGCGCTCAGAGGCTGAAGCGTCTCTGGCGGCGTTGCAAGCTTCCGGCGTCTTGCCCGCGCCGGTGGTGACAGAAATTCTGCCGCTCGGAGCGTTTTGGCAGGGTGAGGACTATCACCAAGAATATTCCGACAAGAATCCAGTTCGCTACAGCTATTACCGGTCTGGGTGCGGCCGCGATGCCCGGGTGCGCGCGGTCTGGCGCGGTGACAGGGGTTAATCAGGTCAGCGCCAACCAAAGCGCCGTCGCTGCTATCGCCAGAGCAAAGCCTCCTCTGACGGTGGAGGAGGCTTTCGCTTTGGTGGCGAGGCCGTGGGCGCGGCTGGCGGCTAACACAATGCCTGTGTGAATGGCCGTGGCGATGGTCAAATGGATGACACCGAGGCCCAATACTTGAAGCCAAAAAGGCGGTCCGGCTTCGGCGATGAAACGCGGGAGCAAGGCCACGTAGAATATGGCTGCTTTGACGTTCAAGACGTTGGCGAGGAGGCCGCGGATGATCGGATGGTTGGGCGAGAGATCGGTGATCCGAGCGGGCGATGCCTCTGCTTTCGGGCTCCAGGCCTCCCAGGCCAGATAGAAGAGGTACGCCACGCCAGACCACTTTAGCACACTCAATGCGGTTGGCTTCGTTGCCAAAGCGGCCCCGAGGCCAAGGACCGCCAGCAACAGGTACATGCTGAGGCCGAGGGTGATGCCGAAGATCGCCAATAAGCCAGCGCGGCGACCGCGCTGGGCACTCAAGGCGGCCAAATAGACCATGTTCGGGCCGGGGGTCAGCTCGATCAACAGGGCTGCAAGGATGAATTCCCAGATCATTTGAGAGTGTGGGCGCAAGCACTGCGATTGGAAAGAGCGGCCCCTGGCTAAAAAAACAATCACACCGTTCGGCTTTGACGCAGGGCACCCGGTGGCTTACTTCCTCCTGGAAACATAAAACCGGAGGACACCTCATGGCGCGCGAGATCGTTCATTACATCGGTGGTCAGAAGCTGGACCACGGGTCACGCCAGGGTAACGTGTTCAATCCAAACACCGGGCAGGTGCAAGCGAGCGTCAAGTTTGGCATGGCGGCAACCGTCGATGCTGCAGTGGAAGCCGCCGCAAAGGCCTTTCCTGGTTGGTCGGCAACGAACCCACAGCGGCGCGCGCGGGTCATGTTTGCGTTCAAAGGCTTGATCGAAAAGCACATGGACGAGCTGGCGCACATGCTCTCGGTGGAGCATGGCAAGGTGATTGCCGACAGCAAAGGCGATATTCAGCGCGGCCTTGAGGTGATCGAGTTTGCATGTGGCATTCCGCACCTCCTGAAAGGCGAATACACCGAAGGTGCCGGGCCGGGCATTGACGTTTATTCCATGCGCCAGCCGCTGGGTGTGGTGGCCGGCATCACGCCGTTCAATTTCCCGGCGATGATCCCGATGTGGATGTTTGGTGTGGCGATCGCCTGCGGCAACACGTTCGTTCTTAAGCCTTCCGAGAAAGACCCAACCCTGCCTGTGCGGCTGGCGGAGCTGATGACGGAAGCTGGCGCGCCGGCGGGCGTGCTGAATGTGGTGCACGGCGACAAAGAGGTGGTCGATGCGATCCTGGATCACGAGTTGATCAAGGCCATTTCGTTTGTGGGGTCTTCGGACATTGCGCAGTATGTGTATTCGCGCGGATCCGCGAACGGCAAACGGGTGCAGGCCATGGGCGGGGCCAAGAACCACGGGATCGTTTTGCCGGATGCTGATTTTGACCAAGTCACGAAGGATTTGGTGGGATCTGCGTTTGGATCGGCTGGCGAACGCTGCATGGCGCTGCCAGTTGCCGTGGCTGTCGGCAAGGGCACTGCTGAAGCTCTGATCGAGCGGCTGATGCCGGAAATCGAGAAGATGCGAGTGGGGATCTCGACGGATCCAGAGGCGTCTTACGGCCCGGTCGTTTCCAGTGCGCACCGGGCGAAGATTGAGAGCTACATCCAGATGGGTGTGGATGAGGGCGCAACCCTGCTTGCGGACGGTCGCGGCTTCAAGCTGCAGGGGTATGAGGACGGGTTCTTCATAGGGCCGACGCTGTTTGACCACGTGAAGCCGCACATGAAATCCTATCAGGAGGAGATTTTCGGCCCGGTGCTGCAGATCGTCCGTGCGGAGACGTTCGAGGAAGCCGCCGCCCTGCCGACAAACCATCAGTATGGGAACGGTGTGGCGATCTTCACGCGCAATGGTCGGGCGGCGCGCGAGTTTGCGGCCAATGTGCAGGTGGGCATGGTGGGTATCAATGTGCCGATCCCGGTGCCTGTGGCCTACCACTCCTTTGGCGGATGGAAGCGCAGCGCGTTTGGCGACGTGAACCAGCATGGGCCGGAGGGCGTGCGGTTTTACACGAAGGTGAAGACCATCACGGCGCGCTGGCCTGATGGGGATGTGGGCGATCAGGCGTTTGTGATTCCGACGATGAAGTGATCGTTAACAAACTGATCGATCGGCGATCGATTGGTTCCCATGAAAGAGCTCACTGCGGTTGAAGCCAAGGTTAAATTCGGAGCGCTGCTTGACGAAGTCGAGCGCGGCGGGGAGGTGATCGTCACCCGCAACGGCAAGGCCGTGGCGCGGATTAGCCCGATCGACGCGCCGAAAATGTTGCGGGAAGAGGCGGTCGAAAGGCTGAAGGCTTTTGCAAACGGGCGCACGCTTGGCCTGGATTGGAAGGCCCTTCGGGACGAGGGGCGGCGCTGAGTGCTGGTCATTGACGCTTCAGCGATGCTGGCCTGGTGCTTTGAGGATGAGTCGCCTGCGAATGCCGATGACCTGCTAGACCGGTTTGCGGCGGTAGATTTGGTGGCACCAGCCCATTGGTCTTTGGAACTCGCCAATATCCTTTGGGCCAGCGAACGCAGGGGGCGCTTGGCGCGCGCTGACCGGGAAGCCTTTATCGCTCTTGTCGAGAGTTTGAGAGTGGCGATCGACCCGGAAACTACATCGCACGGATTTCATGACACGCTGGTGTTGGCTGCGCGGTTTAACCTCAGCGTGTATGACGCGGCTTACCTGGAGCTCGCTCTGCGACGGGGCGCGGGGGTGGTGAGCAAACACACCGCATTGCTGAGCGCTGCTGAGGCGGCTGGCGTGAGGACGGTTGCTGTGTGAGCGTTGCGGAATTCCCTTCGTTTCGGCGCGGCGCATGATAGCGTTGCGCTTTGAAAGCGAGGCTTATCATGGCGAAGTCCCAGAAACGCAGCTCGCGTGAGGTCAAGAAGCCAAAGCAAGAGAAGAAGCCCGCGCCGGTGGCGGCTTCGCCGTTCGCCAAAGGCACGACCACGCCGCCTAAGAAGGGCGGCGGTTAGGCCTGTTGCGAGCACCGGATTGACGTTGGCGGCCCTTCGGTCCACCTCCGTGGGCAAGACCACAGAGGGACACGCTAGATGGCCTATGAGCTTTCCGAAGATCAGCGCATGATCCAAGACACTGCCCGCGCCTTTGCGCAGGAGCAGCTGCGCCCGCATGCCGGGCGGTGGGACCAGGGGCACGAGTTCCCAAAGGCTACCATTAAGGAAGCGGCCGAACTGGGCTTTGGCGGCATCTACGTCAAGGATGACGTCGGGGGCTCTGGGCTTGGGCGACTTGATGCGGCTTTGGTGTTTGAAGAGCTAAGCCGCGGCTGCGTCACCACGGCAGCGTTTATCTCCATCCACAATATGGCCGCCTGGATGATCGACACCTTCGGCAACGAAGAACAGCGTCAGCGCTGGTTGCCGAAACTGACGCGCATGGATTTGATGGCGAGTTATTGCCTAACGGAGCCTGGCAGTGGAAGTGATGCGTCTGCCCTTCGCGCAACCGCACGAGCCGACGGCAACAGCCATTACGTTTTGAATGGCACAAAGGCCTTCATCTCCGGGGCGCCGGAAAACGATTTGTATGTGGCCATGCTTCGCACCGGCGAGCCGGGCCCTAAAGGCATTTCGACCTTAGTGATCGAAAAAGGCACGCCGGGGCTATCGTTTGGCGCGCAGGAAAAGAAGATGGGTTGGAATGCGCAACCCACGGCGCAGGTCATTTTTGAAGATTGTCGTGTGCCGGTGGAAAACCGCCTCAATGATGAGGGCTTTGGCTTCAAGATCGCGATGATGGGCCTGGACGGCGGGCGGCTGAATATTGCGGCAACCTCGCTTGGTGGCGCAACAGACGCACTTGAGCGCGCGATGGGCTACGCCAAAGAGCGCCAAGCTTTCGGCAAGCCAATCGGGGACTTTCAGGCTACCCAGTTCAAGCTGGCCGACATGGCCACAGAGTTGGAAGCCGCGCGGGCGCTTCTGTATGAGGCGGCGCGGCGGCTGGATGCGAAAGACCCGGAGGCCACGAAGTTCTGTGCGATGGCTAAGCGGTTTGTGACGGATGCTGGTTTTCGCGTTGCCAACGATGCCCTGCAAATCCATGGGGGCTATGGCTATCTGAAGGACTATGAGGTTGAGCGGATCGTGCGCGACGTGCGAGTGAACCAGATCCTTGAGGGCACCAACGAAATCATGCGGGTGATTATCGCGCGGGAAATGGCGCGGGGGTGATTGACCTTTGAGACCAGAGCGGCAGGAGTAAGGGCAACACATTTTAGGGACGGGAGCGGCGTATGCGAGCGGCGATCTTTCAAAAGTCTGGCGAACCGCTTGTGTGCGTTTCAGCCGCCGACCCGGAGCCCGGAGCGGGCGATCTGATCGTGAAGGTGTCCTACAGCGGGATTTGCGGCACAGACCTGCACTTGACCCAGCCGGGCATGGAAACCCCATTGCCCGCTGGGATGATCCTTGGGCATGAGTTTTCCGGCGAAGTGGTGGGCGTTGGCCGCGACGCTGCGGCTGGTTGGAAAACCGGTGAGCGGGTGACCGTGATGCCCTATCGGGCCTGCCCGGCCTGCGGGGCGGTTTGCAAGGATGGCTTGGACATCATTTGCCCAAGCGTTTCCTATCTTGGCATCGCTGCGCCAGGGGGAAACGCGGAGTATGTTTGTGTGGGGGCCGCGCAGGCGATCCGCTTGCCGGGCGAGGTCGACGACAAGGCCGGCGCGCTGACCGAACCGCTCGCGGTTGGGCTGCATGCCGTGCGCAAGGCGGGCACGCTCTTGGGTCAGTCCGTGCTGGTTATTGGCGGTGGACCGGTTGGGTTGGCGGTGGCGCTGTTCGCCAGCCTGTCAGGGGCGCGGCGTGTGGTGGTTTCCGAGCCGCACCAGGTCCGACGCCAGCGCGCCCTGCAGATGGGCGCGACGGATGTTTTGGACCCGGCGGCTGCGCCGCTGGCTGAAGCGTTTCGCGATCTGACCGGCTCAGCGCCGGACGTCGTTTTTGAATGCGTGGGCGTGCCTGGCATGATCCAAGAGGCGATCACACAGTCTCGACTTTTTGGGCAGGTGATTGTGGTGGGGGCCTGTATGGAACGGGATTTCTTGCATCCGCTCGGCGCGCTGACCAAGGAGATCGACATGCGGTTTGCGCTGGGTCACACGCGGGCTGATTTCCAATTTGTGGTGGATTGCTTGGGACGGGGTGCCATCCAGCCAGACGCGATGGTGACTGGCGTTGTTGGGTTTCAGGATTTCCCTGTCGCGTTTGAGGCGCTGCGCACAGCCAAAGAGTCCTGCAAGGTGCTTCTGAAGCCGCATTGAAGGCCGGGTTCGGCCCCGTTCAATCGCTTGTCATTGCGACGAAAACGTCTTCCAGGTCTGGCTCTTCGATCGACAGGTCCTTGATGGCCACGCCGGCGGCGCGGACGCGATCCAGGATCTCTTCCACCGTCACGCTACCAGAGCGGTAGGTGAGCGCCAAGGCGCCGTTCTTGCGGATGGTGGCTTCCAATGCGCCACTTCCCAAAGCCGGAGCGCTGGCAAGGGCCACTTGCGGGTGGATCACAAGGGTGCGGTGATCCAGACGTTTCAAGAGTTGGGCGGTTGGTTCGCAGGCAATCACGTTGCCGTGGTTGATGATCGCGATGGTGTCGCAGAGGGTCTGGGCTTCTTCCAGATAGTGCGTCGTCAACACGATCGTCACGCCGGATCGGTGCAGTTCTTTCACATAGTCCCAGAGCTGGCGGCGCAGTTCCACGTCCACCCCGGCGGTGGGTTCATCTAGGACCAGCACGGGCGGAGAGTGGACCATGGCCTTTGCGACCAGAAGACGGCGTTTCATGCCGCCCGACAGGGTCCGGGCGTAGGCGTCCTTTTTGTCCCAAAGGCCAACGGCGCGCAGAATTTCTTCGGTTTTGCGCTCGGCCTTAGGCACGCCATAGAAGCCAGCTTGAATTTCGAGGCTTTCGGCGGGTGAAAAGAATGGGTCCATGTTCAATTCCTGGGGCACGATGCCGATCGCGCCGCGGGCGTTGCGGGGGTCTTGGTCGATGTCGACGCCCCAGATCCGCGCGGTCCCGCCTGACTTGATGACCAGACCGCCCAAGATATTGATAAACGTGCTCTTGCCTGCGCCGTTTGGCCCCAACAGACCGAAAAAAGACCCGCGCGGAATGGCCAGATCAATGCCCTTCAGGGCGTGTTTCGCGGGCTGCTTGTTGGATGCGCGGTAGGTCTTGTCCAGGCCTTTTGCTTCAATCGCGAGCTCTGGCAGGTCGTTTATTGGAGCGCGCATTGCTGGCCTTCATACATGCGGGGGATTGGTGCGGCACGTATGGAGCCCGCCCAAACTGGTCTTGACGTCCGGCGCATCCGTTCTGGGCGATTGCGCGAAGCGTCAATGCAGCTTAGGTACGACTGCATCCTGATGAACACAACTGATCCTTGCGGGCCATGACGACACAGCCTCCTGACATGATTGATGCGCCGGAAGTTATCATCACGCACAGCAAGCGGGTGATGTGCGATGGCGGCGGCGGGCCGCTTGGGCATCCCAAAGTGTTTTATGACATGGGTGAAGCCGACACGGTCGAGTGCATGTATTGCGATCGGCGCTTCACGTATGTGGCGGATCCAGACGCACGGGATCATCACTAGTCTGAGTTGTCGGGGGCACTGGGCCATGGCTGAGGACGGCTTGGCTGGCGGGCCTCGGACGCGCGCGCAGGCGATTGGCTTTGTGGGTGGACCTGTGCTCGCGCTTATCATCGCGTTGATGCCAAGTCCGGAAGGGATGGGCCCGGAGGCGCAAAGGGTGGCCGCCTTGGCCGTGCTGATGGCCGTGTGGTGGGCCACTGAGGCCGTGCCGATCGCTGCGACGTCTTTACTGCCTTTGGCCGTGATTCCACTTATTGGGGCCGGTAGTGCGCGCGAAGCCGGCGCGCCGTACGGCGATCCGATTGTGTTGCTGCTGATGGGCGGCTCGATGCTGGCGGTGGGCATTGAGCGGTGGGGCTTGCATCGGCGCCTGGCCCTTGGGGCGTTGAGCCAGCTTGGGCCAAGCACGCATTTCTTGGTGTTCGCTTTCATGGGCGTGACAGCGTTTTTGTCGATGTGGATTTCAAACACCGCCACGGCGCTGATGATGATGCCTATTGCGCTTTCTGTGGCGGCGGCTGCGGGCGGTGACCGGCGGTTTACCCAGGCGATGGTGCTGGGCGTTGCCTATGCGGCGACGATCGGTGGTGTGGCGACGCCGATTGGCACCCCGACCAACCTGATCGCGATGGGTTGGATCAATGAGGAACTGGGCCAAAGCGTTAGTTTTGGCGATTGGGTTTCGATCGGTTTGCCGGCGATGTTGCTGCTGCTGCCGGGGGCCTGGTTTGTGGTGACGCGCGGGGTTGTGGCCAACAAGGGCGGGGCCGCGGCAATAGACGAAATCCGCACGGAATACAAAGCGCTGGGGCCAATGAGTGCGCCGGAAGTGCGCGTGCTTATCGTGTTTGGGGTGGTAATCGGGCTTTGGGTTTGCGGGGAGTATCTGCGCAATGGGCTTGGCTTAAAGGGCGTGACCGATACCGGGATCGTCATCGCCGGGGCCATCGCGATGATGTTGGTGCCGGCTGGCAGAACTGCGCCTGGGCGATCGTTGGTGGCGTGGGACGAGGCGGCGAAAATCCCATGGGCTGTGATCTTGTTGTTTGGCGGAGGCATTAGCCTGGCCGAAGCCATGGAACGAACCGGACTTGCGGCCTGGATCGGCGATCAAATGGGCGTCCTTGCCGGGGCACCGGCGTTGATGCTGGCGTTCTGTGTGGTGGCCTTGGTGATTGTGTTGACCGAGTTCATGAGCAATGTGGCCACCATCACGATGATGTTGCCGATCCTGGGTGCGCTTTCGACGGCGGCAGGCGTTGATCCGATCGTGCTGATTGTGCCCGCAGCGATTGCCGCTTCCTGCGGGTTCATGATGCCGGCGGGCACGGGGCCGAATGCGGTTGCCTTCGCCACCGGGCAGGCGCGGGTATCTGCCATGATGGGACGCGGGTTTTGGGTTAACCTGTTGGCGCTGATCTTGATGACCGCGGTGGGGCTATGGTTGGCGCCCCTTGTGCTCGGCTAGTGCTGCTCGCAAAGCCGCGTTTTCGGCTTCCAGATCCGCTAGGCGTTGGCGGATTGGGGCGAGGGCCTCGGCAAGTTCCGCCTCTGAAAAGCGCGGGGTGATATGCTGGGGGCAATTCCAGTCCAGACCTTCCACCTTCACCAGGTACGCCCGTTCTGGAACCGCCTTGTAGCCTTGCAGGGCCAAGCGCTGCATAAGGGCTTTGTCTTCAGCCATCGTTACGGATGTGATCTGGCCGAGCGCCTTCAATCGGGATTTGTTTGGAAAATCCATGAAGATAAAGGCCGCGCGCTGATTGCCGGCCAAGTTTCCTAGCGAGATGTATTGGCGATTTCCGCGGAAGTCCGGGAAAGCGAAATGGTCTTTGTCCAGAACCTGGATGAAGCCCGGCGGGCCGCCGCGATGTTGGACGTAGGGCCAACCGGTTTCTGAGACCGTGGCCATAAAGAAATGGTCCCGCGCAGCCAGGAAGGCGGCTTCAGCTGGGCCAAGGCGGAAATCGCGATCCGATTGTTTTTCCGCTTCGGCATAGGCGGCCCTTGAGCCGTGCTCTTCTTGCGCGGTTTTCACGGCCGGCGTGAACGCAATTTCTGCAAACCGATAGACCATGTGTGGAACCTCAATGCCGTTGAGTTCGCAGCGCCGTTGGCAATCGTTACATTCGCGAGGTTGGCGCGCTAGTCTGGCGCATGACCGCTTTTCCGCCCCCTACCCTGTTTGTCGACGCTGACGCCTGCCCGGTGAAGGAAGAAATCTATAAGGTTGGGCGTCGTTACCAGTGTGGCGTGATCGTGGTGGCGAATGCCTTCATTCGCACGCCGCCTGATGTGCGACTGGTGGTTGTGGATGCGGGGCCAGACGCCGCCGACGATTGGATCGCTGTAAACATGGCTGCCTTCGACATCGTGATCACCAATGACATCCCACTTGCCGATCGGGCTCTGAAAGCTCAAGGCATCGCCCTTGGCACAACAGGAAAAATGTTTACCGAGGCGTCGATTGGCGCGGCGCTGGCGCAACGCGCGTTGATGGAGCATCTGCGGTCGTTTGGCGAAATGACGGGCGGACCAAAGCCGTTTTCGCCGGCGGATCGTTCGCGCTTTCTATCTGCTTTGGATGCCGCAGTGCAGCGGGCGCGGCAGCGGCGCTAGCGGCGTTTTTGCCTGGGGCCTTGCTGGAAGCGCGTGCGGGCGTCCATAACGCTCTGCATGACGATGCCCTTTGACACCTCTTCGCGCCTGTTTTTGATCGACGGCTCTGGCTACATCTTTCGGGCCTATCACGCGTTGCCGCCGTTGACGCGGGCCAGCGACGGCATGCCGGTTGGGGCGGTTTCCGGCTTCTGCAATATGATCTGGAAGTTTCTGGAGGACATGAAGGTTGGAGAACGGCCGACCCATCTGGCCGTCATTTTTGATCGCAGCGAGAACAGTTTTCGCAAGAAACTCTACCCGCAATACAAGGCGAACCGGCCGCCTCCGCCGGAGGATTTGGTGCCGCAGTTCCAGTTGATCCGGGAGGCGACGCGGGCTTTTGGGCTGCCGGCGGTTGATCTTGAAGGATACGAAGCGGACGATTTGATTGCGACTTACGCCCGCGACGCGGCGGCAAAGGGGGCCCGGGTGGAGATCGTTTCCTCCGACAAGGACTTGATGCAATTGATCGATGGCGAGCGGATCTTTTTGTTTGATCCGATGAAGCAAAAGCCGTTGGGCCTGGACGCCGTGCTTGAGAAGTTTGGTGTGTCTCCTGAAAAGGTGATCGACGTGCAGGCGCTGATGGGCGACAGCGTTGACAACGTGCCAGGCGCGCCGGGGATTGGGCCGAAAACAGCGGCGGAACTGATCACCACCTTTGGTACTTTGGACGAGGTGTTGGCGCGGACTGCGGAGATCAAGCAACCCAAGCGGCGCGAAGCCTTAGAGCAGAATGCGGATTTGATCCGGATCTCAAAACTGCTGGTGACCCTGAAGGACGACGTGGCTGTGGAACACACGGCGGAAAGCTTCGCCGTCAAAGATTTCGATCATGCGGCGTTGCTGACCTTTCTGGAGGCTATGGAATTTCGGACCCTGACGCGGCGCGTGCGGGAGGATATGGCGAAGGAGGGCCTTGATGTGCCAGCGCCGGCAGAGGGTCTGGGCGGCGGGCCGGGCGAGCAGGCGGCGATCGATCGATCCCTCTACACCACGGTGACAACTCTTGCGGGGCTGCAGGCCTGGGTGGCGGAGGCGACCGCCGCTGGGGTGGTGGCTGTAGATACTGAAACCACAAGCCTTGATGTGATGCGCGCGAAGCTGGTCGGGGTTTCGCTGGCGGTGGGTCCTGGGCGGGCGTGTTATGTGCCGCTTTCGCACGTTGACCCAAATGCTGGCGATGACTTGTTTGCCGATAACAAGCCGGCACCGGATCAAATTCCGATGAACGCCGCGCTTGCTCAGTTGAAGCCGCTGCTGGAAGCGCCCGCCGTGCTGAAGGTGGGCCAGAATCTCAAATACGATATGTCGATCTTGGCGCGCGTCGGGATCAGGGTTGCCCCGATCGACGATACGATGCTGATCTCCTATGCCCTGGCGGCGGGCCTGCATGGGCACGGCATGGACGAGCTGAGCGAGCGGCATTTGGGGCATGTGCCGATCCCGTTTTCGGAGGTCGCGGGCAAAGGAAAGACGCTTGTCACATTTGACCGCGTGGCGATTGACCGCGCGACGGCCTACGCCGCTGAAGATGCGGACGTGACTTTCCGCCTGTGGGCGAAGCTAAAGCCGGAGTTGGCAAGGCAAAGCTGTTTGACGGTCTATGAAACGTTGGAACGTCCGCTGCCGGAGGTTTTGGCAGAGATGGAGCGCGCGGGCATCAAGGTGGACAGGGACGAGCTGTCGCGCATGTCTGGCGAATTTGCGCAGCGGATGGCGGCCATGGAGGACGAGGCCAAGCAGATTGCGGGGCGCGACTTCAATATCGGATCACCCAAGCAGCTTGGCGAGATCTTGTTTGACGAGATGAAGTTGGAGGGCGGCTCCAAAACCAAGACCGGTGCTTGGGGCACAGATGCGTCGGTGCTGGAAACCCTTGCCGCGCAGGGGCATGCGCTGCCCAAGGTGATCCTGGATTGGCGCCAGCTGCAAAAGCTGCGCTCCACTTACACCGAGGCGCTGAAGGACGCGATCAATCCGCAGACGGGTCGGGTGCACACCTCTTTTGCCATGGCGGCCACTACGACTGGGCGGCTGTCCAGCAGCGATCCCAACCTGCAGAACATCCCGATCCGCAGCGAGGAGGGGCGGCGCATCCGCGAGGCCTTCATCGCCGAGCCGGGGCATCTGTTGGTGAGTGCAGACTATTCGCAGATCGAGCTGCGATTGCTGGCCCATGTTGGTGATGTGCCGCAATTGAAAAAGGCGTTTGCAGACGGGCTTGATATTCACGCCATGACGGCGTCCGAGATGTTCGGCGTTCCCATTGCGGGGATGGATCCGATGGTGCGCCGGCAAGCAAAAGCCATCAATTTCGGCATCATTTATGGCATCTCTGCCTTTGGTCTTGCGAATAACCTAGGCATAGATCAAAAAGAGGCGGCCGTGTACATTAAACAATACTTTGAGCGTTTCCCTGGCATTCGCGCCTACATGGAAGATACAAAGGCGTATGCTCGGGCGAACGGCTACGTCAAGACGATCTTCGGGCGACGGTGCTGGGTGGCCGGGATCAAAAGCAAGACCCCTGCCGAGCGCGCCTTTGCGGAGCGCCAAGCCATCAATGCGCCACTCCAAGGGGCCGCCGCGGACATTATTCGCCGGGCCATGGTGCGGCTGCCGGCGGCACTGGCGTCGGCTGGGCTGCGCGCCAAGATGTTGCTGCAGGTGCACGACGAGTTGGTCTTCGAAGTGCCGGAGGCCGAAGCTGCGGCGACCAGCGCTTTAGTCAAACAGGTGATGGAAGTTGCTGCGGAACCGGCGGTTTCGTTGTCGATCCCGCTGACCGTAGAAGCCAAGGCCGCGAAGACCTGGGGGCAGGCTCATTGACCGGTTTCGAGGGGCGCGCGGATTCGTTCCAATATACCCGACGCCGCCGCCCCAGGTGAGGCTTCCGATTTGCTTCTCGCTAAGCATATCAAGTCGGCGAGGTCTTTGATAATTGTCTTGTTGTCCCAATAACCTGCGTGCGCCCCTCTGATATCGAACATCCAGTTGAAGTACTTTACCTCTATAGCTTCAACAAGCGCCTGATACTTGGCGTTGATGGTTCCAAGCGGGAATCCAAGAACATCACCCCTGTGGTAGTAGTTGCGCCACGCATTCCTGTTTTCAGCCTTAAGGGCCTTTGCGAACTCTGGAAGGCTTGCGGAAGGCACCGCCACAGGTCGCACTTCGGCCGGGTCAGTAGCGAATGCAAATGCCGGAATATTGCACCCAAACGTTACGATCGCCGCGAGCGTTTCTCCACGCTCCATAGCCGTTCCTCTCACGATGCCCAAGGCCTTATCGCGCTTGGCATTGTTGTCGTGTGCCAGATCGGAAAAATAACAATTTACTACCTGACCGCCAAACGAATGCGCACATATAATCAATGGGGAGTTCGGCTCGACCCGCGACGCCAGGTTTGAAAGTGATCGCCGCATGGAATCGTTCACGCGATCGTACGTGGTATCCATTTGCTGACGCTCAGTTCGATCGATCGCTTCGCAAAAATCGAAGGCGCGCTTCCTGTTGTCGCGATCTAGGTCCTGGTAGGCAGCTGCATCGGCCAAAGCACGAAGTACAATGCTGCGGATGCCCTGTCGTCTCACGGATTTTCCGTGAAAGACTTGATTATTGATGTCAGCTTCAGGCTGCCCGCTTTTCGTCAGGGCCCCCCAAAACACTTCTTCGAAGCAGACATCATGGGGTTCGGTTATGCCATAGCTTTTCAAGAGTTTAGATTTGAGGCGCTTTCTAAACTTCTCCGAGTAGTTGGCCCGGCTGGTACCGATGCCGTGAACAATGAGCACGCCGACTTTTGCCGGGTTAACCTTGTCCCTCAAGTTGAGTGACCCAGAATCTGGTAGAACTGTAGAATCTGGCATCTGAACGCCTCCCCAAAGGCCCCATGTCGATTTGTTCATTAACCACTTTTCCTTAGCAGAACACAACTCACTTTGAAGTCATTCACTAAGTCCTTTTGAGTCCTTGGCGGCACAATCGGCCATATTGGCCATGCGCTCCTTTTCGAGGATTGGCGCTGAGCGGAGACGGCGGGTTTGCGGGCCGTCTTCCCCGTCGGCCTGCGACAGAGTGGTGAATCTGCGCGGCGCTGAGCGCATCGCTTTGCAACTTGGCCAGACGCGCCCTATTCTCCCTTCTCTGTTTTTTGGAGCGACGCTTCACTCATGCCCACTATTGCCCTTGTCGATGATGACGAAAATATCCTGGCCAGCCTGAAGGTCTTCTTCGAGCAGGAGGGTTATGCCGTGCGGACCTACCATGACGGACAGGCGGCGCTGGCTGGGTTGGCCGATAGCCCGCCAGACGTGGCTATTCTTGATATCAAAATGCCTAAGATGGACGGGGTCGAACTGCTCAAGCGTCTGCGGCAGACCTCGCAAGTGCCGGTGATTTTCTTGACGTCGAAAGACGAAGAGATGGACGAAGTGGTCGGCTTTACCGTTGGAGCGGACGACTACATCACAAAGCCCTTCTCGCAGCGTTTGCTGGGCGAGCGGGTGAAGGCGCTGTTGCGGCGCACCAAGGCTGGTGTGCCGGGCTCTCCTGAGTCCGGTGACAAAAAGCCTATCGTTCGGGGCGAGCTGGTGTTGGATCCCAACCGGCATGCCTGCGCCTGGAAGGGGGATACGGTTCGCCTGACCGTCACGGAGTTCCTGATCCTTCAGGCGTTGGCACAGCGGCCCGGCTATGTGAAAAGTCGTGACCAATTGATGGACGCAGCGTACGACGATCAAGTGTATGTCGACGACCGCACCATCGACAGCCATATCAAACGGTTGCGCAAGAAGTTCCGAGACGTAGATGGCGAATTCGACGCAATCGAGACCCTTTATGGTGTCGGCTACCGCTACAACGAATCTTGAGCGGCCAATTCGGGGCCTGTTTGCTTCTCGCATCGCGCGGACGATCTTCCTGGCCAATCTGGTTGGTCTGGTCGCGCTGACGGTTGGGGCGCTGCTGCTCTCTGAAACGCGCAACACCCTGACCCAGGCGCAGATCAGTGCGCTGCAGGTGCAAGGGGGCGTGATCGCCAATCTGTTGGTCGATGACGCTGTGATTGACCTGCAAACGCCGGGTCAACCGCCGTTTATCGATCGGGCGGCGGCGGGTCAGACGCTGTTGAACCTGGCTCCGCAAACGGCTGCCCTTAAGGGCGATCCGTACCTTGGGCCGCGGATTACGATCATTGATGCTCAAGGTGTCGAGGTGGCGGATACCGCAACGCTTCACGGCGACATCAACGAACAACCCTTGAGCCCGAGTGAGCAGCGCGCCCGAACACCGGTTGGGTCGTTCTTGACGTGGATTGGCAAGATGGGGGGCCGGCTCGAAACCTGGCGTCTCACGCCGTGGCGGCCAAATATCACGCTTGAACAAGAACGCGCGCAGGCGTTGGCCGGCGAAATGGCGGCGGGGCAGCGTCTGACTTCACAAGGGCAGCGGGTTATCTCTGTGACGATGCCGTTGCAGCGGGTTGGGTTTGTGGTTGGCGCGGTGACGTTGGAAAGCGCCGATGTCGAACGAATCCTGGCGGCTGAGCGGTTGGCGCTGATCCCTTACGTGGTTGGGGCCGCCGTCGGTATTTTTCTCGCGTCTTTGGTGCTGGCGTTGATGATCGCGCAACCGCTTCGGCGCCTGGCCGGGGAGGCTGACAAAGTGCGGGTGGGCAGCGCTGAGCGCTTGTTTGTGCCGGACGTTCGCCATCGCAAGGATGAAATTGGCGAACTGGCGATGGCGCTTGAGGGCATGACCGGTGCCTTGGCTGACCGCATCGATGCTAACGAACAGTTCGCGGCGGACGTGAGCCACGAGATCAAAAACCCGCTTACGTCTATTCGCTCGGCGGTGGAAACGGTTCGCCAAACGAACGACGACACGACACGCCAGCGGCTTTTGGGCGTGATCGCGCAGGATGTCGGGCGGTTGGACCGGCTGATCACCGATATGACCCGGGCCAGTCGGATCGAGGCTGAAACCGCGCGGGGGGCGCTGGAGCGGGTCGATCTTGCCAAGCTGCTCAGCGATATCGCGGCCAGTTACGCGCTTTTGACAGACGGTCGCGCCAAGGTCAGCTATGAGGGCGATATTGCCGAGGCGGCTGTGATTGGACAGCCCGGCCCGATCGGGCAGGTTGTGCTTAACTTGATCGACAATGCGCGTTCGTTTGCGCCGACCGATGGCCACGTGAGGCTGAACGTAGGGGTGCTGCCCGTTCGGGACGGGGCGATCATTCGGCTTGTGGTGGAAGACGATGGGCCGGGGATTCCGGAGGCAAACCTGGAGGCCATCTTCCGCCGGTTTTACACGGATCGCCCGAAAGGCGCTGCGTTTGGGGGCAATTCCGGGCTCGGGCTTTCGATTGCGCGCCAAATTGTCGAGGCCCTGAACGGGCGGATCTATGCGGAGAACGTGCATGTGCCGGGGGCGACGGCGTCTCAAGGTGCACGCCTGATCGTTGAATTGCCGGCAGCTCCGGCGAACAAGTGAGACATTGGTGTCGCAGGCTGGCGCAAGGTGCAGCACGTTCTGCAAACTTCGCCTTTTCTTGCAGGTGCGAACAGCTAAATATCGTAACTTGAGCTTTCGATCCGGGGCCAGGTGGCCTGATGACCTTAAGGTGGAGCGCGGCATGATCGGTGTGGTGGTGGTCTCCCACGGTCATTTGGCGGACGAGTTTATTGCGGCGGCGGAGCACGTCTTAGGGACACAGCCGCAAATGAAGGCTGTGGCCATTGGGCCAGACGACGACATGGGCGCGCGCCGGCAAGACATTCTTGATGCTGTTCAGGCTGTTGATGATGGCAATGGTGTCGTGATCTTGACCGACATGTTCGGGGGGACGCCCTCCAATCTCGCGATTTCGATCATGCAGGATCGCAAGGTTGAGGTTATCGCCGGGGTGAACTTGCCGATGCTGATCAAGCTTGCTGTGGAACGGGGGCGCGCGACGCTGCCGGAGGTCGTTTCCATGGCGCAGGAAGCCGGGCGCCACTATATCCGGGTGGCTAGTGCGGAGCTGACAGGCCACCAGGCATGAGCGGGGAAGCTGCTCGCCAGGTGGAGATCATTAACATTAAAGGCCTGCACGCCCGCGCCTCACGCAAATTCGCGGAGATGGCCACAACCTTTCAATCCAAGATTGTCGTTCGCCGGGACGGTGACCCAACAACCGCAGCCGGGACCTCTTTGATGGATCTGATGATGTTGGGGGCTGGTATCGGCAGTACGATCTATTTGACGGCTGAGGGTCCGGATGCAGATGCCGCCTTGGAGGCCCTTTGCGGGTTGGTTTCGTCGCGATTTGGAGAGAGCGAGTAGCCCGCTTTCCGGTTTGGGGGCTTCATGCAGTTGGACCTTGCAGAATTGATTGGGATTGTCGCCGGGGCGATCGGGAGCTTTGCGTTTGCTCCGCAGGCGTTGAAGATCATTCGAGACAAAAGCGCGGAAGATGTATCCACCGTTACCTATGTGATGGTGTGTGTCGGGGCGGTGCTATGGCTGATTTACGGGCTGATGCGCGGTTCACCGGCGATCATCTTCTGGAATTTTGTGGCCGCGGCGCTGGCTGGATCCGTTCTGGTCTTGAAAGTTCGTTTGAGAGGGCGGCCAACGCCTTGAGGCGGCACATAAAGATATCTTTATATCTTTTATTGCCTGAGGCGCGGTGCCCTGCTACATGAACCGGAGTTTCATCAATTGGAGATGTCCGCCATGGCTTCCGCCAGGGATTATGTTGTTCGTGATATCGGCTTGGCCGACTTTGGCCGAAAAGAAATCGACCTCGCGGAAACCGAGATGCCGGGGCTGATGGCCATCCGGGCCGAATATGGCCCGGCGCAGCCGCTGAAGGGGGCACGGATTGCCGGCTCCTTGCACATGACGATCCAAACGGCTGTGCTGATCGAGACGCTGACAGCGCTCGGTGCCGATGTTCGGTGGGTGTCGTGCAATATCTTTTCGACGCAAGACCATGCTGCTGCGGCGATCGCCAAGGCCGGTATTCCGGTTTTTGCCTACAAGGGCGAAACGCTGGTGGAATACTGGGAATATACCGCGAAGTTGTTTGACTGGCATGGCGGCGGCGTCCCGAATCTGATCCTGGACGACGGCGGCGATGCAACCATGCTGGTGCACCACGGCCTGCGCGCCGAGCAGGGTGACACGGCTTTCCTAGACAAGCCTCAGTCGGAAGAAGAGGAAATCTTCTTCGCGCTGATCAAGCGCCTTCTGTCAGAAAAACCAAAGGGTTGGTTTGCCGAAGTTGCGGCCAGCATCAAGGGCGTTTCCGAAGAAACGACGACCGGCGTGCACCGGCTTTACAAGCTGGCGGAAGAGGGTCGGTTGCTGTTTGCGGCGATCAACGTGAACGACAGCGTCACCAAATCGAAGTTCGACAATCTTTATGGCTGCCGAGAAAGCCTCGTGGACGCGCTGCGTCGCGGCACGGACGTGATGATGGCTGGCAAAGTGGCCTTCGTGGCCGGTTTCGGCGACGTGGGCAAAGGCTCTGCGGCTTCGCTGCGCCAGGCGGGATGCCGGGTCGTGGTGGCGGAAGTGGATCCCATCTGCGCGCTGCAGGCGGCCATGGAAGGCTATGAAGTGGCAACGATCGAAGATGTTTTGCCGCGCGCAGACATCTATGTGACGGCGACTGGCAACAAAGACATTATCACTATCGAGCATATGCGCGCGATGAAAGATCGGGCGATCGTTTGCAATATCGGCCACTTCGACAACGAGATCCAAGTGGCTGGTTTGAAGAACTACAAGTGGACGAACATCAAGCCGCAAGTTGACGAAATCGAGTTTCCGGCCGGCAACCGCATCATTCTTTTGTCTGAAGGGCGCTTGGTCAATTTGGGCAATGCGATGGGCCATCCGAGCTTTGTAATGAGCTCTTCGTTCTCCAACCAAACCCTGGCGCAGATTGAGCTCTGGACCAACAATGCGGCCTACGCGCTGCAGGTCTATACGCTTCCAAAAAGGCTCGACGAAAAGGTCGCGATGCTGCATCTGGAGAAGCTGGGAGTGAAGCTGACGACCCTCACCACGGACCAGGCCGATTACATCGGTGTGACGCCGCAAGGGCCGTTTAAGCCGGATCACTATCGCTACTGATTTGGGGCCGCGAAGTCCCATTCTGAGGCGTCATGTTCGTTTGGGCTACACGCACAGTTTGGCAATTAGCGCTCCGCGCAGCCTTCTTTATTGGGCTTTTCATCACCGTCATCTTCTTGCAGGTGGCGGTGGTGACGGGCCTACGCGGCATGGGCTGGAGCCCGGGGAACGCGTTGGGTGCTTCCGGTGTGGTCGTGCTCTCCGTAGTGCTGGGCGTGCACTTCGGGTTGCTCTTTCAGGCTAGACTCAAGGCGAAGAAGCTGGACGGGGCGCGCCTAAGGCTTGGGCTGCCAGAAGGGGCGTGTTGCGTCGTTTGGCGCGGGGGGCCTGGCGACAACATCCCCTGGGATGTCGAAGGGCAAATTCAAGCGGACTATCCTGCCGTGGCAGAGGTGCTCAAGATCGAAGGCTTCGCGGTTGTCGACTTTGAAGTTGGGCACGATGGGCGGGCGAAGAACCTGCATTGCGTCGATGTTTGGCCGGCGGCCGTTTTCTACGATTCCGCTGCGGACGCGCTGAAACGTGCTAATTTTCGGTCCAGCGATCCGCATGGCCCGCGGTTTGGCCCCAGTTATCGGGTGCCGTTTGTTTTCCGCATCAAGGGGGCGAGCCGCCAGCGGGACGCAGGTGCTTTAGCGAAGGCGCGCAAGCGTAAATTCATGAAGCGTCAATCTTCTTAGGGCTGTGTGTTTAAGCCTCCATTAACCGAAACAGTCAGCGCGGCTAGAATGCGTCGTTGGCGAAGCGGCGCGATTGAGCGATGGTGGGGGCTGGGGTTATCCGATTCGGAAAGGGCTGATCGTGGACGGGCAATTCGCTGCTTTCTTGGTGGCAGCTGGTGCAGCCGCTGTCGGTATTTCGGCGCTGTTGTGGGCGATGCGTGTCACTGATGGCGCGCGGGGCGCATTGCAGCGTTGGAAAGATCGCTCCCGCGAGCTGGAAGACAAGCTTTCGCGGGCCGATGCGATTTTTGGCGCGCACCCTGGTGTGGTCCTGATCTGGGAAGAGGCGGTCGCGTCCGTCTCTGAGTCGGACTGGGGGGCACCGAAGGTTTATGGTTCGCCGCTTGCGCTGGCCAGTTTTCTTCGGTTCGCCGGCGCTGCGGTCGCCAATGACCCCGGCTTGAGGATCCTGCAGGGGCTGTCTGGATTTGAAGCGCGGGATGCAACCGGGGCTCCGGTGCGTCTTGCGCAGGCCTTGACGCGGCTGCGACGTGAAGGTTCGGCGTTTTCTTTGACGATCTCGACGTCTGGCGGCGTTTACATCGAAGTGGACGGCCGCACCGCCGGGGCGCGGGCGGTGGTTTGGATCACCGACGCTAGCGTGCGGGGGCTTGAGGAGAGTGGCGATCGCATTGAGAGCGGCCATCAAGTGATTGCGCGCGATCCGACCTCGTTCCTGGAAATGCTGGCGCAGGCCCCGTTCATGGCCTGGCGCACTTCAGGCGCGGGCAAGCTTGAATGGGCCAACGAAGCCTATCTAGCTGCGCTGGATTCCAAGTCGCTTGATCAAGCGATCAATCGCAACCTGAGCCTGGATCATACCGCTGTTGACCATGCGCGTTCGGTGATTGAATCGGGCGAGCAGCGGGAAGATGTGCGGAAAGTGGCGCTTGGGGGCGAGCTTCGCTCCCTGCGCATTTTGATGTTGCCGGTGGCCGGTGGTGCTGCCGGCATGGCGTTTGACGTGACCGACGCGGATGCCGCGCGCGAGCAACTTTCGCGGCAAAGCAAAGCCCACGATGAAACGCTCAACCACCTTGCGGAAGGGGTGGCGGTGTTTGATGCCAGCAAGCGCTTGGTGTTTCACAATCGCGCCTTTGAAGAGATGTGGGGCTTGGAGCCGGTGTTCTTGGCGGAGCGGCCAACCCACGCGCAGTGGTTGGACCATCTGAAGGAACGGCGGCGGCTGCCGGCGCATGCCAACTATGCCGAGTGGCGCGCGGGTGAGCTTGCTTTGTATCAAGAGGCGAAGCTCTCTGAGGACCTGTGGGTGGTTCAGGACGGGCGCACGTTGCGGATTGCCCGCCAGCGCCATCCGCTCGGCGGATTGCTGCTGGTGTTCAGCGACATGACGAACGAGCTGACTTTGCGCTCGCAATACAATGCCGTGGTGCAGGTGCAAAAGGCGGCGCTCGACCGTCTGCACGAAGGGGTGGCCGTATTTGGCCTGGATGGTCGGTTGAAGCTCGCGAACGCTTCGTTCAGCGCCATGTGGGGGCAAGAACCCACCGTGCTTGCGCCGGAGATGCCTTTCGACGAGTTGGTGGAGCTATGCCAGCCCTTGTTCCATGATCGCGCGGTTTGGGCGATGATCCGTGCGCGGATCACAGATCCCTCGCCCGAAGCGCGGCAGGAGTATCGCGGAGAGATGCGCCGATCAGACGAGAGCGTCGTAACGTTCCTGACCCGGCCGTTGCCGGATGGCGCGACGCTGGTTGCGTTCATGGACATGACTGCGGCGCGGCGGGTTGAAGATGCGTTGCGCGATCGCGCTGAAGCGTTTGAGGCCGCTGATCGGCTGAAGACTGAGTTCGTGCAGAACGTGTCGTATCAGTTGCGCAACCCGTTGCAGTCGATTTCGGGCAATGCGGAGATGTTGGCGCACCGGCTATTTGGACCGTTGAACGACCGACAAGAAGACCAGGTCGGCGCGATCATGACGTCATCGGATCGGTTGACGAAGCTAATCGATAACATCCTGGATGTGGCGCTTGTGGAAGCGGGGGCGCTTTCGCTTGAACTTGGTGAGGTGAACCTAAAGCAGGCCATCTTGGAGAGCATCGAGCTGTCTGCTTCCAAGGCCAGCGACACCGAAGTGATTGTGCGGGTGGAGTGCCCGGACAACGTGGGCCTGATCAAAGCGGATGAGAAACGCATCCGCCAGATCTTGTTCAATTTGATCAGCAACGCGCACCGGTTTACCGCTCTAGGTGACCAGATCACGGTGGGTGCCGAGCGGCTGAATGGGGTGGTGCGGCTTTGGGTGTCTGACACTGGCCGGGGGATCCCTTACGACGACCAGGTGAAGGCCTTTGAAAGCTTCCAAGGCGGAGATCGCCGCGGCGCTGGCCTTGGTTTGGCGCTTGTGCGCAGCTTCGTGCAGCTGCATGGCGGCTGGGTGGCGATGCAGTCCGAGCCTGGGCGCGGCACGACGGTTACGTGCCATTTGCCGGTCGAAGCGCCGCTGCCGCTGGCGGCTGAATAGGGCGGGTGACGTGTTGCTAGTGTTATTGTTCTTGGGGCGAACGGCCGCTTGCCGCTTCGCCCCAAGGCATGCCTGTTAGTGCTGGCTAGCCGGCAGGCGCACAACGAGGCCGTCCATCTCCGCCGTCACCTTGATTTGGCAGGACAGGCGCGAGGTTGATTCCACGTCGTTGGCAAAGTCCAGCATCGATTGTTCCATGCCGCCGGCGCTGCCGGTTTTGGCGACCCAGGCTTCATCGACATACACGTGGCAAGTGGCGCAAGCGCAGGCCCCGCCGCAGTCTGCATCGATCCCAGGGACCGCATGCTTGACGGCACCTTCCATCACGGTTTGGCCGACGGGCACGTCGATGGTGTGCGATTTGCCGGATGTCTCTACATAGGTGATCTTTGGCATGGGCGAATCCGGGCTCCTTCAAATCAGCCGGCCAATTGGGCTTTGGCGATGATTTCCTTCATAGGCGTTGACATATCTTCAAGAGCGGCTGGCGCAACTGTTTGCGCACGTTGGATGAGCTGTTTGGCACCAAGAAACTCAGCTGGGCGGTTGATGGCGTCAACCGCGATCAGGTGTGCGCCCTTGAAATAGAAGGCGGCAAAAGCCCGGTCGGCGGGATTGCCGCGCACGACGAGATGATCATACCCTTGGAAAAGGCCGGCGATTTGAAGTTTGAGGTCGTATTGGTCAGACCAAAACCAGGGAACCTCTTCTGCCGGATGGGCGGTGCCTGAGATCGTCGCTGCCGCAATCTTTGCGCCTTCCAGGGCGTTGTGCACACTTTCCAGGCGGGCCATGCCGACACCGCAGAAGTGGATCGGGCGGCGGGCACAGTCGCCTATGGCGAAGATCGCCGTGTCTGAGGTGCGACAGGTGGCGTCGGTCAGGATGCCGTCTTTGACCTCCAGGCCAATGCTTTCGGCGAGTTTTGTTTCCGGCAGGATGCCAACCCCGGCGATGACCAGATCGGCGGCAATGTGGTCGCCATCGACCAGGCTGACGCCCGTTACCCGATCGGTGCCGGTTATCACAGCGGCGAGGGCACCTAAGCGAAACTTAACGCCCTTGGCTGCGTGTTCATGCAGAAAAAATGCTGACACCTCTGGGCTGGTGACGCGCGACAACGGACGATCCTGCGCTTCCAGGACGGTTACCTCATGACCCAGTTGACGCAGGACCGCGGCTGTTTCCAAGCCGATGTAGCCTGCACCGATCACGACAACTGATGCGCCGGGGGCGAGGCCTGCGCGAATGGCGTCCACGTCTTGGGCGGTACGCAGCAGATGGACGCCTTCCAGGTCCGCGCCGGCCAAAGGTAGGCTTCGGGCGCGCGAGCCGGTTGCCAGAATGAGGTTTTCGTAGGGGACGTCGCGCAGGTTTTCCAGGCGCACGATGCGCTTGGCGCGGTCAATCCAGGTGACCTTAGTGTTGGTCAGGAGTTTGATGCCTTCTGCGGCATAGGCACTTGGGTCGCGCAGCAGGAGGCGGTCTGTGCCCCACTCGCCAGAGAGATACTTCTTGGACAGCGGCGGGCGTTGATAGGGCGCAAGCGGTTCTTCGCCGATCAGCGTGATGTCGCCGGCATAGCCTGCTTGTCGCAGGCGGAGCGCTGCTTCGCCGCCTGCTTGGCCTGCGCCGACGATGACCACCCGGTGGGCGTTCTGGTTCACGGGCAAATTCCGTCCCTGAGTATTTTGTTCCTCCCTGCATACGGCTTGCCGCAAGGGTGACGCAAGCGGGGGTTGATGCGAAGGCCTTCAAAGGTCAGCATGCGACATGACTGAGAGTGGCCGATTTCCCTCCCGCCGCATTGATCTCGTTGATGCGGCCGCCACCGAAGCCCTCGGGGCACGTCTTGCTTCGGCTTTGCGTCCAGGCGATGTGGTTTTTCTGATTGGGGGCCTTGGTGCGGGCAAAACTACGCTGGCGCGGGGTGTGGTGAGGGCCTGGACTGGTGACAGCGACCTCGAGGTTCCAAGCCCGACCTTTACGCTAACTCAGCTTTATGACGGTCCGCGCGGCGTGCTTTGGCACATGGATTTGTATCGCCTGAAGCAGGCGGAAGAGGCGCTGGAACTGGGGATTGAGGACGCGTTTGCGGAGGCGGTTTGCCTGATTGAGTGGCCTGAGCGGCTCGGGCCGCTTGCGCCGGTCGATAAGTTTGCGCTTTCGTTCTTGGAAGATGGTGCGGGGCGCGGGGTGATTCTCAGTGCCCATGGTTCCAGAATGGACCGGTTTGCAGAGGTGTTTGGGGGATGAGTTCGGAACGGGAAGCCAGTCTGAATGCGTTGCTGGCTGGGGTCGGCTGGGACGGCGCGCGGCGCGAGGCGTTGGCTGGCGATGCGTCCACGCGGCGCTATGAGCGCCTTCATCTTGATGGTCGTACCGCGATCTTGATGGATGCGCCGAAGTCTGCGGAAAGTGGCCCCTGTCCGCCGGATGCGGATGAGGCGCAGCGGCTGCGGCTTGGCTGGAACGCTGTTTCCAGGCTCGCTGCGTCGCGGGTGGAGGCGTTTTTGGCGGTCGGTGCGCATCTGAAAGCAATCGGGCTTTCTGCGCCGGAGGTGATCGCCGCTGATGCGCTGTCCGGCTTTGCGTTGCTTGAGGATTTGGGCGACGATCTGTTCGCCAAAGTGATCCCGGGCCAGGCGGACGAGGCGCAGCTCTATGGCGAGGCAGGCAAGGTCCTTGCACATGCTCAGGCGATGCCAGCGCCTGCTGTCTTGAACGGTGCCGGGGGGCCTTGGCCGCTGTTGGCTTATGATGCGCTGGCTTTGCGCGCCAACGCGGACCTGTTTGCCGAATGGCTGCCGCAGGCCACCGATGTTGCGATTTCTGATGCGCAGCGCGGGCGCTTCGAGGGCCTGCGGGACGGACTGATTGCGCAGGCGGAGCAGTTTCCGCGGGCGTTCACGATCCGCGATTACCATGCTGAAAACCTGTTGTGGCTGCCAAACCGCGAGGGTCTGCGGGTGGTGGGGTTGCTTGACTTCCAAGACGCGCTGCTTGGGTGGCGGGGTTGGGACTTATCGATGCTGTTGCACGATGCGCGCCGGGATGTGAGCCCGTTTGCCGCAAGTGCCGCCTTGGGGGCCTATTTGGGCGCGTCCGGTGCCAGTGAGCGGGAGATCCGCACAGAGCTTGCAGTGCTCGGGGCGCTCAACATCATGCGCATCCTTGGCCTTTTTGCGCGCTTGTCTGCGCGCGATGGCAAGCCACGTTATGTGGGGTTTATGCCGCGGATGTGGGGGCATTTGTCGGGGGTTCTGCAACATCCTGACTTAGCTGGAATGGCCGAATTAGTTGAGGATGTCGCGCACGACTACATAAGGGCCGCCGCATGAGTGTTCAAACCGCGATGGTGTTGGCGGCGGGTCTTGGGACGCGGATGCGCCCCTTGACCAACGATCGCCCTAAGGCGCTCGTGACTGTTGGTGGGCGCACGCTGATCGATCATGTGTTGGACCGACTTGTGGCTGCGGGCGTAACCCGCGCTGTGGTCAATGTGCATGCCTTCGCGGACTTGCTTGAAGCGCATGTGCGGCGTCGCAGCGATCTGGAAGTGCTGATCTCTGATGAGCGAAACCACCTTATGGAAACGGGCGGGGGAACCCTTCAAGCGCTCCCCTTGCTGGGCGACGGTCCGGTGCTCGTGACCAATATCGACTCGGTTTGGGAGGAGTCTACAGGGTCGGCGATCGCCAGGCTGGTGGCTGGTTTTGATCCAGATCGGATGGGGGCGCGGCTGATGCTTGCGGACATGGTCAGTCAGCTTGGATATGACGGCAAAGGTGATTTTTTCGCGGCTGATGATGGTCAAATCGCCTTTCGAGACGCGGCTCAGTCTGCCCCATTTGCCTATATGGGTATGCAGGTGATTGCGCCGGAAATTCTGCACGGCGAACCCATGGTGCCCTTTTCTTTCACCCGCGTGTGGCGACGGCTCGCGCTGCAGGGGCGTCTGTTTGGGGCACCGTTGGGCGGCTTCTGGATGCACGTGGGTGACCCGATTTCGCGGGAGGCAGCAGAGGCCCGGATTTCAGCGACACGCGCTGCGATTTAGTGGCCGCGGGAAAGGCCAGGATGGATTTGTTTTCAGGGCCGGGGCCGCGGGTGTTCACGGTGCCTGCGGCGGCGTCGTTTTTGGACGTGCTTTCGGAAGCCATGGTCCAGGCGCTGGTGCGTGAGGACCAGCCTTTTGCGTTGGCAGATGCGGTGGTGTTGCTGCCGAACCGTCGGTCGTCGCGGAGTTTGATGGATGCGTTTGCGCGGCGGCTGGGCGGGGCTGCATTAGCCCCGGTCATGCGACCACTGGCGGATCTTGAGGACGACCCGGATGTGTGGGGCGCTGAGCCGCTCTCTTTTGCGGTGCCGGCTGCGATTGATCCGTTGCGGCGGCGCTTGGAACTTGCGGCCTTGGTGCGCCGTCGCGAGTCTGCCGCGGGCGGGGTGGACGATCCCGTGCGGGCGCTTGCCTTCGCTGATGCGCTGTGTGCGCTATTGGACGGCGCGGCGGCGGCGGATGGGGTGGACTGGAGCGGCCTGGCTGACCTTGTCACTGATGCCAACCTGGCAGAACACTGGCGCCAAAGCGCGGCCTTCCTGGAAATCATTGCCACCTATTGGCCCCAGCGGTTGGCTGCGGACAGCCTGTTGGACCCCGCCATGCGTCGCAACCGGGTGCTGGACGCATTGACGGCCCATTGGTCGTTGCAGGCGCATACTGGGCCGGTGGTTATTGCGGGTTCTACGGGCTCCATCGCCGCGACGCGCCGGTTGATGGCGGTTGTGGCACGCATGCCGATGGGGGCGGTGGTTCTTCCGGGTCTGGACAGAAGTTTGGATGACGCGGCCTGGGACGCAGTTGGCCCGCAACACCCGCAGTTTTCGTTGAAAGAAACTTTGCGTTTTCTTGATCTGCCGCGCCACCTTGTTTCGAGCCTGGATGGTTCCACAGCCGTCACGCCCCGCGAGTTGGTGTTGCGCGAGGCGCTTGCGCCGGCCGATACGACGGCGGATTGGCTGGTGCGCTTGGCGGAGGCTGGCGGTGCTGACACTGTGCGGGCCGGGGCTGCCGGTTTGCGGTTGGTGGAAGCTGAGACGGAAGACGAAGAGGCGGCTGTAATTGCGTTGGCCTTGCGCGAAGCGGTCGAGACGGAAGGGAGCACGGCCGCGCTTGTCACACCTTCGGCAACGCTTGCCAGGCGGGTTGCTTCCAAGCTTTCGAGGTGGGGAGTTAATCCGGCCACCAGCATCGGCCGGCCTTTGGGCGATACGGCGGTTGGCGGCTTGATCAGCCTGCTGACGGGTTTGGCCGAAGACAATGGCGATCCGGTGTTGCTGGCGGGTTTGCTGAAGCATCCGTTATGCGACTTTGGGGTTTCGGCGCAGGATGTCGCGCGGTTTGAGCACGCTTGGCTAAGAGGCGCGCGTCGGTATGGTCCGCTTGCGGACTTGGTGGGTCGGAAAAACGGTGAGATCGCGACGGTATTGCTGGAAGCTCTTTCTTCGCTTTTGTCTTTGAGCGACGAGGAGACGGTTCAACTGGACAAATTTTCCGATGCTTTGGCGCAGGCCTATGAATCTGTTGCAGGTGAGAGGGCGTGGACGGCGGCGGACGGGGAGGCGGCCGCTCAACTGTTCAGTGGACTGATTGCTCATGGCGAGAGCCTTGGGGCGATGCGCCTTGATCAGGCCCGCAGAGCCCTGATGCAAATGATGGCTGGCAAAGAGGCAGCCCCAGAAGGGGCTGGCGATGGGCGGATTTCGATCCTTGGCCCGCTGGAGGCGCGGTTACAGCGGCGCGACCTGATCGTGCTTGCCGGGTTGAACGAAGGTGTCTGGCCTGAATCTGCGCGTGAGGATGCTTTCTTGTCGCGTAGCATGCGCTCTGCGCTTGGGTTGCTGTCGCCGGATGTGCGGGTTGGGTTGTCGGCGCATGATTTCGCGCAGTTGGCGGCGGCCCCTCGCGTGTTGATGACCCGAGCCAAGCGGCAAGATGGGGCCCCGACGGTGGCGTCACGCTGGGTTTGGCGGTTGGCTACGCTTATGCGCGGGGCTTTGCCGGCCCCGCTTGCGGCTGCCCCGGCAGCGCTTGGGTTGCTTGCGTGGGCGCGGATGTTGGATGCGCCGTCTGTTTACGCTCCGACGCCTGCGCCCAAGCCGCGACCGCCGGCGGAAAAGCGCCTCAAGCGTCTGAGCGTGACGGACGTCGAGACTTTGATCCGTGATCCGTATGCGTTGTATGCCAAGCGGATCCTTGGCCTTGGTGTCTTGCGAGCGGTTGGGTCTGCGCCCGGGCCGGCGGAGCGAGGCGTTGCCATACACGCGGCAATCGAGGACTTTGAGCGGTCTGATCCACAAGGGCGAGATGCTTCGCTGTTGGTGGCGCTTTTGCGCCGGAAACTGCACGATGCAGGGTTTGATCGGGCGGCGGTGGCGGCCGATTCGGTGCGACTGAAGATCGCTGCAGATCGATTTGTGGCTTGGCTTGAGGGGCGTCGTAGCCGCGCGCGAACGACACTGATGGAAGAGATCGGTGCCATTACCTTAAGGGGCGGGGTGCAATTGCGGGGCAAGGCAGACCGGATTGATCTGTTGCGGGATGGGACGGGCGAAATCTTGGACGTAAAATCCGGTCAACCGCCTACGGACAAACAAGTCAAAGCGGGGCTCAATCCGCAACTGCCTTTGGAAGCAGCAATGCTGGCTCGCGGGGCGTTCCCTTCGGCCCAGGCCGTTCAAGCATCGGCGCTGATTTATTGGCGGTTTGGCGGGCGTGATCCCGGTCCGACCGTGTTGAAGCTTGAAGACGGTGCGCATGCGGAGGGTGAAAAAGCGCTAGCCCAATTGGAGGCATTGTTGGCGCAATACTCACGGGCGGAGCAACCGTTCCTCAGCAAGCCGAGGGCGCAGTTTATCAATGCGTGGGCGGACTATGACCTGCTGGCGCGGCGACAAGAGTGGGTGAACGCGGGGGATGAGGAATGACTGGTGCCCGTAATGATCCGGGTGCGGAGGCATCTCTCCAGCAGTATCTGGCGGCCGATCCCCTTGCGTCGGTATTTGTCACTGCAAACGCTGGGTCCGGCAAAACGAAAGTGCTTATTGATCGGATCGCGCGATTGCTTCTCTCGGGCGCGCCGCCATCAAGCTTTTTGTGCATCACCTATACCAAGGCTGCTGCTGCTGAAATGCAACGGCGGTTGTTCGCGCGCCTTGGCGAGTGGTGCGTGGCGCGCGATGATGATTTGGAAAAGGATCTCGCGGCGTTGATTGGTGACGTTGCGGCGGCGCGCCAAAACATGACGCGGGCGCGGGCCTTGTTCGCGCGCGCCTTGGAGACGCCTGGTGGGTTGAAGATTCAAACCATCCACGCCTTCTGTGAAAGACTACTGGCGCGGTTTCCATTGGAGGCGCACGTCGCTCCTGGTTTTGAGGTCGCTGATGAGGTGACCGCGGATGCCTTGATTGGTGCTGCGTGGGCGGATGTTTTCACTTTCGGTGATGCAGAGGTCGTGGCCGCCCTGGAACGATTTTCGCTGCGTCTGGATCAAGGCGCTTTGTCAGACCTTTTTGCGCGTCTTGTGGCAGAGCGTGCGCGTCTCAAGAGACTGCTGGCAGAGGGTGGGGATTTGCGAACAAGCGCGCGTGCGCTTCGGGCACGGTTTGGTCCTGTGCGCACGGCCTCGTCGATATATGATGCGTTCCTTGATGAAACGCCGTGGAAAGATGTTCAGTGTGCGGCGGAAGCGTTGGCTCAAAGCAGTGCGAATGACAAGAAGGCGGCGACAAAGCTGTTTGAGGCTCAAGCTGAACGAGCAGTGGAGCCGTACTTTAGCGTTTTCCTCACCGAGAAGGGTGAGCCCCGATCGAAGCCAATTACGGATAGCGTTCGCGCGAACAATGCGTTTTTGGACCGATTTGTCCGAGACGAGATGAACCGAGTTATCAGTGCTGTGCGCGATGCTAAGGCTTCTGAGCGCGGGTGTGACGCTGAAGCTGCGGCGCTATTGGGTGGGGCGCTGATCGATGCCTATGGTCGTCGGAAGTCTGATCGGGGGGTGCTGGACTTTGAGGATTTGATTGGATGCGCTCGGGCTTTGTTGGAGAACCCATCTGCGGCCCCGTGGGTGTTGTTCAAGCTGGACCGCGGCATTGATCATATCTTGATCGACGAGGGCCAGGACACAAGTCCGGACCAGTGGTCTTTGTTGCTGCCCTTCCAGGAAGAGTTTTTTGCGGGCGAAGGCGCGCGGGAGGAAACGCGGACAGTGTTTGCCGTGGGCGACCCCAAGCAGTCGATCTACTCGTTTCAAGGCGCGGACCCGGCTCGGTTCCAAGGGGAAGCGCAGGCGCTGGCTTTTCGGGCTGCGAGCGCCAATGCGCTTTACCGCGCGCCGGAGCTGACAACTTCATTTCGGTCAGCACCTGAGGTGTTGCAGGCCGTCGATGTGGTGTTTTCCTCAATTGAGAAGGCGGGTGATCCTCCGGAGTTGTTCAATCGCGTTCGACATTCAGCCTGGAGGAACCAGGCTAAGGGCGTGGTTGAATGGTGGCCGCTTTGTCCGCGACCGGAGCGAATGGCTGCCCAGGCCTGGGATGCGCCGCAGGATTTGGAACCAGAGGACAGCGCGCCTGCGCGGCTTTCTGCCACGATCTCTTCCACGATTTGCGATTGGATTGCTGCTGGTTCTGCCCTGCACGAGGCGGATGGGAGAATGCGCCCGATTAGGCCTGGGGATGTACTTATCCTTGTTCGACAGCGGGGCCCCTTGTTTCGCCAGTTGCTCAAGGCCTGTAAGCGTGCTGGCCTGCCGGTTGCAGGGGCTGACCGCTTGGTTCTTGGGGAAGAGATCGCGGTGCAAGACGCGCTGACACTGGTGCGTGTGGCGCTTGATCCGTACGATGATCTTGCCTTGGCTTGTTTGATAAAGGGGCCGTGGGGCGGGTTGACGGACGACGACAACCACTTAGCCAAACTGGCCATTGACCGTGGAGAGCATAGTCTTTGGGCGCGATTGCAAGCGAGCGACGATCCGGATTTGATCCGTGTGCACCACTTTGTGACCGAGCTCATCGCTCGACGGGACAAAGCGCCGTTTGAGTTCTTGTCCTTGGCGCTTGAGGCGGTGAATGAGGCCGGCTTGTCTGGCTGGCGGTGCGTGATGGAGCGGCTTGGGGCAGAGGCGCGCGATCCCTTGGAGGAACTGCTGTCGCGGGCGATGGGTGCGTCCAAAGCCGGGCGATGTGACTTGCAGTCGTTTTTGGCCGGCGTGGAAGCGGATGACACACCGCTGAAGAGAGAAATGGAAGCGGAAGGCGACGCGGTTCGAATTATGACCGTGCACGGAGCGAAGGGGTTAGAGGCACCGGTGGTTTTCTTGCCGGACACAGCCGGGCCGGCGAAATTGGGAGCGGATTCTGGGCTTCTCATCGATGCCAATGGGCTCGCATTCTCCGCCTCTGAGAAGGACGATGATGAGGTTGTGCAAGATATGCGCGCGCGGCTGAAGGAACGGCTTCTGGGCGAACACTGGCGGTTGTTATACGTGGCGATGACGCGAGCGCGGGACCGATTGATCGTTTGCGGTCATGGGCGCGGCAATTCGATGGAGGCCGCAGCGGACAGTTGGCACAAGCAGGTGGGTGACGCGATTGGCCGGCTTGCGTCCATCGAAAAGACCGCAACGCCCTTTGGAGAAGGGTTGCGGTTGGGCGAGAGGCCATCGATCGCGAGCGCTGGCGAAACCACGCACGAGGCGTTGCCGGTTGTTTTGCCCGAATGGACGAAGCGTGCGGCGCGGGCGGGTCCGGCGCGGGCGGCGCGACCGTCGCATCGGTTTGAGGGAGCGGTTGCTTCGCCGCGGATTGGCATCGAGCGGTTTGCGCGGGGCAAGTTGATCCACGGGCTGCTTCAGCGTTTGCCAGAAATCGCAGCCGGTGATCGCTTGGGTGCAGCGCGCCTCTGGCTTGAGCGGCAAGGGGTGAGCGGGGCGCGCGCGGAGGCGCTGGCGCTGGAAGCCCTCACCGTGATCGAGGACAAACGATTTGCCGCCGCGTTTGCGACCGACAGCCGCGCCGAAACGGCCATCGTTGGCCAAGTTGGGGGGGGCCCTGTTCGCGGCGTTATCGACCGGTTGGCCATTAGCGCGACCGACGTTTTGATCGTGGATTTCAAAACGGATCGACCCCCACCGTCGACCGCTGCTGAAACGCCAACAGCTTATGTTCGCCAGTTGGCGCTGTACCAAGCGGTGATCAAGCAAGCGCTGCCTGGGCGTCAGGTTACCTGTGCCTTGGTGTTTACCCACGCGCCGCGGTTGATCGCTATTGCGGAACCGCAGCTGCTGGCGGCACTGGCAGACGGCAGTTGAAGCAGATCGATGCTGTTCCTACATCTTTACGCAAGGAGATCACGCAATGGCGACGATTAAGGTGACCGACGATAGCTTCCAGAACGATGTGCTCCAGGCGCAGGGCCCGGTGCTGGTCGATTTCTGGGCGGAGTGGTGTGGCCCGTGCAAGCAAATTGGACCGGCCCTTGAGGATATCGCCGGCGAATTTGCTGGGCGCGTGCAAGTGGTGAAGCTCAACATCGACGAAAACCCGCTAACACCAACGCAACTCAATGTGCGCGGCATCCCTACCTTGATGGTCTTCAAAGACGGTAAAGCGATTGCTACGCGCGTTGGGGCGTCGCCCAAGAGCAAGTTGGTCGAGTGGTTGAACGAGACGATTTGACGTCTGCTACTTGCTGTCGGCTGCAAAAATGGCCTCGCCGGCGATCGCGTGCGAGCCGGTTATCAGAATCGTTCCGCCTGGCCCTGTGAGTTCACAGGCGTCTTGGATTGCCGCGCGAAGGTCTGGTGCCGCATGCGCCGTTTTGCTGCCCGCGGAGAGGGCGTGTTGAACAAGTTCCGAGAGGGGCATGGCTGGTCGCGGACCGATGGCCGATACGGCCACCACGCCGGCTAAGCGCCGAGCGAACGGCTGCAAAAAACCATTCGCCTCTTTGTCGGCGAGCATACCGACCACAGCTGCGTTGTGCGCCGTTGGCCGCTGCGCGAGCCACGCCGCCAGCGCTTTGCCGGCGTGGGGATTGTGGCCAGCGTCTGCGACCAGGAGGCAGTTGGTTTCTGCTGCGAGCTCTGCGAGGGGGCCCTTGCGCAGCCGCTGCAGGCGGCCTGGCTTAAATGCCCGCAAAATGCCAGGCGCGAACGCAATTTCTGGCATGCCAAATGCCACCGCCGCGACGACCGCTAGACCTGCATTTGCGACTTGGTGGGGGCCGGACAGTGTTGGAAGCGGCAAATCGATAAGCGCGGAACTGGTTTGGACAACGAGCCGATCGCCTTCGCGCCAGCACTGCCAGTCTCTGCCTTCTAGCTTAAGGTGTGCGCCCTTGGCATCGGCCTCGTTTGCGATGACCTCTTCGACTTCAGGGGCTTGGCGCGCACTGACGACGTTGGCCCCGCATTTAATGATGCCAGCTTTGTGAGCGGCGATATCCCGAAGCGTAGGGCCGAGTAGGCCCACATGATCCCAGTCCACCGGCGTGATGACGCACACGGCCGGGGACGGGATAACGTTGGTGGCGTCAACCCGGCCGCCGCATCCCACTTCGAGAATCGCCAAATCGGCAGGCGTATCCGCAAAAATCTGGAAGGCGGCGGCAGTTTGAGCCTCAAAATGGCTCAGGGTCGGTGCCGCGGCGGCGATGCGGTCGAGGGCGGAAAGCAGGCCGTCGTCGGTGGCTTCTTGTCCAGCGATGGTGAACCGCTCTCGAGTCCATATGAGATGCGGCTGGGTAAAGGTGTGAGCCCGCAGGCCAGCGGATGCGGCAATGGCTTGCAAAAAGGCGACCGTTGACCCTTTGCCGTTTGTGCCGGCGACGTGAATGGTGGGGGGCAGTCGAAGGTGCGGGCCACCAAGCGTGGCGAGTGCTTCGCGCAGCCGTTCCAGGCTCATTGGCCCGGAGTGGTCAAACTCTCCGCCGAACACTGAGTTTAGGCGGTTTGCCACCGGATCGTCCGGCGGAAATGAGTTCATTCTGCTGCTCGTGTTTGAGACCGTGGGGCAACCAGCGCCGTTCGCACGCCAGCGCGCGCCTGCGCTACCCGAGCGCCGGGGGCGCGGCGCACAGGTGCCGGCTCTGCGGTTTCGAGAGTGACCGGCTCGGTCAATTCGGCGGGCTGTTGGGCAGTGGCCTTGGAGGTCAGAATGCTGAGAATGACCCCAAGCGTTTCTTTCATTTTGCGGCGGTCGAGCACCATGTCGACCATGCCCTTGTCGCGCAGATATTCTGCCCGCTGGAAGCCTTCGGGCAACTTTTCCCGGATCGTTTGCTCGATGACGCGGGGGCCGGCAAAGCCGATCAGCGCGCCTGGCTCTGCTATATGGATGTCGCCCAGCATGGCATAGGAGGCCGTGACGCCGCCGGTTGTTGGGTCGGCCAGGATTACGATGTAGGGGAGGCCAGCGGCCTTCACGTCTTGGATGGCAAGAGTAGTGCGCGGCATTTGCATTAGGGAGAGGATGCCTTCTTGCATCCGGGCACCGCCTGCAGCCGTTACGCAAATCAGCGCCGCATTTTCTGCTACGGCCTTTTCCGCTGCTGCGATGAACCCTTCGCCGGCGGCCATGCCGAGCGAGCCACCCATAAAGTCAAAGTCTTGGACCAGAACCACAACCTTGTTGCCTGCAATCGTGCCAACGGCGGCGGCCATGCAATCGTCGCGGGTTAGCTTGCCCTCGTCGCGCTGCGCACGGCTGGCTCGGGCTGATTTCAAGCGATCCGTATACTTTTTGTCGTCTTTGAATTTGAGGGGATCTTGGGGAACCTTGGGCAGAGGCACTTCAGTCCAGTCGCCATCGAACAGCGCCTTGAACCGTGGCAGAGGGCCGATCCGCAGATGGAAGCCGGCGGGGGTGACCCAATGGTCTACCTCGACTTCGTCCTTGATAATCAGATCACCAGTGAGGGGGCATTTGATCCAAAGGTCTTTCGGGGTGTCGCGCCTTTCTTCGGGCTTTTTGAGGCCGGGGCGAGCGAAATTCGAAAGCCAATTCATGGATTAGCGCTTTCCTGACGTGCGCGCGCCGTGGATGGCGCGGGCCAGAGTTGCAACCTTGGCACTCACAGCGTCGACTGCGCCGCTGGGACTGCCGGCATGAGCGGCGATCTCATCGACGAACGCCGATCCGACCACCACCGCGTCTGCCACTGCAGCAATCGCCGCAGCTGTTTGCTCCGTTCGCACACCAAATCCCACCGCTATCGGCAAGTCGGTCGCGCGCTTCAGCCGCGCAACCGCGGCCTTTGCCTGTTCGGCCGCCGGGGCGGCCGCACCGGTCACGCCGGTGATTGATACGTAGTACACGAATCCGGAAATGCCAGCGAGAACGGTTGGCAGGCGATTTTCATCCGTCGTGGGGGTCGTCAGTCTGATCAGAGAAAGCTTTTTCTTGTCAAAGGCTTGACGCAACTCTGTGTCTTCTTCGGGGGGCAGGTCAACGACAATCGCACCATCGACGCCGGCGTTCGCTGCGCTTTCTGCAAAGGCCGTTTCGCCGATTGCCGCGATGGGGTTGGCATACCCCATCAGAATCACCGGCGTATGGTTATCGGTTTCCCGAAACTTCTGAGCCAAGCAGAGCGCCGAACGGAGGGAACCGCCGGCCTTAAGGGCACGCTCGGCCGCGGCTTGAATGGCGGGGCCGTCGGCCATGGGGTCGGAAAACGGGAATCCGAGTTCGATAACGTCGGCACCGGCGCCCGGCAGGGCCTTCAAAATGGCGAGGCTCGTGTCGAAGTCTGGGTCGTTCGCCATGACATAGGCGACCAGCCCGGCCTGATCTTTTGCTTTGAGGGCCGCAAAGGTTGCGGACAACCGTGTTGAACTCACAGCCCAACCCCTAAAGCATCGGCCACGGTGAAGATGTCTTTATCGCCGCGGCCACAGAGGTTCATGATCACAAGCCCGCCTTTGCCGATGTCTTTCGCGATGTCGCCAATGCGCGCCAACGCGTGCGCTGGCTCCAAAGCCGGGATGATGCCTTCGAGCTTGGCGCAGAGCTGGAACGCTTCGAGGGCTTCGTCGTCGGTGCAGGTGAGATAGGACGCGCGGGCGGTGTCCTTGAGCCAGCTGTGCTCTGGGCCGACGCCCGGATAGTCCAGGCCGGCACTGATGGAGTGGCCTTCCAGAATCTGACCGTCGTCATCCTGCAGGAGATAGGTGCGGTTGCCGTGCAGGATGCCCGGTCGGCCGCCTGAGAGGGCGGCGGCGTGCTTGTTATAGACCTGCAGGCCGAGGCCTGAGGCTTCGACACCGATCAGTTTCACGCCTTGATCTTCGATAAACGGATGGAATAGGCCGATCGCGTTCGATCCACCACCAACACAGGCAACCACGGCATCCGGCAGCCTGCCTTCGCGCTCCAGAATTTGTTGTTTGGCTTCGCGGCCAATGACGCTTTGGAAGTCGCGGACCATCATGGGATAGGGGTGGGGGCCGGCTGCGGTGCCGATGCAATAGAAGGTATCGCCCACGTTTGTGACCCAATCGCGTAGGGCGTCGTTCATGGCGTCCTTTAAGGTCGCGCCGCCGGAGGTGACGGGCCTGACCTGTGCGCCCAAAAGCTTCATCCTGAAGACGTTTGGCTTTTGTCGCTCGATGTCCACAGCGCCCATGTAAACAACGCAGGGAAGGCCGAAGCGGGCGGCGACCGTGGCGCTGGCCACGCCATGCTGGCCGGCACCGGTTTCGGCGATGATCCGGGTTTTGCCCATGCGGCGGGCCAGCAGGATCTGGCCCATGCAGTTGTTGATCTTGTGGGCACCCGTGTGGTTCAGCTCATCGCGTTTGAAGTAGATTTTCGCGCCGCCGAAGTGATCGGTCAGACGTTCTGCGAAATAGAGCGGGCTTGGGCGGCCCACGTAATGGGTCAGGAAGTCGTCCAGCTCTGCCTGGAAGCTGGGATCGGCCCGTGTGGCTTCGTATGCTTGCTCCAAAGCGAGCACGTTTGGCATCAGGGTTTCGGCGACGAAACGACCGCCATAGGGACCGAATCGACCGTGGGAGTCTGGCAGCGTGTTTTTGGGGGGGCGGGCGTCCATTAGGGTCAATTCGTCTGGTCGGGGTGTTGAGGGTTTGGGTGTTGAGGGTATGGGCGTTGGGCGGCGGCCAGGAATGCCATGATCTTTGTCCGGTCCTTTACGCCTGGGGTGGTTTCGACGCCAGAGGACACGTCCACCGCTGTGGCTTTGGATGCAGCAATTGCCTCTTGGACATTGTCCAGGGTAAGGCCGCCCGACAAAAACCAAGGCTTTGGGCTGCGGAAATCAGCCAGAATTTGCCAATCGAAAGCCGCCCCATTGCCGCCGGGGAGGTGGGCGCCGGCGGGCGGTTTGGCGTCGAACAGGAATGCGTCTACCAGGCTAGAGAAGCGCGAAAGTGCGGCGAGGTCTTTGTCTGTTGCCAAAGGAACCGCCTTGATCAGGCCGGTCTTTGCGTATGGGCGCGATGCGGAAATGCGCGCTGGGCTCTCTGCGCCATGGAGTTGCAGAAAGTCTGGCTGAACCCGGGCTGCCAGCGCCTGGAGCAGGGCATCGTCCGCGTCGACGATGACGGCAACAATTTGGGCTTTGCCGCGCGCGCGATTTGCCAGCGCGGCTGCCTGGTCTAGTGAAACGTGACGCGGACTTTTGGGGAAAAAGACCAGTCCGACATACCGCGCCCCGCCCGCGATGGCCGCGTCCAAGGAGGATTCGTCCGAGAGGCCACATATTTTTACTTCGACCATTGAGCCTTCAGTAGTGAGAAACACGGTTGCGGGCAACGGCGATGGCTAACTGCTTTGGTTAGCGCCACTCCGGCAGGCGTCGGGTGATTGATTTGCGCCAGCGCTCCTGAAGTTTTGCCCAGCCTTTGAGCTTTGGCCGCGCAAGGCTTGGCAGCTGATCTGGCCGCCAGCGACCTTCAACGGCCTGTTTGGCGGCGGTGTGGCGATCGTATTGGTGAACGATCGGGCTGATGGTGCCGTCTGGGTTGGTCAAAATCGCGTCTTTGCTCACGCCTGGGGGGTGGGTGTAGCCTATCGTGGCGACACGCTTGAAATTGGGAACGGCGATGGCGTTGGCCAAACCCCAATGCACGATCAGATTGAGCGCCGCCTGGTCGGCTCCAATGCCATTGAGCGCGCCGCTGCGTTGAATTGCGCAAAGCGCAAGGAGCTGTCGGATCATGGCCGCGACGGCCGCGGGTTCGCCCATGATGGAGCCGCCACACACAACCGGCGACTGCTTAAATCGATCCGCCATTGGCGCTCCGATCAGCGTTCGCAACCACTTTGGGTTGGCACCGTGGGAGCCAAGATCGCCGGGGGGCGTTTCGCAGAAGAGGGCAAGTGCTGCGTTGTCGTCGCTGTAGCCTGTGGCAAACGGATCGCCTTGAAACGCAACGTCGCGAACATCAGTGATCAGTACACGGCGTGCGGCGGGATAGGCATTCAGGATCGGCAGGTAGTGCTTGAACCTCCCGATCAGCAAATGTGGTTCCCAGCCCAGCGGTGTTGGGGCGAGGAAATGATCGACGCCCTTTTCTTTCAAGAAGCTTTTGGTTTCTGGATGATCAGACGCCACAAGGGCCAAGTGGGCGCGGGAGTGGGCACGCACGGACGAAACAAAGCACGCCAGTTCTGCTGGCCCATAGCCGGTGGCGTAGCCGATGATCAGGTCCGGGCCGAAATCAGGATGAAGGACGGATGGTCTTGTTGGTTCTTCGGCACCGGCAAGCCAGTCCAGGTAAGGGGAGCCAGTCATCAGCCAACAGATAAAGCTGTGTTGACGAAAAGCTTATTGCGGCCTTCTGGATGGCTTGTCGGCCTTTCGACAAAGCCAAGGGTGGACACCGCATCGCGGATCTGTTTGGCCTGAGTTGGGTTCATGTCGTCGTAGATTTCCACCATGAGTTCTTTCACTTTGGTGCGCATCAAGATGGCCGCTCCAGACAAGATCTCGGCTTCGATGCCATCGACATCAAGCTTGATATGGGTTGGCGCAGGCACGCCAAACTGACTGACAAAATCATCGGCGCGATAGCCAATAGTTGCCTGCTGGAAACCGCCCTCGATCTCGCCGGCAACGGTGCGGCGGGTGCCAAACGAGTGGACCGCGTGGCCTGGCTCTGTGCGTGCAGAGTCCATGTAGAGGGAGTCGAGCTTCGTCGAATCTGACAACGCGATGCCGTAAGCGGCGACCTGGTCGCTCACGCCATTCAGCTCGATATTGCGGGTGAGCACTGCCAATGTCGACGCGGCGGGTTCAAAAGCAATGACGCGGTGACCCTTTTTGGCGGCGTAGATGGCATAAAGCCCGACGTTGGCTCCAATATCCCAAAACACGGCGCTGGTTGGCAGGCTGTCGATCCAGGCGACGGTTTCTGGTTCGTCCTTGTTGAAACCGTGCGCGTCATGCAGCGCGCGGCCTGACGGGCCGGTGAACACGAGCGGTCCGGCTGAGGTGCTGATCTTCCAAAGTGGGGTTATCTTTTGGGCCGCGTAGGCTTGCGCCATCGCCCTGCGCCACGGGTGAAGCGGGGCCGTGGCCAAACGGGCCAAACTCGCAGCGAAACGGCCAATCGAACGGCTCATGGGCAGGTGCCTGCTGGTTTAGGACTTTGGCCGGTGGCGGAACGTGCAGCGCCGTGAAGCGCGAGGGCTCCACGGCGGTATATGAACGCTTAGCAAGTCTTGCGGGGCGCAGCAACGTGACCGCGCTGCCCGGCCTATTTCTTAAGCAGGTCTCGGATTTCCCCGAGCAGCTTTTCTGAGGCTGTTGGCTCTGGCGGCGCTGCGGGCGCTGCTGCCTCTGCCTTTTTCATCGAGTTCATGCCCTTGACGATCAGGAAGAGCACCCAGGCAACGATGATGAACTTAATCGTCGCGTTGATGAACTTGCCGTAGTTGATCGATACGGCGGCTTGCTCCGGAGAAACAATCGCGCCGGTCGCATCGGTAACGGCTGGGACGGCCGCCTTGATGATCCATGCCAGTTTGGAAAAATCGATGCCCGCTGTGGCAAATCCAACGACGGGCATAATGATGTCGTCGACCAGGGATGATACGATCGTGCCGAACGCGGCACCGATAATCACGCCGATCGCGAGATCCACGACGTTTCCTCGCATCGCGAAGTCACGGAATTCCTTCAACATTCGCAGCCCCTGTTGTCCATCGATGGCAGTTTTGCCTCAATCGCGCAGGCTGACTGGGTTAATGCCTGCGCGTTTGTCGCTGACCATTTAGGGGGGTGGTTTGCGCGCAAAATCAATTCGGAGCGCGTAATGGGGCTTGCGCGGATCAAAATACGCCTAAGCTAGTCGTTGACCCGCTCGCGCAACTCTTTGCCCGGTTTGAAGAACGGCACCCGTTTCGCAGCCACTTTGACGGTTTCACCCGTTCTTGGGTTGCGGCCTTGGCGCGCTTCGCGGGTTCGGACGGAAAAGGCCCCAAAGCCGCGGAGCTCGACGCGTTGGCCTTTTTCCAAGGCAACAGCGATCTCATCCAAAGTGATTTGAGCCATCTGTTCGATCAGTTCTGGGCGCAGGTGCCCGAACTCATCTTTGAGGGTGACGATCAGTTCAGACCGCAACATCCCGATACTCCCATCCACCAGCGGTCTCACCATGATCTTGTGTCAATGGCAAAGCAAGCCGGGCGCGACCGAAAAAGCAAAACGCCCGTCCGAAGGAAGATCGGTCGGGCGCCTTTGCCACTAAATGAAGCGCCAGGGCGCACCTTTGATCAGGACTTCTTTTCGCTGTTGCGCAGCGCTGCACCCAAGATGTCACCCAGGGAAGCGCCGCTGTCGGAGGAGCCAAACTGTGCGATCGCTTCTTTTTCGTCCGCGAGTTCCATCGCCTTCACAGACAAGGACACCTTGCGGGCGTTGCGATCGAAGGCCGTAACCATGGCATCGAGGCGATCGCCAAGGGCAAAGCGTTCTGGGCGTTGATCGGCCCGGTCGCGGGAGAGATCGCCCTTGCGGATGAACGCGCGCATGGTGTTGCCATCGCCAAAGGCGACTTCCAGACCGCCAGATGTCAGTTCCACGATTTCCACCGTGATGATCTGGCCCTTGCGGAACTCTGCGGCGGCCATTGGATCATTCAGCGCTTGCTTGATCCCCAGGCTGATGCGTTCTTTCTCAACATCGACGTCCAGCACCTTGGCCTGCACCGTATCGCCCTTGTTGAAGCGGGCGAGGGCTTCTTCGCCCTGCGCGTCCCAAGCGATGTCGGACAGGTGAACCATTCCGTCCAGTTCGGCGTTGAGGCCGATGAACAGGCCAAACTCGGTGATGTTTTTGACAGGGCCTTCGATCACGCTGCCAACAGGATTTTCCGCGATGAACGCTTCCCATGGGTTGGCCATGACTTGCTTAATGCCAAGGCTGATGCGGCGCTTGTCGGCATCCACATCAAGCACCATGACACCCACTTCCTGGCTTGAGGACAGGATTTTGGAGGGGTGGACGTTCTTTTTGGTCCAACTCATTTCCGACACGTGGACCAAGCCTTCAACGCCGGCTTCCAGTTCCACGAAGGCACCGTAGTCAGTGATGTTGGTGACGCGGCCGGAGAGGGTTGCACCCAAGGGATACTTGGCAGCGACGCCTTCCCATGGATCCGACAGCAGCTGTTTCATGCCCAGGCTGATGCGCTGGGTGTCTGGGTTGATCTTGATGATCTGCACTTTCACCGTATCGCCGACGTTCAGCACTTGGCTTGGGTGATTGATGCGTTTCCAGCTCATGTCGGTGACGTGCAGCAGCCCGTCGATGCCGCCGAGGTCCACGAACGCGCCGTAGTCGGTGATGTTCTTGACCACGCCGTCGCGGATTTCACCTTCGGCCAGCTGACCAACGATCTCTGCGCGCTCCGATGCGCGGCTTTCTTCCAGCACGGCGCGGCGCGACACAACGATGTTGCCGCGGGCGCGGTCCATTTTCAGGATCGCGAAGGGCTGCATGATATTCATCAGGGGGCCAACGTCGCGCACGGGGCGGATATCGACCTGAGAGCCCGGCAGGAACGCGTTGGCACCCCCGAGGTCAACCGTGAAGCCGCCTTTGACGCGGCTGACGATGGCACCGTCGACCGGTTCAGCTGCTGCAAATGTCTTTTCCAGGCGGTTCCATGCTTCTTCTCGGCGGGCCTTTTCGCGGCTGACGACGGCGTCGCCCAGCGCGTTTTCAATCCGGTCGAGGTAAACTTCAACGATCTCGCCAACCTTGGGCGCTTTGATCTGGTCTTCCACCACAAATTCGCGGAGCGGGATGCGTCCTTCGGTCTTCAAGCCGATGTCGACGACGACGAAATCGTTTTCGATGGCGACGACCGTAGCCGGGATCACCCGACCTTCCACCATGCCCCTTGTTTCCATGCTTTCTTCAAGAAGGGCGGCGAAATCATCCCGTGTAGGGGCTAAAGCTGCGGTGCTCATTCAGAATTGTTCTCCAACATATTGACAGATAAGGGCCTGCCGGTTGGCTCCGGCGGTCTGGACGTGAGGTTCACGCCCTTCGAGGCTTGACGATCGCCGTGTTGCGCAAAAAACCGTCAGGGTGCCAGATTATGGATTGGCGCGGAACGCATCCGTCCGAGCCTACGAATCCAACGCCATGCGACGGGTCATTGCGCACGTGATGCCGAAAAAGCGAAACAAGGCCCGAGAGCTATTGCTCTGGGCTTCGCCGCGCCGCTTCGATGTGACCACGAGCGACCGCTACAGAGTCGTCTATAGACAAGCCAGTGGTATCAATCAAGATGGAGTGCTGTGCCGGGCGCAACGGGGCTATGGGCCTTGATTCGTCGCGTGCGTCGCGTTCGGCGATTTGGGTGAGGACAGCCGCCAGGGTGATCGGTTCACCCCGGGATTGCAACTCTTTCCAGCGGCGTTCGGCGCGTTCGGCCAGGCTAGCGGTCACAAACAGCTTCACGGCCGCATCTGGGCAAATCACGGTGCCAATGTCTCGACCGTCCAAGATCGCGCCCGTCGGACCGGCGGCAAAGGCCCGTTGCGAGTCAAGCAGGGCCTGGCGCACGCCGGGGTGGGCGGCGACCACGCTGGCCGCGGTGCCGGCTGCGCCCGATCGCAGACGGGTGTCTTGCAAGGCGTTCAGGTTGATTTGGCTGGCGATGGATTGGGCGGCTGCGGCATCGGTTGGGTCCAGGCCTTTATCGAGCATCGCCAACCCAACCGCCCGGTAGAGCAGGCCGGTGTCCAGCACTTTCAGGCTGAAGATCTGACCCAATCGTCGCGCGATCGAGCCTTTTCCTGAAGCGGTGGGCCCATCGATCGCCACAACGAAACCCTGCGTTGTCATGGGGTGGGCTCTGTGATGTCTGCGCCGAGCGCCCCCATGAAGCCGGCGAAGTTGGGAAAGCTGGTGGCGATCATATCGGCGTCGAGCACGGTAACCGCATTTTGCGCACCCAGGCCAAGCACTAGGAACGCCATGGCAATGCGATGGTCGCCATGGGTTTCGATGGTGGCACCGCCGCGGACCGCACCAGCTCCGCGGCCAAAAACAACCAAGCCGTCTGGCAATTCGTCGGCATCGATGCCGCAGGCCCGCAGGCCTGCAACGGTCAACGCGATGCGGTCGCTTTCCTTAACGCGCAATTCCTCTGCTCCTGTCAGGCGCGATTCGCCCTCTGCAAAGGCGGCGGCGATTGCCAAGATAGGTATCTCGTCGATCATGTCTGGTGCGCGGGAAGCGGGCGGAGACACGGCCTTGAGGGGGGCCCCCCGCACGATCAGGTCGCCAACGACTTCTCCGGCCGATTCGCGTCGGTTTTCGATCTGCAGATCCGCGCCCATCTCCTGCAGCGTTGTGTAAAGGCCTGTGCGAAGCGGGTTCAAGCAAACGCCGTCGAGGCGGATGTCTGACTTGTGTAGGATCGACGCTGCCACTGTGGCGAAGGCCGCTGAAGACGGGTCAGCTGGAATGTGCACGCTGCTGGCGGTGAGCCTGGCTGGGCCGGTGAGGCTTATCGCGTAGGCGCTTTGTGCTGTGACTTCGGTGGCCACAGTCACCCCGAAAGCTGCCAGCATGCGTTCGGTGTGGTCCCTGGTTTGTTTCTGCTCGACAACGGTCGTTGTTCCGCTGGCACCCAAGCCGGCCAAGAGGATCGCGGACTTGACCTGCGCCGATGCCACCGGCGACGGATAGGTGATAGGGCTTAGATCCGAAGTGCCGTGGATTGTGACTGGGAGGCGTCCGCCGTCTCGCGTGCCTGCGGTTATCCCCATCGCCTTTAGGGGGGTCAAAACGCGGTTCATTGGGCGCGCCGACAGGCTTTCGTCGCCCGTAAAGGTAACAGTTATCGGAAACCGAGCGGCGGCACCCATGGTCAGGCGCGCGCCCGTGCCCGAGTTGCCAAAGTCTATTGGGGCTGTGGGTTGGATGAAGCCGGAGGGGCCTCGACCCACGACGCGCCACCGGCCAGGCCCGGTGCGCTCAACGCCTGCGCCGAACGCGGTCATTGCAGCGGCGGTGTTCAAAACGTCTGCGCCTTCGAGCAGCCCGTCGATTTCAGTGACACCTTCCGCCAACGCGCCAAGGATCAAACTGCGGTGCGACATTGATTTGTCGCCGGGGGCGCGGGCCTTGCCAGTCAAGGGCCGCGAGGGCCGTGCCATTAGTCGCATGGGATATCCAGAAAGGCGCTATGGCCTGATTGTCGGGGCCTATTTGTGTCGTGTTGGCCTGTCACGACGCAAAAGCTTTTGACAGGGGGCTTTGTGCGTGGCAAGCGAGCGCGCCTGTAAAATCAGCCTTCATGGGGAGTCCGTCGGTGGCTAAGGCGGAGTTGGGCGACAAACAAAACTGCCCGAGTTGCAGCGCCAAGTTTTACGACTTGCGCAAGCGGCCGGCGGTTTGCCCGAAATGTGGATTTAGTTTTGACCCTGGCGACGAAACCCTCAAGGTTCGTCGGTCGCGGACCCGCGTTGCGGCCGCTCAGCCGGATTACGAGGACGAGGAGGACGAAGAAGTCCCCGCGAAGGTCGTGTCTGATGAGGACGACGAGGGGGTCGAGGAGGAAGAGTCTGAGGTTGTCGAGCTGGAAGAAGCTGCGGCCGAAGACCCGGTAGACCTTGTCGAGGAAGAGGACGAGGACGAGCCGGTTGTGGGTCGGGTGAAGGGCGGTGGTGACGAAATCCCTGAGGGCTTTTCCGAGGATGACGAAGACACCATCGCCGACGAAGACGACGAAGGCGTGCCGCTGCTAGAAGACGACGAAGGCTTTGACGAAGACGAGCTTAGCGTTGTTGAAGCGGACGAGGAAGAAGAGGGGCGGTGAGCCCCCGATCCGCGTTCATTGTCGGTCGGTTTCACCGCGATTTGGGCTTTAGATCGCGTTGGTTTTCCTGCTTCTTTCGGGCGGTGATTTGAGCGCTTGAAAGCCGCAGTTTAGGGCGCTACAAGCGCGCTCTTCCGAAGCGGGGTGGCCCCAGCCCCCCGTTACTGGTTCGGGGCCATAGCTCAGCTGGGAGAGCGCCTGCATGGCATGCAGGAGGTCAGCGGTTCGATCCCGCTTGGCTCCACCACCCTTCGTAAGCGTCCCGTGGTCGCGCAGAGCGATTGGTGCAAGATTTAGCTAGGCCATCGACGCGCGGCTCCCTGCTCGATCCGAGAGGGGATCCCTGCGAGCGGTGCCTGAAACGCTCCGGCACCGCCCCTGTCGATCAAGATCAATCCATCGCGTTCGTGCTGAGATAGGCGATGAGGTCTGCGCGCTGCTGCGGGTCACGCAGGCCGGCAAAGACCATGTTCGTGCCTGGCACTTTTGCGCGCGGGCTTTCTAAATAGTCGAACAGCTGTTGCTGGGTCCAGGTGATGCCAGAGGTGCGGTTGGCTTCGGTGTAGGTGAAGCCTTCGACTGAGCCGGCTGTGCGGCCGATGATGTTGTGCAAGCTAGGCCCGACGCGATTGTCGCCAGCGACCACCGAGTGGCAAGACTGGCATTGCAAGAACACCCGGCGGCCACCTGCGGGATCGCCAATCATTGCGACACCGGCGGCGTCGACAATTTCGAGGGTCACCGGCACGACGGGAGGGGCCGGCGTTGCTTGTGCTTGAGGGGCAGGGGTTTGCGCTTCGGGCGGCGGGGCGGGCTGCGAGCACGCAGCGAGGGTGCAAAGAGCCATGGCGGCGGCCCCCAGCAGCATGCGAGAAGAGTGGGACATCACAGCTTTTTCCTGACCTAAAAGCACTGTTACCCTTTTCTTGTATCTCGCTCTGGATGGCAGGAAAACCGATCCGTGGTGCGACCAATGGCGCTGAGCCTTTGGTTCGGCCGGCGCGGGGGCGTCGTTGCGGGACAATTAATCGCCAACTGGTGGTTTGGGGCCTTGCGCCGCCCGCAGCAAACACCTAGTTGGCTGGCGGACTGCGGGCGTAGTTCAGAGGTAGAACGTCAGCTTCCCAAGCTGAATGTCAGGGGTTCAATTCC
>JBMOEW010000012.1:0-71624 GCA_049314555.1 Caulobacterales bacterium
GCGGTTTCGGCTTCGCCGCCCTCTCAGAACTGGGCGCAGCAGTTACGCCGGCATTGCACCGCGCTCGCCCTACCCCCGGCTGAATGGGAGTGAAAGCATGGTTACCACTCTTGGCGGAACGGGTGCCAGCAAAGGCCGATAGATAGCAATGTACCGCGACCAGAGCGGAAGGCCAGGTTTTGGCCCTCCCCACCTCCCCCGCCATCCGTGGCGGTGGCTATGCGCAAACAGCGCTTTCAGCGTAGTGGGGGCGTCTGCTAGACATAAACACCTAGAAACGTGCGATGCGGTGGAGGTTCTCATGCGCAAGAGTTTGGCGACGGTGGCGATGATCGCGGTGGTCGTTTCGCTGGGGGGGTGCGACCTTTTCTCTGGCGGAAAAGCTGATGATCCGACGGCGCTGACGTCTGCACCGGACGCGCAGACGGCGTCTGCCGGGGTGACGCTGGACTCCGGGGCATTCGAGGGCACGCTTTCGGCGGTGGGGGCAAATGAGGCCTGGTGGCTCACCATCGATCCCGCGACCGGGGTGTTGTTGGACGAGCGCGACCAGGGCGAGACGCTGCGCGCCACCTATGCGCCGCCGGTGGAAGCGGCCGGCGGGGTGACGTTTGCGGCGGCCCCATTAACGATTTCGGTGAGCGCTGGCCCTTGCACGGGCGGTGATGCAGGGGTGACCTACCCTTTCCGGGCACAGGTGACGAAAGCGGACGGAACGGTTCTATCGGGCTGCCTCTATCGGCCCTGGACCACCCAGATTGTGGCGCTGGCCCCGGCTGTGATGGCGTGCCTTGCGATCAACCCTGGTGAAGCGGGCGTGAGCTATCTGGAGCAAGAGGGCGACGGGCGCGTGTTGGTGCGGGTTGTGGGCGAGACCGGGGCGGAGGTGGATTGCCGCGCGCCGCTGAGCGGGGGGGCGCAGTTGGTGTCGACCCCGGCGGACCCGAACGTGCGGTTCCCGGGCGAGCGGGACGCCCTGTTTTATCGCGCGCCTGGGGAAAACCCAGGCGGCGAGTGCTATACCGCGCCCGAAGTGAAGGACGCGAGCGGGGCCGTGATTGGGTGGCTCGCCGATCCGTCTGGCTGCTAAAACTTTGGAATGCCAGGGGGAGGCGCTTCGACTTGGGGAGCGTCTTCGCCCTGGCGGCTGAAGCCGGGGGCGAGGCCAACCCCCACGCTCAATACCGCGGTGGCAATCACCAGCCAGCCGGCTTTGGCTTTGCCTTCCGGCGTTTCTAAGAGCCGGGCCTGATCTTGCGCGGAAAGATCCAAGCCGCACAGGGGGCGTAGCGCCGCGAGGTGGGCCTTTAGCTTGTCTTGGGCATCGTCAAACACGCCGACCGAGGCCAGCATATCAGCGCCCAGCACGTTGAAGGGCACGGGGCCGCCCTCGCCGGTCCAATAGGCGAACACGGCGGCATCCAGGTGATCGATCACGCCCGCGCGGCTGGCGGCGAGGAAGGCATCGTCCAGGAATGCGCCGACCTGTTCGAGGGCTGCGAGGTAGGGCTCCATGCCCTGCTCGATCAAATAGGCCCCCACCGTGCCGTCCTTGGCATAGCGGCCCTTTGTGGCCGGGTGGGGTTCTGCTTCTTCAAACATCACCTTGCCATCTTGGGCAACGGTGCGACCTAACGGATAAAGCCGGCACACGGCGGGGCGGCTTGCATGGACCGAGCAGCCCTGCCCCTGCTTGAAGAACACGCACCAGCCGTCGCGGTTGGTGCGTAAGGCGGGGCGCGAAGGATCGATGTATTGGGCCATGGTCTGGGCCGGCAGCTGGCCTAACCCCTCAGACAGCCGCAGCACATCATAGGGGGTGACGATGAAGTCCTTGTCGCGACAGCAGTAGCCGCATTGGCCGCAGGCATAGGACCAGGGCGTGTTGGGGCCCATGACGGTGCCTGGGCTTGCGCCAGTGTCGGGATCGAAGGTGGTCACTCCATCACCACGACGACTTTGCCGGTGGCTTTGCGGTCCATCAGTTCGCGGATTGCAGCGGCGCCCTCAGAGAACGGAAAACGTTTGGAAATCTGGGGCTTGATCTTGCCGGCGGCGTAGAGATCGAACAGCTCCTTGATGTTGGCCTTATTGCCGGCCGGGTCGCGGGCGGTATAGGCGCCCCAGAACACGCCGACGATCTGGCAACTTTTGAGCAGCGTCAGGTTCAGGGGGATGGCTGGAATGCCGGCCGGGAACCCGATCACCAGGTAGCGGCCCTCCCAGTTGATCGCGCGCAGGGCTGGTTCTGCGTAGTCGCCGCCCACGCCATCATAGATCACATCGGCACCGCCGCCGCAGGCGCGCTTCATGTCCTCTGAAAGTTGCTTCTTTTGGTCCTTGCTGAGTTGGCCCGTTGGATAGACCAAGCCCGCATCGGCCCCGGCGGCCATCGCGAAATCCACCTTTGCTTGGCTTGAGGCCGCGGCCACGACCTTGGCACCCATGGCTTTGCCAAGTTCGACTGCGGCAATGCCCACCCCGCCGGCGGCCCCCAGCACGAGCAGGGTTTCCCCGGCCTTGAGGGTGGCGCGATCTTTAAGCGCATAGTGGCTGGTGCCGTAGGTCATGAGGAAGGCGCTGGCTTCATCGAACGGCATCACATCCGGAATCGACGTCACGCGATTTTGGTGGATCGCTACGGCCTGGGCCATGCCGCCCCAGCCGGTGGAGCCGATCACGCGATCGCCTGGCTTGACGTTTGTGACGTTGGCCCCAACCGCAGCAACCACGCCCGCCACTTCCCCGCCGGGGGCAAAGGGGCGTTCGGGTTTGAACTGGTACATGTCCTGGATGATCAGCACGTCGGGGTAGTTTACCCCCACAGCCTTGACCGTGATCACAACATCCTCGGCACCGGGTTCTGGGCTTGCAAGCTCGGTAACCACCAGCGTCTCGGGAAGACCAGGGGTTTTGCTGACCAGCGCTTTCATCCATCACTCCTGCATGCGTTCTTACTTGCAGACAGCTAGCCCGACGCGCTTAAGAAGAAAAGAGAAACGGATTTGAGGATCTGGCAATGACGATTTGGGCGTTGGCTTTGCATGGCGGTGCGGGCCCCACTCGCAAGCGCACCTATGAGCCGGAAGAGGCGCATATGGCGGAGCTGTTGGCGCAAGGTGCGGCCGCACTCGAGGGGGGCGCGCCGGCCTTGGACGTGGTGCAGGCTATGGTGGCAGCGCTTGAGGCAAGCGGTTTGCACGTGGCTGGGCGGGGCGCTTCGCCCAACCAGGACGGGGTTTGGGAGCTGGACGCAGCGATCATGGACGGGGCGACGCGCCGGGCGGGGGCAGTGGCTGCGCTTTGTGGGTTTACCTCGCCTATCGGGGCAGCGCGGGCGGTGATGGAAAAGACGCCGCACGTGTTGTTGGTGGGCGCGGGGGCTTCTGCTTTTGCGACTGCGCAGCAACTGGAGGCCGTGGGCGACCCGAACGCTTATTACACGCCGGCCACCAGTCGGCTGGTAACGCCCGGGGAGCTTGCGCACGGAACGGTTGGCGCGGTGGCGCGCGACACCCAGGGACGGTTGGCTGCGGCCACTTCCACCGGGGGGCTGTTGCACAAAATGCCGGGGCGGGTGGGCGACACGCCCTTGATTGGCGCTGGCACCTGGGCGGACCAGCGGGTTGGGGTGAGCTGCACGGGCCAGGGGGAGTTGTTTATCCGCGCCAACGTGGCGGCGGATGTTTCGGCGCGGATGGTGTATGCGCGCCAATCGTTGCACGCGGCTGCTGCCGGCGCGCTTGCGGACATGGCAGCGCTGGGGGGCGATGGCGGGCTGATCGCTGTGAGTGCCGATGGCGAGGTGGCCACGCCTTACGTATCTGAGGGGATGAAGCGGGGCATCGCCACATCGCGGGGCGTGCGGGAGGTGAAGACTTTTCGGTGAGGTCTGGTCGCTATGCGCGGGTATTTCGGCATCGGGGCGGAGGGGATCTCCAAGCCCATGAACCTGGGCGCTTTGATGCGCACAGCGCACGCTTTTGGCGCGAGTTTTTTCTTCACGGTGAACGCCCACCCGCGGGTGCGGGATGCCTACCGCAGCGACACCTCGCGCGCGTTTGAGCACCTGCCCTATTATCCGTATGATGACATTTCCGAGCTACTGCTTCCAAAGGGCTGCACCCTGGTGGGGGTGGAGTTGACAGAGGACGCGGTAGAGCTGCCGCGGTTCCAACATCCGCAGGCGGCCGCCTATGTGCTGGGGCGGGAGCTTGGTTCGTTGACGGACGAGATGCAGGCGCGGTGTGCTTACATCGTCAAGATCCCAACAAAGTTTTGCTTGAACGTGGGGCTCGCTGGGGCCTTGGTGATGTATGACCGGGCGCTAGCGCATGGGGGCTATCCCGCCCGCCCGATCATGCCGGGGGGGCCACCTCCGGAGATGACCACCAAGCCGCACAAGAGGTGGGAGTGAAGGCGGCTGTGCCCCTTCTCCGAGCCGTGCTGGCCTGTTAAGACCATCACAACTTCGCGGGGGAAGCTATGCCAAACGCTGATGTGTTTATCTCTTACAAGCGCGACCAGCGCGACGAAGTGATGGTTGTAGCGGAGCGGCTGCAAGAACTCGGCCTTAGCGTTTGGTTTGATGCACGGCTTGAGGCCGGCACCAGCTTCGATGAAGAGATCAACCGCGAAGTGCGGGGGGCGAAGTGCGTGTTCGTGTGCTGGAGCCCAGACGCGATTTCGTCGCGTTGGGTGCGGGCGGAAGCCTCGATCGGCCTTGAGCGGGATGTGCTGGTGGCGGCGTTCTTGCGCCCGACAGAGCTGATCCCGCCTTACAACCTCGTGCACACAGCCAACCTCGAAGGGTGGGACGGCACCCAAACCTCACCTGCGTGGCAAGATATGCTGGGTCGGATTGGGCGGCTCACCGGCAAGCCGGATTTGCCCACTTTGGCGAAGGCAAAGGGCCTTGAAGCCCAGTGGGTGCAGCAGGATCAAACTGCGCGGGCGGCGTTTGAGGCGAAGGTGGCCGAGGCACGCAAGCGTTTTTCGGCTTTGCACCAATCGCGGCCGGCGGCTTTCGAGCAAAACCTGCAAGACATCCAAGGCGCATTTGAAGCCTGGATTTTGAGGCGTCGGACGGGCGATGCGGGTAGCGCGCCGGATCCGTTGTTGTTGGTTGAAGACCAGGTTGAAGCGCTGCGCAGTGATTTGGAAGTGGCGCAGCGGGAGCGCGACGCCGCGCACGCCACGTTGATGCGGGAACGGGAAAGGGCAACCTCTGGCGGCAATGCGGGTGGTGCTTCGTCGCAAAAAGCGCCGCCGCAAGGGCCAAAGACAGTGCTTGGCGCGGCCTGGCGCAGCCTGACCGTTTTGATATTCGGGCCGATTGCGCTGGCACTGTGGGGCATGCGGCGCGCGGCGAGCCTTTATCTGTTGATCTTCCTGATCGGTGTGCCGGCGATATTGTTGTCGAGTTGTGCTCCCGCGTCGGAAGCAGAAGCCTATGAAGCCTATGGCGCGTGCTATTCTGTGCGCCAACGTGCGTGGGTCCGAAATTACTACGACGATCAATTTGATGTCACTATTGGTGGAGCGTTTCCTACGGAGGCTGAAGCCAACACTCCACCACCCTCAACTGGCGCAGTTGCCCCTTCTGGTGCGGCCACTGAGATACCAACAGACTATCGCAAAACCTGTGGTTACTCGATTGGCGAAGTGGAGGGCAGAAGTGACGGACGTTTTGAAGGCGAAAATGAGGGTCGCCAGCAGAGTGGAGGGATCTTTATTGCTGCTTTGGTTGGCCTAAACTTCGTGTTCAGCCTCTGGGCTCTGTTCAGCGGCGTTGGGATCGTTTCTCGGGCACGCAAGCTTGCCAAGATGGAAGCCGTATGACCCAACGCCTTTTTCCCTTTTTACTGACCGCCATTTTGGTCGGCACCGCGTTGAGTGCGTGCATGAGCGTCGATGCGCCAGCGACGGATGCGCTGGTTGTTCCCGAGGTTGCGGGTGCTTCGACTGCTTCTTATACCGCGCGGGGCAACGAGCCGTTCTGGCAGTTGGTGATCGATGGTCCGCGCACGCGGTGGATCACGCCAAACGGCGAGGTCGATGGCGCTGGCGCGCGGCTAACCACCACTTCGATTGCTTGCCAAGACAGCATGAGCGGGCAGATTTATCCGCAGACGGCGGAAGTGCTTTTCGGCGGCACTGTCTATCGCGGCTGCGGAGGCGCGCCGGTGGAGGCCTGGGTTGGGGATTGGGCGATCACGGCGGTCAATGGGGCGGGCGTGCTTTTGGGTGGCAGTGCGCCTTCGCTGTCCTTCGATGCGGCCGGCACCGTCTCTGGATCGACGGGCTGCAACCGCTTGTTCGGCGAGGTGCAGTTTGATGGCGAGGGCCTGCGGTTTGGCCGGGCGGCCATGACGCGCATGGCGTGTTTGGCAGACGGGGTGATGGCACAGGAGAATGCCATTGGCAGAGTGCTTGATGGGCCGGTGAGCGTGCGGTTTGGGGCCGATCTAAATGAGCGGATCTTGACCAATGCCTCCGCCGGCTCGATCACGCTGAAGCGCGCGTCCCGGCATTGAGCACGCGGTCGCCTGCGGCGATGGCGTCCGGGGCGAAGGGCTCCACCGCCTTGATCGTTGCATAGAGCGGGGCAAAATCAGTGTCGATTGAGGCGCGGAACAGTTGCTCAAAGCTGTCCAGAACGAAGTAGGTGCTTTGGTAGCGATCGATCCAATACCTGGTGCGCATGACGCGCTCCAGATCAAAGCCGATGCGGTTGGGGCTGGGGCTTGTGACGGAAAACTGCGTCTCGCCAAAGCTGGACAGCATGCCCGCGCCATAGGCTTTGACGTTGCCGTCTACCAGGATCAGGCCAAACTCCACCATGTACCAATACAGGCGGGCTAGGATCGGCACGGCCTCATGGGCGATCGCCTTGGGCCCGGCCAAACCGTATTGCTGGAGATAATCGGCAAACACCGGATCAAACAGCAAGGGCACGTGGCCGAAGATGTCGTGGAAGACGTCTGGCTCGACCAGATAGTCGATCTCGGCGCGGGTGCGAATCCACCAACTTGCGGGGAAGCGGCGGTTGGCGAGGTGGGCGAAAAACACGTCGTCTGGCAACAAGCCGGGCACGGCGACCACTTCCCAGCCGGTGCTGGCGCGCAGGCGCCTTGACAGGCTTTCCATCGATGGGATGACTTGCGCGCAATCCATGGCGGCCAGCGCTTTGACGAAGGCGGGGGCTGCGTGATCGGCCACCAGGCGCGATTGGCGGGCGTAGAGTTCTGCCCAGAGTGCGTGATCGTCGCTGGTGTAGGTGGCGATCGGTTGATCGACGGTCCAGTCCGGGCGCATGGCGGAGTAGTCGCCCCGCAGGCCGTGGGCCGTGGGGGCGTTTTTCAGGGCGTCTGGGGCTTCGCCTGAACTCACGGCGTGTTCTCCTGCGTGGGTGGCGCATGATAAAGAAAGTTTCGCAAGAAACCATCAGACAATGTGTTGTTGCTGGCGGTGGCGGTCCTTGAGCGGCGCTTTGCCGTCCCTACCTTTTGTAGCATGCTCAGCTTGTTCAAGCGGCCTGCGCGGCAGGCAGATCCCCCTTCCCTCGCGCCGATCGCGCACACGGCCCCCAACGGCCGCGACCCGTTTTCGCAGACCGTTATCGCTGTGGCGGAAAGCGCTGGGCCGGCGGTGATCGGGGTGCGGCGGGCCCAGCGCGGTGCTGATCTTTATGACGGGGCGGGATCTGGCGTCATTTTTTCCACCGACGGCTATGCGCTGACCAACCACCACGTGATCGACGGCGCGGCGCGGCTTGATGCGGTGTTGCATGATGGAAGCGTGGTGAGCGCGGAGGTGGTGGGGGTTGATCCAGACACAGACCTTGCCTTGATCCGGCTTGGCGGCGGGGGCCACACGACGATTGCGATGGGCGATTCGAGCGCTTTGCAGGTGGGCGAATTGGCTGTGGCGATTGGCAATCCATTGGGGCTACAGGCCACGGTGACGGCGGGGGTGGTTTCGGCGTTGCGGCGCACGTTGCGCTCCAAAGCCGGGCGCCTGATCGAAGACGTGATCCAAACCGATGCCGCGCTTAACCCCGGCAATTCTGGCGGGGCCTTGGTGGACGCGCGCGGCGCGCTTGTCGGGATCAACACGGCGATTGTTTCGGGGGCTCAGGGGCTGTGTTTTGCGGTGCCAATCAATACCGCGAAATGGGTGATCCCAAGCCTGATGCGGCATGGCCGAGTGGCGCGGGGGTGGTTTGGCATCGCGGGCCAGACTCAAGGCCTGTCCAAAGCGCTCGCGCGGCGGTTGCACCAAAGCCAATCCAGCGGCGTTCTGGTGTTGGATGTCACCGCTGGGGGGCCTGCAGCGCAGGCGGATGTGCGCCGGGGCGACGTCATTCTGGCGATGGACGAAGTGACGGTGCAATCGGCAGACGATATCCACCGGCATTTGGTGGGGGAAACCATCGGCACGCGCATCGCGCTGAAGGTGCTGCGCGATGGCCAGATCATCACCTTGACCATGCGCGTCCAGGAGCGGCCGCGGGTTTAGCGATCTGCACGCCTCAGGCGGCCAGCACGCCCTTCTCTTGCAAGAACACCTGCAGCTCGCCGGACTGGTACATTTCTTTGACGATGTCTGAGCCGCCGATGAACTCGCCCTTCACATAAAGCTGGGGAATCGTTGGCCAATCGCTGAAGGCCTTGATGCCTTGGCGAATTTCTTCGTTGGCCAGGACGTCCACGTCGCGAAATTCCACCCCCAAGTGATCGAGCACCTGCACCACCAGGTTGGAAAACCCGCAGCGCGGCTGATCGGCTGTGCCCTTCATGAAGAGCACAACGTCGTTGGCCTCGAGGGTGGAGCGGATGGCGGAAAAGGCAGCAGGCTCGGTCATGATGGGATTCCAGTGACAAGATTTCGACTTAGGGTCAGGTGGTTGCGCCATCAAGCCCTGACTGCGACGGTTGGACGCGCTCTTTGCTCATTTGGCGCGTGTTTCTAAGGCAAGGGCATGCAGCACGCCGCCCATTTTGCCCTTCAAGGCGGCATAGACCATTTGATGTTGGGCGACACGGGTTTTGCCAGCAAACGCCGCAGAACTCACCACCGCCTTCCAATGATCGTCATCGCCAGCAAGGGCAATCAGCTCGATATCGGCATCGGGGAATGCCTCGCGCAGATGCGATTCCAAATCGGAGGCGGTCATGGGCATTGGTCAATCTCCGCTGGCGGATGGGCCGTGGCTTGTGTATCGGGTGGAGATGGTGGCGGAGCCCCCCTTCCGCCAGAAGGCGCATGCTTGCTTTTCGGGGCGCGATCAGTGTGACGCTGGTCACATCCGAGCGGTGAGAACGGTGCCTTCATTACGCCGTGTTCATGCCGATAGTTGTTCGGCATCAGTGGGATGGAGGAGACAGTCTATGTCAGGGAAATCAAGTTTGCGGGCGATCTTAACGGCGTCTGTGGCCATGGGAGCTGCGGTGGCGATGATCTCGCCGGCGTTTGCACAGCCCGCGAGCCTTGGGTCGGATCTGCAGGGCCAACTGGCCACAACCGATCAACGGACCGAAGAAGGCCAATTCTATGACACCTACACGGTGAACTTGAATGCTGGCCAAGGCATCGAAGTGCGGGTGAACTCCACCGACTTCGACTCCTACGTCTACATCGGCCAAGGGTCTGGCGAAAACTGGACCGAGCTGGCCCGGGACGACGACAGCGGCGGTGAGTTGAACTCGCGGTTGCGCTTCTTGGCCCCGGAAGCCGGTGCCTACGTGGTGCGGGCGTCCAGCTTTGGTGCTGAGTCCGTTGGCGCTTATTCGGTGTCGTTGAGCGAAGCGCGGATCGTGCCGCCGCCAACGCCAATTCCGCTGGCTTTGGGCCAAACGCTTTCGGGCAGTTTGACGGAAAACAGCGCGACCACGGACGAAGCCAATCAGCCCTATGACCTCTATACCTATACCGGCAACACGGGCGATGTTGTGGTGTTCACGATGAATGCCGCCGAAGGCAGCAATCTGGACAGCTTCGTTGAACTCGGCCGCATGCAGGAATGGGGCTGGGAACCATGGGCTTCGGATGACGATAGTGGCGGCTCGCTCAATGCGCGCCTGATCTATCGGTTACCGGAAGATGGCGAGTACACCCTGCGGGCGATGGGCTATTCTGAAGGTGCAACCGGTGCCTACACCGTCAGCGCTACGCCTTACCCAATCCCAGATGCGCCGCGTCCCACCGCGATCCGCTCGGGCCAAACCCTCACCGGCCTGCTCGAAGATGGTGAGATCATCAACGACAACCTGCAGATCTATGACGTGTATAGCCTGCGCGTTTCCCGCGGCCGCGAAGTCAGCATCACGCTCAAGGCAATCGATGCGGACGGCGACGGTTACGCGGACTTTGATCCCTACCTGGAATTGGGCGTCGACTCGCCAGCGGGTTGGGCCTCGGTGTTGGCCGATGACGACGGTGCTGCCGACGATACCGGCCTGCATAGCCGCCTGACGTTCACGCCCACCAGCTCTGGCACCGTGCACCTGCGGGTGATGGGCCTTGGCACCTTGTCCACCGGCACCTACACGATCTCGGTCGAGTAATCGGCTGGTTCACGTCAGCATAAAATGCCGCCCCCGATCGCAAGGTCGGGGGCGGTTTTGCGTTTTGTTGGGGGGATGGGTTTGGGAATGGCGCGTTGCGGGTTAGGCGAGCGGTTGGCCCATGTAGCTTGGCAACCACGTCTCGTGCGCAGCGCGCAAGTCATCAAGATCGACCGCGCTTGAGGCCAGGGCCAGTTCGCAACCGCCAGCCATGCCGATAGGTTCTGCGGGGACGCCGGCAGCGTCTGCAGCTTCAAAGATCGCATCGGCACGCCCAGGGGGAACCGCGATCAGATAGCGGGCTTGATCTTCGGCAAAGGCAAAGAAGTGATCAGGCAGTGTTGTCTTGTTGAACAGCGCGATCCCGACGCCGGACGCCAACGCCATTTCTGCCGCTGCTACGGCAAGGCCGCCATCAGACAGGTCATGGGCGATGGTCACGGTGCCAGCCTCGATCAAACGACGCACCAGATCGCCTGCGGCGCGCTCAACCGCAAGGTCCACCGGTGGTGGGGGGCCGATCTCTTGGTTTTGCAGCACGCGTAGATAGGTGGACTGGCCCATGTGGCCAGCGGTGGCACCAATTAGGATCAGTTGATCGCCGGCTTGAAGGCCGGCCAAGCCTGCGCGCTTGGAAATGTCTTGCAGGATGCCCACGCCGCCAACCGCAGGGGTGGGCAGGATCGCTTGGCCGTTGGTTTCGTTGTAGAGGCTGACATTGCCGCTGATCACGGGGAAATCGAGGGCGCGGCAGGCAAGGGCCATGCCCTCGATGGCGGCCACAATCTGGCCCATGATTTCGGGGCGCTGGGGTGATCCAAAGTTGAGATTGTCGGTGATGGCCAGGGGCGTGGCGCCCACTGCGCAGAGGTTGCGCCAGGCTTCGGCAACGGCCTGCTTGCCGCCCTCGAAGGGATCGGCTTCGACGTAGCGGGGGGTGACGTCGCAGGTCATGGCGAGGGCGCGGGTGCTGGCGTGGAGGCGCACGATCGCTGCGTCGCCGCCGGAATCGGCCACCGTGTCGCCCATCACGTGGCGGTCGTATTGACGCCAGATCCAGGCTTTCGAGGCCATGTCGGGGCTGGCCATGATCGCAAGCATCGCGTCCCTGAAGGGCTTGGCGTGCACGGCGGTGGCGGCAAGCGTCGGCTGCGGCGTTGGGGCCGTGTAAGGGCGCTCGTACCTTGGGGCTTCGTCTGCCAGCGGCCCCAAGGGCAGATCGCAGACGATCTCGCCTTTCCATTGCAGTTGGAGGCGGCCGGTATCGGTGGTGCGGCCAATCACGGCCGCGTCCAGGCCCCATTTTTCGAAGATCGCTTTGGCCTGCCCTTCCCGGCCGGGCTTCAGCGTCATGAGCATGCGTTCCTGGCTTTCGGAGAGCATGAACTCGTAGGGGCTCATGCCGACTTCGCGGGCCGGGATGTCGTCGATCACCAGCATGATGCCGGCCTCGCCCTTGGAGGCCATTTCGACGGAGGAACTGGTGAGGCCGGCTGCGCCCATGTCTTGGATGCCGATGATGGCATCGGTGGCCATCAGCTCCAGGCAGGCTTCAATCAAGAGCTTTTCCAGGAACGGATCGCCGACTTGAACGGTGGGGCGCTGACTTTCGCTGTCGTCGTCAAACTCGGCGCTGGCCATGGTGGCACCGTGGATGCCGTCTCTGCCGGTTTTGGCACCGACATACACCACTGGGTTGCCAGCCCCTTTGGCGGCCGAGGTGAAGATGCGGTCGCGCGGGGCGACGCCAACGCACATCACATTGACGAGGATGTTGCCGTTGTAGCGGGGGTGGAAATTGGTTTCGCCGCCAACGGTGGGAACGCCGACGCAATTGCCGTAGCCGGAAATTCCGGCCACCACGCCTTCCACGAGCCGGCGCGTTTTGTGGTGGGTTGGATCGCCGAAACGCAGGGCATTCATGATCGCGATCGGGCGGGCACCCATCGTGAACACGTCGCGCAAGATGCCGCCAACCCCGGTGGCCGCCCCTTGGTAAGGCTCGATGTAGCTGGGGTGGTTGTGGCTTTCCATCTTGAAGATGCAGGCAAGGCCTTCGCCGATGTCGATGGCGCCTGCGTTTTCGCCGGGGCCATAGATCACGTGCGGCGCGGTGGTGGGGAATTTGGCCAGGTGCACCCGGGAGGATTTGTACGAGCAATGCTCCGACCACATCACCGAGAAGATCCCAAGCTCGGTGACGTTGGGGGTGCGCCCGAGCTTTTCCAGGATCTGGTCATACTCCGCGGCGCTTAAGCCGAACTCCATGGCGGCTTGTTGCGTAGCGGGGGCGAGGTGGGGGTGAACGGCGGGGTGCGTCATGGGCGGGGGTTTAAGCCGCGTTGGCGCATTGGGAAAGGGGGCGGCTGGGATTTCAGGGGAAAGAGCCCGTTCTGATCCGATGGAATCGGATCGAAGGGCTCCTAGCTTTCGTGTGGTCGCGTTTTCTTACGACCAACCGGTTCCCACTTTGTCGCAAAACGCTCCCGGGGGAAGGGGGCGGCTGGGATTTCAGGGGCTAAATTCCCCCTACCTGCTCGGGGTTGGATCAATTCTGGCCGTCAAACTGGACGGTGCGTTGGGCCGTGTTGATCATGATCACAGAGCCGGCGATGAAGTCCAACAGTGCCATCATCATGATCAAGAAGAACTCGGTGGTGGCGAAGCCGTCTGCCAGCAAGAACAGCAGGAAGCAGCCGATGAAGAGGGCGATGGACAAGCCGTTGTCCACCATGGCGCTGGCGGTGGGGCGGGTGGATTTCAGCACCTCAATGAACAGGCACACGATCGAGACCAACAGCAAAACGCCGCCCCAGGTGAACACCCACGCCATGCCGCTTGGCATGATGATGGAGAAGGCCTTGGTGGCGAGGGCGTCGGTCATGCCGGCCCCGTTGCCGACGGCAAACATCGTGTAGATGAGCGTGGGAAACACAAGCAGCGGAATGACATTGAGAAAGCCGAGCATTGCGTGACCCCTTTGTCCGCGCCCCGCCCACACAGGCGGCAGCTGCTGTTGTCGCGCCAAATGCGGCGCACGGCAACAGCGAAGGTGGGGATGTCAGGCGGGATCGAGGCGGTAAAGGCGGGCCGCGTTCGCCCCGAGGAACCCTCCCCAGACGTCTGGCTTGAAGGGCACGTCGTCCAGCTCGTCAAAAATGCGCTGGTAGCTGAGGGCGGGGTAATAGCCGGCAAACATCACCTTCTGCGCGCCGCGGGTGTTGGCGAAGTCGATGATGGCCTTGGGATAATACTTGGGCGCGAAAGCCGAGGTGGCGTAATACAGGTTTGGCCACTTCAACATCAGTTTTGCGCACAGATCTGTCCAGGGCTCTCCGCCATGGCGCATCACAACTTTGAGCTCCGGGAAGAACCAGCAAATCTCATCCAGGAGGCCTGGGTGTTGGCACTTGTAGGGCACCCTTGGGCCGGGCACGCCGACCAGCACGTTGATGGGAATGTCGAGTTCGACGCATTTGGCGTAAATCGGATAGAAGGTCTTGTCGTCCAGCGGGACCTGCGGGTTGAGCAGGCAGGCGGCGGCGAACGCGGCTTTCATGGCTGGGTGGGCCTTGATGCAGGCCTCCAGAGCGCGCACGCCTTTCATGCCGGCGTGGGGATTTACGTTCACTTCTCCGAAGAAGCGACCCGGGAATTTCTCAAACAGGGCGATGGCGTGATCGGGTTTGCGGGCATCGACGCCAATAAAGGCCGCGCGGACGCCGAACGCGTCCATCATCGCCACGATCTCTTCGGCGCTGCGGGTTTTGCCCATTTCTGCGGGCGCGTCTTTGAACATGTATTGCGCCGGGTGGTGGGAAAACCCGTCGTCGCCCTTGGTGAGTTTGCGCGCCGCATCCATGCCCATGCCGGCATCCCCAGTGGGCAGTTCTAACATTAGGTCAATGATGGGGAGGTTTTTAGGACGCGCCATCGGTGTGCCCTTCATCGGGAATGCAGGCCCCCCATGCCTTCTGCTTTGGCAAGGGAGGCCTGCTGACAGACCGTCTTGGTCGAAGACCGCGGCGCGGGGCTCAGTCTTCCTTGATGAACCGCTCGATCATGTGGTGGTGATGGCGGATGCGCATTTCGCTATAGCGGCCGAAATGGACCCGGCCGGTCATGGATGAGCGCAGCCCTTCCTGCATGAACGGCAGATTGGCCATGTCCTGGTCGAACACGGCGGCGAGCGGTTCGCCCAATTGATCGGCGGCCGCAACCCAGGGTTCGTCGTCCGTCAGGAAGCGCATTTCCACTGGTTTTGGCTTTGGCCCGTCTTTTGGCGGGATCTTCAGCCGGATCACTTCCATCAACGTGTGCTCGTGGGAGTTGCCCCAGGGGCGCCAGCGATAGATCAGGCTTGGTGGGAAGCCCGCCCAGAAGCTCATGTTGGGGAACACGTTATAGAGGATTGCATCCAGCAATTCGCAATCGGCGACGTGGCTAAAATCGTGGCCGAGTTCTGTGGTCATGGCTTGACGCACCAATTCAGCCCCGAACCGGCGGGCGGTGTCGCCCTCTGGAACATTCAGGCGCGTGCCGGCAGTGCTGAAGCGACCGGCGGTGTCGAACATCGAATTGAGGATGTCGTCTTCCGAAAGCTCCGCCTGCCCGACCGACGGGCTAGGCACTGCGCCGGCGCTAATATGGCGGGTGATATAGTCGGAAAGGATATCGTACTGGGAGTTCTCGTCCGCCAGATACGGCAATATCTGCGGGTGGGTGGTGATGGAATGGTGGCTTTCCATGAAAGCCTCCGAAACCACTTTCCAGTTGGCCGGGATCACCTTGGCCACGTGGTTCCACTTGTATTTGTTTTCCAGCTGCCAGCGCTCGAAATGGCGCGGCAACGGATCCAGAACTTCTTCCAGCGGCTTGGCGTTGGGATCGAAGTTGATGAAGACGAAACCACCCCAGGTGCCGACCTTCACTTCCGGCAGGCCGAGTTCTTCTGGCTTTGCCTGGGGGAAATCCCAGGCGATCGGGTTGTGGGCGAAGGTGCCGTCCTTGTTCCAGGTCCAGCCGTGGAACATGCAGCGGAACTGCTGTTTGCAGCCGCCATTGGTGGCGAGCTTGCGACCGCGGTGGAGGCACGAATTGGCGAAGGCTTTGATCGAGCCGTCATCCTGGCGCACGATCAGGAGCGACTTGCCGACGATTTCATAGATCGTGTGGTCGCCCGGATTGGGAATTTCCTCTTCGCGGCAGGCCCATTGCCAGACCCGCATCCACACCCGTTCCACCTCCAGCTTGTAGAACTCTGGATCGGTGTAGCGGCTGGTGGGGATCGGATCGGTGCCTATATCTGGCACGCGCTGTTCGCGCAGGCAGGCTGGAACCTCCTTGGAGTCCAGGTCCAGAACCTCTTGATAGCTCAACCCTTCGCTGCGCTCCAGACCTTTGCGCGCCGGCCCTACAACACCTGAGTCCATCGCTTTCACTCCCATTGCGCTCTAGCGCTTTGACGCACCAGAAAAAACATTCTTGCTTGTTTGTTTGTAGCGTTGTGTACCACGATCACATCTGGAATGAGAAGCCAATACAACGCAAAATTGGGTCCCGAAGACCACAGTTGCGTGCGACGGGAAGGAAAAACGCACTATGACCGCCATTACGCCGATCAAAATGCCGAAGTGGGGCCTGTCGATGATCGAGGGAAAGATCGTCGCGTGGCACAAGGCTGAGGGGGCAAGTGTCAAAGAGGGCGACGACCTGGTCGATGTGGAAACCTCGAAGATCACCAATGTGGCGGAAGCGCCGGTGGCTGGCACCTTGAGGCGGATCGTGGCCAAGGCAGATGAGACGTTGCCGGTTGGGGCGCTGATGGCGGTGCTGGCGGAACCAAGCGTCAGCGACGGCGAGATCGATGCGTTCGTGGCGGACTTCCAGTCGCGGTTTGTGCCGGAAGCCGACGGGGACGGGCCTTCCGGGCCGCCAACCCGCGCGTTGATGGTTAACGGGCTGCACGTGAATGTCGCGGTTTATGGGGAAGACAAGCACGGCGTGCCGGCGGTGTTGCTGCACGGGTTTTCGGCAGACGCCAACAACTGGTTGTTTGTGGCACCAGCGCTGGCGGAAAGCCGGCCGGTGTATGCGCTGGACCTGCCGGGGCACGGGGCCACAGACAAGAACGTGGGTGACGGCTCCTTGGCGTTTATGGCGCAGACCGTGCAGGGCGCGATCGCGGCGCTGGGTCTTTCCAAGGTGCATCTTGTGGGGCACTCGATGGGCGGGGCGATCGCTGTGCAAGTGGCGATTGATGCGCCGGCGAGCGTGGCAAGCCTGAGCCTTGTGGCTTCAGCGGCTTTGCCGGGTTGTTTTATCAACACCGCGTTCTTGAATGGGATTGCCAAGGGCCAGCGCGCCAAGGACATCAAGCCGTTTTTGGAACTGATCATGGCGGTGCCGGAAATGATCACCAAAGAAATGGTCGATGTGATGGTGAAATTTAAGCGGATCGACGGGGTGGAAGAGGCCCTGACGAAGCTTGCTGAAACCTTGAGCGACCCTGCGCAATCGGCAGGGGTGCAGGCGAACCTGCACAAAATCTCGACAGCCCTGGTGATCGCTTCGCACAATGACAAGATCGTGGGCGCGCCTGATCCGGCCCAACTGCCGGCGGGGTGGACCGTGATGTTCCTCGATCAAACCGGGCACATGGCGCACATGGAGGCGGCCGGCGAGGTGAACGCGGCGCTGATCAAGCACTTCGGCTAGTCTCTGGCCGGTCCGGCCGCAGCCTGCGCCGCTTACAAGTGGCGCAGGCGAACCGGCTTTGCCCAGAACATGAGGCGGCGCTCGGCTGCGTGCGCGCGGGTCACGTGCAGGAGTGTCCAGCCGAAGACAAGCTGCCAAGGCGCGAACAATAGAACTGCATATTCTATGTAAGGCTCTTCATTTGGAAGATGCGAGGCTAAGCCGAACCCGCCAATCGCAATCATAACGGCCGTTGCCGCTGTGAGCCATGCGATGTTGCTGGGATTTCGAACTGAGGGTAACGCGAGCGCAACAAACAAAAACGATAATCCGGCCCCGATCGCTCCAGCGACGGCCCCTGCTGTTCTCGCCGAAGCCTCCGCGAGGTTGCGATCGGCGGTAATTTCCTGGGCCGACTTCCATTCATCGCATGCAGAACAAAACAAGCCAGAGCAACGCGCACATTCGCTTGCTCGCTCAATAAAGATGGCGTCCGCCGCCATCGTCGCCAAAAAGTTTGCACCTGTGACCAGGATTACAAACAGAAGCGCCCCCCACCAGCGCATCCTTTTGCGATTGATCCAATAAGCGATCAGTGGAACGCAAAAGAGCGGTGTGAAAAAGAAATGACCTCGTGGATCATTACGAATGTCAGTCAGCAGCCACGCCGCGACATACAGACCCACACCGAACACGAGCGCAATTTGGGCAAGCACCATGTCATTGGGCATTGGAGGCAGGGTCTCGCGCAGCTTTTCCCGTCTGAGCTGGTCTGCGCGCTCCTTGGCCAATTCACTCTTTTGCTTGGCATGCAGCGTTTTGAGATGGTGCTCGACTTCAAACTCGAGGCCTGATCCTGGCGCACTTTGGCGGACACGCTCGGCAAATCGAGAAACCGCTGCGATGCTTTCGCGATCTGGAAACGCGGCCCATGTCGCGCGCATATCCGATAAAAGGGCACTGGCATTGGTTTGCGGCGTGCCGGCTTGCGGTGGCAACGGTTCGTGTGCAGATGATGATTCAGGCTGTGCCAGCTTTCTTTGTATTGTCCTCAGGGTCAGGGCCCAGGCTTCAGGATCCCGGCCGGTGACATCGAAATAATTGATGAACCGCAAGTCCGCGGGCGGGGCATCTTTGGCAAAACTCTCCACTGCAATCGGGACGATAATGTTTCGCTCAACGCCGATGCGCGCCTCGATCAAACACCATTTTCGCGTGAAATAAGTTGGCGACCAACACGCCAAGACCACTTTTGATTTGCGCAAAGCGCGATCAATGACCTCCGGAAAATCGGCACCGCCGTCGATCCCCTCGATATCGAAAAACACATCGTAGCCAAGCGCTTCCAGCCGTTCCTTGATCGGCTCAGCAAGCGCGCGCTGACTGCGGGCATAAGAGATGAAGATATCGACCAACCACATCGCCCCCGTTTGTCGTTGGTAGGGGTACCAAACAACTTCGCCAAAAACCAGATAGGGGTGGCCGGTAAGAACCAATTTGCGAAGGCTTCCTTCCGCTGCTGCATCATTACGGCCCATCTATCTTTCTAGGGCCGCGCGCGCTTAGATGCGTGCCACCCGATGCGCATGCCCTCCCTTGCCCCGTTTCGCCATCCGCAGTTCCTGAAATACTGGATGATGCGCGCCGTTTCGACGCTGGGCTTTCAGGTCCAGGCGACCACGATCGGCTGGCAGGTGTATGAAATTGCCCGAGACCGGGGCCAGAGCGTGGAAGAAAGCGCCTTCCTGCTGGGGCTTGTGGGGTTGGCGCAGTTCTTGCCGCTGTTGATCCTGTCGCCGTTTGGGGGGCAGGCCGCTGATCGCTGGGATCGGCGGATGATCATCCTTGGCTATCAGCTGGCCAAAATCACAACGCTTGTGGGACTCGTTTTGGTTTCGCTGCAGGGCGGATCTGGGGCCATGACCGCGGTGTTCGCGGCGGCGATTATCTCCGGCGCGGTCAATGCCTTTGCGCCTGCGGCGAGCCAAGCGTTGATGCCGATGCTGGTGTCGAAGGAAGATCTGCCGCAGGCGGTGGCGTTGTCGTCGTTGGCGTTTTCCACCTCTTCCATCGTGGGGCCTGCGCTTGCGGGGCTCGCGATTGCGTTTGGCGAGGCGCACGGCGTTGGCGGCGCTGTGGCCGCCTATGGGCTGGCTGCCGGTTTTTTTGGGTGCGCGGTGGTGCTTTGCCTGTCGCTGCGCCCGCCTAAGCAAGAAAAGCCGGAAAACCCGCAGGCTTTGGCGCTGATCCTGGAGGGCCTGCGCTATGTGCGCGACAACAAGATCGTGTTGGGGGCGATCTCGTTGGATTTGGTGGCGGTTTTGCTGGCGGGGGCGACGGCGCTTTTGCCGGTTTACGCGCGCGATATTCTGCATGTGGGGCCGGAGGGGCTTGGGGCGATGCGGTCGGCGGTGGCGTTGGGCGCGGCTGCGGTGGCGCTGTTTTTGGCGATGGCCCCGATCCGCACCCGGGTGGGGCGGTGGATGTTTGGCTCTGTAATTGTGTTTGGGGTGGCGACGGTGGTGTTTGGGGTGTCCAGCGCCTACTGGCTTTCGCTGTTGGCGCTGTTTGTGATTGGGGCCTCGGATATGGTGAGCGTGTATGTGCGCTCCTCGCTGGTGCAGTTGGCCACGCCGGACACCATGCGGGGGCGGGTCGCGAGCACCAGCTTCATCTTCATCAGTGCCTCAAACGAACTGGGTGAGTTTCAGTCCGGGGTGTTTGCGCGGCTGCTTGGGCCGGTGGGCGCTGTGGTGGTGGGGGGCGTGGGTGCCGTGTTGACGGTTGGCGCTTGGATCAAGCTGTTCCCGGCGCTGTGGAAAATGGACACGTTTGAGGACGCGATTGCCTATGCCGCCCCGCCTGCCCCTTTGCCCGCAAGCACGCCCGAGGCCAACACCGGGATAAGATAGCCGATCAGTATCACGGTGTTCGAGAGGGCGTTGACAGGGATCCCGGTTGTGATCGAGGCGCCGGAGTCCAGCACATACCAGGCCGCGATAATGCCCGTGAGGCCGCGCCATATCCGGGTTGCTGCCGGTGTTGGGCCGCTATTGGCCAGACCGATGAGCAGGCGCACACTCAGCATCCAACCTAAGAAAACCGCTCCCAGGATAGCGGCGGTGGGGCGGGTGGCCTGCGTGAAGCCTGTGTTCCCATCGATCGGCCAGTGGATCAGGTCGTAAAACAGCAGGGCCGGCGCTTGGGTGGCTGTGGTAGCGGCCAAAAGGAACACCACTGCGGCCGCCAGCATCGCCCACACCCAAATGTCCATCCATGTTTTCCACAGGCCTGTCATGGTGCTCTCCTTTGTTTCAGGCGGCCACGGTGCGCGCTGGCGAGAAGGGCCGCAATTACCTCGCAGGTTATGGGCAGCGCGCGGCGATTGATGCTAGATCGCCGCATGACGACTTTTGAACCGTCCGATCTCAGCGGATTTCCAGCGACCTTGCGGGCCTGGCGGCAGGCGCGGGGGATGAGCCAGTTTGACCTTGCCGAGACGGTTGGGGTGTCTACCCGCCATTTGTCTTTCCTGGAAACGGGACGGGCCAAGCCCTCGCGGCAGATGACGCTTGCGTTGGCCGAAGGGGTGATGGCCCCGCTGGCGGCGCGCAACGCGCTGCTGACGCAGGCCGGGTTTGCGCCGATCTATCCGACCACGCCGCTCGACAGCGCTGCCCTTGCGCCGCTGCGGGCGATTTTATCTGAGATGATGGCCAAGCACGCGCCCTACCCCGCCATGGTGTGCGACCGAAATTGGACGGTGCATGAAGCGACCCCTTCCGCCCACGCGCTGTTGGGCGCGCTGCGGGGCGCGGGCGAGGAGATGAATGTTGTGCGGCTGTTGACCGATAGCCCCACCGCGCCGGAGTTCGTGGTGAACTATGGCGAGGCGCTGGCCGAGATGCATGCGCGGATCCGGCTGGAGGCGCTGGAGGCCGGCCACGATCCGGTCTTGGAGGACTTGCTGGCGCGGTTGGCGCAGCGGCAAAAAGGCTACCCCGCGCCCAGCGATTTGGCGCGGCGGGCGCTTGCGCCCCTTACCGTGCGCGGCCCGGCGGGCGAGCTTCGCTTTTTGACCACCATCGCCCACTTTGGGACCAGCGAAGACGTGACCGTGCGGGATTTGCGGCTGGAGCTGTTGTTCCCGATGGATGAGGCGACGAAGGCGGCGATGGGGGTTTTCAAAACTTGACGACGCTGCGGATGCTTTCGCCCCGCTCCATCAGATCGAAGGCATCGTTGATCTGATCGAGCGGCATCACATGGGTGATCAAGTCGTCGATGTTGATCTTGCCTTCCATGTACCAGTCGACAATTTTGGGGACATCGGTGCGGCCGTGAGCACCGCCAAAGGCTGTGCCTTTCCACACGCGCCCCGTGACGAGCTGGAATGGCCGTGTGGCGATCTCTTGGCCAGCCTCTGCAACGCCGATAACGATGCTTTCGCCCCACCCGCGATGACAACATTCCAGCGCCTGGCGCATCACTTTGGTGTTGCCGGTGGCGTCAAAGCTGAAGTCCGCACCGCCGCCGGTGATATCGACGATGGCTTGGACGATCTTGTCGTTGCCGATCGCTTTGGGGTTGAGGAAATGGGTCATACCAAAAAGCTCCGCCATCGGACGTTTTGCGGGGTTGATGTCGATGCCGATGATCTTGTCTGCCCCCACCATCCGCGCGCCTTGGATGACGTTCAGGCCGATTCCGCCCAGCCCAAACACTGCTACGTTCGCGCCGGGCCACACCTTGCCGGTGTAAATCACCGCGCCGATGCCGGTGGTGACGCCGCACCCGATGTAGCAAATCTTATCAAAGGGGGCGTCTGCGCGGACCTTGGCCAGCGCGATCTCTGGCAACACGGTGAAATTTGAAAACGTGGAACAGCCCATGTAGTGGGCCAGCGGTTGGCCATTGCGTGAGAAGCGGCTCGTGCCATCGGGCATCACGCCCTTGCCTTGGGTTGTGCGAATGGCCGTGCACAGGTTTGAGCGACGCGAGAGGCAGGTTTTGCACTGTCGGCATTCTGGAGTGTAGAGCGGGATCACGTGATCATCGACGGCCACCGATGTTACGCCTTCGCCAATCTCGCGGACGATCCCTGCGCCTTCATGGCCAAGAATTGAGGGGAAAATGCCCTCTGAGTCCTTGCCGCTGAGGGTATAGGCGTCAGTATGGCAAATTCCGGTGGCGATGATTTCCACCAGAACCTCACCCACGCGGGGGCCAGCTAAGTCCACTTCGTCGATCTCCAAGGGGCGACCGGGGGCTACTGCAATCGCGGCGCGGGTGCGCATGGGGATCATCCTTGGTGAGCGTCTTGTGGAGCACTAGCCGAATGAGATGGCGGCGTCTGCACCTCGACTTGCGCGCGCCGGGCTACTAGCTTTGCTGCAAATCAGCAGGAGTGAAAAGATGGGCGTGTTGGACGGGAAAGTCGTTCTGGTCACCGGCGGTGGCAACGGGATCGGTCGTGAATGCGCCCTGCTGGCGGCCAAACAGGGCGCGAAGGTGCTGGTCAATGACCTGGGCGGCAGCGTTGCGGGCGGTGATCCGGGCAGTGCGGGGCCGGCCGAAACCGTGGCCGCGGAAATTCGCGCGGGCGGCGGCAAAGCGATCTCAAACTCCGACAGCGTGACCGACTATGCCGCAGTAGAAGCCATGCGCGAGCAAGCCCTCAAGGAACTTGGCGGGCTGCATGCGGTGGTCAATCCCGCCGGCATTCTGCGCGATGGCATGTTCCACAAGCTTGCCCCTGAGGACTGGAAAGCGGTGATCGATGTGCATTTGCACGGCGCGTTCAACGTCACACGGGCCACGGTGGAGCACTTCCGCGAGCAGCAGGACGGATCTTATGTGCTGTTTACGTCCACCTCTGGGCTGATCGGCAACATCGGGCAGGCCAATTACGCTGCCGCCAAGCTGGGTGTCATGGGATTATCGCGAATCATCGCCATGGAAGGCGCGATCAAGAACGTTCGCTCCAACATCATTGCGCCTTTCGCCTGGACGCGGATGATCGCCACCATCCCTGTCAAGGACGAAGCCAGTGCAAAACGCGTGGAGCGGATCAAAAACAATATGCGCGCCGATCAAGTGGCGCAGCTGTCGGTGGCGCTGTGTGCAGATGGTGCCAAAGACACCTCTGGTCAGATTTTCGCCGTAAGGGGCAACGAAGTGTTCCTCTTTAACCAGCCCCGCCCCGTGCGCGGCATGACGCGCCTGGAAGGCTGGACGCCGGAAACCCTGATTGAGCATGGGCTGCCGGCGATGAAGGCCAATTATGCCGGGATGGAGGCGACCGCGGGCGTCTTCACCTGGGATCCGATTTGATTGAGGAACATGCCCATGAAGCGCCTTGCCGTTCTTGCGATCGCTGGTGCCAGTTTGGCCGCCTGCGCGACGCCACCACCGCCGCCGCCGCCGCCTCCGGCGGGGCCGATCACGTTTCGCTTGGTGACGCTGGCGGGGCGTGCGCCGGCGTTTGACGGCGTTACGATCACGCTGGATGGCGCGCGGGCGAACGGCTCGACCGGGTGCAACACCTACCTTGCGCTGCGCGACAGTGCGCCGAACGCAGCGCGGCCCTTGGCGTGGTTCCAGATCACTGAGGTTGCCTGCAGCGATGTGCAGATGGCGCTGGAACGCCAGTGGCTGGAAACGCTGGACAACACCCGAGCGGTGGAGACCGCTGGCAGCGAACTTGTACTAAAGGACGCCGCCGGGACAGAACTGGCACGGATGGTGCGCGGCCCTGCCCCGGCTCCGGCCGGCTCGTAAGCGTTACGGCGTTGGGGTGGGCGCGCTGAACGGCACCCAGCAGATGTTGTCGTTCATGAAGTGCTGGTCTGGTTCGTAGCAGCGATCCACCGTGACCTGGACGGGGTCCACGCTTTTGACCCACAGGACCCATTGCTGGTCTGGGTCGATTTCGCTGCGGGTGACCTCTGGGTGGATGCAGAAGATCGCGTAGGCCCGCTCGCCCACGTGTGCGGCATGCCGGGACGGGGCGCTTGCCGGCACCACGCCCATGTTTTCGACGCGGGAGGCGTTTTGGCAGCGCACGCCTTCCGGGCCGTTTTCGCGGACCATCTGCGCCAGCTGAACGCTGTTTAGCGCCTCAATGCGCATGGCTGGCGGTGGCGGCGGCGCTGGCTCTTCTGGCGGGGGCTGGCTGCAGGCTGCCGCCACCACCAACATTGCCATCGCCATCATGTTTTTGACCATTTGGCCCTCCCAAGGACTGTCTCTTTGGCAAAGCCATGCCGTGCGGACGGGGCAGCGTCAATCTGGGCGCTTCGAGGCCCCCTGTCGCCACGGCGCGCGACTGGCGGCGAAGTGGTCGTGCATAAAGTCTGAGAAGGCCCGCAGTTTGCGTGGCAGGCCTCGGCCCGGCGGGGTGAGCAGATGAAGCGCCAGGACCGGTGCGCGCCAGCCTGGCAGGAGCGTGCGCAGACTGCCCTGCGACACCGCCTGCCAGCAGAGAAAGTCCGGCAGCAGGGCGATACCGTGGCCGGCTTTGGCCATTTCCAGCAACAGATCGCCATTGTTGGAGCAGAACGGGCCTTGGACTTGAGCGGTGACCTTGGTGCCGTCGGCCGCTTCAAAGCGCCAGGCGGTGGCCGATGCCAAGTTCGTGTAATGCAAACAGGCGTGGTGGCTCAGATCTTCTGGGCGCTGTGGTGGGGTGCGGCCAGCAAGGTAGGCGGGTGCGGCCAGGCTGAAGACCTCGATCTGTTCCAGCCGCCGCGCCACGAGGGTGGAATCCTCCAGGGCGCGGATGCGCAGGGCCGCATCAAAGCCCTCGCTGATCAGATCGACCGCGCGGTCCTCCAGGGCCAAATCGACCGTGAGTTCGGGATAGGCAGTGAGGAAATCCCCCATGATCGGGGCCAAATAGCGCACGCCGAAACTGAGCGGTGCGGACACTTTGAGGCGGCCGCGGGGGGTGTCGCGGGCTTCGCTGGCCTCTCGTTTGGCGGCGTCGCCTTCTTCGACCATGCGCTGCGCCCGCCGCAGGACCCGCTCTCCTGCTTCGGTCAGTGCTGCCTTGCGGGTGGTGCGCGCGACCAGCACAACGCCCAATTCCCGCTCCAATGCCGCAACCTGCTTGGAGACCGTGGCTTTGGACATGCCCAGTTCGCGCGCGGCCCTGGTGAAGGAGCCACACTCGCCAACGCGGGCGAAGACGGCAAACAGGTCAAGGGAAACAGACATTCAAGCCGCCCAAAAATGGAAACAATCAGTTTAGTTTGACGCACTTATGTTGCCGCCGGCAAGGCCCTACATGCTGTCCTGTCAAAGACACGTCAGGAAACACCATGGCAAAGATCGCAATCGTTTATCATTCGGGCTTCGGCCACACCGCTGTTGTGGCGCAAGAGGTTGCTGCGGGGGTTGCTCAAGCGGGCGGGGAGCCTGTGTTGATCCGCTTGGAGAACGCGGGGCAGGACTTTACACAAGCGCTCGAGGCGGCCTCCGATGCCGACGCAATCATCTTTGGCGCGCCGACCTATATGGGAGACGTATCTGCCGTGCTGAAGGCGTTTTTCGAGGCCAGCTCGAAGGTCTGGATGCAGGGCGGGTGGCGCGACAAGCTGGCGGGCGGGTTTACCAATTCGCTGAGTTTCGCGGGCGACAAGCACCATGCGCTGGCGTCGGTTTTCACCCTGGCGATGCAGCACGGCATGGTGTGGGTTGGCACCGGGATGATGCCGGGGGCACACTCGAATGCAGACGCTTCGCCGGATGTGGCAAACCGGCTTGGTTATAGTGTCGGGGTTGCAACTCAGTCCGACAATGCAAGCCCTGAGGTAACGCCGCCGGCTGGCGACAAAGCCTTCGCCCGTCACTATGGGGCGCGGATTGCTGCCTTCGCCCAGCGCTGGCACCAATCGGCTTAAGGCGTTGAACCTCTTACCTTCACCTTCATCTGGAGGCCTATTGCGATGATTGAAAAACGCCCCTTTTCAAGCCTTGGCAGCTTCGACAATGACTGGCTGGCGGCGCGCTACCACTTCAGCTTTTCTGGGTATCACGACCGGCGGCGGGAAAGCTGGGGCGCGTTGCGCGTCTGGAATGACGACACAATCCAGCCCAAAACCGGATTTTCCCCGCACAGCCATGCGGACATGGAGATCATAACTTACGTTCGCAGCGGTGCGATTTCGCACAAGGACAGCCTTGGCAATGAAGGCCGAACGCAGGCGGGCGATGTGCAGGTGATGAGCGCTGGCCGCGGGATCACGCATGCCGAGTATAACCTTGAGGACGAACCAACCACGTTGTTTCAGATCTGGATCGTGCCCAAGCAAAGGGGGGGCGATCCCTTCTGGGGCGCGGCCAAATTTCCGAAGGCCGACCGTGCCGGGGCTCTGGTGGCTTTGGCCTCCGGGTTTAGCGACGACCAGGACGCGGGCGCGCTGCCCATCCGGCAAGATGCGCGGGTGCTGGCTGGGACGCTGTTGGCAGGTCAGGTTGCCACGGCTGAACTTGCGCCAGGACGCCGGGCTTATCTGACTGTAGCGGCGGGCCGCGTGGTCGTGGACGGCGTGGACCTCGGCGCGCGGGACGGGGCCGCAATCAATGACGTCAGCAGCGTGACCATTACCGCCCAAGAGGATTCTGAGGTGGTGATGGTGGAAACGATCTGAGCTGTTTGACCAAAGGCTTGGTCCTGGTTCTGGCGATTGCTTTCGTCAGAACCAGGATTAACTTATCTTTACTTCTCGTGTGTAAACACTGACATGTTTTGCAGCGAAGGGCCGATCGGCAGTGTCAACAGCGGGGCTGGAAAGCCTGCAAATCCTTGTGGTGGATGATAACCGGCAAATGCGGCTGTTGCTGCGTTCGCTGCTGCGCGGGTTTGGGTTTCGGCGCACGTTCGAAGCGGCGGACGCCGCTGAAGCCCTCGACATCATGAAAAGCACCGTCATCGATATCGTGCTGGTGGATTGGAACATGGCTCCGATTAGCGGCGAAGAGTTCGCGCAGATGATCCGGACCTCAAAGGACAGCCCCAACCCGCTGTGCACCGTGATCATGGTGACGGGTCATTCCGAACGCAGCCGCGTGGCGCGGGCGCGGGATGCCGGGGTGAACTCGTTTCTGGTCAAGCCGGTGAGCGCGGAGGCCCTGCGCAAGCATCTGGTGGCTGCGTTTACGGACAATCGACCATTTGTGCGCAGCGGTCGGTTTGTGGGGCCGTGCCGGAGGTGCCGCGGGGTGGTGGGCTATAAGGGACCGCTTCGGCGGTCCACCGACGGCGACATCGAGACCGACGACGATCACCTGGATGTGGACGAGGTCTGGAAACGTTAATCCAAGCCCATGCTTTGGGCGATTGATCGTTGGCGCGTATCGGGCAATGTCGCCACGGGATGTTTGGGCTTAGACGGCGGAAAAGGACAGTTACATGCGCAAGACCCTTACACTCATTGGCATGCTGACAGCGGCCAGCCTTCTGTCTGGCTGTCTTGCTGCGGCCGCGGTTGGGGCTGCTGGGGCTGTGGTGGGAACCGCAGCTGGGGTGGCAGTGCGAACGACCGGCGCGGTGATCGAAGAAGGCGTTGACATCGTGACGCCGGGCGACAGCGACGACGAAAAGAAATCGGACGACGACGCCAACTAACGATCCAAGCCAGCATTCGGCTCGTAAACCGATCTGTTCTCATGAGGGATACAGAATGGTTGGGCGCGGTGCACTGGTGGCCTTGGCGGGCATGATGGCGGCTTCGGGGTGTGCGACGACGCAGGCCCCACTGGCCAACGTGTCGGAGCCCGCCTTGCGGCTTGAATCGTATTTTGAAGGCGAAACGCAGGCCTGGGGCGTGTTCAGGGACCGCTTCGGCAATTTGCGTCGGCAGTTCCAGGTGACGATCGACGGCACCTGGGACGGACAAACCCTGACCCTGGACGAAGACTTCGTTTACAGCGACGGCGCATTGGAACGGCGGGTTTGGACGATCCGTCCAACCGGGCCAAACACTTACGAAGGCACTGCTGGCGACGTGCGCGGGGTGGCTTTGGGCCATGTGGAAGGCAACACTCTGCGGTGGGCCTACGACCTCGACCTGCAGGTGAATGGGCGCACCTGGACGGTGGACTTCGACGATCGGATGTACCTGCAGCCCGATGGCGTCATGATCAATCACGCCACAGTGCGCAAGTTTGGCATTACGGTGGGCGAGGTGCTGCTGGTGTTCCAACGCGCCCCTGCCGCCGCCACACCTGCGGCCCCGGCAGCGGCGGAATAAGCGCGCCAGGCGAACCGTCACACAAGCCCATTTTGCGACAACTTGGTAACGCGCGTTTGAGGCGTCATGGCGCGGAGAATGGTGTATGATCGCCCCGCGGGGCGTGAGGCTCTATGCTGCAAGGAATTTGCGATGCGCCAGGTTGTCACTCTTGTGTCTTTTATGCTGCTTTGTGGCGTTATGGCGACGCCCGCTTTCGGCGCGCCGCTGGTGGCCGCCCCTGCGCAATTCTCGGCCGCGTTCCAAGACAAGCTTGAGGATGACTACGGGGTTCGCGAGGGGGAGCGGCTGCGCCACGACCTCAATCGCATCCTCACTGAGGCGCTCGCGCGGGTGGACGCCGCCGGCCCGACCCATAACGCGATCAGCCTGGTGGTCACAATTGAAGATGCCCGCCCCAATCGGCCGACTTTTGCGCAACTGAACGCGCGGCCAGGACTTTCGTATTTCGGGTCATTTTCTACGGGCGGTGCGCAGCTGAGCGCCTCGTTTCGCGACCCCAGCGGCCGGGTGATCCAAACCGTGACGCGGCGCTGGTATGAGACCGATATTGATCAGGTGGTCTCGGCCGCGCCGTGGCACGACGCGCAGCGCGCGATGCGGATGTTTGCCCGGGACGTGGCGCGCGCCTATGCTGCCCTGCCCGCCCAGAGTTGATCAGGGAATGCCCAAGAGTTTGTGGGTTTGCAGGCTGAGCCGCCATTTTGGGTGCGCGCGGCAATAGCGCACCGCGGCTTGCGTGTTTTGCTCGCGGGCGGGGCTGTCCAATGGCTGCAGGAAAAAGTGCGTAAAGTTGAGGGCAGCGTAGCGCTCGGGTTCTGCGCCGGGCTGTGGGAACACCAGCTTTAATTCATCACCTTTGATTTGGATGAGGTTTGCCCCAGCTTTGGGGCTGACGCACACCCAGTCCAGGCTTTCTGGCGCGGCGATGGTGCCGTTGGTTTCAACGCCAACCTCAAAGCCGCGGGCCTGTAAGGCCGCGATAACCGGTTCGTCCAGCTGCAGGAGCGGTTCGCCGCCGGTGCAGACCACGTAAGGTTTTCCGCCGCCCGGCCATGAGGCCGCAACGGCGGCGGCGACGTCGTTGGGGCTGGAGAAGCGGCCGCCGCCAGGGCCATCGACGCCAACAAAATCTGTATCGCAGAAGCGACAGACCGCAGCGGCGCGATCCTCCTCCCGTCCTGACCAAAGGTTGCAGCCGGCAAAGCGCAGGAAGACCGCTGCGCGCCCGGCGTGGGCCCCCTCGCCTTGCAGGGTATAGTAAAGCTCTTTGATCGCGTAGCTCATGGGGACGCACTCTGTGCAAACGCACTCCAGCCGGCCGCCCTTAGGGTGCAGGCCGGGCACGTACCGCAGCCATAGCCCCAGGGATGGCGACGATCCCGCACGCCGTTGTAGCAGGTGTGGGTGTGCTCTTGGATCAGGTCCACCAAGGCGGTGCCTCCCAGGTGCTCGGCCAACGCCCACGTTTGCGCCTTGGTGAGGTGCATCAAGGGCGTTTCAATGGGCATTGGGCGATCTAGCCCCAGGCCGATCGCGCTTTGCATGGCATCGATCGTGTCCCGGCGGCAATCGGGGTAGCCGGCGAAGTCTGTTTCGCACATGCCGGCCACCAGCACGTCCAGGTTGCGCAGGTAGGCGTGGGCGGCGGCGAAGGTCAGAAAGGCCAAGTTCCGGCCCGGTACAAAGGTGGACGGCAGCGACCCCGGTTTATGTTCAATCAGACGATCGGCGGTCAGGGCGCTTTCTGCCAGGCTGCCGAAGCCCAGCATATCGACCACCCGATCTGGCCCAAGCCGGGCGGCCCACTGTGCCTTAAAATTGCGCAACCCATCCAGCACCACCGGACGCTGGACCAATTCGATGGCGTGGCGCTGACCATAGTCAAAGCCGATGGTTTCCACCCGCTCGTAGCGCGTCAGGGCCCACGCGAGGCAGGTGGCGCTGTCTTGGCCGGCGGAAAACAGGACAAGGGCGCTGCGCGCGGTGGGTGACGGGGGCGCGGTGGGTGAAGGGGCTGTCATCCGCCCAGTATAAACCACCCGACTTTGCCTGTCGTTGGGGTCTTGCGTCGTAACGTTTAGGGTTAATCGGGCCCAATCTGTGGCGCGAAGGCCGCGGGTGGCGACCAAAGTCTGTTAATGAGGCGCCAAGGTGTTGACACAATGGGCACCCTTCCCGGAGATGGGGGACAGTAGCGGCATTCGGCAGGCACCATTCGGGGGGGCCTTGGGGTGTCGTTCCGTTTTGATGAACGCCCTCATCTGCCTTAGAGCAGGTTCGGCGCTGGGAGGATTAAGAATGTCACAAAAGAAAGCCTTTGGTTGGGCGCTGTTCACGGGCGTGTCGATGGCGGCCATGAGCTTGGTTTCGCCCGCTTTGGCCCAGGACGACCCAGGAAATGACGATGAAATCGTCGTGACCGCCACGGGCCGGGCTGCGGTGCTGCAGGAAGTGCCGATCGCGGTGACCGCGCTGAACGCTGCACAGCTGGAAAATGCCGGCGTGCAAGACATTCGCGACGTGGCCGTTTTGACGCCTAGCTATCGCTTCTTCACCGGCCAATCGAACTCTGCCGGCACCACCGCCTCGATCCGCGGCGTTGGCACGGGCGGCGACAACCCAGGCTTTGAAAGCGCTGTGGGCTTCTTCATCGACGGTGTTTACCGCAACCGCTCCGGCGTTGCGCTGACCGAACTGCCGGAAGTGCAGCGTATCGAAGTGCTGCGTGGCCCGCAGGGCACGCTGTTTGGCCGCAACACCACCTCCGGCGCGATTAGCGTTGTGACGGCGGGGCCAGAATTCACGACGCGGGCGTTTGGTGAAATCGAAGCCGGCAACTTTGGCTATCTGTCTGCCACTGGCGGGATCACCGGCCCCTTGGCTGACAACTTTGCCGTTCGCATGGAAGGCAACATCCAAGCCCGCGACGGCTACATCACCGACGTCAACACCGGCCGCGACATCAACGACCGCAATCGTTGGTTTGTGCGCGGTCAAGCGCTGTGGGACATTACTTCGGACGCGTCTTTGCGGATCATCGTGGACACCGCTCAAACCGACGAAAACTGCTGCACTGCCATTTCCGTGAAGCAAGGCGCGGCTGCCGGGGCAATCAACTTGATCGCTGGCCTGCAAGGCCGCGTGGGCATGGTGGCCCCGATCACAGACGGTGGCTACAACGTGGCGCTGTCGCCAAACCGCAGCTACGGAGAAGCGGTGGAAGAATGGGGCTGGTCTGGCCAGCTCGATTGGGCGATCGGCGACCTGAACCTCACCTCGATCACTGCCTACCGCGACTGGAGTGCGGAACGCGATCAAGACATCGACTTCTCTGGCATCGATCGCGCCTATCGCGACGGTTACGATCTGGGCTTCCAAACCTTTACGCAGGAATTGCGCCTGCAGGGTGAGAATGGCCCGCTGAACTGGATCGTTGGTGGCTTCTATGCCGACGAAAGCCTGGATCTGACGGACACCATCCGGTTTGGTGCCGACTCTGCCCGTTACGTTGACGCCCTCACCGCTGGCGTTGATCTGAACGGCCCTGCCCCAGGCGGCACGGGCTTCACGTTGTTCCGTTCCTTGAACCCGGCGGCGCCGCTGCTGGTGGAAACCATCGCACTGCTGGGCGGCGTTCCGCCACTTTCGGCAGCGGCTCTAGGCAACGGCTTGCTGGCGGCGGCACCGACCGCGGGCCAAGGCCAGCAAGCGGACAACTGGGCGACCGAGACCACCAGCTGGTCGCTTTTCACGCACAACGAAATCAGCCTCAGCGACCAGCTGACCTGGACCGTTGGCGTGCGCTACAACCACGAAGAAAAGGACATGACCGGATCGCTGAATTCAGTGGTTCCTGCGTGTAACTTCCTGAACTCGCTGATCGACACTCCCAGCGAAGCCATTGTGTCTGCCATGGGCGCTTTGCGGATCCTGGTTTGCAACCCAGCGATTAACACCCAATCCAATGGCAACTATCGGGACTCGACCGAAGAGAACGAATGGTCGGGCACCACCAACCTGCGCTACCAGTTTACCGATGACTTCATGGTCTACGGCAGCTACTCGCGCGGCTATAAGGCAGGCGGCTTCAACCTTGACCGCTCGGGCTTCAGCTACTCGCTTGGCCTGTTGAGCAATGCGGTTGTTCCAAACACGAACCAGTTGCAATTCGCACCTGAATTCGTGGACGCCTACGAACTGGGCTTCAAGTCCACCCTGTTCGACGGCCGCGCCACGTTCAACGGCACGGTGTATTACCAACAAATCACCGACTACCAGCTGAACGCCTTCTCTGGCTTCAACTTCATCGTGTTCAACGTGCCGGAAGCGATCACGCAGGGCGTTGAACTGGACATGTCGCTGCGCGCCACCGACAACCTCACCTTCACGGGGGCGGTGGCCTACAACGACGCCACATACGAGAGCACTCTGGTGGACAGCCTTGGCATCACCCAAGTGGTTGCTGGTTCGAAGTTCACTACGCCTGAGTGGAACGTGTCTGGCTCGGCCCTTTACGAAGTGCCGCTGTCTGACAACTACACCGCCAAGTTCTACCTGAACGGCACCTGGGTGAGCGAATACGCGACGCAAACCCTGAGCCGCGACCCGGTGACCGACAACGACGCGTTTGCGACGTTTAACGCCCGGATCGGCTTGGCTAACGCTTCTGGCTGGGAGCTGGAGCTGTGGGGCGAGAACATCTCCGATGAGTACTACTATATCGGGTCGTTCGCCGTTCCTGAGCAAACCGGCAACTTCGCCGTCTACCCAAGCGTGCCACGCACCTGGGGTGTGACGCTGCGGGCAGACTTCTGATCCAACACTTTTGGATCTGGTTTCGGAGAGGGCCCCCATTGTGGGGCCCTCTTTTTTGTGCTGACCGTTCGGTATTGGTGCGCTTGACGGGAGGCGCAAAGCCGCTGCCATTGGACCCTATGACGGGAGGGCGTGATGGGAGCTTTGGCACAGGCGCTGAACATCGCCGATTTGCGGATCCTTGCGCGCAAGCGTTTGCCACGGATGGTGTTTGACTACATCGATGGCGGGTCTGACGACGAAGTGACGCTGCGGCGGGCGGTTTCGCGGTACACGGACTATGAGCTGGTTTGGGACGCGCTCAAAGATATCGCAGCGATTGACCTGTCTGGCCGGGTGATGGGCCAGGACATGCGCCTGCCCTTTTTCATTTCGCCGACGGCGGCGTCGCGGTTGTTTCACCATGCGGGCGAACCTGCGGTGGCGCGGGCCGCGCACCAAGCGGGGGTGGTCTATTCGATTTCGACCTTGGGCTCGACCAGCATTGAAGATATCGCCACGGCAACACCGGGGCCAAAGCTGTTCCAGATCTACGTTTGGAAAGACCGGGGTCTGGTGCGCGAGATTTTGCAGCGGGTACGTGCGGCCGGGTTTGTGGGCGTTGTCTTGACGGTGGACGTGCCGGTTGCGGGGAACCGGGAGCGCGATCCCCGCAATGGGTTTTCGATCCCGCCCAAGGTCAACGCTCAAACAGCGCTTCAGGCTCTGTCCCGGCCCAGCTGGCTTTGGCATGTGCTGAGCGAACCACCGATCCGGCCAGCCAACTTCTCGCACCTGGGCGACCCGCCAGGGGGGATCATGGGCTTTATCGACAGCCAGTTTGATCGGAGCGTGACCTGGAAGGACGCCGCCTGGATGCGGGAGGAATGGGGCGGGCCGTTTGCGGTGAAGGGCATTATCACGCCGGAAGATGCGCGGCGTTGCGTGGATATCGGCGCGAGCACCGTGTGGATCTCCAACCATGGCGGCCGGCAGGTCGATACGTCGTTAACCACGATTGACGCCTTGGTGCCGGTCGTTGACGCGCTCAATGGGGCGGCGGAGGTGGTGTTGGACGGCGGGGTGCGGCGGGGCAGTGATATCGCCAAGGCCCTGGCCCTTGGGGCGAACGCGGTGGCGCTGGGCCGGGCTTACCTTTGGGGCCTGGCTGCGGGGGGCGAAGCGGGCGTAAACCGCACGTTCGGCATGTTGGAGACGGAGCTGCGCCGGACCATGGCGCTCTTGGGGGCCACCCAGGTGAGCGCGCTGCAGCGCCGGTTTGTACGGCCGCCGTTTACCCGCTGATGGCAGCAATCAATATTTTGTTCATAGATCTGTCGCATACGTTCGGGGGGATTGGACCTATTTTCATGCCGTTACGCCACAAACGCGTTCTCTTGGTGGACGACAACCAACACATGCGCACGCTGGTTGCCACGATTCTGCGCGGGCTGGGCTGCAAGGAGATTGCGGAGGCTGGCGACGGGGCCACCGCGCTGGAGATGATGCGCGATCTGCCGGTGGATGTGGTCATCGTTGATTATAAGATGAGCGGCATTGATGGCATTGAGTTCGTGCGGATGTTGCGAACCGCCAAGGATAGCCCAGGGCGTTATTTGCCGATATTGATGATGACCGGAAGCACAACCCGCCGGGTGGTCTTGGCAGCTAAACAGGCAGGGGTTTCAGCGTTTGTGGCGAAGCCTGTTTCAACGCGGACGTTGGCAGACCGGCTGGCCTATTCGCTCGCCAATCCGATGCCGGGCGAGACATCAGACGCTTATCTGCTGAGTTAGCCCTGCGGTTAGCGGGCGGCGAGGCGTGCTTCGACAACGTCCCAGAAACGCGCCGGCACATCGATGCCGTTAAAGCGCTTCAACTCCTGAACCAGGGTGGGTGAGGTCACGTTGATTTCGGTGAGGTAGCCGGCGATCACGTCCAAGCCGGCAAACAAGATGCCCTCTTCCCGCAGAAGCGGGGCGACGCGGGCGGCGATTTCGCGGTCCCGGTCGTCGAGATCGGTGGCCACGGCGCTGCCGCCGACGTGCAGGTTGGCGCGAAACTCCCCCGCAGACGGCATTCGCCGCACGGCCCCCAAGGGTTCGCCGTCCAACACAAACACCCGCTTGTCGCCCTGGTACACCCCTTCCAAAAATGCCTGGACAATGATGGGTTCCTTGCCGCTTTCGGTGAGCATTTGGGTGATGTGGCTGGCTATGGCGGGGTCATCGCTTTTGACCTTCCGCACTCCCTCCCCGCCCATCAGAAATGCCGGCTTCAGCACGATCTGGTCGAAGTCTTGGGCGAAGGCGAGGATCGCCGGCAGATGGCGACCGACGTAGGTTGGCGGGATCAGATCGTCGAACGGCAGGGTTGAGATTTTTTCAGGGATGTTGCGCACGCCGCGGGGATTGTTCAGCACCAGCGTTTCTTCCGCTGCGCGCTCCAAGAGATAGGTGTTTGTGACGTAGCTCATGTCAAAGGGCGGATCCTGGCGGATCAAGACCACATCGAAATGGCCGATATCGATAATGGCTTCTTCTAAGGTGCGATAGTGATCGCCCGGGCGCTGGGCCACTTCGACCCGACGGGCAGCCGCCCGCAGGACGCCGCGGTCAAAATACAACTCATCAGGCGTGAACCACCAAATTTCATGCCCGCGCTTTTGCGCCTCCACCATGAAGGCCAGGGAGGTGTCGCGCTCCACCACCATGTTCTCGATCGGGTCCATTTGCACAGCGATGCGGCGCATAGGGCGTTATCCTTTCAAACGAGGCTGGCCTGGCGCAGATAGAGCGAGAGGCAGGCAATAGCGGTTTGGTGCAAGCTTTGCCAATGGGTGGTGGCAAGCTGGCGCAGGTCTTTGGGATTGATGCCCGCAGCGGCGAGTTCAGCAGCATGGCCGATCAGCCAGCGCTCAAAGCCTGGGCCGCCGGCTTCGGGGTGAAACTGGACGGCCAGGATCTTTGGTCCCAGGGCGAAGGCTTGATTGGGCGTGAGCGCGGTGGAGGCCAAGCGCGTGGCCCCTTCTGGGAGGTCAAAGGTATCGCCGTGCCAGTGCAGCGCGATGGGTGCCTGCTGATAAGGCTGCAGTGGCGAGGTCTGCCCTCCTTCGGTTAAGCTGATGGGGGCAAAGCCGATCTCCTTCTGGCCGGTGGGATAGACGCGGGCCCCTAGAGCCGCGGCCATCGCTTGTGCGCCCAGGCAGATGCCAAGGGTTGGCCGATCGGCGCGCAGGCGCTGCTCGATAAAGCGGAGTTCGGGCGCGAGCCAGGGATAGGCCTCCTGGTCATAAATGGCGATGGGCCCACCCAGCACGATCAACAGGTCTGCCCCGAGGGGATCGGTTGGCAGCGGGGCAAGGCCCGCTTCGTGTAAGGACAGGTCAAAACCCCTGTCGCGCAGGGGCGCTTCCCACGCGCCAAGGTCTTCAAAGGCCAGATGTCGAATGATCAAGGCGGAGGGCATGGCGGATTACAGGCCGTAGGCCTTTGCCATGTCGGGGTCTCGGGCAGACACCATGCGGGCGAGGTCCACCATCACTTTGGCCTGTTTGAAGGTGGCATCATCCTGCATCTTGCCGTCGATCATCGCGACGCCACCGCCTTGCGGCATGCTTTCGATGATTTTTTTGGCGAACAAAACCTCGTCCACGGCCGGGGAAAAGACCCGCTTGGCGATGGCAATCTGATCCGGGTGGAGGCTCCACGCCCCGAGGCAGCCATGCAGGAAGGCGTTTTTGAACTGTTGTTCGCAGCCTGGCAGGTCCTTGATGTCACCAAAGGGGCCGTAGAACGGCTTGATGCCGGCGGTCTGGCAGGCGTCCACCATTTTGGCGAAGGTGTAGTGCCAGGGATCTTGTTGATAGCGCTCACGGGGCTGATCGTCGTGCGGATCGGCGAGCATCGCGTAATCGGGATGGCCACCGCCGACCCTGGTGGTTTTCATGCCGCGAGAGGCGGCAAGATCGGCCGGGCCCAGGCTGATGCCCTGCATACGGGGGCTTGCTTGGGCGATCGCTTCGACGTTGGCCACGCCCTGTGCGGTTTCAAGGATCGCATGCAGCATGATCGGGCGGGAGATTTGGTGCTTGGCTTCGAGCAGGGCCAAGAGCTGATCCATGTAGTGGATGTCCCAGGGGCCCTCGACCTTCGGCACCATGATCACATCCAGGCGATTGCCGATGGCTGGGACGATCTCCAAAATGTCGTCCAGGTGCCACGGGCTGTTGAGGGCGTTGATGCGGGTCCAATAGCCGGTATCGCCGAAGGTGTTTTGCTCGCCGATTTCGATCACGCCGCGGCGGGCGGCGGCCTTTTGATCAAAGGGGATCGCATCTTCCAGATTGCCCAACAGCACATCGACTTGGGTAATCATTTCGGGGACTTTTGCGCGCACTTTTTCCAAGTGCGGCGGGATGAAGTGGATCATCCGTTCCAAGCGCGGTGGCAGCTCTCGCAGGGGGACTGGCGCGCCGGCGGCGAGCGGCTTGAAGAAGTCTTTTGGCGTCTTGGCGGTCATGGGTGGGGTCTCGCGCAGTATTGGACTTGATGGTTCCTGAACGTGGGCGGCGCGCTAGCGGGCGGGTGGCGGGAGGCGTGCGTCCAGAAAATCGAGGATTTTTTCCCAATCGCTGGTGTGCACGCCGTGTAATCCTGGGCGCATATAGGTGACCTGCGGCGATGCCAAATTCATCTGGCGCAGGTCCTGTTGCACGAAGGCTGGGGCCCCGAACAATTGGTAGGCGGGGCTTGCGCCTTGGGTAGCGAGGACTGCGCCGATTGGATCGGAGTGTTGATCGCGGCGGGCACCGGCCAAAAGAACCGGACGCGGCGCAATCAGGGCCAGCAGCTGGTGTTGATCGACCGGCAGGTCTGCTTCGCGGCCAGCGAAGGCGGCGTAGGCGGGGGCGAACCAGTGGGGATAATCGCTGCTGATGGTGGCGATGGTTTCGCCAATGGCGTTGCGCTGCAAGGACCCACCCGCTGTGCCCGGCTGCAGGGCCACGACGGCTGCGGGCCTGTTATCCATGGCGGCGGCCAAGAGCGCTGCTTTACCGTTTCGGCTATGGCCCCAAAGGGTGATGCGCGAGGCGTCTATGCGCGGATCGCGGCTGAAGGCGTCGATGGCGCGCAGGTAAGACCACGCCCAAGCAGCGATGGCACCGGTGCGCTGATCTGGTGGTGTGTTTGGGGGGGTGAGCGCGGCCAAGGCCGGTTCTGCGGTGGCGGCGTTGTCGGGGGCGACCTCCCCCGCATAAAACATCGCGACCGCATAGCCACGGCCCAAAATCAAAGGCATCGGCGGGGTCATGATGGCATCGCCGAAGATTGCCTTGATCAGCGGGGCAGACCAGCCGGTGCCGCACTCCTGCGGGGTGCCTGGGGGGGCTGCAACGCCGGCGAGGTCTGGAAAGACGCCCCGATTGCCGCAAAAGTTCTGGGTGATGATGAGCGGCACCGGGCCGGTGGCATTGGCGGGCAGCACCAACAGCATGGAAAAGCCCATGGCATCGGCGGCGTTGCCCAAGTGTACCGCAATCTGCTCGATCCGACCGGCCCCATCGACGGCGGCGGCATCTAACACTTCCGGGGGATCAGCAGTCACAGCGCGGTCGATTGGCCAGGCCCCATACACATTCTGGGCGAAGGCTTGGCGCAGCAAAGGCGCGCGCCTTGTGGTCCAGTCGGCGGGCGAGGTTACGGCGGGGTCTGTGCCGAAGGGGGCCAGAACCACTGGCGTTGCCGCCTCGCCTTCTGCGCGCAGGGGCACATTGGGGAGTTGCGCGGTCACGCAGCCATACAGGGACAAGATCCCGACGCCAGCCAGCGCCGCCAAGCCAATCACGATACGCCGCATGAGGTTTCCTTTCGTGATCGACCGCTGGTGCATGACTGCACCACGCACTGGCGGGGGCCGGCGTCAAGGTCTATCCACCAGCTTGGCGCTTCGACAAGGGCTTGCGGCGGCTTGCCGCAAGCTGAGAATGCGACATTTCGCCAAATGCGGTGTGCGGCGTTGCGCTCAGCACATGGGATCGTCAGGTTAAAGGCGCTGTGCGAACTTATCTCGAGTTTGAAAAATCCCTGGCCGAAATGGACCAGAAGATCGAAGAACTTTCTGCCCTCGCAGAGAGCAGCGGGGCCATGGCGATCAGCCCGGAGGTTTCCCGCCTCAAAAGCAAGGCACAGCGCCAACTGCAAGAGGTCTATTCCAAGCTTGATGCGTGGCAAAAGACCCTGGTGGCGCGCCATCCAGAGCGGCCCAAGTTCGGCGACTATGTGCGGGCACTGGTGACCGACTACGTCGAGTTGGCCGGGGATCGCAAATATGCCGACGATCAAGCCATTTTGGGCGGCCTAGGAAAGTTCATGGGCAGGCCGTGCGCCATCATCGGCCACGAAAAGGGACGCACCACCAAAGAGCGTGTCACGCACAACTTTGGCATGGCGCGCCCGGAGGGCTATCGCAAGGCCGTGCGGATTATGGATCTGGCGGACAGATTTCACCTGCCGGTCGTGACCTTGGTGGACACCGCTGGTGCCTATCCCGGCATTGGGGCTGAGGAACGCGGTCAGGCTGAAGCCATCGCGCGGTCTACCGAGCGGTGCTTGACGCTTGGCGTGCCGATCGTGACGCTGATCGCTGGCGAAGGCGGCTCTGGGGGCGCGGTGGCGCTCGCGGCGGCGGACCAAGTGTTGATGTTGGAGCACTCTATCTATTCCGTGATCAGCCCGGAGGGGGCCGCTTCGATCCTCTGGAAAGACTCGGGGCGCGCCCGGGAAGCCGCCAATGCGATGAAAATCACCGCACAGGATCTGTTGGGTCTTGGGGTGACGGACGAAATCATCCCAGAGCCGCTTGGTGGTGCCCATCGCGCGCCGGAGCAAGCCATTGCTGCGGCCGGAGCGGCTGTCGCCAAGGCACTAGATATGCTTGGTGCCTTGAGCCCAGCAGAGCTGAAGGCGCGAAAAAAAGCGCGCTTTTACGCCATCGGGCGGATGGAAGAAGCGCAGGCCGTTTGAGCACGTTTGGCGATTTTCGCGCGCATTCATCGCGGATTGGGGTTGCATGAGGTGGGCTGCGGGCGCCACATGAGCGCGCTCATGAAGGAGCCTGCGGTGAGGACTTCGCCATGCGTATGCGTTCGCTGATTTTGATACTGATTGCGGTGACGGTCGTGACGGGCTGCGGGCGCGAATTGGGCCGGTCGGCCCCAAGCGAAGACGCGGCGGCGACCACGGAGCCTGCCCCCTCCGAGCAGCCAAGTGCGACGCAAGAGCCTGCCCAGCCCGCGCCACATTCAAGCGATGAGACGGGATCGTCTTCCACCGGGTCCAACCCCGGGTTTGCGCCGCCGCCGGCACCACCGCCGATGGATCCAACTCAGGGCGACAGCCCCGATCCCAGTCCAACCGATGTTTGGACGGAGCACGGCAGCGGTCGCCCCAACACGCGTTCGCTGCCGAATACGGACGGCCCCTCTTTCAGCGCCACGCGGCGCGTGATCACGCCGGTGTTGGTGGAGCTATTACCCAGCGAAGCGCGCGCGCCGCGCCAAGGCGGGTCTGCGGTTGCGCTGTTGGCGGCCCCCGGCACGCGGGCCCCGGACGAGAAAAATCTCGCCCTTTGCCGGGCGCTGTTTTTGGCCTTTGACCGGGCCACGACGGAGGAAGTGGACGTGGGCTCGCGGCGGACGACGGAGGGCGAGACCCAGTTGTTGCGGCCGCTGTATTGGATCACGCGCCAGGAACTGCCGGTAAGCGCGGCCGCTGATCGCTGCCCACAGCGCTTAGAGACCTACGATTTTCCCCGCGCGGCAAGCATCAAACGCAAGCTTGGCTTGGTGGGCGAAGGGCCGTTTTTGGTGGTGGAGCGGGCGGACCAATCGGAGGGCGAGCGGGTTGCTGCAGTGGTAGACCTGTCACGCGCGCGACCAGCCGATATCCCTGATATCAGCCGTTACTTTCGCGACGGCCTGATGCAATCGCGGGACGTTTGGGACGCACGGCGGTATCGCCCGGAGCCGGCACGTCAGGGGATGTTTAGCGCGCTTGGGCGCACCATTCAAACCTCTGTCGTGCCGCGCCTTGTGCGCACGACGGTGCAGGTGGGCTGTGCGTTCACGGATCTGCTCGACCAGTGCCGCACCTCTGTGACGGTGCAACGCTAAACGGTGGCGCTTTTCTCAATAGGCGATGTCGCGGGCAAAGGCGCGGACATCGTCGATGAGAAGATCGGGTTCCTCCATCGCCGCGAAATGCCCGCCGCGGGGCATGTCGGTCCAGCGGACGATGTTGTAGGCGCGCTCGACCCAGGACCGGGGCGGCGGCACGAACACCGGTTCGGCTGGAAAGTTTGCAAAGCCTGTGGGCGTCTCGCACCGAACGCCTTCGGGCAGGGCCACGCCGCCCTCTTCAAACAGGGCGCGGTAATACCAGACACTGGACGCAATGCTATCGGTCGTGAGGTAGATCATGATGTTGGTGAGGAGCTGGTCTTTTGTGAAGACCGCTTCAAGGCTGCCCTTTGACGCCACATCGGCCCAGCTGTTGAACTTCTCCAGGATCCAGGCCGCAGTGCCGACGGGGCTATCCATCAGGCTCATGGCCAGGGTTTGTGGCTTTGTGGCCTGCTGCTGGAAATAGGCCCCTTCAAGCCGCGTGGCGAAATTGGTGCGCTCCAGCCAGGCCTTTTCAGCGTCTGACAGGGGTGCCTCTGGCGTTGGGCGAAAGCCAATCATGTTTAGATGGGCACCGACGCAGGCTTTGTGGTCATGGGCAAGCCAGGAGCTGACCACGCCGCCCCAGTCGCCGCCCTGGGCAATATAGCGGGGGTGGCCCAGGACCTGAGTCATCAAGGTGTTGAACAGGCGGGCGGTGGCGCGTTGGCCCAAGGGCCGGCTTGGTTTGCCAGAAAACCCAAAACCCGGAAGCGAAGGGATGACGAGGTCAAACGCGTCTTCCGGCCGGCCGCCAAAGCGGGAGGGGAAGGCCAGTTTTTCGATGGTGCCCCAAAACTCGAAGTGCGACCCCGGCCAGCCATGGCTTAGGAGCAGCGGGCGACGGCCCACGCTTTCGCCCATGACATAGAGAAAGTGGATATCCAGCCCGTCGATACGGGAGGTGAATTGCGGGAAGCGATTGAGGTCTGCTTCAGCGGCGCGCCAATCGTAGTGGTGGATCCAATAGGCGCAAAGCTCTTTGAGGTAGGCGGTGTTGACGCCCCGGCCCCAGGTTGTGCCCTCATCGTCTGGGGCGGGAAACCAGGGATAGTTGTGAACCCTGGTCAAGATTGCGTCGATCTTGCTTTGCGGCACGTCGACTTTGAACGGTATTGGCACAGCCATAGCGCTTCTCCCCACCCCCATGTTGCGGATGCGAAGAGGGCCTTTGACAGTGTGAGTCTGTCAAGGCGTGCCTTTAGCGGGAGGCCGCGCTTTAGGAGGCGGCGGCGGCCCCGACCTGTCCGTGGCAGTATTTGAACTTCTTGCCGGACCCGCAGGGGCAGGACGCATTGCGGCTGACCTTGCCCCACGTGCGCGGGTCTTTGGCGTCGAAGCCGGCCGGCATCGGCACTGGTTCTTCCATCTCGTTTTCGCCGGTTAACGGATTGCGATGCACCTCGACCATTGGCCCGATGGCACGGGTGGGCGCGGTTTCTTCTGGCGCGCCGATTTGCAGGCGCATCAGCATCCGCGTGACCGTCGCACGCAGGTCAATCAACATGCGCTCAAACAAGGTGAAGGCTTCGTTCTTGAACTCGTTGAGCGGATCGCGCTGGGCATAGCCGCGCAAATGGATGACCGAACGCAAGTGGTCCATATGCGAGAGGTGTTCGCGCCAGCGCATGTCCACGACGGACAGAAGTACTTGTTTTTCCACGGTACGCAGGCGCTCTGGGCCCAGGACTGACGCCTTGACCGCGTAGCTGCGGTCAGCCTCTTTGAGGAGGCGTTCGCGGATTTCTTCGTGGGCGATGCCCTCTTCCGCTGCCCAGTTGACGATCGGCAGGGCGAGGCCAGTGAGTTCTTCGATTTCGTCTTCCAGTTCCTCAACAGCCCATTGCTCTGGATAGGCTTTTTCCGGCATGTGCTTGGAAACGATTTTTTCCACCACGTCGTAGCGCATGTCTTTGACGATCGGCGCGACGTCTGCTGTTCGCATGAAGTCGATGCGCTGTTCGAAGATCAGCTTGCGCTGTTCGTTGATGACATCGTCGTACTTCAGCAGGTTTTTGCGGATTTCGAAGTTGCGCTGTTCCACGCGACGCTGGGAGGTTTCCAGGGCTTTGTTCATCCAGGGGTGGACGATCGCTTCGCCTTCTTGAATACCCAGCGTGCGCATGATGGAATCGAGGCGCTCCGCGGCGAAAATCCGGAGCAAATCGTCTTCCAGGCAGATGTAGAATTTAGACTTGCCAGGGTCCCCCTGACGGCCCGTTCGGCCGCGCAGCTGGTTATCAATCCGCCGGCTTTCGTGGCGTTCGGTGCCCAGAACATAAAGACCGCCGGTAGACAGGGCTTTTTGACGCTTCTGTTCGATGTCTGCGGTGATTTGGGTGCGCAGGGCTGCCACTTGTTCAGGGGTTTCATCGCCGCGCAGGGCACCGCGCATGCGCATATCCAGGTTGCCGCCGAGCTGAATGTCGGTGCCGCGGCCGGCCATGTTGGTGGCGATGGTGACGGCACCGGGGACGCCGGCCTGTGCCACGATCTGGGCTTCCTGCTCGTGGTAGCGGGCGTTTAGCACCTGGTGCGGCACGCCGCGCTGCTTGAGGTGGGCGGAAAGCTGTTCTGACTTCTCGATCGACACGGTGCCCACCAGCACGGGTTGGCCGCGCTTATAGGTGGCTTCGATGTCTTCGATGATTGCTTTCAGTTTTTCTTTGTTGGTGCGGTAGACTTCGTCGTCGATGTCCTTACGCAAGACGGGCTTATTCGTGGGAACTTCGAAGACGTCCAGTCTATAGATTTCGCCAAACTCGGAGGCTTCTGTCGATGCCGTGCCGGTCATGCCGCCAAGCTTATCGTAAAGCCGGAAATAGTTTTGGAAGGTGATCGACGCCAGGGTTTGGTTTTCTGGCTGGATTTCCACGCCCTCTTTGGATTCGATCGCCTGGTGCAGACCTTCCGACAGGCGGCGGCCTTGCATCATTCGGCCGGTGAACTCGTCGATCAAGACCACTTCATTGTCTTTCACGATGTAGTCTTTGTCGCGGAAGAAGAGCTTGTGGGCGCGCAGGGCCTGGTTGGCGTGGTGGACGATCGAGATGTTGGCCGGCTCATACAGGCTGCCCTGCAGAATGCCGTGCTCGGCCAGGAGGTTTTCGATCCGCTCCGAGCCTTGCTCCGTGAAGGTGACCTGGCGCTGCTTTTCGTCGAGTTCGTAGTCGCCATCCCGCAGCAGCGGAATGATCAGGTTGATCGAACGGTAAAAGTCTGAGCGGTCGTCGGTGGGACCGGAAATGATCAGCGGGGTGCGCGCCTCGTCGATCAAGATCGAGTCTACTTCGTCGACGATGGCGAATCGGTGGCCGCGCTGGACCATTTCGGTGAGCGCGTATTTCATATTGTCGCGCAGGTAGTCGAAGCCGAACTCGTTGTTGGTGCCGTACGTGACATCCGCGGCATAGGACTGGCGGCGCTCGTTGTCATAGAGGCCATGGACGATCGTGCCCACCTGGAGGCCCAGGAACCGATAGACATTGCCCATCCATTCCGCGTCGCGCTTGGCGAGGTAGTCGTTCACGGTGATCACATGCACGCCCCGCCCTTCCAGGGCGTTCAGATACACGGGGAGCGTGGCCACGAGGGTTTTACCCTCGCCGGTGCGCATCTCGGAGATTTTGCCTTGGTGGAGGATCATGCCCCCCATCATCTGCGTATCGAAGTGGCGCATGCCCAAGGTTCGCTTGGCGGCCTCGCGGACGGTCGCGAAGGCTTCGGGCAGCACATCCTCTAATTTCGCCCCACGGGCGAGCCTTTGGCGATACTCGGCGGTCTTGTTCCGCAAAGCCTCATCCGAAAGCGCTTCAAAATTTGGTTCAAGCGCGTTGATCCGCGCCACCTGTCCCTTAAGAGCGCGCACTTTGCGCTCGTTGACGGACCCGAATATTTTCTTGGCGAATGAGAGCATAGGGCAACTTTACCGCGAAGCGCCCGCAAATGCGAGACGCGCCATGAGCCGAACGGCTGAAGTACGCATGTGGAATGGCCTCGACACGCGCGTTTCCGAGACTTAAGAGCGCGTCATGTCGGTGTCAATGCAGGCCCGGCGCCCCAAAAATGGCCTTTCCAGTGCGCGATACTGATGGTCGCGTGCGTGCAGGAAAGGGATGGCGGGCCTGGCCTAAACCCTGCACGACATGCTGTGACCGCTGCGCGAACTGCAGTCGTTGGCGTGCCAGATGACGGGACTTACACACAGATGGCTTTTCTCCAGAACGGCGAATTCAAAAAATCGGCCCAAGGTGTCGTTGGCTGCGTGCTGGCGATCTGGCTTACGGCATGCGGTCTGGACGCTGGCCAGAAAGCGCCGCCGGGGGAAGCCATCACCGACCCTGAGGTGGCCGCGACCGTCGATGGCCGCAAGATTTTCATCCAAGAGGTGCGTCAGCGCGCCGCGCAAATTTGCGCAGCGCCGGGCGAAGGTACCCACCTTGCTGAGCTGTGCGCGATGCAGCCAGGCGAAGATGTCGAGGGGCGGCCGGAGCTGTTCAACATGGCGCTGGACCAGCTGGTGCAGCAGCGACTGTTTTCGCAAGAGGCGGAGCGCCGGGGGCTCGACCGGGACCCGGAAGTGCGCCGGTTGCTGGAACTGGCTCGCGAGCGGGTGCTGGCAGACGCGGTGTATCGCAGCCTTTATGAAGAGGCGAGCAAGCCTGAGCGGGTTGAGACCGAGTATCGCAACATTGAGCGGCAATTGTCTGGGCGCCCATTGGTGACCTTGAGCCATATTTTGCTACCGACGCGCGAAGCTGCGCTCGCGGCGCTGCGGCGTCTGGAAGCTGGAGAGCCGTTTGAGCGGTTGGCATTCGACCTATCGATTGATCGGCAGTCGGCAACGGCTGGGGGCTTCCTACAGGAAATGCCGCTTGACGAGTTGGAGCCGGCATTCCGCGACCTGATCGGTTCTTTGGCCGTTGGGGCGGTTGGGGGGCCGCTGCGCAGCGAAGATGGCTGGCATCTGGTGCGGCTGAATGCGCGCAGCCAAACCGAGGCCCAGAGCCTGGAGAGCCGGCGGCCCGATATCGTGGCCTATTTGCTGAGCCAGGAAGTGGACGGGCTTTACGAGCGGTTGGCACAAAGTGCTCAGATTCGCACGATCACGGAGCAGGATGCCGAGACCGATGTGCCCAGCGGAGAGTCCGTGGCAGCGCCGCCGTCGGTGCCGGTGGACCGTCCTGCGCCGATGGGGCCTGGCGCGCTTGCTTCTGATGGCGCGGCGACGGGCGGTAGGGCCGCGGCCCAAGCGCCAACCGCTGCAACGCCTTCACCTGCGGCTGCGACGGTCCCTGCTCCTTCCGCAAACACGCCTACTGCCCCTCGTCCGCCGCGGTCAACGCCTTCGGAGCAAACTGCGCGGCAATCGGGGGCGTTCCTTCCCCCGACGAGCCAGCCCCCGGCTGCTGGCTCATCGCCTGCCCAAGGGGCCCCGGTGACGGGCAATCCAACCCCGCCGCAACAAATCGGCCCCACGCCATGAAGGGCGGCACAGTTTCGCCCCTTGCCCCGGCACGGACGGCAACGCCGCCTGCGGTGAGCGGGGTTCTCGCAGCCACAGGGCGAGCGGGCTATTACAAGCACAACCGGCCGGACCTTGTGTTGTTTGCGTTTCCGCCAGGGACGCGGGCGGCTGGGGTGTTTACCCGCCATAGTGTTGGGTCTGCGCCGGTGGACTGGTCAAAGGCGGGACTCAAAGTCACGGGCGGCGCAGCGCGCGGGTTGTTGGTCAATGCCGGGTGCGCGAATGCCTTCACGGGGGTTGTGGGCGCGGCTGCAACCAAGACGTGCGCGCAGGCTGTGGCCACACGGCTTGCGGTGGAACCTGAAAGCATCCTTGCGGCTTCCACCGGGGTGATTGGCGTGCCGCTGGATGCGTCCAAGGCGACCGCCGCCCTGCCTGGGTTGATGAAGGCGATGGGTCCGGCCAATTGGCTGGACGCTGCGAAAGCGATCATGACCACCGACACGTTTGCGAAAGTGGCGGGGGCGACGACCCAGATCGGCGCTGAGTCCGTTGCGATCGCTGGCATCGCCAAGGGTTCTGGGATGATCGCGCCGGACATGGCGACGATGCTTGCCTTTGTGTTTACCGACGCGCGGCTGCCTGCCCCGGTTTTGAACGCGATATTGCGGGCGGAAGCGGCCACCAGCTTTAACAGCATCACCGTTGATGGCGATCGGTCTACGAACGACTGCCTGATCCTGGTGGCGACCGGCGCTGCCAAGACCCCCACCATTCGCAGCGCGGCGGACCAGGATCTGGCGGCCTTTCGGGCGGCGCTGTCTGGGGTGTTGAGTGACCTTGCAATCCAAATCGTGCGCGATGGCGAGGGGGCCACCAAGCTGGTGACCGTGCATGTGACGGGTGCGGCGAACACAAACTCCGCCAAGCGGATTGCCCGGTCCATTTGCGAGAGCCCGTTGGTCAAGACCGCCATCGCCGGGGAAGACGCCAATTGGGGCCGGATTACCATGGCTGTTGGCAAAGCGGACGAGCCGGTGAACCGGGACCGGCTTTCCATCAAGTTTGGCCCGCTGTGGGCGGCCAAGGATGGGGCGGTGGCGCGGGATTATAGCGAAGCGGCCATGAGCGCCTACATGAAGGGGGCTGAGCTGGAGATCACTGTAGATGTTGGGGTGGGCGCGGGGCGCGCAACCATGTACACCTGCGATCTCACCAAGCGGTACATCGAAATCAACGGCGATTACCGCAGTTAACCATTTGCGTTGACCAAGGTGTTTACTGAAATGGCTCATTCTGCCCCGCGGCGACTGCTTTTGGTGGTCGCTGCCGCTTTGGTCGATGGGCAAGGGCGGGTGTTGCTTGCTCAACGGCCGGCCCACAAATCGCTTGCGGGGTTGTGGGAGTTTCCTGGGGGCAAAGTTGAAGCGGGCGAAAGCCCGGAAGCGGCCCTGATCCGAGAGCTGGAGGAGGAGTTGGCCTTGATCGTCACGTCTGACGCCTTGGAGCCGTTCGCGTTTGCGAGCCATGCTTACGAAAGCTTTGACTTGCTGATGCCGCTTTATGTGGTCCGGGATTGGGCGAACGAGCCGCAGTGCCTGGAGGCGCAAGCCCTGGCCTGGGTGCACCCGAGCGCCATGGACGCCTATCCTATGCCGCCGGCAGATGGACCGCTGGTGGCGAAATTGAAGGCGGCGGCGCTATGAACAGGCTGCTGCTCAAATTTCTGCGGGATCGATCCGGGGGCCCTGCCCTGGAATACAGTATGATTGGCGTATTGATTGCCGTGGTGCTGGTTTCAGCGCTAACTTCGATGGGAAACAGCATTGAAAACATGCTGGCCCCTGCAACCAAGGCGATCGGCACACCGAAGGCTTAACGCTTTACGGTTCCAGCTCTACATCCCAATAGAGATAATCCAGCCAACTTTCATGAAGATAGTGGGGCGGGAAGCGTCGACCCATGGCCTGCAACGCATGCATGTTGGGGCGATGGGGGCGATGGTAGGGGGACATGCCGGTGGCGCGGGGCATGCGCCCGCCTTTGCGCAAATTGCATGGGGCGCAAGCCGTGACGATGTTTTCCCACGTGGTCCGGCCGCCGCGCGACCGCGGGATCAGGTGATCGAAGGTGAGATCTTCGGTGGACCCACAATACTGGCAGGCAAAGCCATCGCGCAAAAACACGTTGAACCGCGTGAATGCGGGGGGGCGGTCCTGGGTGATGAATTCCCGAAGCGCAATGACGCTGGGAAGTGCCATCTCAAACGATGGGGAGCGCACCACCTGGTCATAGGTGGCGATCACATCGACCCGCTCCAGGAAGACGGCCTTGACCACCTCCTGCCAGGGCCACAGCGAGAGCGGATAGTAAGAAAGCGGTCGATAGTCAGCGTTTAAGACCAAAGCGGGCCAACCGGCGGGGGGTGCCTTATTAACCAGCATGGTGCCCCTCACAACAGTTGGGGCTGGGGCGGCCGCTGGCCACCTTGCGGGCCGCGCGAACACGGCCAAGCGGGAATCATGCGGTGATGACTGAAAACCAGCCCTCCTTGAGCGCGGCTTTTACACCGGTCCAAAGCGATTGACGAGACCCGTATACCGGATTCGCTGTGACGGGGTGATGACGGAGCCACCCTGCCCGTTTGTCCCGGCCCGACAGGGGCTTGCGGCGGCGCGGGGCACGGCGGCCCACCGCTTGTGGCATGCCCAAAGGTATGCGATATTGCGCGCAGATTAGCTCATTTTTCGCATCTTGTGCATAGCTAAAGAAGTGCGACGGCCCATGGATTGGGGAAAACTCAAAACCTTCCACTACGCGGCGGAGACCGGGAGCCTCACGGCGGCGGCGGAACGCCTGGGGGTAAGTCAATCGGCGGTGAGCCGGCAGATTGCGGCCCTTGAAAGCACGATTGGGGTGCCATTGTTTCAGCGCCATGCGCGGGGCCTGCTGTTGACCGGGCCGGGCATGACACTGCGGGAAAACACGCGGGAAATGGCCGCAGCCGCGATTATTGCAGAATCCACCCTGAAGGACGCGCGGGAAAAGGTGATGGGGGACCTAAAGGTCACCGCTCCCATCGCGTTTGGCTCAACCTGGTTGGCTCCGCGGCTTGCGGCGTTTGCCCAGGCCTATCCTGAGACCCGCCTGCAGCTGATGCTCGATGATCGCGAGTATGATTTGCTGAAGCTGGAAGCCGAGTGCGCGGTGCGCCTGTGGGCCGCCACCCACGCAGACCTTATCCAACGCAAGATCCTTGAGGTTCATGTGAGCCTTTATGCGTCCAAGGCTTATGTCCAGCGGATGGGCATGCCGGAAACCTTGGACGACCTCGATAACCACAAGATGATTGCCTACAAGACCGCCTCCCCCAACCCGATGCGTGAACTCGATTGGGCGGTGCGGGCGGGGCGCGAAGATGCCAAGCAGCGCACGCCGATCCTTGAAATCAACAACGTCTATGGCATGTTTCAGGCAGTGAAATCTGGGATCGGCATCGCCAGCCTGCCAGACTATATGGCGCGAGGCGAAGAAGACCTCGTGAAGCTGTTGCCCGAGGAAAAGGGCCCGAGCTTTGAGGTGTATTTTATCTATCCAAGCGACCTGAAGCGGTCGAAGCGGATTGCCGCGTTCCGGCAGTTTCTGATCGAACAGGCTCAGAGCTGGACAGAATAGTCGCGCTCGGCGGATGGGTCACAGCAAATATGCATAGCTGCTGCAACCTAGGTCAGGGTTGTTTGGGCGGGGTGGTTGAACCATATGGGCCTCATGGAAGCGGGACAACCTCGCCCGCATCCGCGCCCTTAGCCAAGCGAACCTCGGCTCTTTACGGCGTTCCTCCCCGAGGCGACTTTCGTTAAGCCGCGCGCCGGAATGGCTGCGCGGCTTTTTTTTGGGCCGTCGGCGGATCTGTGATCTCAAGTCCGCGTTGCCCCCTCGCCCGCGGCGGCAAAGCGCCTTATCTGATGTGTCATGTTGATCCTGCTTTCCCCCGCCAAGAACCTTGACTGGGCCGCTCCGCCCGCGGATCTCGCCCGCACGCAGCCGGTCTTGCGCACGCAAACTGCCTCTTTGGCGAAAGTGGCAAAGGGCTTGAGCGTTGGCGATCTGCAGCAATTGATGGGCATTTCCCAAAAACTTGCGGAACTCAACAAGGATCGCTTTGAGACCTTTACCACAAAGGCGGAGCCGGATGCTGGCAAGCAGGCGGTGCTGGCGTTTAATGGGGAGGTCTATCTTGGCCTTTCGGCCAAAACCCTGACGCATCAGGATTTGGACTGGGCGCAGGATCGCTTGCGGATTCTGTCTGGGCTTTATGGGATCCTGCGGCCGTTGGACGCGATTTCGCCCTACCGGCTGGAAATGGGCACGAAGCTGAAGACCAGCAAAGGCACGGATCTTTACGACTTCTGGGGCGATGCCATAGCCAAATCGCTGAAGGCAGACTTGAAGGCGCACGCTAACCCGGTGGTGTTGAACCTTGCGTCTGATGAGTATTTTTCCGCGGTGGACACCAAGGCGCTGGGCGCGCCGGTGATCACGCCGCGGTTCTTGGATGTTAAAGACGGCAAGGCGCGCAGCGTGTTCTTGTTCGTCAAGCAGGCGCGGGGCTTGATGGCGCGGTTTGCAATCTTGAACCGCATTGAAGACCCCGCGCAGATGAAGACCTTTGATTTGGGCGGCTACCGGTTTCATCCGGATCAGTCTTCGGACTTGCAGTGGACCTTTAGCCGGAAGCAACCGCCGCCGGTGGCACAGACCCGCGCCAAAAAGCAAGGCGCGCCGTGAAGGTGCCAACGCTCGATCCCCGTTTGCGGTCGCTGTTGGACAAGCTGGCTGCGATCCCGCAGCGGGTGGACTGGCGCGGCAACATTGAGGTGTTGCGGCAGCAGTACTGGCTGGCCGCCCACCGGTTTGAGGCCGAAGCGCCGGCCTTGGCAAGCATTGAGCCGCTGTTGGTGGATGGGGCCGAAGGCGCGCTAAAGGCCCGGCTCTACACGCCTTTTGCGGCGGGAGCCCCTTCAGGACCAGGCCTTGTGTTTTTTCATGGCGGGGGGTGGGTGCTAGGCGACCTCGACAGCCATGAAATGCTCTGTCGGCGCCTGGCGGCTTCGAGCGGCGCGCGGGTGTTGTCGGTCGCTTACCGCTTGGCTCCAGAGCACAAGTTTCCAGCCGCTGTCGAAGATGCGGAGGCCGCCACGCGGTTTGCGTGCCACAATGCAGCGACGTTGGGGTTTGATCCGTCGCGCATCGCGATCGGCGGCGATAGCGCGGGGGGCAATCTATCGGTTGTGACGACCCAGACCTTCAATCGACTTGCGGTGAAGGATCCGGCAACCCCACGGTTGAAGGCGCAGTTGCTGATCTATCCTTGCGTGCAACTGGTGCAGATGACGCCTTCGCAGATCCGGCACACGGACGGCTATTATCTGACCCAGGCCGGCCAAGACTTTTTCAAGGACAAGTATCTTCGGACCCGGGAAGACGCCTTTGATCCTCGCGTGTCGCCGTTGTTGGAAAACGATTTGAACGGGCTACCGCCAGCGTTGGTGGTTACGGCCGGGTTTGATCCGTTACTGGACGAAGGACGGGCCTATGCCGACAAGCTGGCCGCGTGCGGCGTGCCGGTGGAGGTGAAGAACTACCCCAACCAGATCCACGGCTTTTTCAACATGACCGCCGTTTCGTCGCGGGCACGCTTTGCAATCGAACACTGCGGGGCCTGGCTGGCCCGCATGCTCTAAAGGCGCGGCCGGTTGGTCTTAGCCGGGCTGGCGGATCGGTGCGGGTGCCTGGGGATTGAGGTAGGGGCGCAGTTGCGACCACGGGATTGCGATCTCTTGGCCGCCATCGACTTGCGGGCCGGCAAAGCTCAATGGCGCCAGCAGCAACACCATCGCGTTTTCCGTGACCAGCCAGTTTTGCGGCTTGGTGACGGTTTCGCGCACATCGCGTTCGCTGGGCACGAACTCGGCGGACTCCATTTGCCGGGTCAGGTCTACCAACACGCGCCGCGTTACGAAATTCTCCCAGCCGGAACCGGTGCGGAACACATCTGTGGCGGTCAGGGGCGCTCCCGCGCGCATGTTCACGGTGACGGCGCGGAGTTCCACCGAGCCATGGGGGGCACCCAAAGGCTCGTCCAGGATTTCAAACTTGACGGAGATCAGTTCGTCACCAGCAAAGGCGATTTGGTAATTGACGGTTTCGCTAGTCTGATCTTCCAGGCGAAAGCGTGGCTCCTGGCGCACAAGTTCATTGAACCTTGCGATTGCTGGGGTTTGTTCGCCGCCGATCTGGGGGTAGCTGATTTGGCGGGTGATGGCTGTTGGGGCCATATCGCCCAGGCCGCTGGCGGCGGCGGCTGAGGCACTGACAGCGGTGGCGCTGACGTCTTCCACGCGCCGGAAGGTGAAGCCGCCGCTTTGCTGAATGACGTTTTGAACTTCGCCGAGGCGGGCGTTCAGGCGCTGGTCCAGGCAGATGGTTTGATCTTGATCGGGGGGGCTGGCGTTGATCACGCCACAGGCAATGCGCGTGGCTTCAAGCCAACGGTCGTGTTCGGCCTCCAGGCTGCCGACGGCGCTTGGGTCTGCTGCGGTGGCCTGCGCGGTCAAGCGTTCGCGAACCTGCGTATCGAGGGCCGCCAATGCCGGGTTTTTGCAAATCACGTCCGCGCGGAAATTGCCGGAGCCGGCGCATGGGTCTGGCGCGGCGGCGGCTTGCTCGTCGCTGGTGGCTGGCGGCGTGGATGGGTTGCAGGCCGCGAGCAGCGCACCCATCACCAGGATCGCAGCGGCTGCCGCTTTCGAGGAATGTTTGATCATCTGCGTCTCCGTCCCGTGCTTTGGTGGTGCTTGAGCCAGCTTCTTGCCACAGCTTGCCCTGCTGGTCATCGGGTTGTAGCGCGCACGATCACTTCAAGCACGGCAATTTCGCGCTAGGTTGGGGAAATGGCCAATTCAACACCGTATCGACCAGACCCGCTCTATGCGGCGCTTGCACCCGCGTTTGCAGATCCCGTTCAGCCGGCAGCCTTTCCAAAGCACTTGTTGCGCTGGCGGCATCAGCGGTGGGCCGAACAGGTGGGCCTTGGCGATCTTTCGGCCAGCGCCTGGGAGGACCATTTCGCGCGGTTTTTGCCGCTGCCCGGCAATCTCTCCCAGCCGCTTGCCATGCGTTACCACGGCCATCAGTTCCGCCACTACAATCCAGACATCGGCGACGGGCGCGGCTTTCTGTTTGCCCAACTGCGGGATGGGCGCGGGCGGCTGTTGGACCTTGCCACGAAGGGCTCTGGGCAAACGCCGCATTCGCGCGCCGGGGATGGTCGCCTGACGCTGAAGGGCGGGGTGCGGGAGGTTTTGGCGGCCGCTATGTTGGAGGCTCAGGGGGTCAACACCTCGAAGGCGTTTTCGCTGTTTGAGACCGGCGAAGCGCTGACCCGCGGCGATGAGCCCTCGCCGACGCGCTCCAGCGTGTTGGTGCGTCTGTCGCACAGCCACATGCGGTTTGGCACGTTTCAGCGCGCGGCTTATCTTGAGCGCCCTGACCTGATCGAGGCGCTGATCGCCCATGTTGGGCAGGCCTATTACCCACATATTCTGGATGAGCCACAGGCGGCGCAGGCTGGCGCGCTATTGCGGGCTGTGGTTGAGGCCTCGGCGCGCTTGGCGGCGCAATGGATGGCGGCGGGTTTCGTGCACGGTGTGTTGAACACTGACAACATGGTCGTGACCGGGGAAAGCTTCGACTATGGGCCATGGCGCTTTTTGCCAGCCAGCGTGCCGGGCTTCACCGCCGCTTACTTCGATCAGACTGGGCTTTATGCCTTTGGCCGCCAGCCAGAGACGGTGGGGTGGAACCTGGCGCAGCTTGCGGGCGCGCTGGCGCTGGTGAGCGAGGAAGCGCCGCTGTTTGCCGCGCTGAAGGACTATGCGGCGCTTTACCAGCGCGCGCTGCGCGACGCGGTGTTTGCCCGGCTTGGGATTGCGGCTACCACCTTGGAGGCCGACCTTGATTTTCTGGAGGGCCTGTTTTCTTGGATGACCGAGACCGAAGTGGATTGGGGCCAGTTTTTCCACGACTGGTTTGGCGGGGCTGCCAGCGCTGCGCGCGCGATGGATGGGCGGCTTCGTTCCGTTTATTGCGGGGACAGCTTTGCTGCCGTGCGCGCCGGTTTTGAGGCCCGCGCGTCCGTTCGGCCGGAGCGCTTGGCACACGCCTATTGGCAAAGGGCGCAGCCGGCTTCGCTGGTGATCGAAGAGATGGAAGCGCTTTGGGCACCGATCGCAGACCGCGACGATTGGAGCGCTTTCACCGCGAAGCTTGATGAAATTGAAGCAATGCGCATGGCGTTGGACCTTGGGCCGGTTGCGACCAGCTGACGCGATTTTGCAGGTTGTCATCGCGACGTCATGAGCCGCGCTTAGCGAAAGCTGGTGGCTCGGTTTGGAGGACTTGGGGATGGCAGACGACATGGCGACGCGGGGCGCGAGCCCGCATATCCAAACGCTGATTGCCGAACGGTTTTCACGCCGGACAATCCTGGCCGGGCTTGCGGGTTTGCCTGCCCTGTCGCTGGTGGGTTGCGCGACGTCTGCGCCCGCGGCGACGAGCGCTGGGGCGCTGCCCCTTTTTGAGCCCGTGGCTGCCACGCTTGCCGATACCGTGACTGTGCCAGCGGGCTTTCGCACCCAGACTTTGATCAGTTGGGGCGACGCGCTGTTTGACGGGCTTGGTGCATTTAACCCCGACACCACCAACCGGGCCGACCAGGAGCGTCGGTTTGGGATGAACAACGACATGCTGGCGCTGTTTCCCCGGCGCTACTTCTTCCCCATGCCAACAGACCAGGACGGCTATCTGCTCGCGGTGAACCACGAGTATGCCGGGCCGGAGATGATGTTCCCGAACACCTTGGCGCAGCCTTCGGCCATCACGCCGGCGCAAGTGGAAACGGCGCTCGCGGCGATGGGGATTAGCGTGGTGGAAATCACGCGAACGGGGGCTGGCGGGGATTGGTCGGTGGTGCGCTCTGCCTTTGGGGACCAGACCCACAACCGGCGGATCACGCCGTTTACGCCGGTGGTGTTTGACGGGCCGGCGGCGAGCCATCCTTGGGTGCACGCGGCAGGGCCCGCGTTCAATGCAGCCGAAGGGCTTTCGGCGGCCAGTGAGATGGTTGCGTGCGGCACGCTGGCCAACTGTGCGGGCGGGCAGACGCCGTGGGGCACGTATCTTTCTGCGGAAGAGAACTTCAACTTCTATTTTTCAAACATTGGCGAGGAAAGCGCTGCGCTGCAGGCGGCGCGAGCGGATGTTGCGTTCCAGCGCGATGCTCGCAGTTTTGCGACACCACTGGGCACGGCTCAGACCAGACCGGTGCCTGTGCAATACAACATGGCGACGAACCCGTACGGCCCTGCCCTTTACGGCTGGACACTTGAGGTTGATCCGTACGATCCGACCTGGGCCCCCAGAAAGCGCACCGCGCTTGGGCGGCGGAAGGGGGAATGCGCAACCACGGCTCTGGCCCGCGATGGGCGGGTGGTTGTTTATTCCGGCGACGATCAAGCCGATGAATTTGTCTATAAGTTCGTGTCCAGCGGACGGTTCAATCCTGGCGATCGGCGGGCGAACCGAGAGCTGCTGCACGAGGGGGTGTTGCATGCCGCGACGTTTGCTGCAGACGGCAGCGGCCAGTGGCTGGCGCTGACGGTGGAGGCTGCCAATGCGGCGGTGCGGGCGGCGGGCTTGCCCGATGGTGCCCTGTTTCGTGACCTCGGCGATCTGATGGTGCGCGCGCGGGATGCTGCCCGTTTGATGGGGGCGACGCCGATGGATCGGCCTGAGGATGTGGAAGCCATTCATGATCGGTCTTGGGTGGGTCAGGGGCCGGTGTTGGTGGTGTGCACCAACAATCGGGGGCGGCGCGAAGCGCTGCCTGGCAGCCCCGACCGCGCTGGCGGCGATCCCACGATACGGCCCAATTTGGCCGGCCACATTTTGCGCCTCGATGAAGAGGGCGGCGATTGCGGGGCTGGGCGCTTTAGCTGGGATGTGTTTGCGCTCGGCGGTGACCCCGACCAGACGGACGGTGTGGCGGTGACGCGCACCGGGGCCCGGGTCAATGTTTCCACATCGGTGGGCGATCAGGTGGTGAATTTGGGCGACCGGTTTGCCTGCCCGGATAACGTCTGCTTCGACAGCAAGGGCCATGTGTGGATTGCCACCGACAGTTCGGACGGGGTGTTTGCCGACTGCAACGATGCGGTGCTGATCACAAGCGTTGCGGGGGACGGCCCACGGACTGTGCGTCGCTTCCTTGTGGGGCCTGTGGGGGCTGAAATCTGTGGGCCGACGCTGACGCCGGACGAGACCGCGTTCTTTGCGGCGATCCAGCACCCCGGTGAAGGTGATACGGCGGGTGTCGATTTCGCCGGCGTGCGTTGGCAGGTGCCGGGGTCGCGGCCGCCGTCTTCATTCCCCGAAGGCAACGGCGCGTGGCCGAAATCGGCGGTGGTGGTTGTGTCGCGGGTGAACGGGCGGCCGGTGACCGACTGAGGCGGGGCCCACCTCATGTCGTGCGCACAAAGCCCCATTTGGCGATCAAGCGCGCGACCTTGAGGGCCGCTTTGACCTGATCGACATCGCGGCTTTGTTCGTTGGGCGTGAGCTGGTCCCAGGGCTTCAGGTTGTTGTGCACCAAGAGTTCGTTGTCGCGCTCGCCGGCGCGCCAGCCCGAGAGCAGCCGTTCGGCCATCCAGCGGTCGTGCTCGCGCTTGGCCAGGGGCAGCCACTGGTCTTCCGGGATCGTCGGGTTCTGATCACCGCGTTCGCTGGCCAGCGCCGGTCGCCAGCCCGCATCCCAGAGCTTGATCAAGGCACTGTCTGCGCTGCCGCGGTTGGCGGCGCGATAGGTTTCGAGCACATCTGCCCAGCCTTTCGCAGCGGCCTGCAGATCCTTGATCGACATTTCTTCCCGCGTGGCGATGCCGGCGGCGTAATGCTCTTGGGCGATGGCGGCACCGCGATCGACGTCTGCTTCCAAAAGGGTCTTGCGGGTGGCCAGCAGTTCGCGCGCGCCGAAGGCCTGAAGATAAGCGTCAAGCTCGGGGGTTGTGTCGCCTGCTGCATACTGGCGGGAGAACTCCGAGCCGCTCAATTCGTGCATATAGATGGGCACCGGCCAAAACCGGCCAAGGTTGCAGGCGCGCAGGAGCGACAACGACAGGCGAATGTTGTCATCATCGGCACCAGTGCACACGGCAATCATGGTTGCGGGGCCGCGGTCCAGGCCGATTTCGCGCAGGTATGCCTGATCGGCAGCAGCCAACGTCCAATCGAAGTGCTTGAAGGCAATGTCTGGTGTCCAGAGGCTTGGGTGAGCAAACGCCTGGGGATACCGGGCCCGGAATCGCAATTCACTTTGGCGGGGATCGGGGGTCACAACGGTAATGCGGGGCGGGCCAAATTGGGCCGACCAGACCGTCATCAGCATACGAACCATGAGCGCTTCGGTGGCTGGGGAGGCCCCGAAGATCAGAAGATGGACTTGCTTGTGGTCAAGGGTTTTGGCGAGGCTCAGCCAGGTTGGCGTTTCCTTCTGAATCAAAATTCGAGCCGCGACCTCATCGAGCGAAAACGGCTTTGCGTCGATCGGCGGCTTTGCGGGTTTGCGCTTGCTTTGGGCTTTGGCTTCGTGGCGCTTTTGTTCGCGCCCACGCATTTCGCGCGCTTCCATCAGCAGCTGCGGCTGGTCCATCAGGGCATGCACCGGCAGGCCAGCGACTCCGCGCTTTTGGGCAACCAAAGACCGGACGGCGGCTTCGACGTGGAGATTGCGGGTGTCGTTTTCTTCAATGGCGACCACGTGGGCTGCGCGGTGCGCGCGGGCCTGGCGCAGGATTTCGAGGCGGGAGGCATCGCCGGCCAACACGGTGACGCCCTTGGCGCGCAGGGCGCGGGCGGTTTCTTCCATCAGGTCTGGGGCAATGAGGCTCACCGCGTCGCCGTGGCGCACGCAATCATCCGCCAGGGACAGCGCTGGATGGGTGCTGCCGGCGATGACGATATGGCCGGTCGCGCCGTTGTTGAGCAACTGGGCCATCGACCGGCCAAGCTGTGCGGAAAAGGCCAGCAACAAGCCGACCAGCGGCACCGCAACGCCGGCAAAACGAGCGATCTGAAGTTCGAGGTTGGGGGGGGCCTGGTAGGAGCCGTCTGCGCCCAAGGCCCCAAGGGTTCGATAGACAGCCTCGCTGCCGTCGATGACGTCAATCGCTTCCTGGGGGCCGGGGCCGGCCTTGATCCAGCCGGTGTATCCTGCCCAAAGCCAAATGGCCGCCAAAATCGCCACGGCACCCCAGCGCAATGCCGGTGCGCGCTGGTGGGAAATAGCCGTGAGGCCGGCGGCCAGCTGTGCCCATAGGTTCGCTCTGCGATGTGCCATCGTGGCTACTCCCCTTCCCCATCCCGTCGGAAAACGAAAGCCGATCGGCAAAGCAACCGCAATGGGGAAACGATGACAAGATGAGCAAGACCTTGGGTCGAAAGGCCGGTTTTTGTGATCGTCGCGGGCTGGGCCGGGGCTAAGTGGGCTTTGGAGCCGCGGCGGTGACCTGTGCCGTTCGGCCGGCCGGCGTTTGGGGGCGGGCTTCCAGCCGCTTTACCGCTTCCATCATGATCACTCCGCCCAAGGCCGGGGCGATGCGCTCACCGATGGTTTCAAAGGCCATCGTGGCGCTGACCAGCGGCGACCAGCCCCACGGCGGGGCAAACATCGCGCGGGCGGTGGCGGTGGGCTGGAACATCGCCTCCGACAGGAGCTTAGACAATTGCCGGCGGGTATATGACCGACCGTGCCCAAAGGGGGTGCTGTCTACCAGCGCCCACGCGCCGCGACGATTGGTGACCACCACGATGATCCGCCCCTCTGGGGCCATCACGCGCCAAACGTCGCGCAGGAGGCGGGCGTGGTTATCGGCTTCTTCCAAGGCGTGGAGCAGCACGACGCGATCAAACACGGCGTCAGTAAACGGCAAACGGCTGTCTTCTACCAACACCGTGGCGCTGTTGCCAGTGGCGGGCCAACGCCTTGCGCCCTGCCCACCGGGGGCTGCCACAATCACCCGGCGCGCGCGTTCTGCAAATGGCTGCGGCAGGGCCTGCGGGAACCCAACGCACAGGACGTCGCGGCTGGCGCAGGTATTCCAGGCCGCGGTGAGACGGCGGCCAATCAGGCTGGCCGACGCCTGGCCTAAAGGCGTTGCGTAAAACTCGCACAGGGTGGTTGCGTCAAGACGCATGGCGTTTTTGCATTTCCTGAATTCGATCGCTCAAGCAAGGTGTGGTCTGTGGGGAAATTGCGCTAAGGTTGGCCTTATGATCACTATCCACCAATTCCCCTGCCTATCCGACAATTACGGCTTCTTGGTTCACGATGCTGCGACCGGGATGTGCGCTACCATCGACACCCCGGACGCTGACGCCATTCTTGCGGCGCTGGCGGACCGAGGCTGGCGGCTAAGCCACATCCTCAACACGCATTGGCACCCTGATCATGCGGGGGGGAATGCGGCGCTGGTGGAGGCAACCGGTGCACGGGTGTATGGGCCACAGGAGGTGTCGCGGATCGCGGCGCTGCCTGATGTGGTGGTGGGGGCTGGCGATATTGTGGCGCTAGGGGCGCTGGAAGCGCGTGTTCTTGATGTGGGCGGGCACACGCTTGGGCATATCGCTTATGTGTTCGATGCGCACAAAGTGGCGTTCGTTGGCGACGCGGTTTTTGCGCTCGGGTGCGGGCGCCTGTTTGAGGGCACTGCAACGCAGATGTGGGATAGTTTGAACCGGATCATGGCGCTGCCGTCCGATACAACATTGTATTGCGCCCACGAATACACCCAATCCAACGCGCGGTTTGCACTGCATGTGGATCCGCTCAACGAGGCGTTGGTGGCCCGGGCGGGCGAGATTGACGCGTTGCGTGCTGCTGGCAAGCCAACTGTGCCGATGACGCTTGCCCTGGAGTTGGCCACAAACCCCTTTCTGCGGGCGGGCAGTGCCGATCGCTTTGCGGAGCTGCGGGCGGCCAAAGACACCTTCAAATGACAGCGATCAGTGGCGATTTGGGCGGTAAGGAGATCATCCGCCTGTTGGATTTGAAGCCGCACCCGGAGGGGGGCCACTATTGCGAGACGTTTCGCGACACAGAAGGGCCGGATGGCCGTTCGCGGGCGACGTGCATCTATTTTCTGCTGCAGGCTGGCGAGTTTAGCCATTGGCACCGGGTAGACGCGGCGGAGGTTTGGCTTTGGCACGCGGGCGGGCCGCTTGCCCTGAGCATGAGCCCTGATGGCAGCCTTGCAACCACGCACGCCGTTCGGCTTGGGCCGGACTTGCGCGCCGGGCAGCGGCCGCAGGCGGTGGTGCCCGCGGGGGCCTGGCAGGCGGCGGAAAGCTTGGGGGCTTGGACGCTCGTGAGCTGTGTTGTGGCACCGGGATTTGCGTTTTCCGGCTTTGAGTTGGCACCACCGGACTGGCGGCCCCGGTAAGCCTGCTAGCGGCGGTTTTCGATCGCCGCGCGAATGGCTTCAGATGATGGCCGGCCGCTGTAGCCCAGATGGGGGGCCACCACGATCACCAGCGTGTCGCCCTGCGCGGCCACGGCGGGTTGCGGTCCGATTTGCAGGATAAGCCGGCGGATCGGCTGTTGGCTGGCCGCGGCCATGCCGTCTGCGGCGCGTTCAGCGGCGTCCAGAATGAGGCCGCCAACTTGGCCTTCCACTTGCTGCGGGGCCTGGACGTCCACGTTGCGCCCAACCCGGCGAATGAGAGACTGTTGGGTTTGCTCTAGGCGAGAGCGGTACACCGGGGGCGATGCTGGCGCTGGACGCAGGGGGCCCGCGGCTTCGCTAAATGATACGGCGGTGCCCATGCGGTCGTTGCGCATGAAGACCGTGAGCTCGCCCCAAGGCGTGATGCGCAGGACAACGGCCCCATCGGCGGTGCGGTAGAACTGGGCGCCGCCGGCGGCCATGGCGGGGTCTGGCCGGAGGACCCGGACTTCAGGGTCTCCTTCAAACTGCATCAGGGCGATCGGGCCAGTGCGATCCAGCGTGAAAGTGAGCTGGCCATCCGGGGTGCGGAAGCGTCCGGTGGACTGCGCATTCGCATCGTTGGGCCGCGATTGGGGGATGAAACCTTGAGGCTGCGCCGGTTGGGCGGCGGCGGAGCCTGCCCCAAGCGTCGCCAATGCCATCACCACCGCACCGCCGACGCGCGCACCAAGCTGACCACCCTTGTGGGGATGGTGGCCTTCCTGTGTGTGCGTGCTGGTTTGATCGGTGTTGACTCGGGCACTTTTCATGAACCCGATAGAAGCCGGCACAACGGGGCGCTTTTGGGGCAATGTGGCACCGGCTTCACGGTGTGGCATTTGGGTATCAGCCAGCGATATATTGCGCCCCGTTAACCGTGAGGGTTGCGCCGGTGGTAAAGCCATTGTCGTCCGACGCCAGGAACGCCACCGCCTTTGCGATTTCTTCGGCCTTGCCCAAGCGGCCAACGGGGATGGTCCCGATGATTTTGTCGAGCACGGCTGGCGGCACAGCGGCCACCATGTCGGTATCGATGTAGCCTGGGGCCACACAGTTTACCGTGATGCCTTTGTTGGCGTTTTCCTGGGCCAGCGCCTTGGTGAAGCCAATCATGCCGGCTTTGGCGGCGGAATAGTTGGTTTGGCCGGCCTGGCCCTTTTGGCCGTTGATCGAGGTGATGTTGATGATGCGCCCGAAGCCGCGTTCGCGCATGCCTTCGATAACTGGCCGGCACATGTAAAACAGGCTGTCGAGATCAACGCGGATCACTTCGCGCCATTGATCTACGTTCATTTTGTGGAAGGCACCGTCGCGGGTGATGCCGGCGTTGTTGACCAGCACGTCCACCGGGCCGACTTCTGCTTCCACCCGTTTGACACCGGCTTGGCAGGCTTCCCAGTCGCCCACATCCCATTTGAAGACCGAGACGCCGAGTTCGGCGGCGACTTCTTTGGCGGCTTTGTCGTTGCCGGCGTAGTTCGCGGCGACCTTATAGCCGGCCTTGACCAAGTTCTCGGAAATCGCCTTGCCGATGCCGCGGGTCCCGCCGGTTACCAAAGCCACACGCGCCATATTGTTTTACTCCCCAGCTGAATCATCAACCGCACCCTACGTTTAGGGCCAATGATTGGCGTTTGGCTAGGAGAGTTTGGCCTTACAAACCTAGGCTTGCGCAGGGGCGTCCAATGCGGTGAGCAAAAGCGTCAAGCCTGCCTCGGAGAATGCGATCATGTTGGCCAAGCGGTCTGGCGAGCCGGTTTCCAGGGTTGCGGCGCGAATGCCTGTAGGACCCGCCACCGACAAGCAGGCGTGGCCAGCGGCGTCGCCGTAGGGATTGCCGGTGGGGCCTGCGGCCCCCGTTTCGGCCAAAGCCCAATCGACCGAAAACCGCTGCAACGCCGTGCTAGCCAAGAGGCTGGCGTAGGGCTCGCTGGCGCTGCGCAGGCCAGTGACATCCTCTCGTGACAGGCCCATGAGCTGGACCCGGGATTTGGGGGTGTAAACGACCGCGCCGGCCACAAAATAGGCGCTGGCCCCGGGGATGGCCAAAAGCGCCGCGGAAATCAGCCCTCCGGCGGAGGATTCGGCCACAGCCAGCTTATGTTTTCGGGCAATCAGGCGCTCAGCGACCTGGGCGGCGATGGGGAGAAGTGTTTCCATCGGCTATTGCTAGCGCCCCTTGAGCACGGCCGCGAGGGGAATTGGTGTGAGCTAAAGCGCGCGACGCGCTTGACCGAGGGCCCACGTTCCTTTATCAGCGCGCTTTCGTTTTTGAGCCTTCCAGATAAGGGCAGAGCCATGTCTCGCGTTTGCGAGTTGACCGGCGTTCGTCGCCAAATCGGCCACCGGGTCAGCCATTCCAACATCAAAACCAAGCGCGCCTTCGCGCCGAACCTGGTGAATGTGACGCTTTCCAGCGACAGCCTCGGGCGCACCTTCCGCTTCCGGATCACGGCGGCGGCGCTGCGGTCGGTGGACCATATGGGTGGGTTGGACCTTTTTTTGCTGAAGTCTGGCGAAGATACGCTTTCCGAGCGGGCTGTTAAGGTTCGCCGCGAGCTGAAGAAAAAAGCCTCCGAAGCAACCCCGGTGCCTGAGGCCGCTTAAGTCCCGAGCGGTTGGATTTGCCAGTCGAACACGCTGAGGATTGTGGCATGTTCTTCGGCGAAGTTGTTGTCTGTGGCGATATAGATCCTGATCTGGTCGTTTGGCAGTTCAACCGCGGACAAGCCCTCATAATTTCCATAAGGCCCCAGGACGTTTGAGACATACGCCAAGTACTGGCGTGGGATCTCGCGGCCGGGCTGTTCAATCGCCTGGCGCGGCCAGCCAACGAGAGCAACGCGCAGGGCGCCGTTGGGCAGGTATTGGCGCTCTAACGTCAGCAAATCTCCATTGGGAAGACGCTCCAGCGCCGTTACGGCGTAGCTCAGTTGGGGGCGCACACGCGTGATCGGCATCGCCGGGGTGGCTGCATCTATTGGCACGGCCCACACCAAAGAGGGGCCCATGCGCACGCCTAGTTCTGATGCCAGCAGCAGGCGACCGTCGGCCAGGGTGGTCATGGCTTCGAGGCCGCGGTTAGAGCGCAGGCGCTCGGTTTGCGCCAGCGGGGGGCCGGCGACGGCTGCTACGGCAGGGCCCCGGCCGAACACGTCGTAAATCCGGATCACTTGATTTTGCTCAAAGCTCACCGCAACCCGACCGTCAGGCAGCACCGCCAAATCCTCGGCGTCTGCATCCTCTTTTTCGGCCAGCGGGATGGCCCGTTCATCCGTCATCCGCGCCATGCGGGCATTCTGAAGGCCAGTGGGTAGCCCGGTCGTGGGCTCCAGGGTCATGTCTGCGCGTATCCAATCGCCGCGGTCGGTGATTGCGAGCAGGGAATGGTCTGGGAAAACCTGAATGTCGGAAACGCCGCCAAAGCCCGCGTCTGGGCTGGTCAGGCGGACGGCCCCCCGATAGGTGAAACCAACGGGAGGCGAATCCGGGCGGGCGTCTGAGGTGAGCCTAATGGGCGCTGGCTCAACGGAGATTTCGATCGGGCGCCAGGTTGATGTGGCGCTGGACTGCCCACACCCCACCACCGCTTGACTGCCCATCGCCAGCGCCAGCAAGCACACCGCCAGTTTAAGGTTCATTTTTGCATCGGTCTGGTTTTGGACTGAACCTGCATCGGGCCCCGCCTACGGGACGACGTTGTTGTTCGGCTTGGGGCTGCTTTTTCGTCGAACAATTCAGCGAGCTTGTCGATCATCACGCCGCCGAGGCGTTCGGCGTCGACGATGGTGACGGCGCGTTTGTAGTAGCGGGTCACGTCATGGCCGATGCCGATGGCGATCAACTCCACCGGAGAAGACCGCTCGATCCAGCCAATGACAGCGCGCAAATGGCGCTCCAAATAGTGACCCGGGTTAGCGGAAAGCGTTGAATCGTCCACCGGCGCACCATCGGAAATCACCATCAGGATCCGGCGCTGTTCTGTACGACCCAGCAGGCGTTGGTGCGCCCACATCAGTGCCTCGCCATCGATGTTTTCCTTAAGAAGGCCCTCGCGCATCATCAGGCCCAAGTTCTTTCGGGCCCTGCGCCAGGGCGCGTCTGCTGCTTTATAAATCACGTGGCGCAGGTCATTCAGGCGGCCGGGCTGTGGGGGGCGGCCCGCCTTCAGCCAATCCTCTTTGCTTTGGCCCCCCTTCCACGCCCGTGTGGTGAAGCCCAAAATCTCGACCTTCACGCCACAGCGCTCCAGGGTGCGTGCGAGGATATCGGCGCACAGGGCTGCCACCATAATCGGGCGTCCGCGCATGGAGCCGGAGTTATCCAGCAGAAGCGTGACCACGGTGTCTCTGAAGTCGGTGTCGTCTTCCTGCTTGAAGGACAGGGCCGAGAGGGGATCAATGACCACGCGCATCAGGCGGGCGGTGTCCAGGACGCCTTCTTCCAGGTCAAAGGTCCAGGCGCGATTTTGCTTGGCCATCAAGAGCCGCTGCAGGCGGTTGGCCAGCCGGCCCACCACGCTTTGCAGCGGCTGCAGCTGCTGATCCAGATAGGCGCGCAGACGGGCGAGCTCTTCTGCGTCGCAGAGGTCTTCGGCGGCTATTTCTTCGTCATGGGATTTGGTGAAGGCCACATAGCCGGCGTTCGGATCGTCTGGCTCGTTAGGGAACTCTGGCCTGATTGGCTTGGTGCCGGGGTCGTCCACGTCCTTTTTGTCATCCGTGGAATCGGGGGGGGCATCGGTTTCGATGGTGGCGAGTTGATCGGAATCTGGCGGCGCTTCGCCGTCGACCATTTCCATATCGGCGGGACTTGGCTGATCATCGCCATCATCGCCGCCGTCCTGCGGAGGCTGAGGGGGCTGTGGGGGCTGATCTGGGGCGTCTGGATCTTGATCGGATTGATCGTCCTGGCCGAGTTCGTCGCCCAAATCGAGGTCGCGGATCAGGCCGCGGCTGAGCGCAGCAAACGCCTTTTGGTCTTCGGCGGCACCGGACAGGCGGTCCAGGGTCGCAGCAGCTTTTTGTTCGATGGTGTCGCGCCAGATGTTGGCAACGCCTTGCGCCTCGGGGGGCGTTGGCAGGCCAGTGAGCCGTTCGCGCACAATCAGGGCCAACGCGTCGGCCAGGGGGGCTGATGTGCGATCGGCCATCCGGTTGTAGCCGCGCTTTTCGGCGCGCTCGACCAAGGCCGCGCTTAGATTGTTGGCAACGCCCTTTAGAGCATTTGCCCCGAGGGCGTGGCAGCGCATTTCTTCAGCCGCATCAAACAAGGCACGGGCCTGGGCCCCTTCCGGGCGATGGCGGTTGTGGGCGGCCTCGTCATGGTGGGCCAGGCGTAAGGCAAATCCATCCGCTTCGCCGCGTAAGCGGGCGGCATCGAGCGGGGACAAAGCGCGCGGGGGATGCGGTAAAACCACCCGTCCCGCAGACATGCGGGGACCTTCCGCGCCGAAAACCACTTCGAGGTCTTCTTCGCCGGCGAGCGCACGGGTGGATTGCGCGAGGGCGCGCTTGAACAGTTGGAGTCGGGTTTCCTTCTCGGCCATAAGGCCACCTTAGGGCCAAGCGCGGCGCGGGGAAGGCCTTTAACGGCCTTCTTTCACCTGCAGCCGTGCGGTTTCGAGCAATTCGCTCATGCGGGCGCGAATTTGGTGATCGGTTTGCGCGACTTTCTTGTCGTCCAGGTCCTTGCGGATTTTGCGGAAGATATCGTCTTCGCCGGCCTCTTCCAGGTCCGCCAGGATCACGGTTTTGGCGTAGGCTTCGCCCTCTTCCTTGGACAGGCCCATTTGCTCTGCCGCCCAGAGGCCAACCAGCTTGGCGCGACGGGCATGGGCTTTGAACTCTTGTTCCTGGTCCAGCTGGTACTTTGTTTCCTGGGCGCGTTCGCGTTCGTCAAACCCACTCATTATCGCCTCTTGCGCTGTCGTCGTGAAGCAAAGCGCCTCATCGATCCCAAATAGGGCGCTGTGGCCCCGAGCGCTAGGGGCGTTTTGGCTTTGGCCGCGCGGCTACAGCGGGGGAAGATTGAGATCGGGGCCGAGGTGCCGTAGAGTGTTTGTCTGCGCGCGAATCCTTTTTCGAAAATCACGCGCGCGCCCGCCGCAGGATCGCGGCGACGGCGCTTCGGAGGCGCTTTTATATGTCCCGTCGCAAGAAAATTTATGAAGGCAAAGCAAAGATTCTGTTTGAAGGACCAGAGCCAGGCACGCTCATCCAGTACTTCAAAGATGATGCCACGGCGTTTAATGCCCAAAAGAAGGCTATCCTTGAGGGCAAAGGCGTTGTGAACAACCAGATCTCTGGCTTCATTATGCAACACCTGAACGCAATCGGCGTGCCGACGCACTATATCAAGACGGTCAACATGCGAGAGCAGCTCGTGCGGGAAGTGGAAATTATCCCGCTGGAGGTGGTTTGCCGCAATGTGGCAGCCGGTTCGTTGTCGCAGCGCTTGGGAATTGAAGAGGGAACACCCCTGCCCCGCTCGATTGTGGAGTTCTATTACAAGAACGACGCTCTGGGGGACCCGATTGTCGCCGAGGAGCACATCACCGCGTTCAATTGGGCCTCGACCCAGGAAATCGATGACATCATGGCGCTGACGCTGCGGGTCAATGATTACCTGTTTGGCCTGTTTGCGGGCGTTGGCATCAAGCTGGTGGACTTCAAGATCGAGTTCGGCCGGCTGTATGAAGGCGATATGGTGCGCACTGTTCTGGCGGACGAAATCAGCCCGGACAGCTGCCGGCTGTGGGATTCCCGTACCAACGAGAAAATGGACAAGGACCGCTTCCGGCGAGACCTCGGTAATGTGACTGAGGCGTATGTCGAAGTTGCTCGCCGGTTGGGCATTCTGAAAGTTGCCGGCGGCGGCGACGCAGTCCACTGAAAGGCGATGGGTGATGAAGGCGATTGTCACGGTGGGTCTGAAGCCCGGCGTTTTGGATGTGCAGGGAAAAGCGGTGGCGCAGGCGCTCACTGGGCTCGGTTTTGCCGGCGTGGAAGCGGCGCGCGTCGGCAAAGTTATTGAGATCGACCTTGCGGGCGAGGATGCGGCGGCGGCGGAAGCTCAGGTCCGGGATATGTGCGAGAAGCTCCTGGCCAATACCGTGATCGAAAGTTACCGGGTGGAGATTAGGGGGTGATCGCCCGCCTGGCGCTTGTGCTCGGGCCATTATTGCTTGGGATTGGACTGTCTACTGCGACGGCCCAGCAGGTCGCGCCGCCTGTGTTGCCAGAGCCGCCTGTGTTGCCAGAGCCGCCGCAGCCGGCACGAGATATACTGGGTCCGCTGTCGTTCGAAGAGATTAGGTCGGATTTGATCGCGCGTGGCAAGATCGACCCGGCAAGCCGTCCCGAAATTGACTTGGAGGATCTGCGCGCGCGTCTAGACAGCAGGCGGATGGGTAGGCCACCCGAAGCCTGGGAACGACCGGCGTGGCCGGATCAATCGCCGCCACCACCCCAATCACGCCCGCTATCGCGACCTTGATCATGCGCCACCTTGATCGTGCGCCACCTTGATCGTGCGCCACCTTGATCGTGCGCCACCTTGATCGTGCGCCACCTTGATCGTGACCGGCGCGCTGGCCGCTGATCGCCTGAATCGCTGACGGGCCTGTACACAGCGCCCCTGTACACAGCGCCGAAGTCCCCCGCATAGCGGCCTAACGGCTAGCGGTGGTCTTGGCTGGTCTGCATCAGCACAACCGCCAGGACGATGACCGCGACGGCGGATGCGACTATAATTGCAAGCAAAGCTGGTGGCATAAGGGCACTCCAACCGCACGGGGCAGCTTCACAAATCATTGCATAAGAGGGCCGACGCAGGCTAGCACTGAGCCATGAAATCCGCAGTCATCGTCTTTCCCGGCTCCAACTGCGACCGCGATGCGGCGGTGGCCTTGGAGCGCGTCACCGGCCACCGGCCAAGCATGGTCTGGCACAAGGACACCAGCCTGCCCGACGGGGTGGATCTGGTGGTGCTGCCGGGCGGCTTTTCTTATGGCGATTATTTGCGATGCGGGGCGATGGCTGCCCGCAGCCCGATCATGCGCGCGGTCGTTGCGCATGCGGCGCGCGGGGCGCGGGTGCTGGGGGTTTGCAACGGCTTTCAGATCCTATGCGAGACCGGACTTTTGCCCGGCGCCTTGCTGCGCAACGCGGGCTTGAAGTTTGTCTGTCGCGAAACAACCCTGCATATCGCAAACGCCAACACGCCCTTCACGGCGGCTTACGGGTCAACCCGCGAGACTGTTATTCCTGTGGCGCATGCCGACGGGCGGTTTACCGCGGACGCCGAAACCATCGCCCAGCTCGATGGCGATGGTCTGGTCACTTTGCGCTATGTGGATAACCCAAACGGGTCCATGAACAACATCGCCGGGGTGATCAATGCGGCCGGCACGGTCATGGGCATGATGCCCCACCCTGAACGGGTGTGTGACCCCAGCCTTGATCGCCTGGGCGGATGGGCAATCTTTCAGAGTTTGGCCGATGCCGCCTGAGGGCAGTGATTTCGCACGACGGGGAAAGCAGCATGGGTTTTGACGACGACGTGGACGCTGCGCGGCAACGTTTGCGCGCCTCCTTGGAGGACACCGGCAAAGACTTCGATCAGCTGGCCGCGCTGCAGGCCGTGTTGCCCAAAATCCTGCTGCGGTTGCAGAGCCGCCGGTTGAGCTTTGTGATCACAAACGAGCCGGAGGAAGGCCCCGCCATCACAATCGCACATACGGTCGCCCAAGAAGAGCTGGGCTTTGTGATGGCCGAGGACGGCGAGTATCTGTTTGAAAGCGCGCTCGACGACTACTTCGACGACTTTGTGGACGAGGACGCCGATAGTTTTGTGAGCCGGCTTTACGAGACCTTGAAGGCAGACCTGCCCAAATACGAAGTGGAAACCGACGTCGCTTGACGTCGATCGGAACCAACGACCCTAGCGCGCTTCGGCCGCCAACCATTCCACCTCATCAGACTCCATCACGTAGACGGCCATGGTCTGTTCTTTGGCCCCGACGGCGGAGAAAAATCGCCGGGCAACGGCATTTTCCACACCGGTGGTGATCATCAGTTCGCGGGCCCCCAATTCCATCGCGCGGAAGGATACAGCCGCAATCAACTGGCGCGCAACGCCGTCGCGGCGCACTTCTGGAATGACGTAGAGCTGCGCCAGAACAAGGGTTGCGACGGCGTGGCGCACATCGTAGCCGCGGGTGGCGATCGCGTGGCCAACAGGCTGCAGGTTCGGGCGGCCAGGTATAGGTGCCTCGGCGATCCAGGTTTCAAACATCGGGTGAGGGCCGAACGCGTGCAGGCGAAGGTGATCTGCGTCCATGGCGCAATAGCGCTCGCCGTCTTCGGCCGCGCTCATCGCGCAGAGGCGCGCCACTGCATCAATGTCACGCTGTGCAATCCGGCGAATGTCGGCCACGGCCAAGGGCCCCCGTTTTTCACATCTTCGACATGAAATCGCGGGGCGGCAACCCGTAAAGCGCATCGACAAATAGCGGCGTCCGCGGCGGGCGGTCGCAGCAAGACCGTTGCCTCTAATAGATATCGTCGGGGGTCGGAATGACCGGGGTGTCTTCAGAGTCGTGGCGTCGCTTGGCACCCGAGATGACCATGCCGGCAATAACCGACAAGGCGACGATCGCTAACATGGACAGGGCGATCGGTGTCCAGAACATAATTTCCTCCATTTGGGGGTGGCCTTCAGGGCTTTCCCCAAACACACTGTTGGTTACTTGACGTTCAGTCCGAGACGATCATTCCGCCAACCACGCTAATGGCGGCGACGACCAACATCGAAACTGTCAACCCAAACCAAAACACGACTTTTCTCCTTCCACTCACTACTTGTTTCACTTACGTGGCGATCGTCGGACAATGTTCAATGGGTTGAGCACCGCACCGTGTAGATTTTTCGTCGCCGCTCCAACGCCACACTCCCTGAAGGCATCGAAGACACCCGCTTCTACCCTGATCGACGCACGCTTGGTGTGACATTGGTCAC